>NZ_KE386864.1:0-35773 GCF_000429225.1 Actinomyces dentalis DSM 19115
GTCTTGGGCCTCGTGCCGTTGCGCCTGTTGGTGCGATGCGGGGTGCGCTCGTAGCGCCCCGCGCCGATCACGGCGGCGGCCTCGGCGTCGACCAGATCCTGCAGCCCGGCCTGGAGCAGGCGGCGGAAGACGTCATCGTGAGCCAGATCCGGGTCGGCAAGGACTTCCCGGATCAGCGTGGACACGGCAGACTGGTTCGTGGCGGGCATCGTGGGTGCACTCCTTGTGAATCTGGCTGAGGAACAGGGCTCCCACGATGCCCGCCGCCCGTGCCGACGACCCCGGGCGGAAGCCCCGCGGGAATTGCCACCACACTAAGAGACGCACCCCCGGCCAGCCGTCAGTCAGCGGCCAGGACGACGGGGCAGGGGCGACGTCGGCGGCCAGGACGGCGGGCGGGGAGGCGGCGGGTCAGGCGCCGATCCGGTCGCGGTCCCGGTACTGGTCGCGGGCCCGCAGCTCGGCGCGGGTCCGCGGCTCGGCCTGCGCACGACGGGACTCGGCCTGCGGGCGCGGCTCGGCCGGAGCCTGCGACTCGGACTGGAGGATCTCGCCGAGGCTCGGACCGCCGGGGCCGAGGCGCCAGACCCGCCACCCGTCGGTGTCCTGGGTGTGCTGGGCCTCATCGGCGGCGCGCGAGGGATCGGTGAAGCGACGGCCGTCGGCCAGCGTGAGGTACCCGTCGGCGCTGAGAACGGCCTCGTGGTTGATGCCGCGGCGGGCGCTGCGCCACACGAGAGCCGCGGGGGTCTCGACCCTGGAGGCGACGACGGCCAGGGCCCGCGCGGCGGGCGCGCCGGGCGCAACGGTGGGCCTGGCCCCCAGCACGGGCGCCGCCGAGCGATGAGAGGCGCGCTTCTCGATCGAATCCCTGCTGTCGACGTTGTCGACGACGGCGTGCGGACCGCGCAAGTCCTCGACCAGGACCCTCGACTCATGCCGTTCGTCGAGCCAGGACACGGCCTGCCGACCGGTGGGCGCCGGCGCTCCCCCGTGATCGGAGAAGGCGCCCACGCGGGTCGGGGGCGCGGGCGAGAGCGCCGACGGCAGGGCGGACGGGGCCGACGGCAGGATGGATGCGGCCGCCGATGAGACCGACGGCGGGATGGACGGGGCCGACGGCAGGGACGAGGCCGCCGACGATGCCGACGGCGGGGCGGGCGAGACCGACGGCACGGCCGCCGACGATGCCGACGAGGTCGTCATGGGCATGGTCAGGGCGAAGGAGGCCGCGGACAGCTCGGACGGGAGAGACCCCTCCGGGGAGGGGGAGGAGGTCACGGCCGACGGCTCGACCACCGGCGGCATGGGTCGGGCGGGCGTGAGTGGCCGCGACGGGGTCGCCGACCGCGACGACGTCGGCACGCGCGGGGGCACCACCGACGGCGCGAAGGAGGGCGCGAACCGCTCGGTCAGGGACGCGGTCGCCGGGGAGGAGGCGACGGCCGGGGAGGAGGACGCCCACTCCACCGGCGGCATGGGTCGGGCGGGCGTGAGTGGCCGCGACGGGGTCGCCGACCGCGACGACGTCGGCACGCGCGGGGGCACCACCGACGGCGCGAAGGAGGTCTCGGGCCGTTCGATCGGGGACGGGGCCGCCGGGGCCGGGGAGGAGCCCATGGCCGGCGGCGCGGACATGGGCGCCGGCGGCGCCACCTGCGCCATCGGCCGCGGGGGCGTGAGCGGCCGCGACGGCGTCGTCGTGCGCGGGGGCGCGATCGACGACGGGGCGGCCGATGGGGAGAAGGCGGGCATGGAGGGTTCGCGCGGCGGGGAGGCCACCGAGTAGGGGGCCGTCGGCAGATCGCTGGGAGCCGCGTGGGGCGACGCCTCGGACGGAAGCGCCGGCGGCGGAGGGGGCGGCGCGGCGGGCGACGGGCTCGCCACGGACGCGGAGCTGGACGGGCTCAGCACGGGCGACGTCGCACCCGCAGGCATGCGAATGACGTGCGACGGCGACACGAGGCCGCTGGCCCGCCTGACCGGCACCGTCGCCAGTTGAGTCACGGGCGCCCCCGGGCCTCCGAGCGCCCCCGGGCCTCCGGGGCCTCCCGGACCGCTCAGGCCGACGGGGCCTCCCGGGCCCCCGGGCGCACCGGGCACCCCCGGGCCCCCGGGCGCGCCGGGCGCCCCCGGGCCTCCGGGCGCACCAGGCGCCACCGGGCCGATGGGGCTGCCCCCCGGCGGCGTCGACCCGTCGGGCGTCCAGGGTCCGGACCCCGTCATCGCGGGCAGCACACCGGTTCCCGTCGGCCCGTCGGGGGCCCCGGACCACGAGGGGGTCGCCGGGGCCATCACCGTCGTGTCGGGCATCTGCCGGGGCGAGGGCTCCGCAACCGGGCCCGTCCCGTGACGGCCGCCGGCCTCGACCGGCGCACCGCCGACATTCCCGGCGCTCCCCATATTCCCGGCGTTCCCGGCGCTCGCGCTGGCGCCGGCGCCGGCGGTGCGCAGGGGCTCCACGCCCACCAGAATCCGCTCCTGGCCGTTGCCGTCCCCGACCATTCTCACGTCGAGCACGCGGATCTCGACCCCGGAGCCCGCCAGCAGCACCGCGCCGGCGCGCACCTCCGCCGCCAGGAAGGCCGTGACGATGACGAGCCGCGGACCCGGCCGCGCGCCCTCGGGGGCCGAGGCGCGGAAGGCGTTCCAGTCCCGGCGGAAGATCCCGGCGCCCCCCGGGTACAGGGCGCTCAGCTCGGTCCGGTTCAGGGCGCTGGCCTCGGCCTGACGGGCCATGGCGGCCAGGAGGGCGGAGGCGTCCAGCGTCCGCAGCACCTCCAGGTGGATGACCTGCCCGATGGGGTCCAGGGCGGTGAGGGCGTCCCCGCCCTCGATTCGCGACCAGGATATGGGCAGCACGGGCCAGCCCAGGATCTCGGTGAGCTGGTGGCGCACGGCGGCCAGGGCCCACCCCGTTGCGCCGTCGTCGGCGGGACGTCCGGGACTGGCAGGGCCGAGCCGGCCGTCCTTGAGCTCGAACAGCGTCATCGTCGCCCCTTCTCCCATCCATCCGCGGTGACCGGGTCGCAGGTAGACCCGTCTGCAACATCATCTTCTCACGTCACGGTGCCATCACGCTTCCGCGAACCGCCCACCTACCATACTCCTCGGCACAATTCTGGCAAGAAGACGTCGGCCGGGCGGAGCCGTAGCGCTCATCACCGCGGTCACCAGGCCCAGGTCGTCCTCGATCCGACGGCGCCGCCCGGAATCCGCCGACGCGGTGCCGTAGCGCTCGGCCACGACGTCGCCGGCCAGGCGGGTCAGCGCCGCGAGTGCGTCCGGGTCGGGCCCGCCGCCCGGGCTGGGCCCGTCCGCGCCGGTTCCGGCCCCGCCGCCCGTGCCGGTTCCGGCCCCGGGCCCGCCGCCCAGCTCGTACGCCAGGTGCTCGGCTAGGGCCTCGGGAGTGCGCGCCCGCAGCCGGGTGCCGCGGCGCAGCAGGTCGAGGTCGACGGCGGTGGCGACCAGCTCGCGCCACGCCGCCTCCCCGGGCCGGGGCCCGCGCCGCACCGCGGCCCGACGGCGCGAGCGCTGGAGCGCCCGAACCAGCCCCGGGAGCGCCGCCAGGAGGAGGACCAGCAGGACGAGCGCGGGAATCCGCAGGTCGGGGATCGCCCCGCCCCCGCCGGCCCGGTCCGCGGGGAGCGCCGGCGCCGCGGCGCCCGGCCGCGCCGTCGGCGCCGGTGCCGACGCCGGTGCCGGAGCGCCCGTCCCCTGCTCCCCGGCCGGCGCGGTCGGCTCGGCCTGCGCCGACGGCGTGGCGGTGGGCGGGGCCGCCGGGGTCGTCGGCGCCTGAACCGCGCCGACCTGCCCCCCGATGCCGCCGGGCGTGGGTTCGAAGGCGAGCCAGCCGACGCCGTCGATCCACACCTCCGGCCAGGCGTGGAGCTGGGAGCCGCCGACAGTCACCCAGTCACCCGCCGAGGCGGCGGTCGAGGTCGAGGCGTAGCCGACGGCGATGCGGGTGGGCAGGCCGAGGCTGCGGGCCATGAGCGTGAAGGCGGCCGAGTAGTGGACGCAGTACCCGGTGCGCTCGTTGAGGAAGGAGGCGACGACCTGCACGGGCGGGGCCGAGCCCGCCGCGCCGTCGAAGGAGCCGGGGACCCGCTCGTCGTAGACGAAGCCGTTGCCGTGGAACCAGGCGGCCAGGGCCGCCGCCCGGGCGGCGGGGTCGGAACCGGCGCCGGCGACGTCGACGACCGCCCGTGCGGTGTCGGATATCACGCCGGGCATGGAGGCGGGCAGCTCGAGGTACGGGTCCAGCGTCCCGGCGTCCGGGGTCGGAGCCGGTATGCCCACGGGCGTCTGCGGATGGCCCTGGGCGTCGGCGACGGCGCTCCACCCCCGCACCCGGTACCGGGCGCCGGCGGTGACCTCGGAGCCGCCGCTCAGCGCCGTCGACGTGCCCGACACCCAGGACCAGTCGCCCAGGTCGACGCCCTGCCCGTCGTCAACCGTGAGGGTGGACTGGAGCACGGGCAACCAGTGGGAGCGCATGCCCGTGACCCTCACCTCCACGACGGGCAGGCCCTTCTCCATGTCCGCGGCGCCGGCGCCGGCCGCGTGCAGCGCCCCGCCGGGGGTCAGCGCCCCGGCCCCGGCGCCGGTGCCGGGCTGCGGCTCGTCGACGGCGGCGTCCCGGCGCGCGTCGTCCAGGGGCGTCCAGGTGTCGCCGCCGAGGTCGGCGATGACGGCGAGGGTGAGTCTGACCGAGGTCCCCGACTCCAGGCCGGAGTACTGCAGGACCGGCGCGCTCGAACCGCGCACGAGGTCCTGGTTGAGCGTGAGGCTGACCTCGGGGGCGGAGGCGCCGCCGGGCTGGGACCAGGGCAGGGCGGGAACCGGCAGCGCCCGCCCGAGGACCCCGATGGCCAGGATCAGGGCCAGGGCGGCCGTGACCAGGCGGGAGGCCCCGTCGCCCAGGGCGGTCCCGGCGGCCCGCAGCCGGGAACCCGCGCACCGCGCGCCGCGCGGCGCGGAGACGACGACGAGCAGCAGCACGCACAGGCCCACCGTCAGGACCAGGTGCGCGCGCGGCGCCCGGCCCAGGATGAGGGTCGGGGCCAGCAGTGCGATCCCCGGCACGAGGGCGGTCGCGCCGACGACGTCGGCCCCGCCGTCGGACATGAGGACGCAGGCCAGGGAGAGCAGGGCCGCCGCGATGAGGACGCCCCCGCCCAGGACCGCGCCGACGTCCACGGGCGGGACGCTGCTGACCAGGACCTCGCCGATGGCGTGCGACTGGGCCGAGGGGTCCTTCAGCCAGCCGTCCAGGGCGCCCAGGTCGTTGAGGAGGAGGGCGAGGGCGGCGCCCCCCGCCAGGAACGCGGCCAGCACCGCGACCAGGTCCCGCGCGGGGCGGACGGCGCGCACGAGGGCCGGGGTCAGCATGATGACGGCGACCAGGGCGAGCGTGCGCCCGCGCCACGGGCCCGGGGAGAAGAGCGGCTCCAGGGCGACCAGGGCGGCCCACCAGGCGACCAGGGTGATGAGGGCGGCGGCTGGCGGCTGCCAGCGCGCCGGGCTCGGGTTCGAGGTCCGCCCGAGGACGACGACCGCGGCCCGCTGCACGGCCGCCCGGGGCGCCCGGCCGGAGGCGGGCGGTCGGTTGGCGGCGGCCGATCGGCTGGCGGGCGGTCGGTTGGCGGCGGCCCGGCCGGTGGGGCGGGACGGCCGGGGCGGCGGCGGGGGGCCGGTGCGGGCGGGGCGGGGGCTCATAGGCGCGCCCCCTGCTCCACCAGCTCCACGGCGCCGGCCCGCGCCCGCAGGACGACGCGAGGGTCGCGCGGGCCCGGGACCCCGGCGCCGTCGGCGTCGGACTCCTCCTCGGTCCGCGCGGGCTCCCAGCCACTGCCGGTCACGAGCAGCTCGACCGTCCGCTCGGCCGCCTCCTCGGGCGCGGACCGGTCGGCGTCGGCCGCCTCCACGGCCGCGGCGGCGGGCAGGGCGCCCAGGTCGAGCAGGGCCAGGACCCGGATGAGCTCGACGGCCCGGCCGGGGGCGGCGCGGTGGGCGCGCGCGCCGATGCGCAGCTCGAGCCTGGCGGCGCCGTCGTTCCAGGAGTCCAGGACGCTCGCGGCGGCGGCCAGGGCCAGCTCCTGCTCGGCCCGGTCGGCGTAGGAGCCCGGGCGCGGGTCGAACCAGAGGCGGCGGCGCACCAGCCCGAGGCGCTGACGGGAGGTGACCAGGAGCCGGTCGATGCGGGCCGACTGCTTCCAGTGGATCGTGGCCAGGGAGTCGCCGGGCCGGTAGTCGCGCAGCTCCCCCTGCTCCTCGTCCCTCTCGCGCGCCGGGCCGCGGTCGAGGGCCGGGGCCAGGGCGGCCGGAACCTCCACGCGCTCGGGCAGGACGACGACGTCGAGGGCGCCAACGGCGCGGCGGCGCACGCTCATGAGTCCCAGCGGCTCGTGCAGGACGAGGGTCCGGGCCTCCAGGGGCAGCAGGCCGCGTCCGTCCGCGTCGACCCTCACGTCGGCCACCCGTTCACGACGGCGGGCGGGGGCGAGGCGCCCGCCCGCCGAGCCCGGGGCCGGCGCCGGGGCCAGTGCGCCCGGGGTCGGCGCCGGGGGGTCGGGCGCCGTCGGCCCGGGCGGGGGCGCGAACAGCGACAGGCTCGCGCCGAGCCCGCCCACCCGCATGCGCAGCTCGCCCTGCACCCAGGGCGGGATGCGGGGCGCCAGCACGGCCTGCCAGCGGCCAGACTCGCCCGCCACGACCTGGTCGGGCCCGGCGATGCGCACGAGCGAGCGGCTGGCCGCCCCCAGCAGCAGGGCGCCCAGCGCCGCGACGGCGGCGAGGCAGGCGAGCAGGACCGCCGCCGAGCGCATCAGCCCCAGGTCCGTCAGGCGCCAGGACACGCCCAGCGCCAGGGCCAGGGCCAGCAGCCACCAGCCGTGCACCGTCGGGACGACCAGGGGCACGGCGGGGCGCAGCCGTCGGAGGGTCATCGCCGGCCCGGCACCGCGGTCGCGGACACGACCCGCGCCAGGGCCTGCGCCGCGGCCTCGTGGGTGCGGGCCGGGGAGACGTGGCGCTCGGCCGGGATGAGGCGGTGGGTCAGGACCGCGGGGGCGGCCCGGGCGACGTCGTCGGGCGAGACGAAGCCGCGCCCGTCCATGGCGGCGCGCGCCCGGGCGTGGGCCAGGAGCTGGAGGCCGGCGCGCGGGCTGGCGCCCAGGAGGAGGGCCGGGTCGCGGCGGGTGGCGGCCACCAGCTCGACGGCGTAGCGGGCAACGGCGGGGTCGACGTGCAGGCCCGCGACGGTGCGGCGGGCGCGCTGGGCCTCGTCCTGGGTGGCGACGGGCCGCAGGGCGTCGAGCGGGTCGGCGCCGCCGCGGGCCAGCAGCATGGCGGCCTCCTCCTCGGGCTCCGGGTAGCCCATGGTCAGGCGGGTCATGAAGCGGTCGCGCTGGGCCTCGGGCAGGCGGTAGGTGCCCTCCATGTCGAGCGGGTTCTGGGTGGCGACCACCATGAAGGGGTCGGGCAGGGGGCGGGTGTCCCCCTCGACGCTCACATGCCCCTCCCCCATGGCCTCCAGGAGCGCCGACTGGGTGCGGGCGGTGGCTCGGTTGATCTCGTCGGCGACGACGACGCCGGCGAAGATCGGCCCGGGGTGGAAGCGGAAGGTGCGGGTGGACTGGTCGTAGACGCTCACGCCGGTGACGTCGGCGGGCAGGAGGTCGGCGGTGAACTGGATGCGGCTGGCGGTCAGCTCCAGGCAGCGGGCGAGCGCCAGGGCGAGAGTGGTCTTGCCCACGCCGGGGACGTCCTCGACCAGGAGATGGCCGCCGGCGAGGAAGGTGGCCACGGTCGTCTCGACGGCCTCGCGCTTGCCGACGACGACGCTCTCGATGCTCTCGACGAGGGCGCGCGCCAGCGGGGCCGGCGTTTGCGGCGCACTGGCCTGATAGGGCGTCTGCGGCGAGGCGGCCTGGTAGGGCGTTTGCAGCGCACCGTCCTGGTACGGCGGTGCGGCGCGGTGCGGCGAGGCGGCCCGGCGTGCCGACCCGGTGCGGCGCGGCGCGGTGGCGGCCCGCGGGGCCGAGGCGGCGGAGGTCGCGGAGGCGCGGGGGGCCGAGGAGGCCGAGGCGCCGACGAAGCCGTGGGACCGGGCCGGCGCGTAGGGCCCGGTGGGGACCCGGGTCGTGGGGGCGGCCGAGGCCGCGGTGGCTCGGTGCGCGCCGTCGGGCACGACTCCCCCGCCGGAGGCTCCCCTGCTGGAAGGCGTCGTCGGCATGCTCATGACCTCATCCTGCCCGACGCTCCGCCGTCCGGCGAACTCGCCGACGCCGGGCACCGGCCGTCCGCCCGCCTGCGATGGGCGCCGCACCCCGGACTGGAAGCGTCGCCCGGGTCAGCGCCGCGGCCCGGGCCGGGGCCGCTCGCCGTCGTCGCGCCCGTCCGCCCGCGGCCGCCGTCCTCGCCCGAAGGCGCCGCCGTCAGGGCTTGACGTAGGTCCACCCCTCGGCGGTGTACCGGGCGATGGCCGGGATCGCCGCATCGACGGTGGTCAGCCACTCCGGCAGGGTCTGCGGGGGGAGGCGGTGGTTGGCGACGGAGCGGGAGCAGATCTCGAAGACGGCGCCGTCCTGCGCGGCCTCCCGCATCGCCTCCGTCCAGTCGTTGTCGCCCTGCACGGCGTAGATCGCCGTCCCGTTGATCATCACCCTCACCCGGGAGGACAGGCCCTGATCGGCGAGGTTGCGCAGGTTGCTGATGACGGCCGGCCAGCGGTCGGCCTGCGTGACGTGAAGGAGGAAGCACGGGTCGCCCATGGGCCGACCCTACCGTCGGCGTCCGCGGCGCGCACCGGCTCCGCGGCGGGTGGGGGAGGGCGAGTCCGACGCCGCGGTCACGGCCGCCGGCACCGGTGCACCGGCTCCGCGGCGGGTGAGCGTCGCCCCGACCGGCCCCGGCCTCCGGCGCGGAGGCCGACGCGAAGGCGGCGATGTGAGCCCCGTCACAATCGGCCCGGCACTGCGCGCAATCGTCCGCGCGGCTCCTTCGCCGGCGGGATGTCGCGGTTCATTGTTATGGTTCCGGCGGCGCGAAAAGGTGGCCGGCGCATATCTTTGACGCCCCGTCCCCGGACCGCCCGGTTGAAGAATGGCGGAATGACGCCGTTCGCCAAACGGCCGAACCCAACGGGCACCCCTAAAAGTACGCAGGAGCCACCTTTTCCACCGCCGATGGGCGGGGCGAGCCCCCTCGACGCGCAGCGCCTCCCCGCAGCCCCGCCGGGAAGGCCGCGCGCGAGTCCCCCGACGCGCGGCCCGGTGACGGCTCCGAGCCCTTCGGCCGCAGCCGCGAGAAGTCTCGCCGGGAGGTGGCCGGTGACGAGCACGTCACTTGACCCGCGAGCACGTCTGCTAGAGGTACGTGCTCGCGGGTTAAGTGACGTGCTCGGCGGTTAAGTGACGTGCTCGCGGACCGCGGCCCCGGCCCCCGCGTCCGGCGGCGGGAGCCGGAGCCGCGGTGGGGGCCGGGGCAGGACCAGGACCAGGGCCGGAGCCGCGGCAGGGCCGGGGCCCGGCGCGCTCAGCCCTCCTCGGCGACCCGGGCGGCCTGCGGGAAGAAGATCGCCGCGCGGCCCGACTCCAGGCGCGCCACCGGCACGCGGAAGGGCGAGCAGGAGACGTAGTCCAGGCCCGTCCGGTGGAAGAACTGGATCGAGTCCGGGTCGCCGCCCTGCTCGCCGCACACGCCCATCTTCAGGCCCGGCTTGGTGGCCCGGCCCCGCTCGACGCCCATCTCGACCATGCGCCCCACGCCGCGCTCATCGACGGTCTCGAAGGGGGAGACGCCGAAGACGCCCTCGTCGAGGTACTCCTTGAAGAACACGCCCTCGACGTCGTCGCGCGAGAAGCCCCACGTGGTCTGGGTCAGGTCGTTGGTGCCGAAGGAGAAGAAGTCCGCCTCCTCGGCGATCGTGTCCGCGGACACCGCCGCGCGCGGCAGCTCGATCATGCAGCCGATCGGGAAGTCGAGCTCGAAGCCGGACTCGGCGGAGACCTCCGCGAGGACCGCCTCGGTGCGCTCGCGCGCGATCTGGAGCTCGCGCACCGACCCCACCAGCGGGATCATGATCTCCGGGTGCGGGTCGCCCCCGGCGTGCAGGCGCTCGACGGCGGCCTCGGCGATGGCCCGCACCTGCAGCTCGATGAGCCCGGGCATGGTCAGCAGCAGGCGCACGCCGCGCAGGCCGAGCATGGGGTTGTCCTCGTGGCTGCGGCGCACCACGGCCAGGAGCGCCTCATCGGCCGGGTCGAGCTCGCCGCGCTCGCGGTCCACGGCCACCTTGACGCTCAGCTCGGTCAGGTCGGGCAGGAACTCGTGCAGCGGCGGGTCGATGAGGCGCACCGTCATGGGCTTGCCGTTCATGGTCTCGAACATCTTCACGAAGTCGCCCTTCTGCAGGGGCAGGAGCGCGGCGAGGGCCCGGCGGCGCTCCTCGTCGGTGCGGGCGAGGATGAGGTTCTGGACGTACTGCTTGCGCTCGCCCAGGAACATGTGCTCGGTGCGGCACAGGCCCACGCCCTGGGCGCCGCGGTGGATGGCGTGGCGGGCGTCGTCGGGGGTGTCCGCGTTGGCGCGCACCACCAGGCGCCGCACCTGGTCGGCGTGGCTCATGAGGCGGTCCACGCTGGTGACGAGCTCGCGGGCGTCGACGTCGCCGGCGGCGTCGAGGGCCGCCTCCAGGCCGCGGCGCAGGTAGGTCATGACGGGCGAGTCGGAGACGGGGACCTCGCCGAGGAAGACGTCGCCGGTGCGCCCGTCGATGGCGATGACGTCGTCGGAGGTCAGGACCAGGTCGTCGCGGCCGTGGACCGTGATGGTCCTGCCGACGGCGTCGACCTCGAGCTGGTCGGCGCCGCACACGCAGGTCTTGCCCATGCCGCGGGCGACGACGGCGGCGTGGGAGGTCTTGCCGCCGCGGGCGGTGAGCACGCCGGCGGCCGCGACCATGCCGGGCAGGTCGTCGGGGTTGGTCTCGCGGCGCACGAGGATGACGGACTCGCCAGCCTCGGAGCGGGCGATGGCCTCGGCGTTGTCGAAGGCGATGTGGCCGACGGCGGCGCCCGGGGAGGCGGGCATGGCGCGGGTGAGCAGGTCGTTGCCGTCGGTGCGCTCGAACTGGGGGAACATGAGCTGGTTGAGCTGGTCGCCGGTGACGCGGGTGAGGGCCTCGTCCATGGTGATGAGCCTCTCGTCGACCAGCTGGGTGGCCACGCGGAAGGCGGCGGCGGCCGTGCGCTTGCCCACGCGGGTCTGGAGGAGCCAGAGCCTGCCGCGCTCGATGGTGAACTCGATGTCGCACAGGTCCCGGTAGTGGGTCTCGAGCTTGCGCATGGCGGCGCGCAGTTCGTCGTAGGAGGTCTTGTCCAGGCGCTCGAGGTCCGCCAGGGACAGGGTGTTGCGGATGCCGGCGACGACGTCCTCGCCCTGGGCGTTGACCAGGTAGTCGCCGTAGACGCCGGACTGCCCGGTGGAGGGGTCGCGGGTGAAGCACACGCCGGTGCCGGAGGTCTGGCCCATATTGCCGAAGACCATGGTGCACACGTTGACGGCCGTGCCCAGGTCGTGGGGGATCTTCTCGCGGCGCCGGTAGATGTGGGCGCGCTCGGTGTTCCAGGAGCGGAAGACGGCCTCGGTGGCCATGTCGAGCTGGGCGCGCGGGTCCTGGGGGAAGTCGATGCCGGCCTGCTCGCGCACGATCGCCTTGTACTGCTCGACGAGCTCGGTGAGGGCGTCCACGTCCAGCTCGTAGTCGAGCTTGACGCCGCGCTCGGCCTTCTTGGCGTCCAGGGCGGCCGAGAAGTGCTCGCCGTCGATGTCCAGGACGGTCTTGCCGAACATCTGGATGAGGCGCCGGTAGGAGTCCCAGGCGAAGCGCTCGTCGCCGCTGGCGGCGGCCAGGCCGACGACGGAGGCGTCGTTGAGCCCGATGTTGAGAACGGTCTCCATCATGCCGGGCATGGAGAACTTGGCGCCGGAGCGCACGGAGACGAGCAGCGGGTCCTCGCTCGCGCCGAGCTCGCGGCCCAGCTCCTCCTCGACCTCGCGCAGGGCGGTGGTGACCTGGACGGCGAGCTCGTCGGGCACGGCGCCGTCGCGCAGGTAGGCCCGGCAGGCGTCGGTGGTGATGGTGAAGCCGGGGGGAACCGGCAGGCCGAGGCGGGTCATCTCGGCGAGGTTCGCCCCCTTGCCGCCCAGGAGGTCCTTCTGGTCCTTGTCTCCCTCACTGAAGCGGTACACGTACTTGGGCATCATCGTCTCTCTCGGATCTCGTTGCGTGGGGTCGACGCGACATCGCGTCATGCCACGGCCACTGTAATGTGACTGAGGTCCTAGGCCAAACGCGCAGCGCCGGGGCGGCTACCGCGGTGCCGGATCCGACCAACGGCCCGGCCGCCGCACCGCGCCGCCGCCCTCGCGCGCCTCCCGCATCTCGCGCCGCTGGCGGGCGGCGAGCAGCTCCTGACGGGCCTGCGCGGCGGCCCGCCGGGCGTGGGCCAGGCGCCTCCAGGCGGCCTCCTCCTCCGCGGAGGCGATCTCGGCCTCCACGCGGGCCTCCTCGACCGTGGGCTCGGTGTCCACCAGGTGGGCCGGCGCCGCCGCGAAGATCTCGCCCACGTCCAGGTCCGGGTTCTCCTCCTGGGTCTGGACGAGCTCGGCGGCCTCCTCCCGGGAGGCGACGGCCGGCATGGAGCCGGGCAGCGGGCGGCGCGCGGTCTCGCGCAGCTTGAAGATGGCCACGAAGGCGGCCGAGGACGTGGCGATGAGCCAGTAGGCGGGCACGAGGCTGTTGCCCGTGAGCTTGACCAGGGACTCCATGATGAGGGCCGCGGTGCCGCCGAAGACGGCGACGGCGATGTTGTAGGAGATGCCCATGCCGCCGTAGCGCGAGGCGGTGGGGAAGATGGCCGGCAGGGAGGCGGCGAGGTTGCCGACGTAGGCGGCCACCGGGTAGGCGAGCAGGCCCAGGCCCAGCAGCGTCGACCACACGGCGCCGTGCTCCATGAGCTTGAAGGCGGGCACGGACAGGACGATGACGCTCACCGCCGCGGAGAACAGGACGGGCCTGCGCCCCACGTGGTCCGAGATCCAGCCGATCGCCGGCACGAGGAAGGCGACCAGGACGAGGACCGGCAGGGTGAGCAGCGGGCCGTGCTCGGCGTCGTAGTGGAGCGTCGCGGTCAGGTAGGTCGGCATGTAGGAGGTCAGGGCGTAGCCGACCGTGTTGGCGCCGGCGACCAGGACTATGGCGGTCAGGAGCTCGCGCCAGTAGGTGCGCACCATGTCCCCGACCCCCAGCGGCCCCTCGGGCCGCATGATGTCGGTCTCGACGGCGGCCAGGTCGGCGGGCTCCTCGTCGTCGACCTCGGCCCGGGCGCCGCGGAAGGCCGGGGTGTCCTCGATGCGGGTCCGCAGGTACAGGGCGATCCCGCCCATGGGCAGGGCCACGAGGAAGGGGATGCGCCAGCCCCACTGGGACATGACGTCCTTGGGCAGGACGATCATGAGGACGGTGACCAGGCCGGCCCCCAGGGCGTTGCCCATGTAGGAGCCCCAGTCGAGCAGGGCGGCGTAGAAGCCGCGCTTCTTGTCCGGGGCGTACTCGGTGATGAAGGTGGTCGCCCCGGCGTACTCCCCGCCGGTGGAGAAGCCCTGGACGAGCTTGAGGCAGATGAGCAGGACGGGCGCCCACACGCCGAGCACGGCGCCCGGCGGCAGGACGCCGATGCCGAAGGTCGCCAGCGCCATCATCATGAGGGTGAAGGCGAGGACCTCCTTGCGCCCCAGGCGGTCCCCGAGCTGGCCCAGGACGACGCCCCCCAGGGGCCTGGCCACGAAGGTGACGGCGAAGACGGCCAGGGAGAAGAGGTTCTGGGCGGTGTCGGAGGCCCCGGGCAGGAAGGCGGGGCCGATGAAGATGACGACGTAGGCGTAGACGCCCACGTCGTACCACTCCATGATGTTGCCCACGACGGAGCCGAGGATGGCCCGGCGCAGGGCCGCCTCCTCGACGACGACGACGTCGTCGTAGCGCAGGCGCCGGCGGCGGCGCAGGTAGGCCAGCCGCCTCTGCTCGCGCCGGGCGCGCTCGACCCGGCGCTCGGCGCGGATGACGCGCTCGCTCGGCCGCGGCGGCGCGGGCCTCGCCGCGACCGCGGGGTTCCGGTATTGCCTGGTGACTGGTCTCGGTTCCATTCGCGTCCGCTCGTCGCGCACCCGGGCGGGGTGCTCGTCCCTCAGCGCCATCGGACCGGCTCGCCCGCGGCGGAGGTCACGATTCGGCATCGAACAATCCCACCTTAGCCCGAACCGGCCCCGCCCCGCCGAGTTCGCCCGAAGAAGATCGGTCGCGCCGCACCGGGGCGGGGGCGCGCGCTCGGCGGCGCCCGCGCATCGGCCCGCGCAGCGCGGCGGGGCGGTCCCGTGCAGGACCGCCCCGCCGCTGGGTCGGGACCGGCTCAGTCGGCCGGCTTCCCGGCGTCGGCGTCGGTCGACTTCCCGGTGATCTTGGCGACGCCCAGTTTCCCGGCGATCTTGGCGACGCTCGACTTCCCGGCGATCTTGGCGACGCCCGACTTCCCGGCGATCTTGGCGACGCCCGACTTCCCGGCGTCGGCGTCGGTCGGCTCCCCGGCGTCGGTCGGCTCCCCGGCGTCGGCGTCGGTCGGCTCCCCGGCGTCGGCGTCGGCCGGCTTCCCGTCGGTCTTAGCGGCGGACTCCGCCACAGCGGCGGCGTCGGTGGCCACGACATGCGCCACGGCGGTGTCGACGGCGGCGGCGGCCACGGAATTGGCGGCGGCCCTGAGGGCGGCGGCAGCGGCGGAGTCCGTCGCGACGTCGGGCTCGACGACGACGAGCACGTCGCACCGGGACTTGCGCAGCACCTGGATGCTCACCGCCCCGAAGAGCCTGCCCAGAAGGGAGTCCACGCCCCGCGATCCGACGACGACGAGATCGGCCTGGGTCTCAATGGCGACGAGGGTGAGGGCGGAGACGGCCTCCCCCTCGACGACGACGCCCTGGGCCAGGTCGACGCCGCGCTCGACGGCGATGTCGCGCGCCTTCTCCACGACCCCGTAGGCCTCGTCCTCGGTCAGGCGCGCCTCGGCGGGGCGGATGCTCGGCGGGGCGTCGGTCAGGCGCGCCCGGTCCCGGGGGGCGACCGGGTCGAAGCCCGCGACGAGGAGCAGGGCGGCGTCGTTCAGGCGCGCCATCTCGCAGGCGCGGTCGATGACGTGGGCGTTGTCCGTCAGGTCGCCGACTCCGGCGACAATGGTCGTGTAGGTCACGGTAGTCATCCTCTCTGGGACTGGTCAGGCGACGGCGGTCTCGGTGGCGGCGACGGCGCCGCGCACCAGCGGGTCCGCGTCCTTCTTCGTATCGATCCACTCGATGAGCAGCCCGGCGATCACGAGGAGCGCCGCGACGAAGAGCAGGGCGTTGGCGGGGTGGTTGCCCAGCAGGTGCTTGTAAATGGGACCGAAGGTGAGGGTCTGGATGAGCTGGGGGATGACGATCATCATATTGATGACGCCCATGTAGACGCCTCGGCGCTCCTTGCGGATCATCTCAATGGCCATGATGTAGGGGACGCCCGTAATAGAAGCCCAGGCCACACCAATGCCGATCATGGGCAGGTAGAGGACCGCGGTGTGGCCGGGGCTGCCGATGCGGGTGAGCAGGACCAGGCAGACGGCGGCGAGGCACAGCGCCGCGGTGTGGACGTGCTTGGGGCCGATGCGGTTGGCCAGTCGCGCCAGGAAGAGGGCGACGACCGTGCAGGAGACGTAGTAGACGACCATGAGCCCGGCGGCGAAGCCGGAGGCGTCGTTGAAGGCCTCGGTCTCGGCGTACCCCGGGTCGGACAGGTTCACGCCGAAGTAGGTGACGGCGCACATGAGGCTCAGGTACTGCCAGAAGACGTTCATGGCGTACCACTGGAAGAGGTAGACCAGGGCCATCTTCTTCAGGCCGCGGGGCATCTCGACGATGGCGACGCCGACGTCCTTGACGAAGCCGAAGGGGCCCTCCTCCCGCTTCTTGCGCTCGAGCTCGGCCAGGTCCTCATGGGTGGGCGGCAGCTCCTTGGTGGACAGCACGGAGATGAGGACCGAGCCGATGGAGCACACCGAGCCCACCATGAAGGCGCCGAAGACCCAGTAGGGGATGCCGGCGGCGGTGGCGCCCGCCAGGGTCTTCTCCAGAACGACGAGGGTCCCGGCGGCCAGGGCCGAGCCGGCGCCGATGAACAGGGACTGGGAGAGGAAGCCCTTGGCGATCTGCTTGGAGGGCAGGCGGTCGCCGATGAAGGCCCGGTAGGGCTCCATGGCCGTGTTGTTCGAGGCGTCCAGCAGCCACAGGCACAGCACCGCCATCCACACGGCGGTGACGAAGGGCATGAGGAACAGGAACACGGAGCAGCCGACGGCGCCGACGAGGAAGAAGGGCTTGCGCCGCCCCCACTTGTCCGACCAGGTCCGGTCCGACAGCGCCCCGATGAGCGGCTGGATGAGCAGGCCGGTGACGGGACCGGCCAGGTTGAGGATGGGCAGCTCGTCGGGGGAGGCCCCGAGGAACTGGTAGATGGGCGACATGACGTTCTGCTGCATGCCGAAGGAGTACTGAATGCCGAAGAAGCCGACGTTCATCAGCAGGATCTGGGGCGTGGTCATCATGGGCTTGTGCGCCAGATCCACTTTCCCGTCGTGGGAGAACTGTGCCATGGTCGTCCTTGTCCTGGGCAGGCGGGGATGGTCGACGGCGTCCGGGTCCCGGGGCGGGCGCCGCGCCCCTCCCCCGGGCGGGCGCCGCACGGGGCGGCGGGGCGCTCGAGGAGGGGGCGGAACTATGATCCACCCAGTATATTCAACGATTAACAGGCCCTTGGTCCCCTCTTGGGGCGGACGCGCGGCGGGGTCGGAGCGGCGCGGCCGGCGCCCCGACGCGCTCCGGCCCGCCGCCCGGATCGGGGCGGCGGGGCCGGAAGCGGATGCGCCGGAGGGCGGGAGGATCGCCGGCCGTCAGATCGCCTGGGCGGCGGCGCCGGGCCCGCCGTCGCGCCCGCCCACGGCGGGACCGCCGACGGCGGCGACGACCCTCTCGGCGTCCTGCTGGGCGGCGACCTCGGCGCTGAGCGGGTCGGAGCCGACCCGGGGGTCCCAGGGCTCGCCGCGGAAGGTGAACTCGCCCAGGACGCCCTCGCCGACGGCGTCGACAATGACCTTCTGGCCGCGCTCGATCTCCCCGAAGAGGATCTTCTCGCTCAGGGCGTCCTCGATGTCGCGCTGGATGGCGCGGCGCAGCGGGCGGGCGCCGAGCACCGGGTCGAAGCCGCGCTCGGCCAGCAGCTCCTTGGCGGCCTCGGTCAGCTCGATGGTCATCTCCTGCTCGACCAGGCGCTTGTCCAGGCGGGCGATCATGAGGTCGACGATCTGGCGGACCTCGTCCTTGGTCAGCTGCGGGAAGACGATGAGGTCGTCCACGCGGTTGAGGAACTCGGGCCGGAACTGGCTCTTGAGCTCGCGGTTGACGTGGGCCTTCATCTCCTCGTAGTCCATGGTGCCGCCCGCCGTGGACTGGAAGCCCGTGGCCACGGCCTTGCCGATGTCCTTGGAGCCCAGGTTGGTGGTCATGATGATGACGGTGTTCTTGAAGTCGACCACGCGGCCCTGGGCGTCGGACAGGTGCCCGTCCTCCAGGATCTGGAGGAGGGAGTTGAAGATGTCCGGGTGGGCCTTCTCGACCTCGTCGAACAGGACCACGCTGAAGGGCCGACGGCGCACCTTCTCGGTGAGCTGGCCGCCCTCGTCGTAGCCGACGTAGCCGGGGGGCGCGCCGAACAGGCGCGAGACCGTGTGCTTCTCGGCGAACTCGGACATGTCGAGCTGGATGAGGGCGTCCTCGTCGTCGAAGAGGAACTCCGCCAGGGCCTTGGCCAGCTCGGTCTTGCCCACGCCGGTGGGGCCGGCGAAGATGAAGGAGCCGCCGGGGCGCTTGGGGTCCTTCAGGCCCGCGCGGGTGCGGCGGATGGACTTGGACAGGGCCGCGATGGCCTTGTCCTGGCCGATGATGCGCTTGTGGAGCTCGGACTCCATATTGAGCAGCTTGGCGGACTCGGCCTCGGTCAGCTTGACCACCGGGATACCGGTGGACATGGCCAGGACCTCGGCGACGAGCTCCTCGTCGACCTCAGCGGCCTGGTCGAGGTCGCCGGAGCGCCAGGCCTTCTCCTTGGTCTCGCGCTGCTCGACCAGGCGGCGCTCGTCGTCGCGCAGGGCGGCGGCGCGCTCGAAGTCCTGGTCGTCGATGGCCGACTCCTTCTCGCGCTTGACCTCGGCGATGCGGTCGTCGATCTCGCGCAGCTCCGGGGGGGCCGTCATGCGGCGGATGCGCAGGCGCGCGCCCGCCTCGTCGATGAGGTCGATGGCCTTGTCCGGCAGGAAGCGGTCGTTGATGTAGCGGTCGGCGAGCTTGGCGGCGGCCTCGATGGCCTCGTCGGTGATGACGACGCGGTGGAAGGCCTCGTAGCGGTCGCGCAGGCCGTTGAGAATGCCGATGGTCTCCTCGATGGTGGGCTGCTCGACGGTCACCGGCTGGAAGCGCCGCTCCAGGGCGGCGTCCTTCTCGATCTTGCGGTACTCCTCCAGGGTGGTGGCGCCGATGGTCTGGAGCTCGCCGCGGGCCAGCATGGGCTTGAGGATGGAGGCGGCGTCGACGGCGCCCTCGGCGGCCCCGGCCCCGACGAGGGTGTGGATCTCGTCGATGAACAGGACGATGTCGCCGCGGGTGCGCACCTCCTTGAGGACCTTCTTGAGGCGCTCCTCGAAGTCGCCGCGGTAGCGCGAGCCGGCCACGAGGGAGCCCATGTCCAGGGAGTAGAGCTGCTTGTCGCGCAGGGTCTCGGGGACGTCGCCGTGGACGATGGCCTGGCTCAGGCCCTCGACGACGGCGGTCTTGCCCACGCCGGGCTCGCCGATGAGAACGGGGTTGTTCTTGGTGCGCCGGGAGAGGATCTGCATGACCCGCTCCATCTCCTTGTGGCGGCCGATGACCGGGTCGAGCTTGCCCTCGCGCGCCGCGGCGGTGAGATTGCGCCCGAACTGGTCGAGGATGGCCGACCCGGAGGGCACGCCCTCCTTGCTGGAGCCGCCGGCCGTCACGGTCTCCTTGCCCTCGTAGCCCGAGAGCATCTGCATGACGGTCTGGCGCACGGTGGACAGGTCCGCGCCGAGCTTGGTCAGGACCTGGGCGGCCACGCCCTCGCCCTCTCGCAGCAGGCCGAGCAGGATGTGCTCGGTGCCGATGTAATTGTGGCCCAGCTGGAGAGCCTCGCGCAGGGAGAGCTCGAGGACCTTCTTGGCCCGGGGGGTGAAGGGGATGTGGCCGGAGGGGGCGGCCTGGCCCTCGCCGATGATCTCGACGACCTGGGCGCGCACGGCGTCCAGGGAGATGTCCATCGACTCCAGGGCCTTGGCGGCCACGCCCTCGCCCTCGTGGATGAGGCCGAGGAGGAGGTGCTCTGTGCCGATGTAATTGTGGTTGAGCGCGCGCGCCTCGTCCTGGGCCAGGACGACGACGCGGCGGGCGCGGTCGGTGAAGCGTTCGAACATCGCTGGTTTCTTCTCCTCGGCACGTGCGAGTCGGTCGGTGCGCCCGCTTCCGCCATCGGGATCTCGCAGGGGGAGGCCCGATAATGCCTGAAGCAGGGCGCGGGGCACGTGCCCGGTAAGGCTAACGGCGGGACGCGGGGGCCCATGCCCCTGTTCGCAGTGGGCGTGAGTCAGAGTTGAGCCGGGACCGCTCAGGGCCGTTCGCCCGACGAGACCGGCGCCGTCGGGCATAATCTGGCAACGTTTCAACCGCTCCCGCCCGACGGAGGTTCTCATGGCAACAACAACGCGCACCGTGACCGGATCCCTGCCCGAGGTCGTCGCCTTCATCGAGAACAGCGTCATGGCCCAGTCCTCCTCCGCCTCCATGGAGGCCGCCGTCGACCTGGAGACCCAGAGCGGCGGTGTGGCCGTGCGCGGGTACGAGCGCTACAGCTGGACCGGCTCCAACCGCGTGGGCATGACCGTCACCTCCGTCCAGGACGGGCCCTACGTCCACATCGCCGGCGTCTCGCTGGGCGGCAGCCAGGCCATGTTCTTCAAGGTCAACACCCTGGGCGAGCAGAACTTCCTGAACACCCTGGACGCCGCGATCGACCAGTGGATCGCCCAGCATCCGCAGGGCTGACGGCGCCGTCGCCCCCGGCTCGACCCGGGTCCGCTCGGCCCGGGTCCGCCCGCCCGGGGCGGATCCGGCCCGGGTCCGGCGGTCTCAGCCCAGGTCCAGCAGTCCCCGGCGCAGCGCCTCGGTGACGGCGGCCGTGCGCGAGTCGACGCCGAGCTTGTGGAAGGCGCGCAGCAGGTGCGTCTTGACGGTGGCCTCGGTGATGTAGAGCTCGCGGCCGATCTGGCTGTTGGACCGGCCCCGGGAGACGGCGGCCAGGACCTCCCGCTCGCGCGGGGAGAGGGTGACCGGCGCCTCGGCGCCCGGGTCGCGGCCGGTCCCGGCGCCGCGGCCGGACGCACCCCCGCGGCCGGATGCGCGGGCGGCCCCCACCAGGCGCGTGGTGACGGTGGGGCTCAGCGCGCTGCGCCCCGCGGCGGCGGCGCGCACGGCGGCGAGGATGTCCTCGCGCGGGGAGTCCTTGAGCAGGTAGCCGATGGCCCCGGCCTCCACGGCCCGCAGGATGTCACCGTCGGTGTCGTAGGTGGTCAGCACCACCACGCGGGGCGGGGCCGGGGCGGCCAGGATGCGCCGCGTGGCCTCCACCCCGTCGAGGCCGGGCATGCGCAGGTCCATGAGCACGACGTCGGGGGCGAGCTCGACGGCGAGCTCCACGGCCGCGGCGCCGTCGGCGGCCTGACCCACGACGTCCAGGTCCTCCTCGCCGCCGAGCATGCCGACGATCCCCGAGCGCACCACCGGGTGGTCGTCGACGACGAGGAGCCTGATGCGGGCTCCGCCCCGGCTCCGGCCCGGGTCCGTCCGGGGGTCGGACGGGGAGCCGGCTCGGGGGCCGGACGGGGGGTCGGACGGGGAGTCGGAGGGGCGGTCGGGGGTGTTCACAGGGGGATTCTCGCTTCCACGACGGTTCCGGTGGCGCCGTCGGCGTCGGGGGCGCGGGCGGGGTCGACGGTGAGGGTGCCGCCCAGGGACTCCACGCGCGAGCGCATGCCGGTCAGGCCGGTGCCCTCCGGGGCGCCGCCGGTGCCCGCGCCGTCGTCGGTCACGGTAATGGCCAGTTCGCGGTCCGCTCCGAGGCGCTCGACGGCGACGACGACCTCGGCGCGCGCGGCGCGGGAGTGGCGGGCGACATTGGACAGGGCCTCCTGGACGGTGCGCAGGACGACGACCTCGACGGGGCGGGCCAGGTCCCGGGGCGGGCGGGCGTCGAGGCCGATGCTGAGCCCCGGCCCCTTCCGGGAGTCGACGAGGCGGGCCAGGGCCTGGACGAGGTCGCCCGAGCGCAGGGCGGAGGGGCCCTCCCCGGCGACGAGGGCGCGCGCCTCGGCGAGGTTGTCGCGGGCGAGCGCCTCCATCTGGTCCAGGCGGGCGGCGGCCTCGTCGGCGCGGTCCCGGGTCAGTTCGGCGCGGGCGGCCTGGGTCAGGGTGATGACGGAGATGAACCCCTGGGCGAGGGTGTCGTGCACCTCGCGGGCCCAGCGCCGGTGCTCGGCGGCCCGGCCGGCGGCGCGCTCGGCGGCGGCGAGCTCGGCCTGGGCGGCGGCCAGGCCCTCGCGGGCGACGCGCTCATTGTCCAGGGCGGAGGCCAGGGCGGCGGAGATGTCGTAGACGCGCCAGAACCACAGGCCGATGAACAGGGAGAACAGGCAGGACAGGCCGCCGTTGGCGATGGCGCCGACCCAGTCGGGCTCCGGCCGCGCGAGGAAGGCCGCACTGATGCCGACGGAGAAGACCGCGGTCGCCGCCACCCCGGAGCGGCGGGTGCGGTGGACGATCCACAGGAGGGGGTAGACGACGAAGAACAGGATGCTCGCCCAGGTGACGTGGCGCGCCGCCGCCAGGAGCACGGCCCCGGCCGCCGCCCAGATGATGGCGAGGGCGGCCCCGTGGCGGGCGGGGCGGCCGGGGGCGCGCACGAGGTCGAGCAGGTTGATGCGCCGTCGGATGATGACGGGGTCGAGCCACGCCGAGGGCAGGCCCGCCCCCGCCGGCGCGGCGGAGGCGGGCCGGGGCGGGGCGGGCGTCGGGGGGATCTCGTCCCTCATGGCGGACTCGCTCACCGGTCGACCGTATCGCGGCGGGTGACGACGATCGCCGCGACGACGCCGGCCACCAGCCAGGCGGCGACGATGACCAGGCCCCTGCCGGTCTCCCAGCTCCCGGTGGGCTCGACCGCCTGGAAGGCGGAGGGGAGGAAGGACTCGCGCATGAGCTCGGCCGACCAGCGCACCGGCAGGACGGAGAAGGAGTCGACCATCCAGGTCGGCAGCTGGGCCAGGGGGAAGAAGATGCCGGAGACGAACTGGAGGATGAGGACGACGGGGGTGACCAGGCCGGAGGCGGCCCGCTGGGTGGGGCGGGTGCGGCCGATCACCAGGCCCAGGGCGGTGCAGGTGGCGACCATGAGGACGATGGTGGCGGCCAGCAGCCCCCAGGCGCGGGCGGTGCCGGGCAGGTCGATGTCCAGGGCCCAGTGGCCGACGAGGATGAGCATGGCGGCGTTGAGCAGGGCGAGGATGGTGTTGGACGCGCACTTGCTCGCCACGTGGGCCCACGACGGGGCGGGCAGCACCGCCAGGCGCCTGAGCGCGCCGGTCTCGCGCTCCCCGGCCACGGTCACCGCCAGGTTCTGCAGGCAGGTGGTCATGATCCCGGTGGTGATCATCGCCGGCAGCAGGTACTGGGCGTAGGACACGCCGGCGAGGAGCTCGCCGGGGAAGACCGCGTGGAAGATGAAGAGCATGAACAGCGGGTAGAGGAACTGCATGATGAAGCTGACCGGTTCGCGCACGAAGCCGAGCAGCGTGGTGCGGACCAGGGCGGCCACGATCCTGGGGCCGCCGGCCGGGGCCTGGGGGCGACGGCGGGCCCGCCCGGGGGCCGGGGCGGCCGGGGCCGGGGGCGCACAAAGAGCGGGGCGGACGGGGGAGGCGGAGGCGGGGACGGCGGTGGTCATGGTGGACTCCTTCGAGGAAGTGGATGGGTTTTTCGGTGTTCGGGCGGCGGGGGCGGCGGCCCGGGCGTCAGGCGGCGGGAGCGGCGGCCCGGGCGTCAGGCGGCGGCGCGGGCCGCGGCCGCGAGGGCGTCGGCGCGGGCGGCGGCCTCGTGGGCGCTCACGAGCTCGAGGTAGCGCTCCTCCAGGCTCGGCGCGGTGACGCGCAGGCCGGGGACCTCCTCGCCGGGGCCGGCCAGGCGGCTCATGAGGCCGCGCACCACGGCGGTGGGGGCGGTGGTGCGCTCGGTGCGCTCGGCGCCGTCCTCGATCCAGGAGACCGTCAGGTCGCCCTCGCCGCGGGCCAGGTCCTCGGGCGAGCCCTGGGCGGCGATGCGCCCGCCCAGGACGATGGCGACGTCGTCGGCCAGGTGGGCGGCCTCGTCGAGGTAGTGGGTGGTCAGCAGCACGGTGGTGCCGTCGGCGCTCAGGCCCTCCACCAGGCCCCAGAACTCGCGGCGGGCCTCGGGGTCGAAGCCGGTGGTGGGCTCGTCGAGGAACAGCAGCTCGGGGCGGCCGACGATGGCCAGGGCCACGTCGAGCCGGCGGCGCCGCCCCCCGGACAGGCGCGAGGCGCGGGTGCGGGCGTCGTCGGCCAGGCCCACCCGCCCGATGGTGGCGGCGACGTCGGCCGGCTCGGTGTAGAAGCGGGCCACGTGGCTCACCGCCTCGTTCACCGTCAGGTCGCCCATGTCGGTGGAGGCCTGGGAGACGACGCCGATGCGGGCCCTCCAGGCGCGCGAGGAGCGCTGGGGATCCTCCCCCAGCACCGTCACGGAACCGCCGTCGCGCCGGCGCAGGCCCTGGAGGATCTCCACGGTGGTGGTCTTGCCGGCGCCGTTGGGCCCCAGCAGGGCCAGGACGCCGCCGGTCGGGACCTGCAGGTCCAGTCCCCGCAGGACCTGCTTGCTGCCGTAGGACTTGGTCAAGGAGCTGATCGAAACAGCCGGGTTCGTCGTCATGGCCCCAAGTCTTGGCCTCCGGCCCCGCCCTGCGACAGCCGTCGGACGGACCACACCGCCGTCAACCGATCGGTGGACGGCCGTCCACCGCCGACCGTCCACCGCCGGGCGCCGCCCGCCCGAGGGTCCCGCGCACAGCGGATCCGCGCGCCTCGGCGCACGCGGAATCAGCGCACGCGGAACTCGACCGTGACGCCCTCGCCCAGGTCGATGAGGTCGCCGTCGGCCAGGGGCACGCCCACCATGGCGGGCGCGTCCTCGCTCGACCCGTCCGGGTGGACCAGGATCGAGCCGTTGACGGAGGCGAGGTCCATGAGGGACCACACGCCCGGCGCGGTGGCCATGACGGCGCAGTGGGACCGGGAGATCTCGGAGCCGGGGCTGGGCACGCGCAGGGGCGCGGCCATGGGGCGCCCGGTGAGGACGCGGGTGTTCGGGTCGCGGCCGATGATGACGTCGCGCACGACCTCCACCGGCGCCGAGCCGGCGTAGATGAGGAAGGCCGAGGGGGTCGCGGGGGCGGCGGCCGGGACCCGGCGCATAATGGTGTCGCCGGTGGCGGACTCCTCCTGGCGCATGCGGGCCAGGGCCTCGGGGGTCAGGGTGGCCTCGTAGAGCTCGGGGTTGTCCTCGGGGCTGTCGTAGGCCGCCGGGCCCATGTTCGCGGGCGGCTCCGACGACGTCAGGCCCTGGGAGAAGAAGCCGGTCCGCCGGTTGGTGAAGGGCTCCGCGGGGCTGAAGGGCGTCCACTCCACGAGGGGCTCCGGGTCCGGCTCGGCCGCGTCCCAGGGCGCCCCGACGGCGGGCTCGGCGGCGCCGTCGGGCTCGGGCCGCGCGAACCACTCGGCGGAGTCGGGACCCGGCTCGACGACGGCGGTGGGCTCGGGCGAGCCCGGCGACTCGGCGGGTGCGGCGGGCTCGGGCGCCCGTCCGGGCGTCCCCGCGGACTCGACCCGCTCGACCGGTCCGGTGCCCGGTTCGGGCGACTCCGCGGACCCGGCCGCCGGCTCCACGGCCAGCTCGGGCGGCTCGGCCGACCCGACCGCCGGCTCGGGAGATCCCGCGGACCCGGGGGTCCCGGCCGAGACGAGGGGCGCGGGCACCTCGGCGGACCCGACGGGCCCGACCGCCCCCTCGGGCGTCCCCGCGGAGTCCGCGGACCCGGGCGTCCCGGCCGACCCGACCGCCGGCTCGGGCGTTCCGGCCGTCCCAACGGGTTCGACGACGGGCCCGGCCGCCGCCTCGGCCGCGGACCCGGGCGAGCCCGGCGACTCGACGGCCTCGGGAGCCCGTCCGGGCGTCCCGGCCGACCCGGTCAACGGCTCGGGAGATCCCGCGGACCCGGGGGTCCCGGCCGAGACGAGGGGCGCAGGCACCTCGGCGGACCCGACGGGCCCGACCGCCCCCTCGGGCGTCCCCGCGGAGTCCGCGGACCCGGGCGTCCCGACCCGCTCGGGCGACCCGACGGCGGACTCGACCACCGGCCCGGCCGGCTCGGCGACGGCCCCGACCCGCTCGGACGACCCGGCCTCCGGGGGAACGACGGGCCCGGCCGCTGGCTCCACGGCCGGCTCGGGCGACCCGGCCGAGACGAGGGGCGCGGGCACCTCGGCGGACCCGACGGGCTCGACCGCCTTCTCGGGCGTTCCGGCGGATTCGGTCCACTCGGGCGCCCCGACGACCGCCGGCCCGGCGGCGGACTCGACCACCGGCTCGAACGGCTCGGCGACGGGCCCGGCCGGCTCGGCGACGGGCTCGACCCGCTCGGCGACGGCCCCGGCCGGTTCGGCGACGGGCTCGACCCGCTCGGACGACCCGGCCTCCGGGGGAACGGCGGCCCCGGCCGGCCCGGGCCGCTCGGCGGCGGGGGCGTCGGGGGCGGCCAGTCCGGTCCACCCGACAACGGGCGTATCGGTGGACTCGGGCGAGGCGGCGGACCCGGACGCCTGCTCGGGCGTCCGGGCGACGGGCTCCGCGACGCGCCTGCCCCGCCTCCTGAGCGCCCTCTCGGGCGAGGCGGCACTGGGCTCGACGAGCGCCTCGGCGTCGGGCTCGGACACCCGCCGGTGCCGCGGTCCCGCGGCCCGCGTGCGGGTGCGGAGCCTGAGGCCCGACGGCTGCGTCGGGTCGGGGGGCACCCACAGGTGCCGCGGCTTCGCGCCGGCCGGCTCGCGCCCGGCCTCGCCGTCGGCCGCGCTCCAGACCACTTCGGCGCCGCCGCCCTGCGCGCCGGGCCCCCCGGGCGACTCGCCGTCGCGGATCCGGGCCGCGCGCCGCGACCCGCCGAGGGCCCCGGACTCTCCGTCCCGGTACTCGGCCAGGCGGGACGCCCCGAGCGCCTCACTGGACGCACCGGCCTGCGGGAGCTCGAACGGCCGCTCGAAGCGGTCCGTCTCCTCGCGCAGCGCGCGTCCGATCCGCAGCGACCGGGCGTCCACCAGGTCCTCGGTCGCCAGCCGCCACTCCCCGACCGTCCTCTCGGCCTCGGCGACGCCCAGCTCCACGTCGAGGCACTCCCAGTCGCCGGGGTTGAGGGCCCAGCCCCACACGGGGGCCTGCCACTCCTGCGCCTCGGCCAGGCCCGGGGCGAGGGCCCGGACCCAGGCCCTGCCGAGCAGGCTGAGGTGGGCCTGCGGGCCGGCCAGGTCGAGGACCGCGGCGTCGGCGCCCGCCTGGGACACCTGTGTCAGCCAGGCCACGATCTCCGCGCGCCCGATGAGCGCCTCCCGGGCGCCCTTCGCCCACTCCGGGGGCACGAGGGCGACGCCGAGGGGTCCTGCGACCATGACGGCGCCCGTTCCGCGGTAGGAGTACCTGCCGATCTGAAGCATCAGTCCTCACCTTCGTGTCGTCGCCGTGCGGTCCGGACGGTGGCGGGGCGGGCGGCGCGCACCTCGCGGTGGGCGGCGCCCGACGGGGTCGTCCTCGAGTGCGCGGCGACGGTGACCTCGACGACGACGGCTGTGGCGTTGTCCTGCGTCCCCCGGGCGATCGCGAGATCGACGAGGGCGCCGGCGGCCGCCTGCGGATGGGTGGAGTCCTCGACCACGCGCACCAGGTCGCGGTCGGGCACGACGCCGTGGACGCCGTCGGAGCACAGGATCAGCCGGTCGCCCCTGCGCAGGGGCGCGACCGTGTAGTCCGGCTCGGGCAGACCCCCGCCCCCGGCGCCCAGGGCGCGCGTGACGACGTTGGGGGCGACGGCCAGGGCGTCGGCGTCGGGGGGATCGGAGGAGCCGGCGTCCCGTTCGCCCCGGTCCCTGGCCTCCTGGAGGAGCGAGTGGTCGCGGGTGAGCCGGCGGATCTCGCCGTCGGCGACGAGGCAGGTGCGCGAGTCCCCGATGTTGAAGACGAGCCAGTGGGGCCCGTCGGGCGAGTCCAGGGCGAGGGCGCCGGTCAGGGTGGTGCCGGGGGCGGTCAGCGGGGAGGCCGGGTCCGCCAGGGCGGCGACGTCCGCGACGGCGGAGGCGATGGCCCGGTCCAGGTCGACCAGGTCGGCCCCGGCGCCGGCCACGGCCCCGGGGCGCATGCCCGCGGCGAGGCGGTGCAGGGCGGTGGCGGAGGCGGCGGCGCCGTCGGCGTGACCGCCCATGCCGTCGGCGACGGCGTACAGGGGCGGCTCGGCGAGCCAGGAGTCCTCGTTCCGGCGCCGCACGGGACCCGCGTCGGTGGCGGCGCCCCAGCGCGTGACGAGCGCGGTGCCGAGTCGACTGAGGTCCAAATTCAGCTCCCTTGCCTGTCTCGCGGTGGATGTGGATGCGGTCGCGCCCGAGGCTACGGGAGCACCGGCTCATGGTCGAGTCTGCCACGATCACGGCGTCTTCGTCGGATGCTCGGGGTGTTGACCCCGGGCATCGCCGACGGCGCCGGGCGATGTCGCCGACGGCGCCGGGATGTCGCCGGGCCCGTCGCGCTCCTCCTTATTCCGCGGCGCGCCCGCCGCGGCCTTCGCCGCCGTCATGCTGCGCCCGCCCTTATTCCGCGGCGCGTCCGATGCGTCTTCCCGCGCCTCTTGTCCGGGCCCGGGCGCAGCCGGTAAATTGCCCCGTGTCCCAAGCCCCCTGAGACACCGGGAGTCCGCATGAGCGGCCTTGAGATCGTCGAGGACGGCCTCGAGAGGGCGTCCAACTCGATCGGCGACGTCGCCGCCGCGACCGGGGTCGATCCGCCGGCGGACCGGCCCTCGGCGGGGCGGCGCGGCCGGATGCGCACGAGGATGGAGTGGGCCGTGCCCGCCTGGAGCGACATCCTTCAATGGGGCCACCGCCGATCTCACGGAGACCGCGGCCTCGTCGCCCAGATGGCCACGACGGGCGCGGCCGACGGCGCCCGGGGCGTGGACACGGCCGAGCACGTTTCGACCCGCGCGCCCGGGATCGGGGACGAATCCGGACGACGCCCCGGAGAGCCGCGTCGGCCAGGCGGAACTCTTCCGAAGACCCTCCGGGGAGGGCGGCGGAACACCATAATGCTGAGTATCAAGGCGCCGATGGGGGGCATCGCGCTGGGAGCCGTCCCGGATCGGAGGAGAGGAGGTGACTAACAATATCGTGATGATGACGATCTGCCACAGCCTCTGCGCCGCGGCGTCGATAATATTTCTCACTGCAGCGGTCATGAGCGGATGGGGCGCCGGCGAGACACTGTCCGCACTCATGTTCCTCGGAATCATCCAGGGGGCGGTGATCTCCTCCTTCGGACTGCTCGCACTGCGATCCAGGGGGCTCTTGCCGAACCGGTGGAAGTCGCTGCTCGCAACGGCGTCCTACATCGTGGGAACCTTCTTCCTCACCCCTGTCGTCCTGGCCCCGGTCCTGGACGACACCTATTCCACCATGGTGATCGAGGCCATATTTCTGGGCATCGGCTCTTTCATCCCCCTCGCCCTCGTGCGCCCGAGGCCGGCGCCGTACGACAACCGTCAGGATCCCGATACCCCATCGGATTGAAACTCAGACCGGGCAAACATTATCCGCAAATATGGAAGACGCGGACACTCTGATGGATATAACTAAAGCTGTTGCGGACAGGACATCATGATGCAGAAAATATCAAGACGTTGGTGGGGAGCCATCGCACTGGGGGCCGTCCTGGCTTTCGGGGTGACGGCGTGCAGCACACGAAAGGGCAGTGGAATGTTCGACTGGATCGAGGGGACCAAACCCCTGGAGGAGCGTCAGACCATCGAGGACTACCAGGCCGCGGTCGAAGTCCAACTCGGGCGATTCGTAGAACAACTTGGAGTCCAGAGCGGCGGCGCAGCACTCCTCTCCCCTTCTAGAATCAGTCTTCGCAGTGACGGCGGATACGAATTGTTCTCCGCATCGGTCACCTTTGATCAGCCCGTGAGTTACCCTAGAGCTCAAGAACTGACAAAAGAATTGTTTCCCATCGTCGGGCCGGACTCCATCATCAAAGATGATGTCGACAGCTTTTATCTGCATGACACGCTCAATGGCGGCTTGGTTTGTTTGACAAACAATAGAGAACGAGGAGTCGTGATCTCGACGGAATCCGGATCCCGCCCCACCGCTCAGGCGGATCCGCGCGCCACCCGCGTCGCCCCCGAATGGGAGACCGCCCTCCCCCTCGACCCCTCGGTGGACCCTACCTCCACCTGGACGCCCGCACCCCCTCCGCCACCGGGCCCCGGCACTGAATCCACGAGCGCCCTCCCCAGACCGGAGGAGAGGACATGATCATCAATATCGTGCTGACAACGATCTGCCACAGCTTCTGCACCGCGGCGTCGATAATATTTCTCATCGCAGCAGTCATGAGTGGATGGGACACCGGCGAGACGATGTTCACATTCATGTTCCTCGGAATTATCCAGGGGGCGGTGATCTCCTCTCTCGGGCTGCTCGCACTGCGGTCCAGGGGATTCTTGTCGAGCTGGCGGAGTTCGCTGCTCGCAACGGCGTCCTACATCGCGGGGACCTCCTTCCTCACCCCCGTCGCCCTGTCCCCGGTCCTGGACAGCCTCTATTCCATCATGGCACTCGAGGCCATGTTCCTTGGCGTCGGCTCCCTCATCCCCCTCACTCTCGTGCATCCGAGACCGGCTCCGCAGAAGAACCGTCAGGATCGCGATTCCCCATCGGGTCGAGACGCGGATCAGGAGAGCACCGATCCGCCACGAATAGGCATTATCCGCAATATCGTGCTGACGACAGTCAGTCATACCATCGGAGTCGCGGTGGCGGCGCAGATCGCCCTATCGATCGCACCTGACTGGGACTACGATGCCGCGAGGAACCATCTTCTGGTCATTGAACTCGTACAGGGCGGCGTCATCTCTTCCATGGGATTGTTCTTCCTGCGCCTCAAAGGACTTCTGACGAGCTGGTCCACGGCGGTGCTATCAACGATCTCGTACATCATCGGAACGGTCGTTCTCACTCCCGTTCTTCTATTCGAGGTCATGAATGTGAGCCTTCCCGTACTGGCCGCCGAGGCGGTGGTCCTGCTGCCCGGATCCGCCGTATCACTGATCCTCGTACGACCAAGACGGCCATCCGATGACGACCCGTCTCGCGATCGTCCACCGGGTCCCGACGACGAGCTCGTGAAGCCGGGGCCCGCGCGATCCGCACCGTGCAGCGACCGGTGATCCCAGCACCTGCGACCAGGACCTTCGTCCTCACCGTGGGAATCGAGCCAATTACCGCGCCGCCCCATCCTCGCTCCTCGGCGGTCTGCGTACCGCCCGATCCGCAGGACGGAGCACGTGAGACCTACCCCTCACCCGACGCCGTCGTCTACGATCGGAGCATCTTCCCCGTCCCCGCCCAAGGGAGCGCGCCCATGACCGACACCATGAACTCCGTTACGGCTCCCGAAGTTGGTGATGGGCACATTATTCGACGAACATTCATGATGGGAGCCGCCGCCATCATCCTGGCCGGTTGCGTCTCGGGTGTTTCCGGGAGCGGTTCGACGCCATCGCCCACTTGGAATGTGCGCATGAGCGCGGACACCATCAGCATCGATGTTCCGCCCGGGTGGGTCCGCGACAGTTCGGAAGACTACATCACCCCCCTGTACATCGTCCAGGAGGGTCATCAGAATACTCATAACGCTCCCGGAATACGAGCCAATTACATGTCCCCAGGAGTATACTTATCCATCACCTCGCCCCCGCCCATGCCCGACCTTGAGGTAGGACGGCACCGAGACTCATTCATGAACAGCAGTACCAAAACCGGCCATGTCACCGATGCCGAGGTCTTGCCGGACCGCACTATCGGGGGCTCCCCCGCTTACGGCTACACCGGTATCTTCACCTTCGACGACGGCATCAGACGACCCGCCCAGCAATGGCTAGTCTGGCGCGAGGACGGCATGTGGATCATCAGGGTCACCGGATTCGAGAGCGAAACGGCCATTCCCCCCGAACTCCTGGACGCCCTGGACACCATCACCTGGACCATCCCCGCCCCCACGACCGCGCCCGCCACACCGACTGCAACACCCTCATGACCGGTCGCGCTCACGCCCGCGGCGGCGTCCACAGCAGCTGGGCGGTGACCAGGCCCGGGTCGCGCGAGACCGCCCGGGCGCGCCCCGGGGCCGAGCGCACCGGCCGCACACGGCCGATGACGGCCCCCTTCTCGGGATTCCCCGACAGAAGGATGCTGGTCGCGCCGAGTTCGCTCAGGTTCTGCAGCACCGCCTCGTACACGGATCATGCGGCCCCGCCCATCCGCCTGGCGATGATCACGTGCAGCCCGATGTCCTGCGACTGGGCGAGCAGTGGCAGCAGCGTCAGCAGTGGGTTCCCGCTCGCCGTCGCAATCAGGTCGTAGTCGTCGACCAGCACCCGGGCCTCCGCCCCCGTCCACCAGGACCGGTGGCGCAGCTGGTCGGTGGTCGCCCGGTCCTCCTGCTGGACCTGGAGTCTCCGCGTCATCACCGGGCTGTGCACGCCGTCGGCGGGAGACGAAGACGATCAGGCGGACGAGCCCGCGGCCGAGGCGCCATCGGCCGCGTCAGCGGTCGGGGAACCGGGACGGGCACCGCCCCGATCCCACCGATCGGTACCCGCGCCACCGCCCCACGGGGGTCGTACTATCGTCGGGCTCGGATCGCGTGGCGTCGTCTCCCGACCGCGCCTTCGATCAGGACGGAGGACACATGACCGCCCGCTTGGCCTGCGCCGCCACCCTCATCGCCGACAACCGCCCCGCTGCGGGCGGAGGCGATATATGCAAAGGCGCCGTCAACGCCGTCGCCCACCTCGGCGTCCGCGACGACGTCGGGAGGGTGGTCTCATGAGCCCGCGCGCGCCCTACCCCCGGCGCCGCCCACCCGCCTCCCGGGCATCGGCGCGCCAGTGCCCGCCGGCGCACGCCGGCACCCGCATCGTCGCCTACCTGGTCGATGTCGCCCTGGTACTCGCCCATGTCGCCGCGAGCCGTCTATGGAGCCCCTCCGTCGTACTCGCGGCCATCGTCGCCACCGAGGTCATCGCCGTGCTCATAATCGCCCGGGCGGCGACCGGCCGCTCCCCCGGCACCCTGCTCACCGGCACCGCAGCCGTGCGCGCGGGCACGGACGCGGCGCCCGGGCTGGGGCGCGCGGCCGTTCGCGGGCTGCTTCTCACGCTCCTGTCGGCGACGGGCATCGGCGGCCTCATCACCCTGGCACTGGGAAGGGACGGACGGGACTGGGTGGACCGCGTCGCCGGGACCGCCGAGGTCAACCTGCGGGCCAAAAGGCCCTGGAGCGGGCTCGCCAATCTCCCGGGCGCCGATGCGGACGACGACGAGCCCACTCTGGTCTCGCCGGCCCTGTCCTGGCAGGGGCCGGCCGCCCCGTCGGCACCGCTGGCGCCCGTGGAGCAGCTGCCCGAGCAGCCGGCTCCCGCGAGACCTGAGGGGCGGCCCGCCGAAGCGGCGGCTTTTGCGGCACCGCCGCCCATTGAAGATCCCTCGCAGCCTGCGGCGCCCTCCGGCGAGGATCATCTGCGGTCCGCGGCACTCGCCGTTCCGGAACCGCCGGTCCTCATGGTGCCCGCATCATCTCCCGATTGGGATCGCCCCCAGCCCCGCGCGTTCGACAGGACCTCGGCGCCGCCCGCCCGATACCGATCCGCCGCCCGGCACCGGGCCTCCGTCCCGATACCGCAGGCCGAGCCCGCACCGACATCCTCCGAGCCGGCGGCCCCCGCGATCCCGCGTCCCGAACCGCCCGCTTCGGCGATCCCGGCGGCTCCCCTGGCCAGGAGCCGGTCCAGGTCGGCGGATCTGCCCGCGGCCGCCGCATGGATCATTCTGGACTCCGGTGAGCGCGAACCAGTTGACGCCGTCCTCGTCCTCGGGCGCGCACCGACGTCGTCGGATCCCTCCCACCGACTCGTAACGGTCACCGACCCCACCCGCTCCCTCTCGCGCACCCACCTGCGTCTGGGACCGGCGGGCCGGGGCGGCGTGTGGGCCGAGGACATGTTCTCCTCCAATGGCACCGTGCTGCGCCTCGCCGACGGCACCACTCGCCACCTGCCGCGGGGCGAGCGTGTGGAGCTCGACCTGGGCAGCGCCCTGGTCATAGGGGAGCGCACACTGACGATCACGTGAGAGCGACGACGAATGACACGTCCGGTGCGCGGGCGCGCCGCGTCCGCGGCGGAGGAATTCCATGGGAATCGCCGCCGCGCCGGGAAATCACCCGTTGGCCGCGCCGGGGCCGCGGATCCCGAGCGCTTTCAGATGAGACGGTGGCCGCGTTCCCGCCGCGGACGATCCGGCGACGCCCTTGGCGCGTCGTCGAAGTCTTGACGAGTAGGAGCTGTCGCAGTAGATTCATCGGTGATTCCGGTTCCGGGTATAGGTTCGTTCCCGGATCCCTGTGCAGATGTCCCGGAGGTCCGTCGTGACCGATATGCGCATAGTCGAGGGCGACTTGGAGATGCTGGCCGTCTCGATGGACGAGGCGCTCTCATGACTGCAGCCGATGAACAATTGCAGGAGTCGCACCGAACCGGAGTCGCCCGGGGCGCAACCTGGCGGAACGATCATCGGTCATGAGCGGGAGCGGTCAAAAGTAATGATTGAAAGATCTCCATTCGCAGTGGTCGGCGTTATTCTCATCTCTCTTTGCGCAGCCGCCTGCAGTCCGTCGTATCCGCATCGCGCAACAGCATCCGCCGCCGTCCGGGAGAGCCCCATGATCAACATCCAAGAGGGCGCCCCCTATCCGGCGGACATGGATCATTTGGACCAGATCCTCTCCATCGGATCCGGACATGCCCTGCCGGAGGGCGCCGAGGTGATCTCGGTGAAACCATCCACCAACTTCGCAGCACGGTATCCCGGCGGATGGGGATACGTCATCGCCTTCACCGCCACCGATTCCGCCATCCGAGACTACGTCACAACCTACATTGGCCTCCGCGGCGAGAATGTAGAGAAATACGGTGGCGTGAAAAGGGAGGACGATTGGCTCGACGGATTGGAGGACATCGACTTCACCGGTATCACCGACCCCTGGACTACTGGTTTCGGCGATACGGTCCTTCTTCTGGAGCGCCCGCTGGGTCGGGGCTGGCTCATTATCCGCGGCGCACCCCGCTGATCGCCGGGGACGACCGGGGGCTCGGAGCCGCAGTGGCCCGCAAGTCCGGTCGCGAGGGCCTCGCCGTCGTCCTCATCGCCCGCAACCCGGCCAGACTCGAAGCACCGGGGAAGCGCTTCGACGCCAACGATTTCACGATGAGGTATTGACCGTGGAGGAGCTCTGGGGCTTCCCCAGAGGGTGCTGCGCGGTATAGAATTGGCGCACCGAACCGGCGTTCGAGGAGGAGCGGGGATGGCTGGCGCGTTCGCGATGAACGATGATGAGGTGAACTCCTTGTCCGGAAGGCTGTACGACGCGTCGTGGACGCTGGATGAACTCGATATGCCCACCGATCCGGAAAGTGGTCCGATGGGGTCGTTGGGGCTGCCGAACTCGCTCGACACGTTCATCTCCGAAGAGGATCGACGAGGCCAGCCGGTCACCGCGGGGACGGGTCCGGGAAGGCTCTCTCCGTCGACGATGACGACGATGGACGGGACTGAACTTCAGGTGCCGAAGTCACACGAGTTCGCGGTGATCGCGGCCGACGAGAACGGGGTGACCCTCGTGAACCCGCACGGACGCAACAAGACTCCGGACGGAAAAACTATTCCAGGAGGAGAGTTTAAACTGGATTGGGACGAGTTCAATTACGTATTCAGGGGCGTATCATTGGGCGGGGAGTATCCGGAATGAGACGGCGACGACTTGTCATCATAACAGTTATAGTCTTTCTTGTGGGCTATCCGGCCTACAAGTCTGGCGTGTTCGCGAGAGTGGAGGTTGACGTGAAGCAGGTGTGCTCGAGCGGCGTGGTAGTCGGCATCCAAGAGGGGACGGTATTCAGACCAGGTCGAACCTCTGATCCGGCGTACACCGTCCGGGATGTGCGTATTCGTATGGGCAGGCAGGAGGCTCATATCGGTGGAGGTTATATGGAGGGGGCTGATGTGCTCCAGGAGTTCATCAGCGCAGATCTAGTGGCGGGCGAGTCGGTGGTGCACCGGGG
>NZ_KE386864.1:36408-107006 GCF_000429225.1 Actinomyces dentalis DSM 19115
GACGAGGACCAAACGGCGCCGGACCGCGATCCTCATCCTGGTGGCCCTCATCCTGGGCTACCCGGCCTACAAGTCCGGTGTATTCGCGAGAGTGGGAGTCGACGTGAAGCAGGTTGCCCGCACGGCGCAGTGGTCGGCATCCGAGAGGGGGACGGTATTCAGACCGGGGACGAAGATTGATCCAACATATATCGGCTCTTCAGGTCTGGGACTCTTCGCATTCGAAGGCATGGCAGGCGGGGCCTATCGCCGAGTCGGGTTGCTCTCAGCTGGTCTTCGAGGCGCCCGGCGCGCACCTTTCACCCTCCGTTCCGAGGCCCTCGTCATCATCACGCTCTGGCACGAATCCTGACGAGAAAGGCTCACTGCTCGCGCCGGGGCGGCAGGAAGGCGGCCATGATCTCGATGCGGGGTCGCACCCCCCCGGCCGCGCCGCTTCTCCACCAGTCCCATACTCTCAAGCGCATTGATATCGCGGGAAATCGTTTTGGACGTCTTGCCTCGATAAGCATCATTGATGTCTTTGCTGAGCATGACGATGTCATTGGGAGCAGTCCACTCACCCGGGGGCAGGAGGAGGACGACGTCGCGCATCCGCATCCTGGCGGGCGTGTGCTGCCCGTGGAACCGCTCATGGACGTACGACTGCCACATAATGGTCATCTGCATGTTCCGCACCTTCTGAAGCTGCTCCCGCAGGCCGTCGACGAGCCCCTCGGTCGCATAGTGGACGAAGTCCTCCATGGGATAGCCGTCGGCGCGGCTCGTGCGCTCCAGAATCGCGTAGTAGTGATCGCGAGTCTTATTGTAGTGGTCCGACAGAAGATGCGCGGCCGGCACAGGAATACTCGCGCGGAGGAGAATCTCGAACTCCAGCAGCCGCGAGATGCGCCCATTGCCATCGCCGAAGGGATGGATCCAGGCCAGGTGCAGGTGGGCCAGGGCCGCCAGCACGAAGACCCGGGGGTCGCGCAGCACGTCGTCGCTCCCGCCCAGGTCCTCCAACTCGCCATTGAGCCAGTCGCACAGCCTGCGGACCAGGTAGTCGCAGTCCTCCGACGGCGCCCCCCGGTAACGACCGACGACGACGTCATGAGTGCGGAACTCGCCGGGGACCACGCCCTCCTTCTCGGGCTGGCCGACCATGAGGCGGGCGTGCTGCTCCTTGAGACGCTCGGGGCTCAGCGGCGCGGGATGGCCCTCCAGGCAGTCGCGGGCGATGTCATTGAACAGGTCCACGATGTTCTCGATCTCCTGCTTCTGGTAGGCCCGAGACGGAGGGATCCTGGACTCGCCCCGCACGATGGCCCGCACATCCTCCTCACTCAGGCTGTTGCCCTCGATGCCGGCGGTCCCGTGCGCGCCCCGCTCCAGGCTGACCTGATTGAGCTCCTCGGCGAACTCCGGGGGCATGGCCGAGCCGGCCAGGTGCTCGCACTTCGCGGCCGCCTCCCCCAGCAGAGCCCAGGTTGCGGGACTCAGCCTGTCCATCTTGAAACCCAACGTGATCCACGGATGAGTACTGAGATACCGCCTGTCGCCGTCGGCATTCATGATTATGACCCCGATTTTTGTCCATGCGGATGTCCACCGGTTGCGACCGGGGCGCCGTCCCTCGTGACGGCGGTGCAGCCCCTCACGGGACCTGGACGCACTCGCGCACCGGGTCCGCGGCCCGCCCCCCGGAGGCGACCGCCACCACCTCGATGCAGTTCTCCCCGGGCACCGCCACCACCTTCACGGAGTTGAGGTTCGTGCGGTCCGTGCGCTCCTCCTGCCCGGGGCGCTCCACGGTGTAGATGTAGGACTCGGCCGCCGGATGCGCCGTCGCGTCCGCCCCCGCACCGCCCGTCCCCGGCGCGTCCGACCCCGCGCCGCCCGTCCCCGGCGCGGCTCCCGCACTGCTCGTCCCGCCGTCCCCCGCGGCGTCGGCCCCATCGACCCACGTCCACACGACGTCCTCGCCGTCGACCCGCCCCGTCAGGGCCGACACCGGCAGCGGCAGGACGTCGACCGCCTCCCCCGGCTGCTCGCCGGTCGCCCCGCCCCCGGTCGCCGGCGCCAGGCTCGTGGTCCGCCCGCCGTTGGTGAGCATGGCGATGACGAGCCCGGCCGCCGCCACCGCGCCCACCACGCTGAGGGCCACCACCCCCAGCGGGTGGATACGGCGCCCGCGGGGGCCGGTCGGCTCCACGGGCTCGCCGGTCGAGGCCTCCGGGATTCTCGGCTGCTCCCAGTCGTCGGCGCTCGGCTTGGGCACCTCGTTCTGGAAGTTCTGGAAGTCGTAGGAGGGCGCCCGCATCCGGGTCCGCTCGGGGTCGACCGACGGGCGCGCGCGCCGCCGGGTTCCCGCGGGGGCCGCCGGGCGGGAACCACGCTGGCGGGTCTTGACGGCGGCGCCCGACCCGTCCGCCGCGGGCAGCACGGGCTCGGCGGCCAGGCCTCCCGGCTCGATGCTCATGGCCGTGACCGGCCGGCCCATGATCCGCTGGATGCCCTGGAGATCCTCGCCCAGGCGCAGGGCCGAGCCGGTGCGCTCCAGCGGGTCCAGGGCCATGGCCGCCCGCAGGACCCCCTCGAGCTGGGCGGGGGCGTCCGGCCGGCCCAGCCCCCGCAGCCGCCCGGAGCGCACCCGGTGGGCGACGGCGAGCGCGCCGTTGTCCCCCAGCGGGTCCTCGAAGGGGCTGCGCCCCGTCAGCAGGGTCCACGTCGTGGCCGCGAGCGCCCACACGTCCTGCGTGGGGTGGGCATGGGTGCGGGCGTCCTGCTGCTCCGGCGGCGCCCACAGGACCGAGAAGCCGTCCAGCCGCCCGGGCTCGAGCTCGCCGATGGGGGCGGCCACGCCGAAGTCCGCCAGGACGGGCCGCCCGTAGGCGTCCAGCATGATGTTGGAGGGCTTGATGTCGCGGTGGACGAGTCCCGCCCGGTGCAGCGCCTCGACCCCGCCGCACACGCGGATGATCAGGTCCAGGGTCCGGTCCACGGCCATGGGGCGGGCCCGCGCCTGCTCGCCGATGTCCGCCACGGGGCAGTACTCCATGATGAGGTAGGGGCGCCCGTCCGCGGTGGTTCCGGCGCCGTGGAGCTCGATGACGGCCGGGTGGCCGGCGACGGCGGCCGTCGCGTCGGCCTCGCGGTGCATCTCGTCGACGCTCCCGCTCTCCGTGGGGTCGCGCACCACCTTGACGGCCACGTCCCGGGCCGGCAGGGACTGGCGGTACAGGTGCACGTCGGCGAAGCCGCCGGAGCCGAGCGCGCGCACCCAGGTCAGGCCCTCGATCTCGGGCGGGGGCGCGATCCTGTGGACCATCAGTCGTCCTTCCTTCCGCTGTCCTTCCCCCCGCGGCGGCGGGAGGCCCGACGGCGGCGGCGCCGGGCGCGCAGCGAGCGCGGGGACAGGGTCCGGCGCGCGCGGGCGAGCGGTCCGGTCGAGCGCCGCACCCCCCGTCGCAGCGCGTCCACCTCCGTCCAGGCGGTGCGGGCCTCCTCGGGCGTGGTGGCCCCCTCGGCGAAGCTGGCGACGTCGGCGCGCCGGGCGATGGAGACGACGACGGGGACGGCCTCGTCAGGGTCCGACCAGCCGGTCACGGGTCGGCGCGGCGCCGCGGCGCCCGGGGCCGGGTTCGTTTCCGGGGCCGAGGCTGGGGCCGGGACTGGCGCCGGTTCCGGGGCGGGGGCCGACGCCGGGGCAGGAGCCGGCGAAGAGACCGGAATCGACGCCGGAGCGGGAATCGACGCCGGAGAGAGCGCCGGGGCAGGAGCCGGAGAAACGGGGGCCGTCTCAGGCGTGGAAGCCGACAACGAAGCAACAGCCGTCTCCGGAGTAGGAGCCGACAGCGAGACCGGAACCGACGCCGGGGCGGGAGCCGGAGAAGAGACCGGGGCCGTTTCCGGAGTGGAAGCCGACATCGAAACCGGGGCCGTTTCCGGAGTGGGGGCCGACAGCGAGGCGACGGCCGTCTCCGGGGTGGGAGCCGACAACGAGACCGGAACCGACGCCGGCGTAGGAGCCGACAACGAGGCGACGGCCGTCTCCGGGGTGGGGGCCGACAGCGAGACTGGGGCCGACGCCGGGGGCGGCGCCGGAATCGATGCCGGAGCGGGGGCGGGGAACGACCTCGGGGCGAAGGACGGAGGCGCCTCGGGGTTCGTCCCCGGCACCTGCGCTGGCGCAGCGTCCGTTCTCGGCGGCGGACCGGCCTCTTGCGGCGGGCCAGCCTCCGACGCCGGGGGCGGCACCGAGCCGATCTCCGGGGTCGGGCCGGCTTCCGACGTCGGACTGGCCTTGAATGGCGAGCCGGCTCCCGGCGGCAGGACGGTTTCCGATGGCGAATTGACCTTCGGGACCGGAACCGGACCGGCCTCCTCGGCCGGGCCCTTCCCCGCCGCCGGACCGGCCTTCGCCTCCGCCGCCGGACCGGCCTTCGCCTCCGCCGCCGGAGCGAACTCGTCGGCGAGCATCCAGGCGGCCTCCTGGCGGGTGAGGTGGACGGGGACGTCGATGCCGGCGTCGGTCGCCAGGTCGACGACCTCGTCCCACGATCCGGTCAGGGCGCGGGCGGGCTCGGCCCGGCGCCGTCGGCGCCGTCGCAGAGCCTTGGCCGCGACGATGAGAACGACCGGCCCTACGAGCAGCAGCAGGCCGGCGCCGACCGCGCCGATGATCCCCCAGGGCAAGGACCGGCCCTCGTCGTTCTGCTGACCGGCCGGCTTGTCCGACGTCGAGGGGGGCAGTTCGATGGGGGCGTCGGGCGGTTCGGGGGGCTGGAGGACCTGGGGCTGGGGCACGGATCGCGGCTTGGTGACCTCGGTCTGCGGGGTCTGGTCGTAGGGCGGGGTCGGGTCGAAGGTCTGCCAGCCGACGCCGTCGAACTCGACCTCGACCCACGCGTGCACGTCGCCGCCGTGCAGGGTGGCGCTCTGGCCGCCGCCCGGCGGGTAGAGCCCCATGACGACGCGGGCGTTGACGCCCAGGGAGTGCAGCATGAGGGCCATGAGGGCCGCGTACTGCTCGTCGTCGCCGATGAGCTGGTCGGCCTCGAGCATGCGCTGGAGGCGGTCGCTGCGGTGGCCGGGCCGGGAGGCCGCGGTGTCCTCGTTGGAGTAGTAGCCGTTGGTCGTCAGGTAGCGCTCGATGGCGCGGGCCCGTCCGAGGGGGGTCTGCTCGGATCCGGCGACGCGGGTGGCCAGGTCGGACACGGCCTGGGGCACGTGGCGGTCCTCGCCCCTGGGCGGGGGCGCGTCGACTCCCTGGAGTTGGCCGTCGGACCAGTCGGGCGTGACCATGGTGTCCAGGCTGTAGGTCATGGAGGCGGTGGGGCCGGTGGTGAGCAGGGCCTGGGCCCAGCGGTCCAGGTGCAGCCCGTCCTGCTGGGCGGCGGCGTCGCCCCCGGTGAAGGTCAGGGCGGTGACGGCGCCGGTGGTGGGGACCCACGGGCCGAGCAGCCCGGAGGAGCTGATGGTCATCTGGGCCGCGGCGGAGCCGTCGGGCACGTCGAAGGCGGGCATTCTGGTGCCGACGCTCAGGTAGCCGTCGCCGGGGTGGGTGCCGGCCGGGCTCATGGTGAAGGTGGTGCCGTCGTAGACGTCCATGGCGGCCAGGCGGAGCCGGGCCCCCTCCGGCAGGCCGGCGACCTGGACGAGGGTCGTCTCCTCCAGGTCCGAGGTGTAGTGGCGGAAGGCGGCCAGCGGCGAGGGGTACTGGCGGGCGTCCAGCGGCGGGGTGATCAGGTCGCGCCCCACGACCCGCTGCCACGGTCCGAGCCCGGTGGTGGCGGCCAAGCCGGTGCCCCCGGCCAGGGCCAGCGTGAGGGCGGCGACGACGATCCGCCGGCCGGTGCGCGCGACGGCGCGGGAGGCCCCGCGCGTGGCGGTGCGGGTCATGGTCAGGCCCACCGCGGTGCGCCCGACGCGGATGTCCTCGCCGGACTCCAGGCTCATGCGGCTGCCGATCCAGGCCCACCACGCCAGCACGGCGGCGAACCAGGCGACGGCGGGCCACACGGCGGGGCGCACGCCGGTCGGCCCGAAGGCGATGCCCAGGGCGCCCAGGAGCATGATGGGCGCGGTGCCCAGCATGGGGCGGCGCGCGCGCACGGTGAGCAGGCCCGCCGCCAGGGAGCACAGGAGCCCGGACAGCCAGGGCATGACCGCCGGGCCGACGTAGGCGGAGGCCAGCGGCATGAGAGTCAGCAGGTCCTTCCAGGACCGGACCGTCTGGATGACGAGGGTCTGGATGGTCAGCGCCGTGGGCACGACGCCGTGCGCGGTCGTCGTGGGCAGGGCGGCCGCCCCGCCGCCCAGCAGGTGGGCGGCGAGCACCGCCGCGAGCGTGGACAGCGCGTCCCAGCGCCACCGGGTGCTGGCCGCGGCGATGAGCAGGCCGACGGCGCATCCGGCGCCCGCGGCCCGCAGGCCCGCGCCGTCGCCGAAGACGGGCTCGTGGAGGAGGACCATCGGGACCAGGAGGGCGGCGACGACGAGGAGGCGCCACAGGGCGGGCCGGGGCGGGCCGACGGGCGGGGGCGGGGCGGACCCGCCACTCCCCCGGGCCGGGGCGGACCCGGCGCGGCGGTCGGACCCGGCGCCCCGGGAGCCAGCGCCCCGGGCGGGGCCGGTGCGCCTCGGGGCGGTGTCCTCCGGCCCCCTGCGGCGGGGGGCGGTGTCCTCGGATCGGCGCGGGCTCATGAGGCCGTTCCCGCCAGGAGCAGCAGGTGGGGCAGGTCCTCCACCGAGGGGCAGTCCACGAGGCTGCCCCGCTCCACGCTCAGGCGCCTGCGCACCGCGCCCGTGCGGATCCTCAGGACCCCGGCGGCGACGTCGGGGCCCGCGGGGGCCAGCAGGCGGGCGGCCTCCTCGTCGTCGGTGTCGGGGCCGACGACGACGGTGAGGGCGGACAGGTCGGGGTGCTCGGCCACCGCCCGGCGGACCACGTCGGCCAGGGGGTCCGCGCCGGCGTCGTCGGGCTCGAGCTCGGCCAGGGCGTCCATGAGGCCGACGGGGGCGGAGGTGGGCAGCCAGCCGGCGCGCCCGCGCAGCCACACGGTGCGCGAGCGGGTCATGTCCGCCAGGGCGAGGGAGGCGGCCACGGACACGGCCGTCTCGAAGTCGTCGCGCGGCCAGGCCCCGCTGCGGGTGTCCAGGACGAGCAGGTGGTGGGAACGGCGGGTCTCCTCGAACTGGCGCACGACGAGCCTGCCCAGGCGGGCGGAGGAGGCCCAGTGGACGTGGCGGCGGTCGTCGCCGGGCTCGTAGTCGCGCAGCGCGTGGAAGGCCACGTCGGAGGAGGACAGCTTGGCGGTGACCACGCCCTCGACGTCGAGCTGGAAGCCGGTGGCCTCGAAGGGGACGCGGACGGTGCGCGGGTGCACGTGGAGGGTCTCGGGGTTGTCCCAGGTGCTCACGCGGCGCACCAGGCCCAGGGCGTCGGCGCGCACCGCGTGGGCGGGGCCGATGCGGATCAGGCCGCGGCGGCGGGTGACCACGGAGAAGACCTCGTTCCAGGTCTCGTGGCCCGCCAGGGGCGGCACGAGGATCTGGCCGGCGCCGGCGCCGATGGGCAGCTCGATCACGCCGGCGCCGGCGCGCCGGGCGCGCCGGTTGGTCACCGCGATCTCGCCGATCGCCGTCTGCCCGGCGACCACCCGGCGGTTGGACAGGTGCAGCGCCACCGCGTGGGGGCTGGGGACGGCCACCTGGACCAGCGCCGCCAGGAGGACGACGGCGCAGCACCAGGCGATCGCGCCGGCCTCGACCCACCCGGCCGTCGCGGCGACCAGGGCGGCGACGGCCCCCGTGACCAGGGCGGCCCGGCCCGCCGGGGTCAGGATCCGCAGCGGCCCGGCCGCCCGGCCCAGCGCGCCCCCCATCCGGCGGGCGGAGGCCGCGGCGCGCGGGCCGATCCCGGCCCGGGCCCCGTCCGCGCGGGCGCCCCGGGCCCGCGGGCCGTCTGGCGGGGGCGGACCGGCCGTGCTCATGCGTCCGCGGCGGGGGCCGGCACGGAGGTCAGGGCGCGGGCGACGACGCCCTCGGCGGTGGCGCCGGAGAAGGCGGCGTCGGGGTCGACGACGACCCGGTGCACCCACACCGGACCGGCCAGGGCCTTGACGTCGTCGGGCAGGACGAAGTTGCGCCCCTGGGCGGCCGCCCACACCCGGGCGCAGCGCACCATGGCGATGGCCCCGCGCGTGGACACGCCCAGGCGGGCGGAGTCGTCCTCGCGGGTCGCCTCGGCCAGGGCCGCCACGTAGTCGAGCACGGACCTGTCGGTGTGGTTGCGCGCGGCCAGGGCGGACAGGGCCGTGAGCTGCTCGGCGGTGACGACGGGGCGCACCAGGCGCGAGCGGTTGGGGGCGGCGGCGCCCTCCAGGACGTCGATCATGGCGGCGCGGGCCGGGTAGCCGATGGAGGTCTTCATGAGGAAGCGGTCGAGCTGGGCCTCGGGCAGGGGGTAGGTGCCGGCCTGCTCGATGGGGTTCTGGGTGGCGATGACGATGAAGGGGCGCGGGGCCGGGTGGGTGACCCCGCCGACCGTCACCTGCGACTCCTCCATGACCTCCAGCAGCGCCGACTGGGTCTTGGGGCTGGCCCGGTTGACCTCGTCGGCCAGGACGACCTGGGCGAACACGGGGCCGGCCTGGAAGACCCAGTCCCCCGTCTTCTGGTCGTAGATGCTCACCCCCGTGATGTCGGACGGCAGCAGGTCCGGGGTGAACTGGATGCGCGACTGCGTGCCGTCGATGACGGCGGCCATGGCCCGGGCCAGGGCGGTCTTGCCGGTGCCCGGGGCGTCCTCCAGCAGGAGGTGCCCGTCGGAGAGCATGGTGGTCAGGGCCAGGCGGATCGTGGACTCCTTGCCCAGCAGCGCGACGGCGATGCCGTCGACGAGAGCGGCGAAGGTGCGGGCGAAGCGGGTCGCGTCCTCGGGGCTGATGGGCATGTGCGTGGTTCCTCGGAGTCGGTGGGGCGGGATGCGGGGGCGGGCGGGGCCGCCGGCGGTCAGGGGCCGGTGCAGGTCACCAGCTCGGCGGTGTGCGCCTCGAGCGCGCCCTGGGTGGTGTAGCCGACGGCGATCCCCGAGGGCACGGGGCTCGCATTGGTCAGGGTCACGGCGGGGGCGGTCAGGGGCCGGTTCGGGTTGGCGGGGTCCGTCAGGTCGCTGGCGACGGTGCAGGTCATCGACCCCAGGGACGCCGGCCAGGACTGCGCCGTCAGGGAGTAGGTGCGGCAGCCCGCCGCGTACCCGGCCTCCTTGCCCGTGCAGTCGGCCAGGGTCAGGGAGACCCGCGGCAGGGTGGCGGCCGTGGCGGTGGCGGACGCGGTCCCGGCGGCGTTGGTGAGTGTGACCGTGATCGTGTGATCGGCGCCGGGGGTCAGGCCGGTCGCCGTCGTCGAGCCGTTCTCGGGCTGGCCGGTGGCGACCTCGCGCCCGTCGACCGTGACGGTGGCGGTGGCCGCGGGGTCGGCGGCCCGGGGCACGGACCAGGAGACGGTCAGGCCCGTGGCGGTGGCCCCGGACACGGCGAGGCTCGGCTGGGCGGGCGCGATGGCGCGGACATCGACGCCGAGCGCCGGGGAGGTGACGCACTCGCCCGCGTCGGTGCACGCCGTGACGGTGACGTCGGCCCTGCCCCCGGCGGGCAGGGGGATGGTCAGGTCGGCGGCCCCGGCGCCGGGGTCGACGGACGCGCTGGCGCCCCCGGCGCTGAGCGTGGCGGAGGTGAAGGTCCGCCCGCCCGCGTCGCCCAGCACCCAGGTGACGTGGAGGCCCGCCTGGGTGGCGGTGACGCCGGTGACGGTGGCGCCGGTGACGGTGGGGGCCTGCGGCGGGCCGACGGGCGTGACCTGGGTGGCGGGCGAGGGCGGCGAGTCGCCGCCGGCGTTGTGGGCGGTGACGGTGACGCTGTAGGTCTGCCCGTTGACCAGGCCCTCGAAGGTCGCCGAGCGGGCCGAGGCGCCCGCCTCCCGGCTCGGCCCGCCGACCAGGGAGACGGTGTAACCGGTGATGGGCGAGCCCTCGTTCGCCGGCTCCTGCCAGGAGACCTTGATCTGTCCCGAGTCGCCCGGGGCGGCGGCGGGGGCCGCCGGGGCCTCGGGGGAGGCGTCGACGAGGACGGGGGCGGAGGGCGCCGAGGCGGGCGAGTCGCCGACGTCGTTGTGGGCCACGACGCTGAAGGCGTGCTCGACGCCGTTGGCCAGGCCGGTCAGCTCGCAAGAGGACACGGCGCAGGAGTGGGCCAGGCCCGTGCTCGTGTCGGTCAGGGTGTAGCCGGTGATGGGGGCGCCGTTGTCCGACCCCGGCTGGAAGGTGACGAGGGCGCTCCCGGCGCCGGTGGCGGACACGTGCACATCGGTGGGGGCGTCGGGCCGGTCGCGCACAATGAGCCTGACGGTGCCCTCGACGACGCGGTCGGCGTCCCCGGTGGCGTCCATGACCCGGTAGACGACGGTCATCTGGCCGTGGAAGCCCGCGGCGGGGGTGATGTTGAGGGTGGTGCCCTGCGGGTCGACCGTGCCCCGGCCCACCTGCACGGAGGTGGCGGTGATGCGCAGCGGGGTGGAGGGGAAGGGGTTGATCGTGTACCGGGTGATGTCGACGGCCTCGGTGACGCCGGCCCCGGCGGCCTCGACGACGGCCTCGGAGACCTGGGTCAGCGGCCTGGTCGAGGTCACGATGGTGATGGGGACCTGCGCCTGGACCGCGCCGGAGCCGTCGTCGACGGAGACCGTCAGCGAGCCCGCCGGGCCCTTCTTGTCGGTGGCGGCCTTGACGGACAGGACGTGCCCGTTCAGGGTGGCGGTCACGCCGTCGGGGACGCCGGAGACGGCGTAGCCGAAGGCGGCCGGGTCGGCGCCGTCGGGGTCGCGGACCATGAGGGCCAGGTCCTGGGTGACCGCGTCCTCCCCGACGGCGACCCGGATGGGCGTGGGCTTGAGGGTGGGCGGGGTGTTGCGGGCGGTGTCGACCCGCAGGGGCAGGGTGAGGGTCGCCGACAGCGCCGAGTCGTCGTCGGCGGCGCCGTCGCGCGCCGTGAAGGACACCGAGGCCCGCCCCGAGTAGTCGGCGGACACGTGGAAGGCGATGTGGGTCTCGTCGGTCAGGGAGATGCCCGGGTCCACGCCGGTGGAGGCCGTCAGGGTGGCCGGGTCGGTGATGCGGGGGGTGCGCCCGGAGCGGGTGAGCACGTAGTCGCGCACGTCGAGCACGACGTCCTCCCCGGAGCGCACGGTCACCGGGACGCGGGTGGAGTCCAGGACGGGGCCGGTCAGGTCGGTCCCGGGCACGGACACGACGGCGGAGGCGCTCAGCCCGTCGGCGTCGGTGACGGTGTAGACCACCAGGCGGCGCCGCTCGGCGGGGGTGATGAGCAGCTGGTCGCCGGACACGGACACCCCCTCGCCGCGGGCGGAGACCGTCAGCCCGGAGCGGTCCGCGTCCGGGTCCTCGTCATTGGCCAGGACGTCCACGCGCACGTCGCCGGTCTCGGGCAGGTCGGCCAGGGCCACGGTGTCGTCGCGGGCGAGGGGCGCCTGGAGGGGGGCGTCGGCGTCGACGTTGACGGTCAGGGAGCCGCGGGCGACGCCCCCGCGCGAGTCGGAGATGCCGTAGGAGACGAGGTAGGAGCCCTCCCGGGCGGGCGTGTGCAGCGAGACGTAGGGGCTGGAGGCGGTGGGCTCCAGGGAGTCGTCGGCGACCTCGAGCGAGTCGGGCATCAGGGTGATGGGGTCGCCGTCGGCGTCCAGGTCGTTGCGGGTGACATTGACCGACAGGCGCCGGTCGGGCCGGGTGCGCACGACGTCGTTCTGGGCGACGGGCGCCTGGTTGTACTCGCTGGGCGGGGCCACCCCCACGCGCACGCGGGCCACCGCCTGCTTGCCCTGGCGGTCCTCGACGATGTAGGTGAACACGTCGGTCCCGCCCGAGCCGGTGGTCGCCGGGGTGTACTCCAGCCACTCGGTGCCCAGCTCGACCGTGCCCCGGGCCGGGGACTGCTCGATGCCCACCAGCGTCACCGAGTCGCCGTCGGGGTCGATGCCGCTCAGCGGCACGGGTATGCGGGTGGTCTCCCCGCTGACGGCCCAGGCGGTCAGGGCCTGCGGCCGGGGCGCGGCGTTGGCCTGCCCGGAGGCCACGACCTCGAAGGTGACGGTGGAGGTGGCCGAGTTCCCGGCGGAGTCGCGGACGGTGTAGGCCACCTGGAGCGTGCCGGGGCTCGACCCGGCCTCCAGGCGCACCAGGTTGCCGGTGACGAAGGGCGTGCCGACGTCGCCGTCGGAGGTGTAGACGAGCTCGGGGTCCACGGTGAGGTTCAGTCCCGCCGGGGAGACGTCGTTGCTCAGGACGTCGACCCCGCCGACGTCGCCGACGCGGACCCTGGCCGAGTCCGGCTGGAGCTGGGGCGGGCGCTTGTCGTCCTCGGCGGGGGCCGGCACGACGGTGACGCGGGCGGTGGCGCTGGCCTGGCCGTTGGAGACCGTGTAGGGCACCGAGACGGGGGCGTCGAGACCTGCCGGGGCGCTCACGCGCAGCAGGTGGCGGTCCAGGAGGGTGACCTCCAGGTCGTCGGGGACCTCGATGCTCTGCACCACGAGCACCCCGCCGGCCGGGTCGGAGTCGTTGGCCAGGGGGGCCACGAGCGTCGACCCGCCGGCGGGCAGGACGCCCAGGTCGTCCTCGGCCACGGGCACGGCCTGGGAGTCCACGGGGACGACGTCGACCCTGATGACGCCCAGGGTGGTGGACGGCCCGTCGGAGACGGTGTAGGTGAACTGGTAGGAGCCGGGCACCGACGAGGAGAAGGAGACGGTGCCCAGGGACAGGTCCGGGGTCAGGGCGGTGCCCTCCGGGGCGACCGACAGGGCCACCAGGCTCAGGGAGTCGCCGTTGGCGTCGGTGTCGTTGGCCAGGGGCTCGAGGGTGAGCGGCTCGCCGCTGCGGGCCACGTAGAAGTCGGCGTTGGCGGTGGGCGGGATGTTGCCGGCGTCGCGCACGTCGACGGTCAGGGTCCCGGTGGTGGGCTCGCTGCCGTCGGAGACGACGACGGTGACGGTCCTGGGCCCGGGCCCGCCGCCCAGGTCGTGCAGCGAGACGGTGCCGTCCTCGTTGGAGCGCACCTCCAGGCCCTCGGAGCCGGTGGCGGACACGAGGTAGATCTGGTCGCCGTCGGGGTCGATCCAGTCGGTCAGGACGTTGTAGTCGATCTGGGCGTTGGCGCCCAGCTTGATCGCGGGGTCGCGCAGCTGGGAGGGGCCCTCGTTCTGGCCCCAGGGGTGGACGGTGACGGTGACGGTGGCGGTGTCGACGGCCCGCCCGTCCGAGGCCTCGTAGGTGAAGGTGGTCGAGCCGGTGCGGTCGTCCTCGACGCCGGTGAGCTGGAGGGCGCGCCCGCCGCGGGTGGCGGCGACGGCGCCGAAGCCCGGCTCGGAGGTGGCGGCGGCGGTCAGGACGTCGCCGTCGGGGTCGGAGTCGTTCTGGAGCACGGGCAGGGTGGCGGTGCGCCCGGGCCGCACGCCGAAGGAGTCGTCGACGGCGTCGGGCGGGGTGTTCTCCTCGTTGCGCTCGGGGTCGGCGATCTCGTCGGTGGTGTCCGGGGAGTCCTCGAGGTTCTCCTGCTCGGTGAGCTGCTTGTCGACCTCGTCCCAGTTGTCCATGAGGACCATGTTCTCGTCGGGCAGCCACACCGCGCCCGAGCCGGTGCTGTTGAGGATGATGCGGGTCCGGTTGGTGCGGAAGACGATGTCGGGGCCGGCGGCGGCGAGCGTGTCCACCGTCATGTCGGTGGAGGCGGAGGCGTCGTCGCACACGCGCCGGTAGGCGCCCGAGCCGGACCAGGCGGCGTAGTCGCAGCCCCGGTGGCGCACGGGGGGCGCGGGCGTGCCGGAGTCGCCGCCGGAGGTCGCCTGGACGGAGGTGACATCCCCGCCGTCCAGGGGCACGGACAGCAGGGCGGTGGGCGTGGCGATGAGGACGGCGTCGGCGTCGGGGCCGGGCGCCTGGAGGACCGCGCCGGCGCCCACGCCCTGGGCGCGCAGGTCGCGCACGGAGCCGTCGGGCAGGACGAGGGTGCCGGCGTCGGCGTCCAGGGCCACGGGCCTGTCGCCGACGGCGGTCAGGGTCAGGGAGGCGGTCTGCGGCAGGCCGGTGATCGCCGTGGACTCGGCCGTGTCGACGCGCCCGCCCGGCTTCACGACGACGAAGCGGCCCGCGGCGGCGGACACGGCCATGACCGCGCCGTCGGTGGAGGCGGTCACGGCCCCGCCGTCCATGTCGGTGGCCACGGCGCCGGCGGGGGTGAAGGCCGTGGAGGCGGGCGCGGAGGCGGAGGCGACCCACAGGTCGCCCTCGTCGGGGTCGAGCACGCCGACGCGATCGCCGCCCTGGACGGCCACGGCAGTGTCGGGCAGGGAGACGGCGGCGCCCACGGAGACCTCGGCGACGGCGATGGGGGCGACGGAGCCGGCGACGAGGTCGGACAGGGTGACGGTCTCGCCGGCCTGGCCGATGTCGAAGTCGGCGGTGTCGGTGCGCAGCGCGGAGTCCAGGGTGCGCGAGTCGTAGTTGAGGTGGCCCACCAGCTGGCGGGACTCGTTGGTGACCCAGATGCCGCCGTCGTCGACGTCGACCTCCGCGGTGGGCATGCCCCGGTAGGCCACGGCCAGGCCGGAGACGATGAGGGAGACGACGATGACCGCGATGGCGGGCAGGCGCCGGGCCAGGCGCCGCACCGCGCGGGGGCGGGAGGGCCCGGTCGCGCGGGGGCCGGAGGACCCGGGGGCGGCCTTCGCGCGGGACCTGGAGGCGGTCATGGTCACCTTCCTCACGGCTTCGAGGCCGGCGTGCTCGGGGGGCGGGACGAGTATGCGGCCATCATCGTTCACCGGGGCGGCGCGGGTCCAGTCGGGCACGGGCGGGACAGGGGCTCGACGTCGTCGCCGAGTGCGTCAACCGCAGGTCCGGTCGGGCGCGGGCGGGACAGGGTCCGGGCGGCGCGGGCCGGGCGAGCCGGCGCCGCAGTCCGCGAGATCGCCGGGTAACCGCCGAGCACGTCACTTGACCCGCGAGATCGCCGGGTAACCCGCGAGAACGTCTGCTAGAGGTACGTGCTCGCGAGTCAAGTGACGTGCTCGCGGCCGGGCGGCGTTCCCGCGAGCCCGTCCGGCCGTCGGGGTGCTCGTCATGGTCGCCGTCCAACCGGCGCCCGCCCCCGGCAGAGGGGCCACTGGCGGCGCCGATTGTCCAAATCTGTTGCAAAGACCCCGATCGCGTCGGAGCGCGCGAGAAGAAACGTTGATATTCCGCGCTTTCATCCGCGGCCGATCCGGTCACGGGGCGCCTTTGCAACAGATTTGGACACGCCCCCGCCCCGAGTCGTCCCAGGAGCCTCACCCGCACCACCCCGCGCCCGTCCGCCCGAACCATCATGACGATCCGGGCCCACGGACCGTCGCTCCCGGTGAGGAATGCTCGGAGAGTCCCCCTCCACGTCCTCGATGGTGATCCACCTGTCGGCGAAGACGCTAAGACCGATACCGCCATCATCCTCAATGTCAACATTGACATGTTCCTCGTCGGCATTGGCGAGATCGGCCAGCAGGGCCGGGATCTCCCCGGGGCTGTTATCGGTCATATCGCCGAGCACCCACCTGAACGACAGCATGACGCTCCCCCCTCTTCTCAGCCGCGCATTGGCACCTCGAATCCGCCGCCGTTTCCGGAATCACCCGGACTCGGCCCGCCCTGCTTCCTCTGCTCCTCCTGGATGGTCTTCCAGGGCGCGGGCCACGCGTCCATCACCCGGATGTACTGATCGCCGGTGAGGAACGAGTGCCTCGCCGTCGGCAGATCCGCGACCGCGACAACGTCGCCGAACACCATCTGAACGCCAGTCGTCGGGAAATCCTCGGGGAATGCGGGGCAGCGGATGTCCCCCGTAAGAATCCGGTGCAGGAACTCCGTGATGCTCACCCCGTACTCGTACCAGTCCTCGAATCTCGAGCCGATGACGAGCACGAAGCCGTCCTCGCCCTCGGCCGGCACCACCCACAGGCACAGGTCGCCGTTATCGGTCGACCCCCACACCGCCACCGACGCCGCGGCATGGAGCATATCCGACAGGGGCGCCACCGGATCGAACGCCCCGGCGCCGGCGCCGGCGCCGAGCATGCCCCTCAGGGGCTCCACCGTCGGATTGGGCTCCAGCATCCGCGCCAGAACCGACCAGAACGAGGCCGTCCGCTCCCGGACGTTCGCGCGCCCGTCGCTGCGCTCGGGGGCCATGACGTGCAGGAACATGTCGAAGGTCCCCACCCCGTACACCGACAGGAAGTGCAGATAGTCCTCCGGCAGGACCACCGACTCCGGCAGGCCCCCGCTGGCCGGCTCAGGATCCTCCGGGGGCGGCACCAGCCCGACCAGGTCCCCGGTCATGTCCCTCATCGCGAAAGCCTCACTTCCGATTGATAACACTGACGTCCAGCGTATGCCCGGCACTGCTCTCCGCGGACAGCGCCACATCCACGGACATAGGGTTACTCCCCTCGCAGATCGGAGTAGACGAGTAGAGCACATCATTCCCAGCGTCCGCCCAGCCCCACGCCGTTCTCTCATATCCACTCATTCACGGGAGCGTTAACCGGACTCCGCTACGGAGAGCCTTTCTAAGTCCAGGGGTCGAGTAGATTCAAAATTAGCGCCGCTATGGCACCAGTATGTTCGTGACATCAAGATCCCAGGTGCCATCCCCCGCAGTTTTAGCGAAGAGTTGCACCTCCAGGTCCGAACGCCCCTCCTCCTTGGTCCACAAGGGGCAATCAATCCAGAATCCACTCCCGTCCCTCAATTCTCCATAATACTCTCCATATTCAATGCAGTCGGCGAACTTCGGTGGTGGCACAATAAAAGTTGCCGGATAATCCTCAAGGGTCCGGTCGGCATTGAGCCATGAGATGTTGCCGCCCGGAAGGGTATCGGTGTCGTTGCGAGTGTCTTTTCTTACGATAGAGATCAGAAGATTTCGCAACTCCACCACGATTTCCTCCGGAAGGGTCTTGCGTCCTGTCATTGTTTCGCCCTGTTTCCTGGTATTCTGGTGGGCGTGCTGTCGGTAACCTTCAAAACACCCTTGAAGTAATTGTCTGCACGTTCGATGGCCGATGTGACATCTTGATCGCTGAGTCCCGCCGCGCGGAGCCCCCTCTCGGCGATCTCGCGTTCCGCCGCGTAGGTGCCCCCACCGGCGGCTCGCTGGACGAGAGTGGCCTCATAATGTTCTGTTCCAGGCACGTTTGATGGGCCTTTAAGTTGAATAGCTGGCGCCCCTGAACGCGAGTATCCGGGCAGATCGCGAACCGCCGCATCCTGGATAATATGGTGCGCATCCGACAATTTCTGATCTTTCAGATCACGATAGGTCGGTCCATAGGTGTTGTGTACGAGTGCCCTGGTGCCGGTGGTGGTGGTGATGTAGTAGTTGGTCAGGCCGTGGATGGTGAGGTTGTGGACGGTGGCGGTGCGGCCGGTGGGGGCGGACTCCACCACCGTGGCGCCGTCGGCGCCGTCGGTGTTGGCGTGCGGGTCGTCCTCGGCGCGGCCGGTGGCGCCGTCGGCGGGGTCGGTGGTGTGCGGGTTTTCGGTGGTGCTGGGCGGGGCGCCCGGTCCGGCGGTGGTGCGCAGGCGGTCGCCGGGGACCAGGTCCTCCGCCTTGGTCCAGCCGGCCCCCTGGACCCAGAAGCGGTGGGTGGGGGTGGTGGTGACGGTCCCGCCGTCGTCGGTGGACACCCTCCAGGTGACGGCGTCCTCGTGCACCGGGGTGTCCAGGACCTCGCGGGCCTCATCGGCCCCCGTGTGGGGGTTGTGGGCCAGGACCCGGTCGCCGACCTGCACCTGGGCGATGGGCCTGGTGGACCCGTCGGCCATGACCACGGGGGTGTCGGCGGTGAAGCACGCCCACCCGGTCAGTCCCTGCATGTGGTTGGTGATCTTGGCCGTGGCGCCGCCGGTCAGACCGCCGCCGGCGGCCCCGCCGCCCACGGACGAGGCCAGGCCGCCCACGGTGTGGGGGCCGGGCCCGGCCAGGTAGCTCAGCCCGTCGGACACCCCGCCCTCCACCGCGCTGGAGGCGGCGCCGGTGAGGATGTTGCGGCCGGCCTGGCACAGGCCGGTGCGCGACAGGGCCGACCCGACGGCGGACTCCACGCCGCCGCCGATGGGCGCGGTCGCCCCGCCGATGGCGATGTCGGCGGCCAGGGACTTGGGGTCGATCCTGCCGGTGGTGATGTACTGGGTGCCGGCGGAGAAGACGCCGGAGGTGGCCGCGCCGATGAGGATGGTGGCGCCCAGGCCGCTGCCCACCCCGGTGATGCACAGTCCCACGCCCACGGCCACGACGGCCGCCGCCGCGATGTACTGCCAGTTGTCCTTGACCCACGAGCTGGCCGCGTTCCAGGCCTGGGAGATCGCCCCGGAGTGGGCCTGGTTGTAGGCGGCCAGCTGGGCGTCGCTGACCGGCGCCAGGCCCGTGGGGTCGGAGAAGCCCACGGGGTCGTTGCCCGCGTAGGAGTAGGGGTTGGACGCCCAGGCGGCCTCCGGGGGCGCCAGCAGCGGGTCCACCGACAGGAACGAGCCCGTGGCCGGGTCGTAGACGCGCGCGCCCATGACCTCCAGCCCGCCGAAGGCCACCGTCGCCCGCGGCGTGATGGAGATCCCCTCACCCACGTCCAGCAGCGACGCCGGGGTCGCCCACGGGTCGTCCTGGGTCTTGACCCACGTCGGGGCCACGCGCGGCCCCCCGGGCCCGCCAGCGTCGGCGGCGCCGGCGGCGTCCGCCCGCGCCCCGCCGGCCCGGGCCGGGGAGGCGGCGCTCACCCCCGCGACCGCGTCGATCGCGGCGCCGCCCGCGCTGACGGGCACCGCCAACCCGTCGGCGCGGTCCCACACCAGGTCGGTGGAGTCGATGGCGGCCAGCTCGCCGTCGGCGCCCCACGCCAGGTCCCACTGGCGGCCCACCTCGAGACGATCCCCGCGCTGAACCAGGGTGGTCACCCCCACCAGGCGGTCGTCGTCGTCCCACACCAGGCGCCGCCGCCCGCCCGGGCCCCTCTCGCCGGTGCGCCTGCCCAGCTCGTCGTAGGAGAAGGCCACCGCCCCGTCGGGGCCGGCCGCGCCGGTCAACTGCCCGGCGGCGTCGTAGGTGAACGACGTCGTGGCGTCCGCCTCGCTGCGCCGCGTCATGCGCCCCAGCGCGTCCCACGAGTAGGACCTGCGCCCGTCGGGGCCGGTCGCGCCGGTCAGCTGCCCGGCGGCGTCGTAGGTGAACGACGTCGTGGCCCCGTCCACCGTGCGCGAGACGATCCGCCCGTCGGCGTCGCGGGCGAAGTCCACCACGCTCCGCCGGCCCGAGCGGTGGGTGACCTGCCGGACCAGGAAGCCGTTCTCCCACTGCCAGGCGATGTGCACCCCGTCGCCGACGGCGCACACGGCGCGCCCCAGCAGGTCGCGCTCGACGCTCACGCGCCCCACCCCGTCGCGGGTGAAGGCGCACACCCGCCCCTCGCGGTCGTACTCGTAGGCGGTGGCCTCGCCGTCGGGGCGCACCATGCGCACCACGCGGCCGTCCGCGTCGTAGTCGTAGGTGGTGTGCAGGGAGCCCTGACGCGCCCGGGTCATCTCCCCGCGCCAGTTCCACCACCACTGCCAGGACTGCGCCGACCCGTCCGGGTCGTGCTCGTCGCCCCCGACGTAGTCGGTGACCTCCAGGTTGGCCCGGGCCTCGTCGAGGGCGTAGGCGCGCCGCAGCCGCCCGTCGAGCCGCTCGGCGGTCAGCCGGCCCGAGCGGTCGTAGGACAGCGTCCGCTCCCTCCCGGCGGCGTCCAGCGTGCGAATCGGGCGCCCGGCCCCGTCGTAGGAGTAGCGCGTGGTGCGCCCCAGCGGGTCCGTCAGCGACGACACCCGCCCCATCCGGTCGAAGGTCCGCGCGGTCACCCCGCCCGCCGGGTCGATCGTGCGCACCGGCCGCCCGCACTCGTCGTAGACGAAACGGGTGACCCCGCCCAGCGCGTTGGTGACCGCCACGATCTGCCCGGCGGCGTCGTAGGCGTACCTGCGCAGCCCGTAGTAGGGGTCGCGCACCCGCACCACGCGCCCGCACCGGTCGTAGCCCAGGGTCGTGGTCCCCGCCCCGGGCTCGACCCGGCGCACCGGCCGCCCGCACCGGTCGTGCTCGGTGACCACCACCTCGCCGGTCGGCCAGGTCTCGGTGGCGATATTGCCGTCGGCGTCGTAGCCGATCTCGTAGCGGGCCCCGCCGGTGGACACCGACGCGCACCAGCGCCCGGCCCCGTCGTACTCGTAGGTGTAGGACGCCCCCGACGCCATGGTCACCCGCACCACGCGCCCGGCGGCGTCGCGCTCGAAGAGGGTCGTCCCGCCGTCGGGGTCCGCCGACTCGATCACCCGCCCGCACCGGTCGTAGCGGTAGGTCATCTCCGCCCCGTCCGGGCCGGCCTGCGCGATGAGCCTGCCCAGCGGGTCGTGCTCGCTCCTCCAGGTCGCCGCGCCGTCGGTGAGCGACTCGCCGAACCCGGCCGTGCCGATCCTCGCCTCGCGGCGCACCCCGGTGGGGTCGACCCCGGCGGTCACGTGCCCGACGGCGTCGTGCTCCAGCGACCACGTGGCCCCCGAGGCGTCGGCGACCCGGGTCAGGCGGGACAGGGCGTCATGAACGAACTCCCAGCTGCTGCCGTCGGGCAGGCGCAGGGCCGCCAGGTTGCCCAGGTCGTCGAACTCCTTGGTCAGGCGCCGCCCCAGGGCGTCGATGCTGCCCGCATCCCGCCCGGCCTCGTCGCGCACCACCTCGACCCGGTTCCCCAGCGGGTCGACGGCGGCCAGCAGGCGGCCCGCCGCCGAGTACTCGTACCCCCACACCGCCCCGTCCGGGTCGATGCGGCCCGTGCACGCCCCGCGCGAGTCGTAGACGTAGCGGGTCACCCGCCCCGCCGGGGAGATCGACGCCGTCACCCGCCCGGCCCCGTCGCGCTCCAGGCGGGCCCGCTCGCCCGCCCCGTTGGTCACCGCCACCACGTCGCCGAAGGCGTCGTAGTCCAGCGCGGTGCACCGCCCCGTGGGGTCCGTCACGCGCGTGAGCAGGCCGTCCTCCCACACCGCGGCCGTGACCCCGCCCTCCGGGTCGACGATCCGGCTCGGGTGGCGGTCGGCGCCCTCGTAGGCGAAACGGGTGACGCACTCGGGCCCGTCGCCGGGGGTCGCGCGCACCTCCACGACGCGGTCCGACTCGTCCCACACCACCGACGAGCGCACGCCCGCCCCCGTCAGCTCCTCGACCAGGCGGCCGCGCCCGTCGAAGACGCGCACGGTGCGCGCCCCGTCGCGGTCGGCGGCCATGACCTGGTTGCCCCACCGGTCCCAGGCGGCCGACTGCCGGTTGCCCGCGGCGTCGACCACGCCGATCAGGCGGCCGCGCGAGTCGTAGATCCACGTATTGGCGCGCCCCCCGTCGGCGTCGGCGACCTGCGTGACCAGGCCCGGCAGGTAGGAGTAGCGGGTCACCCGCCCGTCGGCCGAGCGCTGGGTGAGCACCCGCCCGGCCTCGTCGTAGACGTTGTCCGCCTCCACCACGCCGTCGGCGTCCACGACCCGGCCCAGGCGCCCCGAGTCCTCGTCCCACTCGTAGCTCCGCCCGCCCGAGTCGCCGCCCGCCGCGCCCACCAGCCGGCCGGCGCCGTCGTAGGAGTAGACCACCTCGCGCCCGTCCGAGGCCCGCGCCGCCACCACGCGGCCGGTCTCCTCGTCCCAGGTCAGACACACGCTCCGGCCGCGCTCGTGATCCACGCGCACCACCCGCCCGCCGCTCCTGACGTAGGACACGGCCGTGCCCGCGCCGCGCGAACCGGACACCGGGGCGCCCGCGGCGGTGAACACCCACCGGCCCCCGTCGTTGTCGCCGACCACCAGCCGCCCGCCGGCGGGGTCCCCGGCCCCGGCGCCCTCGGCGGTCAGCCACAGGTTCGCGCCCACGGCCCGCCCCCAGCCGTCCCCCAGGCGCGGGAAGGTCACGTGCGCGCCGTCGTCGCGCACCCACACCGCCGCCTCATCGCCCAGCTCCAGGCGCGCGTCGAGCGCGCTGGACCACCCCGGCCCGAACGCGCCCGCCTCCTCCGAGGAGGAGTTGTACACGCGGATCAGCGCCAGGGCCCCGCACCCCCCGGCGAACGCCAGATCGATCTCCGGCTCCATGAAATTGCCGGTCAGCGTATTGACCGGGTCGTCGGCGTACCCGGTCGTGACCTGACCGCCCTGGACGCTGGCCGGCTCGATCGTGATCTGCGTGCGCGACACGCTCACCCCCGCCGCCTCCAGACACGCCTGGAGCGCGGCGTCGGAGACCGTGGAGATGCCGTCCTCGCCGCCCACGGCCTCGAAGGCCGCCGCCACCGTATTGGCCCACGTCACATCATTGCCGTTATTGGTCAGGTACGTGTCATAGGCGGTGAACACGCCCGAGGCGCTCACCCCGCCCCACTTGCACGAGGCCGTGAAGGTCTCGTACTTGCCCCGCAGGGACGCCGGCTGTCCGCTCAGCGCGTCGTTGAGCGTCTGCGAGGTGGAGGCGAAGGACCGCAGATCCGCGGGCGCCGCCGAGCTCGTGCCCGCCGTCGAGCCCGTCTCCGACCCCGGCGCGGGCGTCTCCCGCTTGCCCGTCACCGGCTGGGGCACGCTCACCGGCAGCGGTTTGGCCTCCGGACCGATCGGCACGGGATCCTCGCCGAAGATCGCGTCCCACGTCTTCTCCGCCCAGTTGCGGTTGTCGTGATCCCGCTTCCACTTCCGCCCCGTCTCGCGGCGCGCCTGCTCCTTGCGGGCCTCCTCCGTCAGCGCGTCGACCTTCGTCGCCACATCCCGCAGCGCCGTGACCAGATTCGTCGCATCCGCCGCCTGCACGCTCGCATTGTCGGAGAACAACCGCGAAAAACGCCCCTTGAAATGCGTCTTCGCCGTCGACACCGCCGACGAGCGCGACCCCGCCTGGCCCTCGATCAGCGACGCGCTCGCACGGCACGCCGCCGACAGCGCATTCGCATCACCGGCGCTGTAGGCCACATCCTCATCAATGCCGACCAGCGGGCCGACCTGATCCGAACCCAGGGGCACAGTCAACTCCATTCGGCAGGGACACCATCGGACGCCGCCCACCGTAGCACCCCGCCCCGCCCGCACCCAGCGCCCCGCGCGGTGAGCGCCCCCACCCCGGAGGCCGGAAACGGGCCCGGCGGCGCGCTCAGGGCCGCGGGCGCGCCCGGGAGGCCTCCCGCCACAGCGCCTCGAACAGGCGCGGCCCGATCGCGACCCCGTTGAACTCCGGACTCCGATTGATGACGTCCAGGTCCGGCGACGGGAGCTCTGCAAGGGCGGAGCCGCCGGATTCGCCCCGGCCCGAGGCCAGGCCGACCGAACCGCCGGGGAACACCTCGATCTTGCGCACCTCCCACCCGTCGTCGGTCAGCTCCTGGATGATGGCGACGGGCTCGGAGTCGAATTCGTGCAGCCACTCGACGAACTGGTATCTCATCCCGCCCCCCCCGGTTACCGCAGGGCGTCCCGCACGAGGCTGCCCGGCGCCCGCGGGGCCGCCGGGGCGTCGTCGCCCGCCGGCGGGGGCGGGCCCGCAGGGGCGAGCCGCCGGGGGCGAGCCGTCAGCGGGCGCAGCATCGCCGAGAACGCTACCACGAGCCCGCGGAAGGGCCCGCCGGAGGGCAACCGCCCTTACACTCGTGATGAGGCGGAAGCGAAGGAGCGGACATGCCCCTGTCCCGGTGGGCTCAGCGGTCGGCCCGCGTCGTCGCACTCGGCGCGGCGGCGCTCGGACTCGGCCCGCGGACCCGTCCGCCCGCGCCCGTCCCACTCGCCGCCGCCCCGGCCGCGGGCGAGGGCGCCGACGCCGCCGCCCTCGCCCTGCGCGCCACCGCCGCCGCCGCCGCTGACCTCATCAACGTCACCACCGCCGTCACCGCCACCACCGACGTCGTCGGGCGCCTCACCGCCGAGGGCGCCCGGCCCGCCGACCCCGGGCGGGGGGCCGCGGACCCCTCGCCCGCGGCCCCCCGCCCGTAGCCGGGCGACGGGTCCGCGCACCACCGCCCCCATCCGCCGGCCGAGTCCCGGCACAACAGAAGATCGAGGAATCATGAGAGCACACGTACGGACCTGGTCCGTCAACGACTTCTTCCGGGAGGACTACGCCCCCGACGACCCCATGGACGACGAGGCCGCCATCAGGCTCATGGTCGGGCCCGTCGGACGGCTCGGGGAGGAGCCCGTCACCGTGACGGTCAGCACCCCGACCCGCCTGGGCCGCACCCTGACCTCATGGGGGTGCCCGGTCTTCGGGCGCCACCGGGTGATCGTCGAGCCCATGAGCGTGGGACCGGTCATCCGCTACCTCACCGCCCGCGTCGAGGCGCTCCGGGCGGACACGTGGGATGAGCTGGGCGCCGGCCTGTCGCGCATCGGCCGCTGGGAGCTGGAGGACTACCAGGACAAGTCCGGGCCCGACGACGTGCACTCCCCGTGGCGGCGGGCGGAGCTGCGCTCGTGGGCGGTGATCCGCGCCCACCCCGAGGCGGGCCCGGTGGCCCCGGCCGAGGGGCAGCGGCTGTGGCTGCGCCTGCGGATCGGCCCGGCCGGCGAGTCCGACTCCGAGCCACTGCCCTTCGACGTGTGCGTGTGCGAGCCGGCCTGGCTGTCCCGCCAGATCCGCGAGCACGGCCCCCTCGTCGACGGCGCCGACCACCTGTTCGTGCGCGACCTGAACCTGCAGGACGTCACCGCCTTCCTGTCCCACTACATCGCCGGCAAGGTGGGGCACTGGTCGCGCGTGACCGAGCGCCTGGCGCGGGTCTTCGAGCCCGCGACGGCGCCGACGGCATAGGCGAGGCTGCCGCCGAACGCGACATCGCCGTCATCCGGGCCCTCCTACTTACACCATGGGGCTGACCATGCGCGTCGAGCACCGTCCCGGAGCTCTGACCCCGCGGCTGTGGGCGCCGGACCAGCTGCTCGGAGCCTGCGGCGCCATGCGCGCGGGAAGACCCGCCTACTGGAACCTCCTGGCACGCACGGGCAACCTTCACATCACCCACGTCGATAACCCGGAAGGGACTGTCGACGGCCCGTCCGCTCCGCCGCGGGCGCGGGCGAGCCGGTGGCGGGCGGCACACCGGCTCAAAAAGGTGGCCGGCGCACACTTTTAGGGGCGCCCGGCGGACCCGGCCGTCCAAAGAACGGCGTCATTCCGCCATTCTTCAACTGGGTGGTCCGGGGACGGGGCGCTAAAGATATGCACCAGCCACCTTTTCGCACCGCCGACTGTGCCCGGGTCGTGCCGGCGGGGCCGCCGGGGCCGCCGATCGCGCCCGGATGCGCTCGCCGACGTTCCGCACCTCGCCGGCACTCGCGCCGACGCCCTGGGGCGCTCGCGCCTCAGGCCTCCACCAGGATGGTGACGGGCCCGTCGGCCTCCATGTCGATGAGCATGTGGGCGCCGAAGCGCCCCGTCGCCACCTCGATCCCGCGCCGGCGCAGGGCCCGGGCGACGGCGTCGACGAGCGGGGCGGCCACCGGCCCCGGCGCCGCGGCGTTCCAGGAGGGGCGGCGGCCCTTGCGCACGTCGGCGTAGAGGGTGAACTGGGAGACGACGAGCACGGGCGCCCCCAGGTCGCTCGCACTCGCCTCGCGCCCCGGCGCGCCGCCGTCGTCGCCCGGGCCGTCGAAGATCCGCAGCTCGGCGATCTTGCGGGCGATCGTGGCGACCTGCTCGGGGCCGTCGTCGTGCGTGGCGCCCACGAGCGCGAGCAGCCCGGGCCGGGTGATCTCGCCGACGGTCTCGCCGTCGACCCTCACCGCCGCGCGGTTCACCCGCTGCAGGACGGCGCGCATCAGCGGCGCCGGCCCGAAGGCCCCCGCCCGCGCCCGTCGCGGCCGGGTCGGCGGATCTGGGAGCGCACCCGCACCGGCCTGTAGTAGTCGAGGGCGGGGCGCACGTCCGCGAGGTAGACGGCGTTGGCCACGACGGCCAGGAGCATGAGCATGGAGAAGCCGCCGGAGGCGCTCACGCCCGTCGCCAGCAGGCTCCTCATCGTCTGGATGAGCGGGATGAGGCCGATGAGGAACACCGCGAGCCCCAGGGCGTTGAGGCCCAGCCAGAAGCTCTTGCTGCGCTTGTCGGCGGCGGCGAAGTGCTCGGCGGGCCGGCTCAGCACGTCCAGGAAGGCCCAGACGGCCAGGACTCCGGCGATGACCTGGGACAGGAACCAGGCCCAGCCGGCGGCGGAGACGAAGAACCAGGCGGTCTGTGCGAGAGCGTTCACGGCGCCAGCCTATCGGCCGCCGTCGCGCCGGCGGAGCAGCGACGTGCGCAGGCCGGCGCCCGGGCGCTCGGCGGGGCTCGCCTGGGCCCTGCCCTCGGGGGCCACGAGCGGCTCCTGGGCGGCGGCCACGCGTCCGACGACGACCCGCGCCCCCGGCGCCGGGCCGCTGGCCGCGTCAACCGCATCCGGTCCGCCGGTCCCGTCCGCGGCGCCGGTCCTGTCCGCGGCGCCGGTCCTGTCCGCGGCGCCGGTCCCACCCGCGGCGCCGGTCCTGTCCGCGGCGCCGGTCCCACCCGGGCCGTCGGCCGCCTCGGACACATCGACGCTCAGCGCGGCCTCGACCGGGACGCCCCGGCGCAGCAGGGCCAGGGCGATCGGGCCGAGCTCGTGGTGGCGGGCCGCGGAGGTGACGGCGCCCACCGCCCGCTCGCCCAGGCGGACGACGTCGCCCGGCGCGGGCAGCCCGCCGGCCAGGCCGTCGAGCTGGAGCAGGGTGAGGCGGCGCGGCGGCCGGCCCAGGTTGAGGGTGCGGGCGACGGTCTCCTGGCCGGGGTAGCAGCCCTTGGTCAGGTGCACGGCGGTGCGCAGCCAGTCGAGCTCGTGCGGGATGGCGCGCTCGTCGACCTCGCGGGCCCGGCGCGGGCGCCCGGCCTCGATGCGCAGCGCCTCCCACGCCATCGCCCCGGCCAGGGCGTCGTGCTCCGCGACGGCGGTGAGCGCCCCGCCGGACTCCGCGGCGGGCCCGCCGGCGGCATTCTCGTTCAGGGACCCGTCGGCCGCATCCTCCGCGTTCTCATCCGCGGGCCCGCCGGCCGGGGACTCTTCGTTCGCGAGTCCCCCGGCGGCGAAGGTCCGGACCACCTCCACGACCCTGGTCGCGGGGACGAGCACGAACCCGGCCGCATAGGCGCGCCCGGGGTGCGGGGAGTCGAGGCCGACGTCGTAGCTGGTGCCGCCCTCCACGACGCCGGGCCACGGATCCGTCCAGGCCCCGGCGAGGGCGCCGGCGCCGTCGGCCGCCCGGCGCAGCCGCTCCCGGCCCGCCCCCAGGGCCCCGAGGGCGACGAGGTCCTCGCGCGCACCGACCTCGACGCGCAGCATGAAGCGCATGCGGTCCAGGAGGGCCGCGAGCGCGGGCCCGTCCCCGGCCTCGGTGACCAGGAGGAGGGTCCGGCCGTCGTCGAGGGCGGCCAGGGCGTGGGCGATGCGCCCCTGGGCGTCGAGCAGCAGGGCCTCGGCGCCGCCGTCGCCCGGGGTCAGGCCGGTCAGCCGCTGGCTGGACAGGGTGGTGAGCCAGGTGAGGCGGTCCGCACCGGTGACGGCGACGACGTCGCGGGCCAGGGCGCTGACGGCCAGGCCGTCGGCCAGGAGCCGCTGCTCACGCAGGGGGTCGCCGTAATGGGCGGGGACGAGGGCGTCGGGGTCAGCGTCGGCGAGGCCGGGGCCGGCGGCGAGGGCGCCGGGGGCGTCCAGGAGCGGGCTGGGGCGCATCAGGACTGCGCCTTGCGGTCGGTCTCGGCGCCGGCGGCTCGGGCGTCGGAGGCGCTCGGAGCGGAGGCGCCGGCGGCGGCGGGACTGGTGGGGTCAGCCGCTTCGGCGCCAGCGGGGGCGCCCGGAGCAGCGGCGGGTGCGACGGTGTCGTCGGCCCCGGCGTCGGTATCGGCACCGGCGGGAGCACTGGCAGCGGGGACGGCGGAGGCTTCGGCAGCGGCGGTGCCCGCGGGGACGGCGATGCCGGCGGCGTCCGGGCCCTGAACGCGGCCCAGGCGCCCGGAGGCGTAGGTCTTCAGTTCGGTCTCGCCGAAGGCCGCCATGTCCTGGGTCCACATGAGGTCGCCGCCGACCAGCCCGAACATGCGGTTCATCTGGGTGAGCGGGACGGCGGTGCGGGTGCGGCCCACCGCCTGGGTGCCGAGCTGGGCGCGCGGCCCCCGGATCCACCCCTCCCACACGGCGACGTGCCCGGCGGGGTCGGCCGAGACGAGTTCGAGGCGGGTGAGGGGCGCGGTGCGCGGGCGCGCGCCGCCGGAGCCGGGCCCATCCGTACCCGCGCCGTCGGGCCGGTCCGCGCTCGCGGCGCCGGGCCCGCCCGGGCTCCCGCCTTCGCCGTCGGGCTCGTCCTGGCCGACGGGGCGCCAGTAGGCGGTCTCGGTGGACCAGATCCGGGCGGGGGCGATGCGCGCGAATCCCTCCAGGCCGGGCGTGTCGAAGCCGAGGTCGGAGGAGCGGGTGGCGTCCAGGGTCCAGATCGTGGTCGTCTGGCGCAGGTAGGGGCCGCCGTCGTGATCGAAGGTCATCTCCTGGGCGACGGCCTGCTCGGGGACGGTCTGCCCGTAGGTGAGGATGCCGTAGCCGCGCCAGGTGCCCACCAGCCAGGCCAGCGGGTAGAGCTCGGGGGCGAGGTCGTCGGGGATGGAGAAGGTCATGCCCGCAGGGTACGCGGTCGCAAGGGCGCGGCCCCTGCCCCCCGCGGGTGGGAGCGCCGCCTCGCCCCGCGCTGCTTCGAGACGAGCGTCGCGCACCGCCCCCCGCGGGCGGGAGCGCCGCGGGAATTGCCGCCACGCCAAGGGACGCACCCGAGCGCCTGACGCCGCCGGCGCAGACGAGCGCGCGTCCCGGAGTCGAATTCTGGCGCTCTGGGAGGATCGTTCCGTTCCGCACCCGACGGCCACGGCGCGAAAACCGCGGAATCATGCGGAAACCTCCGGGCGCGTTCAACGGGGCGGCGCGAACGATCCTCCCAGAGCGCCATTTTCTGCGCCCCGCTCCCCGAGGACCATCCGGAGCCCTCCCGACCAGTCCCTCCGGAGGCGCTCGAGGGCGCCGCGGCACGGCCGACCGGGCGGCCGCTGCCAGGCTCTGTTCAGACACCTATAGTCGCCGGCAGTGAGGTCCTCTTCCATGACAGTCCCGGCACTCCGCCGCCCGCTGGCCCGAGCGCTGGCGGCGACCGCCGCGCCCATGGCGCTGTACGGGGCGTGGGTCGCCCTCGTCTACGACGGGATCATCCCCGTCCTGGTCCCCTTCGCGCTGGCGAGCATTATCGGCGCTGCGCTGGCCATTGCGGGAGCGGTCGGGCGCAGCGACGTTCTTCTGGGCGCAGGCCTTCTTCTCCAGATCGCGTGCCCCGCCGGATTCGCCTGGATCGCTGCCGCCGTCGAGGCTGTGGCCGGAGCAATCCTCCTCGGGCGCGCCCTCGTCGGGCGCGCCCTGGCCTCCTCGCGGACTGGCGGCGCGGACTGGGACGGGTCGGGGTGACGACTGCCCAGACGGCTGCCCACGGGCCCGGCTCAGCTGGCGATGAAGCCGCCCAGGAGGCGGGCGATCGCGTACACGGGGCCGCCCACGGCCAGCACCGGCACGATCGCGCTGGCCACCGCCGCCCTGCCCCCGGGCACCCAGCGGTGGGTCCACAGCACCCGGTTCGCCGTCGCCATGAGGATCCCGGCGACGAAGCCGACCACCAGGCACGCCACCGCGGACTGCAGGGCGGCGCGGATCCCCACGTGCGCCGGCCCGAAGAACCCCACCGCCGCCAGGCTCCCGCCCGCCGCCCCGGCCACGAGCGCCGGCACGACGACGGTGAGCAGCTCCAGGACGGGGGCGCGCACCCGCAGGGTCGTGAGCACGGCGCCGACGAACAGCGCCAGGGCGCAGGGCACGATGACGGCGGGGGCGGCCATGCCGGGCTCCAGGGCGCACCAGCCGGTGCCGCACACGACGACGAGGTTGCCGGCCACCGTCGACGACAGGTCCTCCACCAGGCCGTCCCGCCCGCCGCGCCGCAGCATCTGGGAGACGAAGGCCGCCAGGACGCTCAGCGCCATGACCACTCCGGCGCTGCCGAAGTCGTCGCGCAGCGCCACCGTCAGCGCCGCCGCCACCCCGGTGAGGGTGATGACGCCGGTGGCCAGCGGGTCGTGCTCGGAGCGCACGAGCGCGGGCCAGCCCTGGGCCGCCAGCGGGACGAGGATGACGACGATCGCCAGGCGCGCCCAGACGGGCAGGACGGCGGTCATGGCCAGGAGCACCGGCACGACGCCGGCGACCGCCAGGCGCGTCCAGGCGGGATCGGCCAGGCCGGGCTCGACCGGCCTGGGGGCCCCGTGGCGCGTCCCGAAGGCGCCCGCCCGGTCGTCCGGGCGGGGCCGGTCGGCGGGGTCGGGTCCGGCGGGGGCCTGGCTGCTCGGGCTCTCCGGGGTGATCACGGTGCGCATCGTCCCATATCTGAAACCTTCGATGTGGAACACTGACCGGTGACCTTGGCACAGCCGCGGACACCGGGCGGGAAGGAGGGCTCTGGTGCGCATCATGATGCTCACCCGCGCCGACGACGCCGCCGACGTCCTGCCCTCCGCGTCCTTCCTCGACGGCCACGTCGAGTGCCTGGCCCCGGTGCCCTCCTCCTACGGGGAGCTGGGCGCCGCCGACGCCGTCCTCCTCGACGCCCGCGGCGACCTCAGGCGGGCCCGGGCCCTGTGCCAGCTGCTGTCGGGCCCCATGGACTGCCCGCCGATCCTGCTGGTGCTGGAGGAGGGCGGGGCCGCCGTCGTCCAGAGCGACTGGGGGGCCTCGGACTTCGTCCTGGCGGACGCCGCCCCGGCCGAACTGTCCGCGCGGCTGCGCCTGCTGCGCCCGCGCCGCGTCGAGGAGCGGGTCGCCGACGAGGACCGCATCGAGGTCGGCGACCTCGTCATCGACACGACGGCGTACACGGCCCGCCTGCGCGGCGCCATCCTCGACCTGACCTACAAGGAGTTCGAGCTCCTCAAGTACCTGGCCGCCAACCGGGGCCGGGTCCTGACCCGCGAGACCCTCCTCCACGAGGTCTGGGGGGAGGACTACATCGGCGGTTCGCGCACGGTGGACGTGCACATCCGGCGCCTGCGGGCCAAGCTCGGCACCGAGCACGACCACATCATCGGGACGGTGCGCAATGTCGGCTACCGCCTCGACGCCCCGGGGGACGAATAGGCCGACGGCGCCGGCTGCCTGTACGCTGACCCCCGACGCCGGGCCGCGACGGGCCCCGGGCTCCAACTCAAGCCGCCGCGAGCGGCATTCGCGCCGACTGGCGCTCTCCGGCCCGGCGTCCTCCCCCGCCCCGAGCGGGCGGGTCAGCGGCCCCCGGTCAGGGAGGGGCGCTGCTTCTCGATGGCGACGGCGCGGATCTTGCCGTGCGGGCGCCGCGCCATGTGGATGACCATGATCTCCCCCGTCTTGAGCCAGGGGTCCCGGTTGGGCACCGAGCGCAGCAGCTTGCCGGGGGCGTACTCGGCGACCACGTCCATGACCGCGGGCAGGACCGGCCGGTGCGTGCACAGCGCGACCGGCCCCTCGCGCATGCGCAGGGCCTTCTCGACAACCTTGCGGGTCGCCTTGGGGGCCTTGGCGTGGGCGTGCTCCGTGATCGCCGGCTCCAGCTCCAGGTTCAGCCCCGCGGCCCGGCAGTAGGGGGCCATGGTGTCGCAGCAGCGCCGCCACGGGCTGCTGATCGCCCGCCCCACGCCGTAGGCCGCCAGGATCGGCGCGAGGGCGCGGGCGCGGGCCCGCCCGTGGTCGCCGGTCAGCGGGCGCGTGGCCTCGTCCTGCTCGGCGGTGCGCTTCTTGGGCCGGTTCCACACCGAGCGCTTGACGGCGCGCGCGTGCCGCACGAGCACCAGGGTCCAGGTGTCGAGCTTGTCGTCCTCCCACAGGTCGACCAGGGAGCCCAGCAGGTCGCGGTCGATGGCGTGGTCGAGGCGCTTGCGGGCCTCCTTGACCCCCATCCACTGCACGCCGTCGATCTCCGAGCGCGAGGCCCGGGGGATGCGGCCGCGGGCCGCGAGCGCGGGCGAGCCCCGGTCCAACTCGCGCGCCGCCCAGTAGCGCACCTCCTTGCGGGTCCCGTCGCCGAGCCGGTACCTGACGGTCTCCAGCGGCTGCTCCAGGCGCACCTGGACGCCGGTCTCCTCGGCCACCTCGCGCACCGCGCAGGCGCACAGCGACTCGCCGCTCTCGAGTTTGCCCTTGGGGAAGGACCAGTCGTCGTAGCGCGGCCGGTGGACGAGCAGGACCTGGAGGTCCCCGCCCTTCTCCCGCCACACCAGCGCCCCGGCGGCGCGCACGATCCTCCTGCTGGATCCGGCCACGGCTCTCCGCCTCTCCTTCCCTTGATCCTGACGTCCGAATTGTCCGGCCCGATTCCCCCGGGGCCCGTTCCTCCCGGTCCGACGGCGCGGCGCGCCCTCAGTCCCGGCTCTTGACGCGGGCGCGGGCGCGGGCCATGAGGGTGGTCTGGATGTCCTCCAGGCGCTCGCCGTCGGGCCCGGTGACGTGGCGGACCCACGAGCCGTCGGGCTCCAGCCACCAGCTGGTGACGGCGTCGGAGGCGGCGTGGGTGACGAGCCAGGTGAGGCGCTCGATCATCTCCGGGTCGGTGATGCGCACGAGGGCCTCCACGCGCCGGTCGAGGTTGCGGTGCATGAGGTCGGCCGAGCCGATGTACAGGTCGGTGTCGCCGTCGTTGCAGAAGGCGTAGATGCGCGAGTGCTCCAGGAAGCGGCCCAGGATGGAGCGCACCCGGATGTTGTCGCTCAGTCCGGGCACGCCCGCCCGGATGCCGCAGATGCCGCGCACGACGACATCGACGTCGACGCCGGCCCGGCTGGCCCGGTAGAGGGCGTCGATGCAGGCCTCGTCGATGATGGAGTTGACCTTGATGCGGATCCAGGCGGGCCGGCCGGCGCGCTTGTGCTCGATCTCCCGCTCGATGCGCTCGATGAGGCCGTCGCGCACGGTGCGCGGGGCCACGAGCAGGCGGCGGAAGCGGGCGCGCGGGGCGTAGCCGGACAGGAGGTTGAACAGGGTGGTCATGTCCTGGGCGACGTCGCGGTCGGTGGTGAGCAGGCCCAGGTCCTCGTAGCCGCGGGCGGTCTTGGGGTGGTAGTTGCCGGTGCCCACGTGGCAGTAGCGGCGCAGCCCGTCGGACTCCTGGCGCACCACGAGCAGGAGCTTGCAGTGGGTCTTGAGCCCCACCATCCCGTAGACGACGTGGACGCCGGCGCGCTCGAGCTTGCGGGCCCAGCCGATGTTGTTCTCCTCGTCGAAGCGGGCCTTGATCTCCACGATGGCCACGACCTGCTTGCCGGACTCGGCGGCCTCGATGAGGGCGTCGACGATGGGGGAGTCGCCGGAGGTGCGGTACAGGGTCTGCTTGATGGCCAGGACCTTGGGGTCGGCGGCGGCCTGGGAGACGAATTCCTGCACGGAGGTGGAGAAGGAGTCGTAGGGGTGGTGCAGGAGGACCTCGTGGGTGCGCATGGCGGCGAAGATGTCGCGCGGGGTCGAGGACTCGCCCTCGCCCAGGCCCGCGGCCGTCACGGGCACGAAGCGCGGGTACTTCAGGGCCGGCACGTCCAGGTCGTGGACGATGTTGAGGAACTTCAGGTCCAGGGGGGCGGGCAGGGAGAAGACGTCCTCGTCGCCCAGGCCCAGGGCGCGCACGAGGTAGCGGCGCATGAAGGGGCTGATGGTGTCCTCGACCTCCAGGCGCACGCAGTCGCCGAAGCGGCGCTTCTCGAGCTCCTTCTCCATGGCGGTCAGCAGGTTCTCGGCGTCGTCCTCCTCGACCTCCAGGTTCTCGTTGCGGGTGACCCGGAACAGGTGGTGCTCCAGGATGTCCATGCCGGGGAAGAGGTGGTCGAGGTGGCGGGCGATGACCTTCTCCAGGGGGATGAGGGCGGTGCCGGCGGCCTTGTCCGAGGCCTTGAGCTCGCGGCCGGGGACGGTGACCAGGCGCGGCAGCGACGCCGGGACCTTGAGCCGGGCAAAGTGCTCCTTGCCGGAGCGGGGGTTGCGCAGCAGCACGGCGAGGTTGAGGGACAGGCCCGAGATGTAGGGGAAGGGGTGGGAGGGGTCGACGGCCAGCGGGGTGAGCACCGGGTAGATCTGGTGGCGGAAGTAGCGGGTGAGCCGCTCGGTCTGGGTCTCGTCGAGGTCCTCCCAGTCGACGACCTCGATGTTGTGCTCGGCCAGGCGGGGGCGGATGTCCTCCTGCCACAGGGCGGCCTGGCGGGCCGTGAGCTCCTTGGCGCGGCGGGTGATCTCGGCGACGACCTGGTGGGCGTCGAGCCCGGAGGCGCGCACGGGGGTGATGCCGGCCTTGATGCGGCGCATGAGCCCGGCCACGCGCACCATGTAGAACTCGTCGAGGTTGGAGGAGAAGATCGCCAGGAACCAGGCCCGCTCCAGCAGGGGCAGGTCCCGGTCCTCGGCCTGCTCCAGGACGCGCTCGTTGAAGTCCATCCAGGTCAGCTCGCGGTCGGTGAAGCGGTCGGCGAAGCCGTCCAGGGGCGCCAGGCCCGCCTCGGGGTCGTCGCGCCGGGCGTCCTCGTCGCGCCGGGCGTGCCGGGCGCGCCGGGAGTCCGGCGCGGAGGCGGGGGCGGACGGCGCCGGTGACGGCGCGGGGGCGGGCGGCGACGCCGGTCCCGACGCCCCCGGCGCGGGGGGCGCGGGCTCCGCCGCGGGGGCGGGGCTGGGCACGGGCACGGGCGCGGGGGCTGCGGGCCGCCCGGGGGCCTCGGGGTCGGGGCCCTCCGCCTCGTCGAAGTCCTCGTCCTCGTACTGGGGGCCGGCGTCGTCGGCGAAGTCGCGCGGGTCGGCGGTGGCGAAGACGTGCTCCTCGACGTCGTCCTCGTCGTCCTCGATGTCCTCGGCCGCGGCCTCGGGCGCCGACATGGGCACGGGCCCCGCCCCGCCCAGGCCCCCGACCGGGCCCGCGCCGGCCGGATCCGGGGCGGCCGGCTCCACCGCGCCGCCGTCCGGCCCCGCGCCGTCCGGCTCCGCGGCCTCCGGGGCCCGCGCGCCGTCCGGGCCCGCGCCATCGCCCCCGCCGGGCGCGCCGGGAGCGGCGGGCGCGGCGGGCCGCTGCGCGTCCGGGTGCCGGGCGGTCTGGGCCCGGGTCCACCCGCCCAGGAGGCGCGAGAGCGTCGTCGCGGTGGATGCGGGGCCCTGCGCATCGTCGCGGGCGGGGGCGTTCTGGGCGTCGGGAGTCGTCATAGGGGTCATCGTCCCACGCCGGGGCGGTCGGCGGGAGCCCCCGGACGGACCCGGGGCGCCGTCGGGCCCGGTTCAGCCCAGGGCTCAGTCCAGGGCGAGGGCGGCGGCGCGCCGGGCGGCCTCGTCGAGTTCGTCGGCGGTGGCCGGCAGCGCCCGCGGGCGGCGGGTGACGCGGTGGGCGAGCTCGTCGGCGTCCTCCTCGATCCACACGGGGTCGCTTCCGGCCGCCAGGGCCCGCAGGAAGTCGGCGGTGGCGGCCAGCAGCGGGGCGAGGCCGGGCGCGCCCGTCTCCTCGGCGCCGTCGAGCACGCGGTCGAGGTCGGCGCGCACCTGCTCGGGGGCGGGGGCCGGCCTGGCCTCGACCAGGGCGGCCTCCAGGCGGGCGAGGGCCTCGGGGCCGGCCCCGGTCAGGTCGACGACGACGGCGTAGCGGCGCGCGATGAGCGCGGGGTCGCGGCGCAGCCACTCGCGCACGAGGAACAGCCGCCACAGGGCGCCGGGCAGGGTGGTGGCGGGCGAGTCGGCCCACAGCTCGGCGACCGCATCCACCCCGTGGGCGGCGACCACGGCGACGACGCCCTCGCGGGTGATGGGCTCGATCTCGCGCGCGCCGTCCGGCTCCGGGAAGCCGCCGACGAGCGCCTGGGCGGTGCGGTGGGCGAGCTCGGAGGCGACGGCGGGATCCTCGCCGCCCTCGATGGCCTCGGCGACCTCGGGGTCGAGGCGGGCGGGGCGGTGGAACTGGCGGGTCATGGGCGCTCCTCTCCTGGCCGGGGCCGGGCGGCGGGGCCGCGAGCGCCCCCGGACGGGGGTCATTGTGGCGCACGACGGCGCACCGGTGCCACGGCCCGGCGGCGGGGCGGGGCGGGTGAGGCATTTAGCACCGGAGCGGAGGTTCCGGACACTCCGCCGTCGCAATCGTTGCCGAATCGTGATCTTTCTGCCTAGGGTGGCCGTGACCGGCCGGGGACCGCGAGTCCCGCACGGCCGTCCGGCGCACCGCGGCAGGCGGATGACGCGCCGATCCAGCGACACCGATACTCAAGGAGAACCCTGCTCATGAGCACGGCCCACGTCCTCACCACCACTCGTCGCGGCGCCCTCGGGCTCGGCGCCGGCCTCACGGCGCTGGGCGGCGCCCTCGCCGTGGCGGGCCCGGTCCTCGCCGCCCCGACGGCGGCCGCCTCCACCAGACTGGACACCGGGGTCGGCCTCGGCTCGGGCTCGGTCGGCACCCAGTCGGTCGTTCTCGATCAACCGGCCGTCCGCCAGGCGAGCCTCGACGCCGTGCGCGCGCTGAGGCGCCGGATGTGGGGCAAGAATCCCCCGCTGCTGAGCCTGGACGGCGCGCGCGGCGGCACCGTGCAGTCCTACGCGGCGCAGGAGGGCTACGCCACCGTCGACGCCTACGCCGACGCCGTCGTCTGGGACCAGGACCTGGAGCGGATCTCCGTGCAGCGCCTGGCCGAGTGCATCGACATGGGCAAGATCCAGCACAGCCGCCCCAACGGCGAGGCCTCGAGCACCGCGACGATAGGTGACATCACCACCGGCACCTACGAGATCCTGGCGATGACCTCGGACACGAGCGCCGGCATCACCACCGGCATCGACATGTGGGCGGGCGAGTACGACCAGCTCGTGGCCGAGGGCGGCGCCTGGTCCCACGCGACCGGGCACCTGCACACGCTGCTCAACCCGTCCGTCACCCACTACGGCTTCGCGGCCTCCTCCGGCTACTCGGTGGGCCAGGGCCTGTGGTCGCGGGGCGGCTCGGCCGACTCGACGGGCTGGTCGGGGACCTACGACATCACCCTGGCCGGCGGCACCGACGAGGCCCCCGCCGCCTCCGTGCAGACCGACCGGCCGGCCTCGTCCGGATCCGGATCCTCGAGCGGCTTCCAGCAGATCATCCGGTCCTTCTGGCGCTGAGGCCCCGGGCGCGCCGTCGCCCGCCGCGCGATCGAGTCCCGAACCCGATCGCGCGGCGGGCGACGGCGCACGAGGAGCAGATCGCGATGGCGGGCCGGGCGCCCGGGCCCGATCGGGCCGCGGCGCGCGAACGCGGGAGCGCGGGGAGCCGCGGTTCGCGACTATGCTGGTTCGCGCCGTCGGCAAGCGAGACCCGCACCGGTGGCAGGCCCCCTTAGCTCAGTAGGTCAGAGCTGCGGACTTTTAATCCGAAGGTCGTGGGTTCGAGCCCCACAGGGGGTACTGGTGAAAAGCCGTGATCCCGCAGGGCGCCGCGACGACGGCCGCCAAGACCCATCGCGCCCCGACCACCCGGACCCGGCCCTCGGCGCCGTCATGAGAGCCATCGGATGACATTAATGGTGACTCATGTCACTGATATGTGAGTCTCATGGAGAATTCACCCCCGCGGCATCCCAACACATACAATGATGCTCCCATGAGCAGGCACGGGGAGGCGGACCATGACGACCATGGAGGCGATCCTGTCGGCGGCCGCCAGGGGAGCGCTACTGGCGCTGAACCCGACAGCCGGGAATTACAGACGACTGAGGACGCGGCCGAGCACGCGCGACAACACGGTTGGGAAGGCGTGGGAGGAGACCGGCAGGTCGATCCGCAGGGCGATGGATCAGGAGAACCGTCGCAGGAGATGACGGCCGTCATGCAGACCGCTGCGATGATCCGCTCCGCGCCGCTGCCCGCGCCGCACGAGTTCAAGGGGTACGAGGCGGTGCTCCCTGGAGCTGCTGACCGTATCTTGCGAATGGCGGAGAAGGACCAGGACTCCTTGATCGCGGCCAGAGCAGCGGACGTAGAGGACAGGCATACAGCCACGCGCGCCGAGGCGAGAGCGTTCGTGGCTGCCGCCTGGGCGGTGGCGTTCTTCCCGTGGATACTCGGAGTGCTGACGGTGGGGCTCCTGATCGCAGGTCGGCCCGTGGCCGCGTCGACGATGGGCATCGCGACGGCGCTCACGGCAGGCCCGCAGATCATCGTCGCAGCCCGATCAGGCGGATCGAAAGAGCGCAAGTAGGCGCGCATCTCGTGCGCACGAGAAGCATGAGAGGAAGGAATCGCCGAAGACCCCGTCGAAGGACCCGCGTCGGCGGCGCCCGGGGGCGCAGCTCCATCGCGACCCGCCCGCGCTCCCGGTCGCGGGTCGTCACGCGGGAGCGGGCACGGGCAGGCGCCTGACGATCTCGGCGAACCTGGCGTCGAAGGCGTCCTGATCCTCGTAGGGCAGCACGACGCCCACGTCCCGCACCTCATCGAGCACGACCGGATCCCACGCGCCCGGATCCTCGACGGCGAAGCGCCGCCCCGCCGAAACAGGGCGGGGCCAGCGGGGAGGCGGCGGTCGGGGCTGAACCAGTGGAGGTCGAACCCACCGCTGGAGCCCGAACCCGCGGATCCCCGGCCTCAACGAGCCTCGGGACATCACCGGCCGTGTCATGATGATCCCGCCTCCACGGCGCACCCCCGGATCAACACAGTACTGGCCTGCCGGGGAGCGCACCGAGAGGAGGTGGCCTCTGGGCATGTCGAAGAACCGGAAGCGCCGACGCCGCAGGGCGAGCGGGCCGAAGGGGATGACGAGCGAGCAGAGGGCCCAGATCTGGCGGACCGCGATCCGAACCGTTCCGCCGATGATCTGGGCCCTTGCGGCTCTGCTCAGCGTCCTGTTGGGGCGCTGAGATCAACATTCCCGGATGTCTCCGGGGAGTCGGGCGATGACAGTCGCTCGACTCCCCTTCATTATGCCACTCCCGCACCGACCCGCCCAAGCGGCCGGCGACTCCGCGGCGGGGCGCCGCCCGGCGCTCCGCCGGAGGGACCCGGGACCTCGGTCTGGCGGACGGGGCGGGGCGGAGGCCGTCTCATCCCCGCGCAGGAAGCCCGCGGCGGGCCCCCGCCCTACCCTGAAGTCATGCTGATCTGCGAAGAACTGTTCCTGCTGCTGACCAAGGACTCCGGCGCCTTCGAATCCTATGGCGGAAACGACCAGCTCGGGCTGCGCGGGGCCGTCCTGCTCGACCTGGTCCTGGCCGGCAGGCTCTCCCTGAGCCCCGACAAGCACCCGCGCCTGACCGTCCTCGACACCTCCCCCACCGGCCACGCCGCCCTCGACGAGGCCCTCGCCGTCCTGCCCGCCAAGAACGGCAAGAAGCTCTCCTCGCTCATCAACTGGGGCGGGCTCAAGCCCCGTGACGCCGTCGCCGCCCAGCTCCAGGGCGCCGGCGTCATCGAGCGCACCGGCGGGGGCCTGTTCGGCCTGGCCACCCGGTTCCCGACCCGGGACGCCGGCCCCGAGCGCGCCACCCGGGAGCGCCTGTACGCCGTCCTGCACGGCGAGCGCCCCGCGACCCACGCCGATATCGCCCTGCTGGGCATCCTCCAGGGCATGGGGCTGGCCGCCAAGGTCCTCACCCCGGCCCAGACGGGCCTGGGGCGCGGGGAGCTCAAGCGCGCCATCAAGGGACTGCGCGCGGCCGGCGGCCCCGAGGACGCCGTCGCCGGCACCGTCCGGAGCATCATCGCCGGCATCGACGCGGTGGTGCTGGCGACCATCACCGCCGTCGCCGCGCAGTAACCGGCGACCCGGCGGCCGAGCGCGGCGCCGCCGGACGCGCCACAATGGACCCATGCCGACACTTCTGCCCTACTCACCGAGCCCCGCGCCCCTGACCCGTCTGACCGATGGCACCGTCAAGCAGATCAACCCCTTCACCGGCACCGAGGTGTGGACGGTGCCCGGTCGCGGCAACCGCCCCATCTCCCACCCGGTGGCCGAGGTCCACCCGCTCACCGACGCCGAGCGCACCCGCGCCTGCGCCTTCTGCCCGGCCCACTACACCGAGACGCCGCCGGAGAAGAGCCGGGTGGTGGCCACGGAGTCGGGCGGCTTCGAGAGGATCGACGCCGTGTCCGCCTCCGAGCTGTTCGACACCGTCGCCGAGTTCCGCCGCATCCCCAACCTCTTCGAGATCCTCTCCTTCGACTACTGGCACGCCAACCACGGCTACGAGATCCCCGACGCCGCCCGCGAGCGCATGGAGGCCTACCTGGCCGACCCGGCCGGCGCCGCCCACGTCGCCCGCGTGGCCCGGAGCAAGCTGCGCGCCTCCGGGCAGGACCCCAACTCCTGGGAGTCGATGGATCCCCAGGCGCACCGGCGCTACCTGGCGGCCTTCTTCGCCAGCGGGCACGACGTCATCGTGGGGCGCCGCCACTTCACCGACGACGCCACGGACTCCTCGTCCCTGGCCGGGGCGGGCACGCTGACGCCGGCCGAGCACCGGGCCTACATGCGCCTGGCGGTCGAGTCGGCCCAGTCCCTGTACGAGGCGAACCGGTGGGTGCGCTACGTGGCCGTCTTCCAGAACTGGCTGCGGCCGGCGGGCGCCTCCTTCGACCACCTGCACAAGCAGCTGGTGGGCATCGACGAGCGGGGGGTGACCTCCGAGCTGGAGCTCCAGCGGGTGCGGGCCAACCCGAACCTGTACAACGAGATGGGCGTGGACTACGCCGCCTACAACGGCCTGCTGGTGGCCTCCAACGAGCACGCGGTGGCCTTCGCCGGGTTCGGCCACCGCTACCCGACGCTGGAGGTGTACTCGACGTCGGCCGTCTGCGAGCCGTGGCTCATGAGCCGCGAGGAGGTCGACGCCGTGTCCGACGTCGTGCACGCGCTGCACGCGGCCACGGGCGCGGACGTGCCCAGCAACGAGGAGTGGCACCACAAGCCGATCGACGTCGACCAGCCGATGCCGTGGCACATCACCCTCAAGTGGCGGGTCTCCACCCTGGCGGGTTTCGAGGGCGGCACGAAGATCTACCTCAACACCATCGACCCGTGGACCCTGCACGACCGGGTGGTCGGGCGCCTGGAGGACCTGCGGGCCGATCGCCTCATCGCGCCGATGTCCGTGGGCGAGGAGTGCCCGACGACGCCGAACCGGCTCATGTACAACCCCGTGCTGTGGCGGTGAGGCCCGCGCCCGGGGCCGGCCGGGGGCGCTGGGCCCGCGCCCGGGGCGGCCGGCTCCGCCGTCGGGCCCGGTGAGCCGGGCGCCCGGCCCCGCGGTCCCCGGCCCTACAGCCCCAGGGCGCTGCGCTCCTCGGGGCCGACCCAGCCGCTGCGGGCCTCCAGCGCCCGGAACCACCGGGCCAGCGCCGGCCAGAAGGCGATCGACGGCGCCTCCCCGCCCGGATAGTAGCTGCGTCCGCCGTACTCGTAGGCCTGGACGGTGGTGAACAGCCGGATGTCGCTGCCGGTGGGCGCGGCCCCGCACAGGAACTGCTCCACGGAGACGACGGCGGACAGCGGCGGGACGGCCTGCACCGTGAGGGCCGCCTCGCGCGAGGCCTCCATGCGGGTGGCGCGCGCCAGCAGGGTGTCGATGACGTCGAAGGCGATCAGGACCGTGTTGGCGGCCTCGGAGGCCCTGTCCTCGTTCTTGGTGTGGGTGGCGGTCCCGTGGGGGCCGTTGACGTGCGCCGTCAGCCAGGCGTCCCAGGCGTCGGTGGAGTTGCGCCGGTTGAGCGGGTAGAGGTCGGGGGCGCCCTCGCGGTGCAGCGGCCGCCAGGCGGTGGCCAGGTCGAAGAGCATGCCGCCGGAGTCGTCGGAGACGACCTGCCCGCTCGTCATGTCCACGAGGGCCGGCACCGTCGGCGGCGGCTCGTAGCCGGGGGTCCGCTCGTAGACCTCGGCCAGGGAGCCGACCCCGAGGGCGGGGTCCACGCCGGGCTCGCCGCCGCCGTCGGTCAGCTCCCAGAAGCCGTCGGCGCCGCGCCCGTAGCTCCAGGACACGGGGATCGCCTCGGTCAGCCCGAGCAGGCGCCGGGCGATGAGGACGCGGCGGCACCATGGGCACGATCCCGAGGCGATGAGCCGGTAGCGGCCGGCCTCGACGGGCAGATCGTCGTCGGTGAAGCGGTGCGAGACGGGGATGGACATGAGGGGCCTCCCGGCGGGGTCGAGATCGGACGCGGGGCGTGGCACCCATAGTGGCCCCTCGGCGCAGCCACCGTCAGGCCCTTCACCCGAGGCGAACCGGGCCCGGTCCGGGCCGAGCGGGCGCCCCGGGCGGGCGCCGCCCGCATCCCGCCGGGGGTCAGACGGCGGTCCCCGCGGCGACGGCCCCGAGGGCCCGGCGCCGTCGCCGCCGGGCCGCCTGCACGGCCGGGTCGGGCACGGGCACGGCCGCGACCAGGCGCCGGGTGTAGTCCTCGCGCGGGCGGGCGAGCACCTGCTCGGTGGGCCCGGACTCCACGACCCGCCCCCGGTGGAGCACCGCCGTGCGCGCGGCGACGGCGTCGACCACCGCCAGGTCGTGGGAGACGAACAGGCAGGCGAAGCCCAGTTCGGCCTGGAGGGAGCGCAGCAGGTCCAGGACCACCGCCTGCACGGACACGTCCAGGGCGCTGGTGGGCTCATCGGCGATGATCAGGCGCGGGTCCAGCGCGAGGGCGCGGGCGATGGCCACGCGCTGGCGCTGCCCGCCGCTCATCTCGTGGGGGTAGCGGTCGGCCATGACGGTCGGCAGGCGCACCGCCTCCAGCAGCTCGGCCACCCGCGCCCGGCGCCGGGTGGGGCTGAAGCCGCCGTGGACGACCATGGGCTCGGCGATCGAGGCCCCCGCGGTGCGCCGCGGGTTGAGGGAGGAGGCCGGGTTCTGGTGGACGACGCCGGTGGCCCGCCGGGCCGGCAGCAGCGCGCGTCGTCGGGCCCGCGCGACCTCCACCCCGCACACGCGCACGCTGCCCGAGGCGACGGGCACCAGGCCCGTGAGCGTCCCGGCGATCGTGGACTTGCCCGAGCCGGACTCCCCCACCAGCCCCAGGACCTCGCCCGGGGCGATTCTCAGGGAGGCGTCGCGCACGGCGTGGACCGTGCGGCGCCCGCTGCGGTAGACGACGTTCAGGTCCCGGACCTCGACGACGGGCTCGCCGGCCGCGCCGCCCGGCGCCTCGGACTCGCGCACGACCGCGGCGAAGGGGTCCTCCTGGCGCAGGGGGTCCAGGCGCGGCACGGCGGCCAGCAGCTCGCGGGTGCAGGGGTGGGCGGGGCGGGCGAAGATCTCGCGGACCCCGCCGCGCTCGACGATGCGTCCGGCGCGCATGACGGCGACGTCGTCGGCCACGTCCGCGACCACCCCCATGTCATGGGTGATGAGCAGGACGGCCACGCCCGTGTCCGTCAAGGACCGCAGCAGGTCGAGGATTCCGGCCTGGACGGTGACGTCCAGGGCGGTGGTGGGCTCGTCGGCGATGAGGACGGGCGGGTCGCAGGCCATGGCCAGGGCGATGCAGACGCGCTGGAGCTGACCGCCGGAGAGCTGGTGGGGGTGGGAGCGGGCGATGCGCTCGAGCCCGTCGCCCTCCCCCAGGCCCGCGCGGGCCAGCAGCTCGCGCACGCGGGCGCGCAGGGCGGGGCGCGCAGGGCGGCGCGGGGCGTGGGCGCACACGGCCTCGCCGATCTGGGAGGCGATGGTCTCCAGCGGGTCCAGGGCCGTCGTCGGCTCCTGGAAGACGGTGCCCACCAGCCGCCCGCGCGCATCGTCCAGGACTGCCCGGGCGGCGCCCACGAGCTCGATCCCGTCCGGCCCGGCTCCGTCGCCCGAGGATCCCCGGCCGTCCGGCCCGGGGGCGAGCACCCGGACCGAACCGGTGACGACGGCGGTGTCGGGGAGCAGGCCCAGGGCGCCGAGCGCGGTGACGGACTTTCCCGAGCCGGACTCGCCCACCAGCGCCAGGACGCGGCCCGGCACCAGGTCGAGGTCGACGTCGGCGCTGGCGGGACCGGAGCCGCCCGCGAAGGACACCCCGAAGCCGCGCAGGCTCAGCGCCGCCCCGGCGGCGCCGGCGGCTCCGGTGTCGGTGGTGCCGGCGCCGGGAGCCCCGGTGCCGGCGGCGGCTCCGGCTCCGGCCTCGGCCGCCTCACCGGCTCCGGCGCCCGGTGCCGCGGGATCCTGCCCATCCGCGCCCCGAACGGGCCGGCTCATGAGGCGCTCACCCCGACCACCTGGTAGCTGGGGTAGGCGGGGTAGGACTCGACGAAGAACCCGGCCACGCCCGATCCGCGCAGGAAGGAGTTGCGCCGGTAGGCCAGCGGCACCGCGGGCGCGTCCTCGGCGATCCGGCGGTCCAGGGCCGCCCACTGGGCCCGGGCCGACTCCGCATCCAGGTCCGCCTGCGCCCGGTCGATGGCGGCGTCCACCTCCGCGTTGGAGTAGCGGGCGAAGTTGACGCCGCCGCCCCCGATCTCCGAGGAGGCGAACAGGGGCTGGATATTGGCGTTGGCCGAGGGGTAGTCCGGGTTCCACGAGCCGATGGCCAGGTCGTAGGTGGAGCCGTCGCCCTGGGTGGCGCGCTGGGTGAAGGCGTCCTCCTCAACCGGGTCGATGGTGATCTGAAGGCCCGCCTCCTTGAGGGACTGGCCCACCGCCTCTGCGACCGCCCTGTGGGCGGCGCCGTTGTCGGTGAGCAGCACGAGTCCCGGCACGCTCTTGCCGGCCAGCAGCGCCTCGGCCCCGGCGATATCGCGGGGGTAGAGGTCGTACTCCTGGCGGCCGGGCACGCCCGGGGTGATGTAGGTGGTGGCGGCCTGCGCCCCCAGCTCCCCGCCCAGGGCCGCCACGACGGCGTCCTTGTCCACCGCCCGCGCAATGGCCCTGCGCACATCGGGATCGCTCACGCGCTCGGTGTTGATGGCCAGGAAGACGAGCGGACCGCCCTCGGGGGTGGTGGCCAGGCGCTGCCCGGCGTCGGCGTTGGCCGTCACCTGGGCGAGCTGGGCGGCCGAGACGCGGTCCGCGCCGAAGGAGTTGCGGTCCGCGCCGGCGTCGGCGATGAGCCGCTGGGCGGAGGTGGACTCGTCCTGGCCCAGTGAGAAGACGACGGCGTCGGGCAGGGCCAGGCGCACGTCGTCGGTGTCCTTGGACCAGTGCGGGTTGCGCTCCAGGGTCACCGAGGAGCCCTGCTTGTAGTCGCCGACCAGGTACGGGCCGGAGGCCACGGGGGCGTGGGCGTAGGTGGAGGGGTCGTCGCCCTGGGGAACCGGGGAGAAGGCCGACTGGGCGACGATCCACGGCCAGTCGCCGAAGGGGCGGGCGAGGTGGAAGACGATGGTGGACTCGTCGGGCGTCTCGATGGAGTCGAGGCGGGCGCCGGAGTAGGGGCCCCGGTAGTCCGCGGCGCCGGCCAGGAGGGTCTTGTGGTAGGTCAGGCCGCCGGACAGGGACGGGTCGAAGGAGCGCTCGACGCCGTGCCTGACGTGGTCCGAGGTGATGGGGGTCCCGTCGGAGAGGGTCAGTCCGCCCTTGAGGGTGAAGGTCCAGCTCAGGCCGTCGCCGGACACGGTGCCGGTGTCCGTGGCCAGGTCGGGGACCAGCTCGACGGGCTCGCCCTGGGCGAGCCTCCAGGTGGTCAGGCGCCGGTGGACCAGGCCGAGGGAGGTCATGGGCATCGACTGGCTCTTGGCGGGATCCCAGTTGACGTCCGAGGCCGAGGTCAGGATCGTCAGGGTGCCCCCGGCGACGGCGCTCGCGGAGGAGCCCGACGACGAGCGGGAGTTGGCGCCGCAGGCGGCCAGGGTCAGTGCGCTCAGGGCGGCCATGCCGGTGCCTGCGAGGAATGCGCGGCGCGAGGCGGCGGGCGTGCGGTGGGTGTCGGACATGGGGCGTCCTTCCTGTGCTTCCTGTGATGGCGGGCCCGGGGCGGGCCGCCGGGTCCGGGTCCTGCGCCGGCGGCGCCGGACGAAGTGGGGCGGCGGTGTACCGGCCGCCCGGCCCGCCTAGATGCGGGGGTCGATGACGGCGGCCAGGGCGTCCGCCGCGAGGTTCGCGACGATGACGAAGGCGGCGGCCACGAGGGTCACCCCCATGACGACGGGGACGTCGGAGGTGCCGACGGCGTCCATGAGCAGGGCGCCCAGCCCCTGCATGGAGAAGACGCGCTCGGTGATGACCGCCCCGCCCAGCAGCCCGCCCAGGTCCAGGGCGAAGTAGGTGACCACCGGCAGGCAGATGTTGCGCATGACGTGGCGGCCGATGACCCGGCGCTCGGGCAGGCCGACGGCGCGGGCGGTGCGCACGTAGTCCTCGCCGAGGTTCTCCAGCATCTCCCCGCGCACCATGCGGGCGTAGACGGCGGCGGAGATGAGGGCCAGCGCGCACCAGGGCAGGACGAGGTGCCAGGCCCAGTCCAGGGGGCTGTCGGCGAAGGGGACGTAGCCGGACACCGGCACCATGTCGAGGGTGAAGCCGAACAGGAGGATCCCCAGCAGCCCCACCAGGTAGGCGGGGGCGGAGACCCCCAGGACCGTGCCGGTCATAATGACCCGGTCCAGGCGCGAGCCGCGCCTGAGGGCGGAGACGACGCCGGCGCCCACGCCGATGGCCAGCCACAGGACGGCGGCGCCCACGGCGAGCGAGGCGGTCACCGGCAGCCGGGTGGCGATGAGCTCGGTCACCGGCGTCGACAGGCGGAAGGAGTAGCCCAGGCAGGGGGCCGCGCAGACGATGGCGCCGGGGCCCTGGCCGAAGACGCGCCCGAGCGCGACGCCCCGCAGGTAGTGCCAGAACTGGGTGTACCAGGGCAGGTCGTAGCCCATGAAGGCGCGGGCGCGCTCGAGGCTCTCCGGGGTGCAGGGCTTGCCGCAGGCCATGGCGGCCGGGTCGGCGGGCCACAGGGAGAACACGGCGAAGGTGATGAAGGCGATGACGACCAGGGTCGCCAGGGTGCGGGCCAGCCTCAGACTCAGGAAGCGCAGGCGGTTCATCGCCTCTCACCGGTCCTGGGGTCGAGGGCGTCGCGCAGGCCGTCGCCGAAGAGGTTGAAGGCCAGGGTGACCAGGAACAGGGCGGCGCCGGGGAAGAGCAGGTACCAGGGGTCGGTGGAGACCCAGGTGATGGCCGAGCCGATGGACCGTCCCCACGACGGCGTCGGCGGGGGCACGCCCACCCCCAGGAAGGACAGGGCCGCCTCGGCGGTGATCCTGCCGGGGATGGAGATGGTGGTGAAGACGATGATGGTGGCCGCGAGATTGGGCAGGATCTGGGTGACCAGGACGTGGAGGCCGCCGGCCCCCATGGCGCGCGAGGCCCCCACGAAGGCCCGCCCGCGCAGCGCCAGGGTGCGGCTGCGCAGCACGCGGGCCGTCGAGGGCCAGCCGAGGGCCCCGATGATGAGGATCATGACGGCCGCTCGCGGGGCGGTGGCGGGGACGATGGCGGAGACGGCGATCATGAACACCAGGTGGGGGAAGCCGAGGGCGACGTCGGTCAGGCGCGAGACGACGGCGTCCCACCAGCCGCCGAGGTAGCCGGCGCTCAGCCCCAGGGCGATGGCGATGACCATGGACAGCGCGGCGGCCCCCACGCCTATGGAGAAGGAGGTGCGCGTCCCCTCCACGACGATGGCCAGCAGGTCGCGCCCCGTCTGCGGCTCGACGCCGAAGGGGTGGTCGGCGCCGATCCCGCCGAAGCCGCCCCGGGGCAGGCCGCTAGGGTCCAGGGCCTGGAGGTGGTAGGTGTAGGGGTCCACGCCCAGGGTCCGCGTGATGAGCGGGGCGGCGAGGGCGACGACGGCGGTGAGCACGACGACGACGGCCCCGACCACGGCGCCGCGGTCGGCGGACAGGCGGCGCACGACGCTGCGCCATCCGGTCGGGCGGCCGGGGGCCCGGTCCCCCTCGGCGGTCGGGCCGGCATCGGCCCGGCCAGCGGCGGCCCGGGGCGCGGGAATTGGCGATGTGCTGCGGGTACTGCGAAAGGACAGGGGCACGAGGGCACCTCACGGAGTCGGGTGAGCGCACGGCGCTCGGGCGAATGGGTCTGCGGGGCCGTCGTCAACGACAGCAGCGGCAGCGCATTCGCTTGGTCATCGGGACCCGAACCTCTCCGTGGACTGGAACGCCTCCAAGGGCGTCAATAACGGACAGTAGCAGCCGCCCCGCGGAGGCGCCCGGGCTCATCCGGGATGCGAGACGGGCGCGGAGCCGACCCATCCGGAGCGTCCGCTCGCCCGCGCACCCGCGCCGGCCTCACCGCGCCCGTTTCACCGCGCCGCGTCGAGCACGGCCTCCAGCTGGTCGAGCCTGGCCAGCATCGGGTGGCCCGCCCGGCGCCGGTGGCCCAGCAGCCGGCGCGCGCGGGCGATGGCGGCGCGCGCCGCCTGCGCGTCCCCCAGCTCCATGTGCACCACGACCGCCAGGACCAGGGGCCGAGCGGCGGCGGACCGGTCCCGCGCGGACATGCAGCCCTCATAGGCCCGCTCGCAGTGCTCCAGGGCCTGGGCGCACTCGCCGGCGCGCCACAGGACCCAGGCCATGTCGTTGTGCCAATCGCCCATCTCGAAGGCCGCCGAGTACTGGCGCGAGTCGGGCACCGTCTCGATGAGCTCGCGGGCGCGGGCCATGAGGGCGCGGGCCTCGTCCAGCCGCGTGCGGGCCAGCCGGGCGTCCCGCGCGTCGACGACGGCGCGCGCCGAACGGCGCAGGAGCCTGGAGCGGCGCACGCGGCCCGCCCGGCCGGCGTCGTCGACGAGCCGGGCCGCCCGTTCGAAGAGCTGGGCGGCCCGCGAGTTCTCGCCCAGCTCCTGGCAGGCCTCGGCGCCGCGCACGAGGCTCTCCAGGCCCGACTCGGTCCGCCCGCGCTCCAGGCGGGCCTCGGCCAGCTCCAGACAGGCGTCGCGCACCGCCGACTCCTCGCCGAGCCGGTCGAGGACGGCGATGAGGGTGCCGCGCAGCTCCTCGGCGATCGTGGCGGGCACCGGGAGGTCGAGCGCCGCCTCCAGGACCTCGGCGGCCTCCACGTCGCGCCCCAGGGAGCCGAGCGCGGCCGCCAGGGAGCCCAGGAGCGGGCCGGCCAGGGAGTCCATGCCGGCCGCCAGGAGGGCATCGAGCATCTGGCGGGTCTGGACCACCGCCTCCTCGACCTCGCCGACCCGCGTGGAGGCCCGGGCGAGCACGGTGCGGGCGTCGTCGGCCAGGACGAAGGGGCAGGGGTCGTGCCAGCGCAGGATCTTCTCGGCCTGCGTGCAGGCCCCGTACAGGTCCCCGCGCTCCAGGAGCATGAAGGCCCGGGCGGCGTCGAGCTGGTCGGACAGGGCGCCGTTGCGCGCATCGACCAGGTGCCCAATGCGGGGCGCGATCCGGCGGGCCAGTTCCAGGGCCTCGTCGGCGCCGTCGTGCTCGCGCAGCTCGGGCAGGATGCGCACCAGGGCCGTGGCGGCCTCGTAGGCGGACACCAGGGCGGCCTCGTCCCGCTCCCGCCCCTGCGGCCCCTCCGGCGCGGCCAGGAGCGGCTCGACGAGCCCGGTCAGGCGCCGGGCCAGCTCGCGGGCGCGCCCCGGCAGCGAGTCCCCGTCCGCGTCCCCGGGGGACGCCGGGCCGCCGCGCTCGCCGAGCCGGCGCCGCACCCGGATGACGGCCAGGTCCGCCCTGATGGCGTCCAGGGGCCGGGTCCCGGCATCGATGTGGGCGCGGATGTCGGCCGCCTCCTCGGCGGCGCGCTCGTGGTCCCAGCCGAGATCGGCCTGGACGAAGCGCAGGACGCGGGCCGCCTCCGCCAGCGCCGGGTCGACGCTCAGCGGGTCGGGCTCATAGCCCAGGCGCACGGCCCGGGCGACGAGCAGGCCGTGCTCCAGGCTCTGCCCGGGGCGGCGCAGGTCGGCGTCGAAGCGGACCAGGAGCTCGCGGACGCCGGCGGGGGCGGGGTCGGCGCGCAGGTCGACGGCGGGGCAGGGCTCGTCGTCCAGGCTCGTCCCGGTCCGGCCGGGCCCGGCGGCGACGGAGCCGGGGGCGCCGGCAGCGGCGGGGCCGGCGGCGGCATCGGGACCGGCGGCGCCGTCGAGCCCGGGGGGCCCGGGGGCGGCGGCGCTCAGGGCCTCGGGCAGTTCCTCGCCGGGCTCCATGAGCTCGACGCCGGCGGCGGCGAGGGCGCCGCGGGCGGCGACATCCTCGTCGCCGGTGAGCGGCTCGCGGTTCAGGCGCCGCTCCAGGCGGTCGGAGATGATCGCGTTGCCGTTGCGCCGGTCGTAGCGGGCGGCGACGGCGCGCGCCCAGCGCGCCGCCAGATCCCGGGCCTCGCGCAGGGGCGTGGAGGCGGGGATGCCGGGGCCCGGGCACCACACGGAGTCGGCGGGCACGGCGAAGCCCAGGGGCTCCTCCCCCCGCCCGGCGCGCACGGCCTCGCGCAGGACCAGGGCCGTGCCCAGGAGGAGGCCCATGAGGGTGCGGGCGGACCCGGCCCCGCCGATGCGATGGCCGAACTCGCGCAGGATCCTCAGTCCGCGGCCCGCCCGCCCGGACAGGGCCAGGTACTCCAGGTGGTCGGGCAGGCAGTCCAGGGCCCGGGCGTCGGTGCGCAGGCTCCGGCAGGAGCTCACGTGGGCCCGCCAGGCGGCGCGCGGACGGCCGGAGGCGAGCAGCGCGACGAGCACGGCGCCGCACAGCCGGTGGGGCCGGGCGGCGTCGTCGATATCGCCCCGAAGAGCCGGCACCGCGGCGGCGACCGCCGTCGACCAGTCCTCGTGCAGGCTCGCCCAGACCGCCAGAGGCATCGACTCGCAGTCCTCGCACTCGGAGGCGGAGTCGCGGGGGGCGTCGCGCCAGGCGGCCAGCTCGGCCCGCGCCTCCTCCTCCCGGCCCAGCATGCGGGCCACGTGGTGGCGGACGGCGTGAACGGCGCGCATGGAGCCGCCCCGGGCGCGGTGGAGCTCCTCCATGCCGGAGACGAGTTCGCGCAGCCGGGCGGCGGGCGTGCCCGGATCATCGGCGGCCACCGGCACGACCCGCGTGCATGTCAGGTCCGTGGCCCCCAGGCGGTCCGCGTCGAACAGGTCGGGGCGGGTCTCGTGGCGCGTCAGCACCCAGGCGAAGGGAGCCAGGGCCCTCCACTCCTCGTTCCCCCTGCGGTAGGCCTCGGACAACGCCAGGCGCGTGTCGATCGCCAGCCCCTCGTCCCCCAGGGCGTCCGCCCAGGCGACGGCCTCGGCCGTCAGCGAGGAGCGGATCGGCCCCCACGGGTAGGAGGAGATCAGGGCGAGGCGTTCAAGGATGTCGTCACGAGTGGTCACGATGCATATCCTTCCGGATTGCGGGCGTCCCGGCGCGCGGTGGGCGCGACGTGGAGCCGGGACTCTCACTCATCGCCGTCGTCGTCATCCTCGTCGTGGGTGCCGTCGTCGCCGCCGTCGGCACCGTCGGCGTCATCAATGCCCAGCGCCTCGGCGAGATCGTCGAAGCAGTCCTCGATGACTTCGAGGCAGGTGCCCAGGGCGTCGTCGAGCTGGTCGTCGTTGAGGCCCTGCGCGATGAACACGGGGATCTGGGCGGCCATCTGGTGGCCGTCGTCGTTGACGAAGGAGGCCAGGGTCGGCACCACCCGCGACCGGTTGAACTGGCTGAGCAGGCTGCGCACGCCGGCGGTCGTGGCCTCGTCGTCCGGCAGGTCCGTCCAGAAGCGGGCGTGGACCGCCATAATGTCGTCGAGGACCTCGATGACGTAGCCGTAGCGGCCGAAGCCGGCCGCGATGCCGGGGTTGTCCTCCGTCAGCTCGTAGGCGAAGCCGTTGGCGTCGAACCAGGCGGCGACGCGCTCGAGCGAGACCTCGGGCGTCCGACCGCCCGCAGGGTTGTTCCACCAGGCCATGTCAGTCCTCCTCCGACCAGGTGACGAGGTCCGGGAAGTCCTTCTCGACCGCGTCGTAGAAACTCAGGATTGTGGTGAAGGCGGAGTCCAGGAACCCGTCGAGCTGGGCGTCGCTCATGCCCTCCGTGGTGAAGGCGATCATATCGCCCCGGAGCCGGGCGACGCCGTCGGAGGTGAAGAAGGCGGCGTGCGGGGCGTAGGTGGAGCTGTTGTGCTCGTTGATGTAGTCCGCCAGGGCGGTCTCGGTCCCGGCGGCGAACTCGCCGCGCCAGGTGCTGAAGACGACGAGCAGGTCGTGGTCGAGGTCGACGATGTTGATCGAGCAGTTCCCGAAGCCGGTGAGGATGGAGCTGTCGGAGTCGAGCTCGTACTCCAACTCGTTGCTCGTCAGCCATGACTCCACCCGGGGGATCGTCACCTTGGGTTGTGCACTCATCGAGTCTCCTTCGCGTCGGGCCGGGATGCCCCGCCTGCCGGTCTCGAAGTGAGACTGCCAGGCGGTCCGGGGCGCCGTCCAGCCCGACGCCGCCCCCGGCGCGGGGAGCAGTGCCCGGGCGGGCGGGTGCGCCGGCGGGCGCCCGGGCCGGGGTCGGGGGCAATCGCGTCCGGGAGACAAGACTCGGACAACCGGCCCCGGCCCGCACCGGGGTCGGGGTCGTTGCGAACCCGGATCCGATCCCCCGATCAGCCCTGACCCGGTCGGACCGGGTCAGCGAGATCGTCGGGTAACCCGCGAGCACGTCACTCGACCCGCGAGAACGTCTGCCAGAGGTACGTGCTCGCGGGTCGAGTGACGTGCTCGCGGACCGAGCGGCATTCCCGAAGGCCGGGCGACCAGCGGGATCCGGGTTGGGCGGGCGGATCCGGCAACAAGGCGGGCGACGGCGGATCCGCAAGCCGGGCCGGCGCGAAACGATGTAGGTCGTAAGACCCCGCCCGCCCGAACCTCGCAGAAGATCGCCCCGCCGCACCCATTCCAACCTCTGGGTCGCCGCGCCTGTTGACGGTGCAGGGTGCGCCCGACCTGAACCGCACGGGCCGCGCCGGGGACGTCGGCCCAGGACACTGGACCGGTCCGTCGGACGCCGGACAGGACCGCCGTCGGAGCATTCGGAACAGGCGCGAGCCCCTCCTGACTGGTTCCAGAGAGAAAAGCGTCAGACGCAGAAGGAAGGGTCAGGACGAGGGCGCCGCTCCGAAACCGTCAGCGTCGTTTGAGAGCCGCCTTGGCCTGACGGCGGGCCTCCTTATCCCGACGGCGGGCCTCCTTGGCCCGGCGGCGGACCTCCTTGGCCCGACTGCGATCTCCTCGAGCGCTCACGAGGAAGTCGGCGTAGTTACCGAGGACGTAGTCATCGTCGGGATCGGCCTCGACGGCCCGGCTGTGCATCTCCTCGGCCCGATCGAAATCTTCCCGGGCATCCGCGAGGAAATCGGCGTAGTTACTGAGAACAACGGCGTCATCGGGATCGGCCTCGACAGCCCGCTGATACATCTCCTCCGCCCGATCGTAATCGCCCAGGACATTGGTGAGGAAGTTGGCGTAGCCGCCAAGGATAGTGGTGTTGTCGGGATCGGCGTCGACGGCTCGGCGGTGCATCTCCTCGGCCCGAACGTGATCTTTCCGAGTATCCGTGAGGAAATCGGCGTAGTCGCTGAGAACGTCGCCATCGTCGGGATCGGCCGCGACGGCCCGGCGGTACATCTCCTCCGCCTCATCATGATCATGGCAGATGTTCGCGAGGAAATTGGCGTAACCACTGAGAATAGCGGCGCTGTCGGGATCGGCCGCAATGGCGCGGTCGAACAACTTCTTGATCCGACTGCGAGCACCCCGGATGGTCATGAGGAACACGGCGTAGTTGCCGAGAACAATAGCGTTGCCGGGGTCGGCGTCGACGGCCCGGCGGTACATCTCCTCCGCCCGATCGAAGTCACCGCGATCATTCAGGAGAGTAGCGTAAGAGGTCAGATTGGCGGCGTCGTCCGGATCGACGGCGATGGCGCGCTCGAACATCTCCTCGGCCCGATCGAGATCGCCCCGGTCGTCCGCGAGGAAACTGGCGTAGTTACCAAGATTGACGCTATTGCCGGGGTCGGCCTCCATGGCCCGGCGGTACACCTCCTCGGCCCGATCGAGATCGCCCCGGTCGTCCGCGAGGAAATTGGCGTAGTCACCGAGGCCGCCGGAATCGTCAGGGTCGGCCTCGATGGCCCGGCGGTACATCTCCTCCGCCCGATCGTAGTCGCCCCGGTAATCCGCGAGGAAATTGGCGTAGTCGCCGAGGGCATCGGCATCGTCGGGGTCGGCCTCGATGGCCCGGCGGTACTTCTCCTCCGCCCGATCGAGGTCACCGACCGGATCCGCAGGAGAGCCGTCGCGCGAGTTCGAGCCGGTCGAGCCCGGCATGCCAATGATCCCCATATATTCATCCCATCGTGAGGTGAGGAAGAATGAACGCCCTGAAGAGTTCAAGGCCCCATCACCATACCTCAGAACGTCGCCTCCGAACCAATCCGCCCCACGGTGCGAAGTCCGCGGACAATCTCACACACTCGCCCCCGCCGGTCCGCCCCGACCGGTCTCGGCGAAGGGGCGGCGCGGGGGCGGGGGAGCCACGGCCCGGGGCCTACCGCCCCCGGCCCCCGGTCTCCAGGCCGAGGAAGCGCGCCACCGCCTCACTGCCCGGAGTCGAGCGCAGCCCCTCCGGCGTGTCCACGCGCAGCAGACGCCCGGCGTCCATGACGCCGATGCGATCGGCGACGGTCCCCGCCTCCTCGTGGTCGTGGGTGACGTAGAGCGCCGTCGTGCCCTGCTCCACCAGGATCCGCCGCAGATCCACCGCCAGCTGCTCGCGCATGGCGCGGTCCAGGGCGGACAGCGGCTCGTCGAGCAGCAGCAGGCGCGGGCGCGGCGCGAGCGAGCGGGCCAGGGCGACCCGCTGCGCCTGCCCCCCGGACAGGGTCGTCACGTCCCGCCCCCCGTAGCCGGGCAGGCCGACCAGCTCGAGCATCTCGGCGACCCGCTCGCGCCGCCGCGCCCGCGGCAGGCGGACCAGCCCGTAGGCGACATTGCCGGCGACATCGCGGAAGGGGAAGAGCTGGCCGTCCTGGAACATGAGGCCGAAGCCGCGCTTGTGGACGGGCACGCCCACGACGTCGGCCCCGTCCCAGGCGATGGTTCCGGCGGCGATCTCCTCCAGTCCGGCCACCGCCCGCAGGAGGGAGGACTTGCCGCAGCCGGAGGGCCCCAGCAGCGCCAGGATCCGTCCGCGCGGCAGCGTCAGGTCGACGTCGTCGACGGCCCTGACCGGGTCCGAGCCGCGCCCGGCGGGGTAGACGACGCTCAGGCCCTCCACCCGCAGCCCGCCCGATCCGGCGGCGTCGGGCTCGGGGGCGGCGTCGGTCGGGGTGGCGGGCCCGGGACCGGGATCGTCCACGACGGGTTCAGGCATGGGAGTCCTTTCTCCGACGGCGCAGGCGGGCGGTCTGGGCCCATTCGCACACCAGCATGAGGGCGGCCGTCCCCGCCGCCAGGACGACGCCGGCGGCCAGGCCCATCCCCTGGTTCTGGGCCCCGGGGGAGCCGATGAGCCGGTAGAGGACCACCGGCAGCGTGGGGGTGCGGGGTCGGGCCAGGAAGGAGGTCGCCCCGAACTCCCCCAGGCTCGTGGCCAGGGCGAACCCCGCCGCCAGGCCGCCCGCGCGCAGCAGGTGCGGGCCGTCCACCGTGGCCAGGACGCGCCCCGGACCGGCTCCGAGCGCCGCGGCCGCCTCCCGCTGGCGCGGGTCGATGGCCCGCAGCGCCGGCAGGAGCGTGCGCACCACCAGCGGCACCGCCACCACCGCCTGGGCCAGGGGCAGGATCCACCAGCTGCGGGTCAGGGCCAGGGGCGGTCGGGCGAGGGTGATGAGGAAGCCGAAGCCGACCGTCACCGCACTCACCCCCAGCGGCAGCATGAAGGCCGAATCGAGGGCCGCCACGCCCCAGCGCAGGCGGCGCGAGCGGGGGCGCCGCGAGACCACGAGGGAGACCGCGGTCCCGATCACCAGGGCCAGGCCCGCCGCCACCACGGCCACCCGCAGCGAGTTGCCGGCCGCCTCCCACACGGTGACCAGCAGGGCGTTGCGCCCGCCGGTGGTGCCCAGGTCCGCGTAGTTGGCCAGCGTCCACCGGCCCGCCCGGCGCAGCGAGCGCGCCACGAGGACCGCGACGGGCCCCACGAGCAGCCCCAGGGCGACCGCGAGGGTGAGGGCCAGCGCGGGCAGATCGCCCGCGCGCAGGCGGGGGGCCGGCACGTCCAGGCGCAGGCGCAGCGCCGCCTGCGAGGCGGCCCGCGCCCGTTCGCTCACCCACAGGGCCGCGGCGATGACCGCCAGCTGGAGGACGGACAGGACGGCGGCGGCCCGCAGGTCCAGGTACTGGGCGGTCAGGACGTAGATCTCGGTCTCGATGGTGCCGATGCCCGGCCCGCCCAGGACCAGGACCACCCCGTAGGCGGTGGCGCAGAACAGGAAGGTCAGCGAGGCCGCCGAGGCGATCGCCGGGGCCAGGCTGGGCAGGGTGACGGTGCGCCAGGCCCGCCACGGGCCCGCCCCCAGCGCGCGGGCCGCCTCGACGGCGCGCGGGTCGAGCCGCGACCACATGGTCCCCACCGTGCGCACCACGAGCCCGTAGTTGAAGAAGACGAGGGCCGCCACCACGATCGCCGTCGTCCCGTCCAGGCTGCGGCCCAGCACTCCGCCGCCCAGCGGGCCGCCGGTGGTGACCAGGGCGTGGAAGGCGACGCCGACGACGACGCTGGGCAGGACGAAGGGCACCAGCACGAGGCCGCGCAGCAGGTCGCGCCCGGGGAAGCGGCGCCGGTAGAGCACGTGCGCCCCGGGCACGCCCGCCGCCACGCAGATCGCCGTGGCGAGCCCGGCCTGGACGAGGGTGGCGCGGATGATCCGCCAGGTGCGCGGGCGGGCGAGGATCTCGGCGAAGCCGCTCGGGTCCAGGGCGCCGTCGGGCGCCAGGCCCCGGCCGATGAGGGTGGCCACCGGCCAGGCGAAGAAGAGCCCGAGGAAGACGAGGGGCGCCGCGACGGCCAGGGCCCAGCCCAGCCGCTCGGCCCGGCCCGCGCGCGGCCCGCGCCCGTTGCGCCTCACGCGCCGACGGCCTCGGACCAGACCGCCAGCCAGGCCTCGCGGTTGGCGGCGATCTGGTCGGCCGGCACGACGATCGGCTTGTCGCTCACCGCGCCGAACTTCCGCATGGTCTCGCTCAGGGTCGCCTCGGGGTTGACGGGGTACATGTACATGTTCTCCGGGATGGAGGTCTGCACCGCCGCCGAGAGCATCCAGGTGATGAAGGCCCTGGCGCCCTCGGGGTTGGCGGCGCCGGCCAGCACCCCGGCGTACTCGACCTGGCGCGTGGAGGTCGTCAGGAGGGCGGCGGTGGTGGAGGCGGAGCCGTCCGCGGTGAGAGTGGCGGCCGGGGAGGAGGCGTAGGACACGACGATCGGGTAGGCGCCGCCCTCGCCGCCGCCGGAGAAGTCGGTCTGGTAGGCGTCGGACCAGCCCGCGTCGATCTTGGCGCCGTTGGCCGCCAGGTCCTTCCAGTACTGGACGAAGCCGTCGGCGCCGAAGTGGCCGACGGTGGCCAGGAGGAAGGCCAGGCCGGCCGACGACGTCGAGGGGTTGATGGCGACGAAGAGGTTCTTGTACTCGGGCTTGGTCAGGTCCTCGAAGGCGGCCGGAGGGGTCTGGCCGTGCTCGGTGAACCAGGCGGTGTCGACGTTGACGCAGACCTCCCCGAAGTCGATGGGGGCCAGGGCCGGGGTGTTGTCGACGACATACTGGTCGGCGCCCTGGGGCAGGTCGACGGCGGCGGTGGTATCGATGACCTTCTCGGTCAGGACGCGGGAGGCGAAGGAGTTGTCGACGCCGAAGACGGCGTCGCCGAGCGGGGCGTCCTTGGTCAGCACCAGCTTGTTGACGAGTTCGCCGCTGTTCCCGGAGGGCGTGATCTGGAGGGTGTAGCCCGTGTCCTTCTGGAAGGCGGCGATGAGGTCGTCGGGCACGGAGAAGGAGTCGTGGGTGATGACGGTGACGGCGGGGCCGCTCGAGCCGGAGGCGGAGGAGTTCCCTCCGCTCGGGCCGCAGGCGGCCAGGGCGAGGCCGACGGCGCTCAGGGTGGTGGAGCCGAGGAGCGCCCGGCGGGTGAGGTGGGTGTTCATGCTTCTCCTGGACGGGTGTGCAGGAGGGCCCGGGCGCGGCGGCCTGCGGCCGGGCGCCCGGGGAGATCTCGACTTCCTTCGCCGGTGCGAACCGGAGCAGGTTCGAGGGTCTGCGGTCTCCCGCACTCTCAGCGCCGGTGCCGACGACGGGCCGGGCCCGCGGCGACGGGGCGCTCCCCTGTCGTAGTGGGACCAGTGTAGACGCCGGTCCGGACCCGGGGGCGCGGCGCGGGCCGGGCTACGGCGCGCAGGCCGCCGCCGGCCGCCACCCTGAGAAACATGCATCCGATGTCGGAAAATTCCTGCATCGAATGCCGGATCCGCAGGCTCAATGTATGATTCCCCGTGCCTCACTACCGCCGTCGAGCCATCGAAGCGACCTTCGCGGAGCGCGCCTCGCACCGGGTCGCGATCCTGGAGGGGAGGCGGGCCGTCGGGAAGTCGAGCCTGGCCCGTCACCTCGTGGAGTCGGGCGTCTACGCCTCCTATCAGTCGCTCACCGACCCCGCCGCGGCGGGGCGCGCCCAGGAGGACGCGTTCCAATGGGTGCGCTCACTCAGGCGTCCGGCCGTCATCGACGAGGCCCAGATGGTGCCCGCCGTCAGCGTGGCCGTCAAGGAGATCGTCGACGGGCTCCCGCCCGGGCACCACTTCCTGCTGACGGGCTCGGCCTCGGTAGGACGCGGGACGATGGCCGGAACCGACCCCCTGGCCGGGCGGGCGACGCGGCTCGCCCTGCACCCGTTCACCGGCCTGGAGGCGCAGGGGCCATCCGACTCCGAAACTCCGAGCCTCATCGACATCCTCTTCGACGCCGACCTCACCGCCGCCGAGGCGCCGTCGACCGGGACCGACGACCTGCGGGCCAGGCTCCAGACCGGGGGACTTCCCGCCCTCGCACTCCCCCTCCTGCCCCTCTCGCGCGCCACCTGGCAGAACCGGGTGCAGGCGGACACCCTGGCCATTCTCGGAGACCGGGTGCTGCCCACGGAGGACCTGAACACGGGCATCGCCCGCAGGGTCCTCGACTCGGTCCTTCATACGCCCGGGGGCCGGATCAACCGGACCCGGATCGCACGGAAGCCCGATCTCGACCCGCGGACCGTCGGCCGCCACCTCGCCCGGTATTGCCTTTTCTCCTTCCTCCATCCGAAGCGCCGACCCCAGTCAGGAGACAACAGCCATGTCCGCCACGCCCGCTGTCCCGCCCAGGCCCTCCGTCTTCCTCAGTTACGTCCACGCCGATGATGACTACCACGACGGCATGCTGACCGAGTTCGCCCGGGCCGTGGAGAAGACCTGTGCCTACAAGAGGGTCCCCATCGAGCTCATTCTCGACAAGGACGCCCTCCACTGGGGCGACGACTGGGACGAGCGCCTGCAGCAGGAGGTCGAGCGCACCACATTCCTCCTCGCCATGGTCACCAACCGGTACGTGGCCTCCCCGGCGTGCCGCAAGGAGTTCATCCAGTTCCAGACCAAGACGCGGGCCGCGGGCTACAACGGCCTTCTCACCCTCCTCATCGATGCGCCGAATTGGGACCGGATGGATCTGCGCACGGATCCGACGGCGCAGCTGATCCACGACACGATCAATCAGTACCAGTGGCTTGAGCCCGAAACGCCCTTCGAGGACCTGGAGCCGGGCAGTCGCCAGTTCAAGCGGGTCGCCCGGAAGGTCGCCGACGAGCTCATTCGGCGGATCGACCGAAGGAAGGCGGACTCTGCGCCCGCGAGTTCGGCCGCATCCGCGGATTCGGCCACGCCCGCGGGCTCAAGCAACGCTGAGGACGAGGAAGAGGACGAGAAGGAACAGGCTCCGGGTCTCATCGAACTGAACTATTCGATCAAGTCGAAGCGCCTGCCCGCCCAGGACTTCACCGTCACCGCCCCCATCAAGGGCCGCGCCGTGCCGCTGAGCGAGATCGAGGACCCGATCTTCTCCTCGGGCATAATCGGCCCCGGCCTGGCCATCGTCCCCGACTCCGGCCCCGTGGTCAGCCCCGTCGACGGCGAGATCCTCGTCGCCTTCACCGGCCACGCCTACGGCATCCGCTCGGCCTCCGGCGTCGAGCTGCTCATCCACGTGGGCATGGACACCGTCAACCTCCAGGGCGAGCACTTCACCCCGCGCGTCAAGCAGCACGACAAGGTCCGCCGCGGCCAGACGCTCGTGGACGTGGACTGGAGGGCGGTCGCGGACGCCGGCTACCAGACGGCCACCCCCGTCGTCGTGACCAACGCCACCGCCTTCGGCCCCGTGACCGACGAGCACACCGGCCCGGTCGAGCGCGGAGACGCCCTCTACGCCGTCGCCCCCGCACCCGCCGAGGAGACGACCCGGCGACGACGGCCTTGGCGGCGGGCATGAGGGTTGAGCCCGCACCCGCCGAGGAGGCGACCTTCTGAATACCCCCTCGGGCCCTCACTGGCCCGCGCCAGGCGCATAGCGGACCTGAAGGGCTACGTGAGCAACATCCCTGTTGGCGTCATGGGGCCGACGAGGTAATCGCCTCCTACCACGAGCTGTGGCACGTGGAGCAGTCGTTCCGCATGTCCAAGCACGACCTGAGAACCCGCCCGATCTTCCACCGCACCCGCGACGCGATCAGGGCGTCGGCGGCCGCGTGGGCGCAGGAGTTGTGACGCCACCCTCCCGGCCGGCTCAGGCGCCCGCGCCGTCGTCCTCCTCCTTCATGAAGCTGCTCCTGCAGTACCGGATGAACTTCTCGGCCTCCCCGGCGGCCTCGACCACGAGCTCGGTGAACTGGCGGTCGCTCACACCCGCGGCCAGGCACCAGATCCCGTAGGCGACCACCCGGACCGGGCGCTCGACTTGCAAGTCACCCGGGGCGTCGTCGGGCTCGACGATCATGGTCAGGAGCCGGCTGTCGACGTTCCACCCGGTGACGGCGCGCAGCGTGGCCCGCAGGGACTGCGGCTGCACCTCACGCTTCTCCACCCGCGAATTCCAGGGGACCTCCACCCTGAGGTGGCCGTCGGCGAGGGAGAAGCCCACGAGCACACCGGCATCGGTTCTGGTGATGTAGCCGTCCTCCCTGGCCGCCTGCGGCTGCACCATCCACCCCGTGCCGGCCAGGATTCGCAGGAGGCGGACGTTCGTGACCGGGGACGGGCGGGGCCCGTCGCCCGTCTCGAGGCTGAACCGAGTCAGCTTCTCGGGGAAGAGCGCGGACGGGTTCTCCTCGTCGCGCGGGCTCGCATCGAGCGCCCGCGCGGGCCCCTGTTCGGGCTTCTTCACGGACTCGAAGCGGGTGTCGGGGAAGGTCTGCTCCATGAAGGCGAGGAACTCCATGCACAGGGTGATCTCATCGGTCATGATGTGCCGGAGCTGGTCGTTGTCGATCCCGGCTCCCACGGGGTGGCCGCTGTGCGCGCCGACGATGATCAGGTCGCCGAACGTCGCCCGGTCACCCGCGGCGGTGAGCCCGGTGGCTCGCCGGTTCCAGTCGTCGAGGATCTGCGCCAGGTCATCGGCCAGGCGCAGCGGCACCCAGGGGTGCCAGGTCACGGCGGCCCACAGGAGGCCGTCGCGGACGGAGATCGTGACGTCGCCGCTCTCGGTGTTGAAGACAATGGTCTTGTCGGATCGGACGGCGTAGCGCACGGTTGACGAAGCCATGACCTGCTCGAGGCGCTTGAGGGTCAGACGGGACGGGATCGGTCGGCGCGCCACTGCGGCTCCTTGTCGGGTCGGGTGTCGGGTCATCGGGTCGGAGTATCGGTCGGGCCGGCACCGGGCCGGCGGTCGGGCCATCGGCGGGGCCGGCACCGGACCGGCGGCCCGGTCATCAGCGGGGCCGCCAGCCCGCGCCCCGAGAATGCCGGTTCCGGGCGGACGGCGCCATTAGCCTACGTGCTCGCCGGGTCCCGCGCCTCCATCCCGGGCCGGGCCGCTCGACGACGTCGTCCTTTCGATGGAGCCCGGCCGACGGCGTCCATCCTCGGATGGAAACCGCAAACGTCCTCCCGAAGGAGGCGTTGCGCCCCCGGGCCGCGTGAGTCTGGACGCATGACATCCAGCGCTCCGACCCCGACCGCCGCCCCGCCCCATATGGCGCCTTCAGCGCCTTCAACCCTTTCGACCCCTCAGACTCACCCTGTGCTTCCAGCGCCTCCGACGTCGCCCCGCCGGCCCGCGCCCGCCCAGTACGCGCCCCGCCGGCCCGCGTCGTCCGCCGCGCGTCCCGACTACCGGTCTTTCACCGGCGGGCGCTTCGTGCGCTATCCGGCCCCCGACGTCGCCCGCGGCTTCATGCTGCTGCTCATCGCCCTGGCCAACGTCCCCGTCTGGCTGGGGCTGCTGCCCATGAGGACGCCGTCCTCCGCCGACGACATCTGGGTCGCCGTGCGCGCCGCACTGATCGACCAGCGCTCCTACCCGCTGTTCGCCCTCCTGTTCGGCTTCGGCCTGGCCACCATGGCGCACCGGCGCACCGAGACCGCGATGCGCTCGGCCCAGGACGACCTGCCGCCCGGCGCGGACCCCCGGACCCGCGAGCGCCACCTGGCCCGGGTCCGCGAGGCCGCCGTCGTCGACGCGCGCCGGCTCGTGCGCCGTCGGGGGCTGTGGATGATCCTGTTCGGCGCCGTCCACGGCACGATCTTCTCCGGCGACATCATCGGCGCCTACGGCATTATCGCCGCCATCTTCGCCGGGACCATTGTGGAGCGCAAGCGGGTGCGCATGCTCGTGGCGGGCCTGCTCATCACGGCGGTGGGGATCTACTCCATGGTCTCCATGGAGCTGGTCACCATGAGCGCCGCCGATGCGGCGGGGGCTGCGGCGGATGCCGCGGGCGCATCCACCACCGCTCTTCAACCGATCGGTCTCGACTACTTCCCGAACAGCTTCGCGCAGTGGGCAGGGACGGCGGTCATAACCGTCCTGACCTCCATGGCCCTGCCGGCGGCCCTCCTCGGGGCGAGGCTCGCGGATACCGGCCTGCTGGCCCGCCCGGACCGCCACCGCCGCGCCCTGCTGATCGGCGGCGCGGTCGCGCTCGCCGTCGGCGCGCTGGGCGCCCTGCCCTACATGAAGCTGGGCGCGCCCACATGGATGATCGTTATGGGACCGGCTCTGAACTCCCTGACCGGACTGGTGGGGGCCTGCGGGTGGCTGGCGCTGCTGGCGGCCTGGGCGGGCCCGGGCACGGGCGCCCCCCTGCGCGGGGCCAGGTGGCTGCTGTCCGCGGTCGGCAGGCGCTCCATGACCGTCTACGTCGGCCAGACGGTCCTGTTCGTCCTCGTCTTCGGCACCCTCCGTCTGGCGGGCGCGCCGGCTCTCGACGAAGTCCTGGGGGTGTCCGTCGCCGTCGCGGTGTGGGCGGTTCTGGCGGGCGCGTGCGCCTGGATGGAGCGCAGCGGCCGGACTCGCGGGCCCCTGGAGATCCTCCTGCGCCGCGCCGTGGCCGCCTCCGCCAGGCGCCGCTGAAGCCTGGCCGCCGCCGCGGTGGTGGGACCCGCGTCCACTACTACGTCCCTTCCCGTCTGCTGCGCCCCTTCGCCCTCCGCTACGCCTTTTCTTCTCGTACAGCGGAGGGTGAAGGGGCGCGGCAGACGGGAAGGGGCGCAGCAGACGATCCGGCGCGGCCTCCCGCGGGCCCGGGGGACCGCCGGGCGGGAGCCCCCGCGGGAACCACCACCACGCCAAGGACACCCGGGTCGGCGATGCGGCCCGCGAGATCGCCATCCGACCCTCGGCGCCCCTCCGAGAGGCCCGCGGCGGCATCGTTTGTCCAAATCTGTTGCAAAGGCCCCGATCGAGCCGGGACGCCGGGAGAGAATCGTTGATATTCCGGGCTTTCATCCGCGGCCTATCCCGGTCCGGGGCGCCTTTGCAACAGATTTGGACAAACGCCCGCCCCGAGTCGTCCCAGGAGCCCCACCCGCACCACCACGCTGGCAGCCCACCGCGGCGATCCCCGGCAAGAGGCGGCGATTGCCCGCCACCTCGACAAGAAAAGCCCACTGCACGATTGAAAGGCGCGTAGTAGAGGGCGAAGGAGCGCAGTAGTACGGCGCAGCACCCGTGCGCGACCCGCACGACCTCGGGACAGGGCGTCTCACCCCGGTCACGGCCGCCACTCTCCGAGCGCGACCCGCACGACCCCGGGGGCAGGGGCGCTCTGCCCATGCCCTCAGGCGACTCGCCCGATCGGAGGGGGAGAGACTTCCCCCATGACCGTCCAGACCCCGTCGACGCCCGGGGCGCCGTCCCCGTCACCGACCCGGGCCCGGCCCTCGACGCAGTCCGCGCCCGGAAACTCGCCATTGCCGGGAGTCCCGGTGCCCGGCGCGCCGGTACTCGATGGCGCGCCGTCACCCGGCGCACCGACGCCACCCGATGACCTTCCGGCGCCCCCCGGCGACAGCTTCCAGTCCTTCACCGGCCCCGCCTCCGTGCGCTATCCGGCCCCCGATGTCGCCCGCGGCTTCATGCTGCTGCTCATCGCCCTGGCCAACGCCCCGTTCTGGATGGTCCTCTTGCGCACCAGGGCCGAGGTCACCGGCGCCGACGCGGTCTGGATGGGTCTGCGCGCGGCGTTCGTGGACCACCGCTCCTACCCGCTGTTCGCCATGCTGTTCGGCTTCGGCCTGGCCACCATGGCGCGCCGGCGCATTGAGGCGGGCCCGCGCTCGACCGCCGCCGTGGCCGCCGACGCCGATCCGGCCGTCGCGCATGCCTCCGCCGCCGATACAGCCACCGCCCGCGCCACCACCTCCACCGCTGCCGCCACCGCCCGCACCGGCGCCGGCGGCATCAGTGCCGCCCGCCGAGCCGCCCCCGCCGCCGGCGCGCGCCGCCTCATCCGCAGGCGAGGCCTGTGGATGCTGGTCTTCGCGGCCGTTCACGGCGCGCTGTTCATGGGCGACATCATCGGCGCCTACGCCCTCATCGCCGTCGTCCTCGCCGACCCCATCGCGGGGCGCGGGCGAAGGACGCAGGCGGTGATCGGCGGGCTCTCCGCGGCGGTGTGCCTGGGCTACATGCTCTACATCGGCTGGTTCCTCAGCGTCGGCGGCGTCACCGTGGGCACGGCCGGGGCCGCGGGCGGCGGCGTCGTCGGCGGCATTGCGGAGATGCTGCGCGGCCCCCTGTATCCGGCCGTCAGCCTGGTCCTGTGGGCCGGCGGCACCATGGTGACGATCCTGACCTCCCTCACCCTGCCCGCCGCCCTCCTCGGGGTCCGCCTGGCGGACACCGATCTGCTGACCCGGCCCGACCGCCACCGCCGCGCCCTGCTGGTCGGCGGTGCGGCGGCCCTCGCTGTCGGCGCCGTCGGGGCGCTCCCCCGCGTCCTGCCCTCCCTGGGGGTCGGGGTCCCCGCCCGGGTCACGGTCGTCGCCTCCGCGCTCGACGTCGCCACCGGGATGGTGGGCGCGTGCGGGTGGCTGGCGCTGCTGGCGGCGTGGGCGGGCCCGGGCGCGGGCGCCCCCCTGCGCGGGGCGCGCCGGCTGCTGTCCGCGGTCGGCAGACGCTCCATGACCGTCTACGTCGGGCAGAGCCTCCTGTTCGCCCTCGTCTTCGGTCTCCTCGCCCGCTGCGGCGCGCCCGCCCCGCACCAGACGACGGCGGCGCTCATCGGCGTCGCGGTATGGGCGGTCCTGGCGGGGGCGTGCGCCTGGATGGAGCACGGCGGCCGGACGCGCGGGCCCCTGGAGATCCTCCTGCGCCGCGCCGTGGCCGCCTCCGCCAGGCGCCGCTGAAGGCGCTGAAGGCGGCGGCCGGGCCCGGGGGACCGCCGGGCGGGAGCCGCCGCGGGGGCTCAGCCCTTCGAGGGCCCGTCCGTCGGGGTCCGGGCTCGGTCCTGGGCCGCGACCTGCGCCTCGACATCCCTGTCGGCGATATTCTCCCTCCAGAAGACGGGCAGGTTCGTCGCCTCGGCGATGACCTCCTCGAGCACGACCAGCAGCTGCCGGTCGGTCATCCCGAACGAGGTGCTCCAGCGGGCGTAGCCCTCGACCTCGAGCGACCCGCCGACGGGGCCGGCGGCCTCAGACCCGGATCCGGTGGCGGCCCCGGCGGGACCGGCGAGAGCCTCCCCGGACTCGGGCCCGGCGGGCTCGGCCTCCTCCTCATCGGAGTTCAGCCTCGTCCCGATGAGCCGCACGGCCAGGGCCTTGAAGTCCTGGTTCCAGCGCCTGGCCAGATCGAGCGCGACGGCGACCTGCTCGTCGCTCGGGCCGATCTCGGACAGGTCGTCGAAACGACAGAAGATCTTCAGCTCCATCATCGAGACCACGACCGTCATATCGCTCTCGCCGACCCGCACGATGACGGCCTCGTCATCCCCGGGGACGAGCGACGGCTGCAGGCCCCTGCCCTTCAGGAGCGCCGCCACCCGCTGGGGCGTCACCAACGGGTTGTCCTCGGTCAGTCCCATGCGCTTGCGAATGTCCCGCTGCAACTGGGCCAATTGGGCCAGCCCGTCGTCGTCCGAGAGCGAACTGCCCGGGGCCGGGTCGGGCTCATTCAGGAACTTGTTCCCGAGGTTCTCGATGCGCTTGATCATCACCCGCTCGAACAGCTCGGGCGCGCCGCTGTCCGCCGGATCCTCTCCGGCGAGCATGAAGCAGTCGGCCGCGCGCTGGATCAGGCTGCTCGCCTTCCGGGTGTCCGTATCCACGAGCGCCTCGGCCTGCGCCATGAGCTCCCTGGCGGTCGCGAGGGTCTGCTCGGAGTCGCCTCCCCCGCCCGAACCGACGCCGATGATCCGCTTCAGCTCCTCGAATCTGCGCTCCGGGAGCGAGTTCTCGAAGAAGTCGATCATCTCGTAGCAGGCGCCGGCGACGTGCTCCACGTGACGGGCGAGCTGATCGCGCGTCACCCCGCCCCCCAGTGGGAGGGTGAAGGTGCCGCACAGGTGGAGTTGGCCGTCGCCGTCGGCGTCAACGGCGGCGGTGGGGACGCCGTCGCGCTGATTCCAGACGTTGGCGACAAATTCCAGCGCTCCTCCGAGCAGCGGGGAGGCCTTCGGGGGCCACTGGATCGTCACTTTGAGGTGGTCGTCCTGCGCCGCGAACAGGACGGTGCCCTCCTTGTGCCCCCACCAGATCGACTTGTCGGGGGCCACCGCGTAGTCCCCGCCGAGGACCTCGGCCACCACCTGCTCCAGGCGCTTGGAGGTCAAGCGGGCGGGCGCCCCGGTGCCGCGCGCGCGGGCGGGGCGGGTCTGTTTCTTGCTGCGTCGTGCCAAGGGATCCTCCAGACGATTACGGGTCTTCACGGTCTCACGGCGCCCCGCCCCGGGCGGTCTCCCACGCCGTCGGCCCCCGGGGAGCCGGGCGGGGGCGCCGCTGCGCGGCGACGGCGGGGCGGATGACGGACTCCCGGCCCGGGCGGGGCGCGGGCGCCGTGCCCCGCCTCAGCGCCGGTTGCACCCCAGGTCGACGACGATGGCGCCGTCGTCGGACTCGGGCGGCGCCTGGGCGCCCCAGTCGGGCACGAAGGGATCAACGAGCGGCGCGAACCAGTTGTCGAAGTGCTCGGGCGAGTCGGCCGGCGGGATCATCATGGTGTGGATCGCGCGGCGGGCCGGCCGGTCTGGCCCGGACAGGGCGTCGACCCACCCCTCCCACGTCTCCCGCTCGATGAGGACGCCGTGAGTGGCCGAGCCGATGGTGCAGCCCAGGTCGAAGACGTCGTGGAGGACCAGGGCCTCGGCCATGGATCGCACCAGGGGCTCGTCGTCGGCGAGCTCCTCCTCGCCGGTCAGCCGCAGGCACAGGAGCTGGGCGGAGCGGCGCAACTGGAAGACGAGTTCGTAGTCGTAGCGGGTCAGCCACAGATTCGGCAGCGTGGTGCCGATGTGGGTGTCCTCGAGCTCGCCCAGGTGGGTGCCGCGGGGCAGCTCCCCCAGGCCGTCGAGGTCCTCCGCCAGCGACTGGTCGTAGAGGAAGGCGCCCATGGCGAAGCAGCGGGCCGCCTTCTCCCCGAGCATCCCGGCCAGCCGCGGGGAGTACCCGGCGGCGAGCTCGGTCGGGATCTCGTCCCAGCCGGGGAGGTGGAGGGCCTCGGCGCCCTGCGCGAGCTCGTCGAGGAGGCCGGAGGAGCCCAGGATCGCCCTGACGGCGCCCTCGATGTCGTCGTCGTCGATGACGATGCCCCCGTCGTCGTCCATCTCACCGGTCAGGCCGAACGGCTCCGGACCGGGCCGGTCCCGCCCGGGCCGGTCCCGCTGGGGCTTGTTCTGCTGGGGCTTCTGCCCCGACCGTTTCTGCCCGGACTTGGTCCCCATCATGGCCCTGAGCGCGGACCAGGGGGACGGGGGCTCCCAGCCGAGGGCGTCCCAGACGCTGTCCTGCTTGTCCGCGCGCACCCGGCTGCGCCCCGACTCGTAGTTGCGCCAGGTCTGCGCCGACACCCCGGCGCGCTCGGACATCTGCGACACGGACAGCCCCAGCTCCTCGCGCCGGGCGCGCATCGCCTGGGCGATGTCCGGGTCATCGGGCTCGTGGTGGTCTGCGTTGCGCGGGCTCAAGGAGGCACCCCCTGGAAGACGCGGCGGACGGCGCCGTAGCAGCCGGTGGACTCGCCGACGACGGTTACGTACCGGAGCAGCGTATCGGAGGGGCCGGGGCCGGGCCGGCTCGGGGTTGCGGCGTGGCGGGGCCGACGGCGCATTATCGCCCCCACACCTCCTCGTTATCCGCGGAGTGGCCGGACTGGTCCTCGGGGCCGCGGTCGGCGGGCCAGTCTGCGGCGCCGGGCCAGTCCTCGGGGCCGCCGCCCTGCGCGCCCACGACTTCGCGAAGATCGTCGAGGGAGTAGACCCGGTCGGGCCCCTCGGAGACGTCAAGGCGGCCGTCCTCGCGCACGTGCTCCCACACGCTCAGCGTCCCGCGGCGCTCGTCGACCTGGATGACCCGGCGGCCGATCTGGTCGGCGCCGTCCCCGATCTGGTCGTGCTCGTCGATCCGGGTCTGCCCGTCGCGCTCGATCGTGTCGGCCACCCACGTGCTGCTCATCTGCCGGTCGAGGGCGTTGCGGGTCATGCGCGGCGGGCGCCAGTCGGCGGCGGCGGTGCCCTTGACCTCCGTGACGTAGACGCGCCCGTCCGGCCCCAGGCTCTCGATGTCGAGCCCCTGGGGCCGGTCGCCGGGCGTGTGCTGGGTGAGGATCTCGTGGTCGTCGATGTCGCGGAGGAAGGCGGCGGCGACGCTCTCCGAGCGCTCCCCGAGCTGGTGCCGCTCGTCGTACTCGTCGTGGTCCTCGGCGTCGACGTGCTCGATGCCGATATCGCGGGGTCCGGTCATGATCTGCTCCAGGTGGGTCCGATTGCGGTGCCATCATCCCTGACGGACGCGACCGGTTCATGTCCGCAACTGGGCGCCGGGGCCCAGCGCGAGGCGTCGATTCCAGGACCAGCTCCAGTCGGACGGGGCCAGCCCGGGGCCGGCCGCCGTACCGGCCCGCTCAGGGCCGCTGGCGGGCGGCGGGAGCCGCAGGGACTACGAGGCCCGCCGAGTCAGCGCCGCCGTCACCCTGCACGCCGTCTCCTGGATCAGCTCCTCGAGCGTCTGCTTCACCGTCTCTTGATAGTTCGGCCGGTAGGTGCGGAACCATTCCGCGAATGCGGGCCACGGCGTGTCCGGGTCGTCGTTCAGGAGCTCGAACTCTTCCATCGCCGTCTCCGGCAGCCCTGCGCTCAGCCGCTCCCCCACCCGCAGCTCCAGCTCCTCGCGGACCCGCTCCGCCAGACTCGCCAGGTCCGCGGGATCCAGCGCGGAGCGCACGGTGGGCGGAAACGCCTCGTTCAGCATCTGCGCGATCGACTGCTCATTCACGTTCATCGGTCCGGCACCTCCATGATCCTGGTTCTTTGGACCGGACGGCTGCTCCGACGAGCACCGCCCTGCCGTCTCTGACGGACGCCGACGACGCGCCCGCGAGTCAGTTGATCTCATGCGTCCCATGCGCATCACAGGTTGCTCAGCCATCCGGTCGTGCGACCTTTTCACATCCGATAAACCCCAACAATGAGCCTTTCTCACCAGGAAGACCCCTGGGCTGGCCGGGATCGGCGTGATGACGCGGAAAAGTTCGGGGCAAAGCTAGGTGTGCGGCTCCTGTGCGCACCACCCCCACTCCACACCCATCCTTTCCGCACCATCGCGCCGATCCTGGCCCCTGAGCCATCGGTTCTGGTGAGAAAGGCTCAATGAAGCTTATTCAGCGGGCGTCTGGTGGGTTATAGGCGTGGATGTGTTGCTCAAGTTCCGGTTTTCCGTTGTGATGGTGGGGTGAAGTCGGGTTCTTCATGGTGTCGGCGGTTGATCCGGGATGGTGCTTGACATCCTCGGCTGA
>NZ_AUBL01000007.1 GCF_000429225.1 Actinomyces dentalis DSM 19115
GGTGAGGCGCGATGGTGACCCGGCCCGGTGGGGCCGGGGAAGTAGGGTGATCCTGTGGCGCCGAGAAAAGCCTCGACGCGAGGGGCCGGTCCGCCCGTACCCCAAACCGACACAGGTGGTCGGGCAGAGCATGCCCAGGCGCACGGGCGAACCGTGGTGAAGGAACTCGGCAAAACGCCCCCGTAACTTCGGGAGAAGGGGGGCCCGAACCCTGAAACGGCTGGCCCGTTGGGGGGGAGGGGCGCAGAGGCCAGGGGGGAGCGACTGTTTACTAAAAACACAGGTCCGTGCGAAGCCGCAAGGCGATGTATACGGACTGACGCCTGCCCGGTGCTGGAAGGTCAAGAGGACCCGTCAGCCCCCCTTGCGGGGGTGAAGCGGTGAATTCAAGCCCCAGTGAACGGCGGTGGTAACTATAACCATCCTAAGGTAGCGAAATTCCTTGTCGGGTAAGTTCCGACCTGCACGAATGGCGTAACGACTCCCCCGCTGTCTCCACCACGGGCCCGGCGAAATTGCATTACGAGTAAAGATGCTCGTTGCGCGCAGAAGGACGGAAAGACCCCGGGACCTTCACTGCAGCTTGGTATTGGCGCCCGGTTCGGCTCGTGCAGGATAGGTGGGAGACTGTGAGGCCGCCGCGTCAGCGGTGCGCGGAGTCGTCGTTGAGATACCACTCCGGCCGTGTCGTGCGCCTGAACCTGGGCCCGTGATCCGGGTCAGGGACAGTGCCTGGCGGGTAGTTCAACTGGGGCGGTTGCCTCCCAAAGGGTAACGGAGGCGCTCAAGGGTCCCCTCAGCCTGGTCGGCAACCAGGTGTCGAGTGCAAGTGCACAAGGGGGCTTGACTGCGAGACCGACGGGTCGGGCAGGTGCGAAAGCAGGAACTAGTGATCCGGCGGCTCCGTGTGGACGGGCCGTCGCTCAACGGATAAAAGGTACCCCGGGGATAACAGGCTGATCCTGCCCAAGAGTCCATATCGACGGCATGGTTTGGCACCTCGATGTCGGCTCGTCGCATCCTGGGGCTGGAGCAGGTCCCAAGGGTTGGGCTGTTCGCCCATTAAAGCGGTACGCGAGCTGGGTTTAGAACGTCGTGAGACAGTTCGGTCCCTATCCTCTGCGCGCGCAGGAGACTTGAGGAGACCCGTCCCCAGTACGAGAGGACCGGGACGGACGGACCTCTGGTGCGCCAGTTGTCCCGCCAGGGGCACCGCTGGTTGGCCACGTCCGGGAAGGGTAACCGCTGAAGGCATCTAAGCGGGAAACCACCTCCAAGACCAGGTCCCCGCACAACCCCCCCGGGGGGTTGTGGAAGGCCCCCAGTGGACCACTGGGTCGATAGGCCGGAGGTGCAAGCCCGGCAACGGGCTCAGCCGACCGGTACTAATAGGCCGACACGAACCACACACCCACACGCCCACGCACACCCGCACCAGCGCCCGAGCGCGCCGGGGCGGGCGGCGAACCAGACCCCGCGTCCACTACGCAGCCCAGAACCAACCCACCCCACCCCCCCCACACGCGGGGGGGCCGGCCACCAGGGCCGCGCACCACAACCCCACCACCGTCCCGGCGGCCACAGCGGGCGGGGAAACGCCCGGACCCATACCGAACCCGGAAGCTAAGCCCCCCAGCGCCAATGGTACTGCCCCCACCAGGGAGCGGAAGAGTAGGACACCACCGGAACACACACCACCGGCCCGCGCGGGGCCGGCGCCCCAACCAGGCGCCCACCCCCACGCGGGCCAAACCCACACCCACACCCGCCGCACCCCACCGCCGCACGGGAGAAGAGACGCGGCGAAGGCGGCGAAGGGCGAGGAGACGCAGCGGAGCAAACCCCGCTGGCGGGCACCGACGAGTCCCGTCGGCTCCTTGACACCGATCACGCCACCGGCTACTCTGACCGAAACCTAAATCGAATTAGGTAGGAGGTCAACGATGACACAGCTCACCCGGCGCGGTCTGCTGGCCGGGGCGGTGGGGATAGGCTCCCTCGCCCTCCTCGGCAGCCAGTGGCCGCGCCTCACGGGCGCGGACATCCCCGGCAGGCACGACGACTCGCTGTCGATCGCGATCCTGGGGACGAACCAGGACGCCGCGGCGAGGCAGTCCCTCGTCGACGCGTTCACCGCCCGCCACCCCGACATCCCCGTCCGCCTCCAAGCCATCCAGGGGACGGACTGGGCCGATTTCTTCGCCAAGATCCTCACCATGGTGGCGGCCGGCACCCCGCCCGACGTGTGCGTCGTCGCCACGGAGGGGGCCCAGCTCTTCGCCGAGCGTCTGGCCGAGCCGCTGGACGAGTTCATCAAGCGCGACGCCGCCCAGGTGCAGGACTACTTCGACGACGTCCACCCCAGCCTCATCGAGGCCTTCATGTACAAGGGCTCCTTCTACCAGATGCCCATCGACTTCAACGCCGCGAACATGTACTTCAACACCGAGGCGATGCGGCGGGCCGGCGTCCCCTACCCGGCCGCGGACTGGACCCACCAGGACTTCCTGACAATGGCGCGTCAGATGCGCCAGGCGGCGGGCTCGGGCTTCGTGCCGTTCTACTGGACCAACCGCCTGTGGGGCGGGATCGTGCCGTGGCTCTACATCAACGACACCAGCTTCCTGACCGAGACCAAGTCCCCCGGCGGGGAGTGGCTGTGGGACCGCTTCTACCCCGACCACAAGGGCGCCTACTCCGGCGGCTTCCTGTGGGAGGGCTCCAACGCCTCCGACCCGAAGGTCGCCGAGTCCTTCGAGTTCGTGCGCGCCCTGGTGGAGGAGGGGCTGGGCACCAGCCCCGCCCAGGGCGGCGGCAACGAGCTCGTCGGCCAGTTCTCCGGCGGCTCCATTGGTATGACCCCCGCAGGGGGCTTCTGGGTCCAGGGACTGAGCGAGGCCGGCCTGACGCCTCAGGACTACGACGTCGCCTACTTCCCCAAGTGGCGCACCCAGCGGCACCAGTTCGGCGCCGCCGGATACGCGATCCTCAAAACGTCCGAGCGCAAGGACGAGGCCTGGGAGTGGGTGAAGTTCTGCACGTCGCGGGAGGGGATGCAGCTCGCCTTCCCGTCCCCCAACACCACGCCCACCCGCCGCTCGATGTGCAACGAGGCCCTGTACTCGCAGAAGGGCCCCGCCCACTGGAAGGTCTTCTACGACACCCTCGACCAGCTGCCCTGCGCGCCGATCCCGGCGCCGCCGCAGCAGGCCGCCGTCGAGACCGCTCTCATCAAGAACGTCCTCGGGGCCGTCACCGGCTCCGCCGCAGAACTCCCCGCGGCACTGGAGCGGCTGGACGAGGACCTCACCCGAGCCCTGGAGGCATGAACATGCAGCGCAAGCTTCTCATCGGACTGTTCCTGGCCCCCACCGTCATCGGACTGGGCCTGTTCACCTTCCTGCCGATCTTGGCCTCGGTCGTCCTGGCCTTCTTCTCGTGGGACATCATCACGCCCCCCAGATTCGTCGGCCTGGAGAACTTCGCCGATATCGCGGCCGACCCGACGATCCGGGTGTCGTTCCTCAACACCATCGGCTTCGTCGTCGTCGCCGTCACCCTGCAGCTCGCCGTCGCCCTCGTGCTCGCGGTGCTCGTCAACACCAGGATGCCCGGGCTCCTCAAGTCGTTCTTCCGCTCCGTGCTGTTCTTCCCGCTCGTCCTGTCGGCCGCGTCGGTGTCGATCATCATGGGCTACCTGTTCAACGAGAACTTCGGGCTGGTCAACCACGTCCTCAACCTGCTCGGCATGGCCGACGTCCCGTGGCTGACCTCGACGCACGGGGCGATGATCGTGGTCATCCTCGTGTACGTCTGGCAGAACTTCGGCTTCTCCTTCCTGCTGTTCCTGGGCGGCCTGTCCTCGATCCCCAAGGAGGTCTACGAGGCCGCGCAGGTCGACGGCGCCACGGGCTGGAAGCAGTTCTGGAGGATCACGTTCCCGCTGGTGAGCCCGACGACGCTGGTCGCCTCCGTCATGGCGATCATCTCGGCCCTGCAGATCTTCGACCAGCCCTACGTGCTCACCCGAGGCGGACCCGGCGACTCCACCCGGACCGCCGTCATGGTGATCTACGAGTCCGCGTTCAAGCAGCTCGAATTCGGCAGGGCCTCGGCCATCGGGATCGTCCTGACCGTTGTCATCATGCTGGTCACGGCGGTCCAGTTCCGCCTGTCCCGGCGCTTCGTCTTCTACGGCTGAGGAGTTCCGACATGAAGAAGGCAGCCACCTACGTCATCCTCGCCCTGGCCAGTCTGATCACCCTCGCCCCGGTGATCTGGACGGTCCTGTCGTCCATGCGGCCCCCCGCCGAGTCCCTGTCCGCCGACGGCTCATTCATCCCCAGCAGCCTCGACTTCTCCTCCTACCCGGCGGTGTTCAAGGAAGTCGACATGTGGATGCTCACCCTCAACTCGGTGCTCGTCACCGGAATCATCGCCGTCGGGCAGATGCTCTCCGCCGCCATGGCGGGCTACGTGTTCGCGCGATTCGAATTCCGGGGCAAGAACCTCCTGTTCGCCCTCATCCTGGCGACCATGATGGTCCCCATGCAGGTGACCATCGTGCCGGTCTTCATGCTCATCCGGGGCATGAACCTGGCCGACACCCTGCTCGCCCTCATCCTGCCCGCCATTCCGACGGCCTTCGGCACCTTCCTCATGCGCCAGTACTTCCTGGGCCTGCCCGCGGAGCTGGGGGAGGCGGCGGAAATCGACGGCGCCGGCCCGTGGCGGATCTTCGCGTCCATCTACGCGCCGCTGGCGATGCCGGGCATGGCCATCGTCGGGATCCTGGCGTTCAACTTCCACTGGAACGAGTTCTTCCGCCCGCTCATCATGACCATCAGCGAGCAGAACTTCACGCTGCCGCTGGGGCTGGTCTCCCTTCAGGGCAATATGGGCACCGGTTCGGTGGCCACCGTCCTGGCGGGCGTGGTACTTTCAATGATTCCGGCCTTCCTCGTGTTCGTCTTCGGGCAGCGGACGCTGCGCGAGGGCCTGACCGCCGGCTCGCACCGCTGAGAGGAGCAGCATTATGACCGCGCCCACCACCAGCTACCACCTGCGACCCCGCAGCGGGTGGCTCAACGACCCCAACGGCATGGCCCGCGTCGACGGCGTGTGGCACGTGTTCTTCCAGCACAACCCGCACGCCCCCGTGCACGATCGGATCGCCTGGGGCCACGCCACGAGCCGCGACCTGGCCCACTGGGAGCTCCAGCCGGTCGCCTTCTCGCCCTCACCGGGGGCGCCCGACGCCTTCGGCTGCTGGACGGGGGTGTTCGTCCCGGGTCACGACAGGCCCGCCGTCGTCTACTCGGGCATCGCCGACGACTCGCGCCAGTCGACGATCTGCCTGAGGTGGGGCAGTGCGGATCTGCGCGACTGGGGAGCGCCGATCGTCGTCGGGCGCACGCCCCGGCAGGACGGCATCGCCATTATGCGCGACCCCTTCGTCTTCGAGCACGACGGGCGCCGGTTGGCCGTCCTCGGGGTCGGCCTGGCCGACGGCGCGCCCGCCATCGCGCTGTTCGACCGCAGCGACGAGCTCTCCTGGCGCTACGAGGGGATCCTCCTCGCCGACGACCCGGTCCTCGCGGCGGTCGGCCGGGCGGACGTCTGGGAGTGCCCCCAGCTGTTCCCCCTCGACGGGCGCTGGGTGCTCATCGTGTCCCTGTACGACAGGGGGGTGCTCGGCGGCGTCGTCGCGGCCGTGGGCGACCTCGTCGACGAGGGCGGATCGCTGCGCTTCGCCGCCCGGAGCGCGCACGCGGTGGACGAGGGCGCGGACTTCTACTCCCCCCAGGTCGTGGCCGCCGCCGGACAGGCGCCGCTCCTCATGGGCTGGATCCGCCAGGACGGCCAGGACCCCCGGGTCCGCGACCACGCCGGCTGCCTCAGCCTGCCGCGCCGTCTGCGGCTGGTCGACGGCCTGGTGACCGGCGAGGTCGACCCGGGCGCCGCCTCCGCCCTGACGCCGGGGCCCGCCCGTCCGCTGCCGGCCGGGCGCACGAGCCTGGCCGACCGGCGCTGGGCGCTCGACGTCATCGGCCGGGGCGTCCGGCTCGATCACCCGGACCTGGGGGAGCACGACGTCGCCCCCGGCGACCGGGTCTGGGTCGACGGCTCGGTGCTCGAGCTCTACCGGGCCTCGGGCGTGCCCGCGACGTGGCGCCACGACGAGCCGTGGACGCTGCTGGTCCCGGCCGACGGCGCGGTCGAGGCCGGAGACGTCGTCCCCCGGGTCCCCTGAGGTCCGGCCCGGCGCGGTGGAGCGGGGACTCGACGGCGCGGCGGCGCGCATCAGCGCGGCCGCGCCGTCGAGTCGCGCACGACGAGTGGGCAGGGCAGGACCCGCTGGGGCGGATCGGGCCGCTCCCCCCGCGCGACGGCGAGCGCCAGCTCGACCGCCGTCTTCCCCATGAGGGCGTGCGGGAGGGCGACGGTGGTCAGCGGGGGGACCAGGCTCTCCGCCAGGGCCTCCTGGTCGTCGAAGCCGATGATCGACAGGTCCTCGGGGACGGACGCCCCGAGCCGGGCGGCGGCCAGCAGGGCCCCCGCGGCCACCCTGTCGCAGACGGCGAACAGCGCCGTCGGCCGGCGGGAGGGCGGGACGTCCAGGACCCGCATCGCCGCCGCGTGGCCGTCGTGGATCGACCAGCCGCGGCCCGCGTGCCGGGCCTCGACCCCCGCCTCGGCGGCGGCGGCGCGGAACGCCCGCCAGCGGATGGGTCCCGACACATTGCCGGAGTCGGCCTCCGGCAGCTCGGGGGAGTGGTGGCCGCCCAGCATGGCGACGCGGCGGTGCCCCAGATCGGCGAGGTGGCGCAGGGCGGCGGCGGCCCCGCCCGCGTCGTCGGGGCTGACCGAGGGCCGGTCCGGCCCGCGCGTCACGCAATTGGCCAGCACGAGGGGAACGCGGGAGGCGGGCGGCTCGTTCAGCCGCGTGAAGCCCATGGTGGCGTAGATGATGGCGTCGACCCGACGGCTCTCCAGGGCGGCGATGGCCTCGGCGGCGCGCTCGGTGCGGTGGCCGAGGTCCATCATGAGCAGGACGTGATCGGCGGCGTCGGCGGTCTCGGTGGCGGCGGCCAGGAGCCTGCCGCCGAAGGGGGAGGAGGCGAAGGCGTCGGTGACCAGGCCGATGGAGCTGGTGGAGTTGCGCCGCAGGCTCCGGGCGACGTAGTTCGGCCGGTAGTCCAGCTCCTCGGCGGCCTTGAGGACCCGGTCCCGGGTGGCTGACGAGATGTTCCCGGCGTCGCGTCCGTTGAGCACGAACGAGACGGCCGTCGTGGAGACTCCGGCCGCGGCGGCGACGTCGGCGGCGCGCACGCGCGCCCGTCCCTTCGAGCCCGTCATGGCCCCATGTCACCAGCCGCTTCGCGCCGTGTCAATCCGATGGCCCCGCCCCGGCGGACGGGGACGTGCCGAGGACCACGCGGGGCCCGGGGGCTTTCGCCCACGGCGGGGACGGCCGGTCGGCCACCATTGACCCGTGAGTGATTCCACAGTTCCTTATGACCCGACACGGCCCGAGCTCGACGCGGATCGCCTCATGCTTCAGTCCGCCGTCGTCCTGCGCCTGGGCTGTCTCATGCTCGCCTCGGGCGCGGGCTCCTACCGGGTGAAGTCCTCCATGGCGCGGGCCGCCTCCGCCGTCGGCCTCGACCGCCACGAGGCCACCGTCACCATGACCGAGATCGTGACCTCCTCCTACGTGGGGAACCGGTTCCGCACCGAGACGGCGGAGGTGCGCGGGGTCGGCGTCAACGTCGCGCGCCTGGAGGCCCTGCGCCGCATCGTCCACGACCTGCGCGCCCACGAGACCGTGGAGCACCTCCAGACCAAGCTCGACGAGGTGGAGCGCATGAGGGGGCTCTACGGGCCCCTGCTCAATGCGGCCGCCTCCGGCGTCGCCTGCGCGGGATTCTGCTTCCTGAACCGGGGCGGCTGGGTCGAGTGCCTGGCGGTGCTCGTCGCGGCCTTCATCGGGCAGGCGGTGCGCCGGCAGATGCTCACGCGGCGCTACCAGCACTTCTTCACCTGGCTGGTCTGCGGCGTGGCCGCCTCGGGCGTCTACATGAGCATCGTGGGCCTGCTCGAGGCCACGGGCGCGGTCGGCGGCAATCACGAGGGCGGGGTCATCTCGGCGATCCTGTTCCTGATCCCCGGGTTCCCCATGGTCACCGCCATGCTCGACCTGGTGCGCCAGGACTTCTCCAGCGCCCTGTCGCGGGCGGCCTACGTGCTCATGGTCATGGCCTCGGCGGGCGTGGCCGTGTGGACCGTGACCTTCATGTTCGACTGGCAGGTCGAGGCGACCAGCACCGCGGTCCCCACGGGCTGGGTCCTGCACGTCCTGCGCTGCTTGTGCTCCTTCGTCGCCGCCTACGGCTTCTCCATGCTCTTCAACGCCGGCGCGAAGGCGTCGGCGCTGGCCGCCGTCGTGGGCGCGCTGGCCAACACCGGACGGCTCGTCCTCATCGACGAGTTCCACGTGCCCTGGCAGCTCGCCGTGGGCCTGGCCGCCGTGACCATCGGCGTGCTCGCACAGCTGTTCGTCTCGCGCGCCTCGCTGTCGCGCGTGGCCCTGTCGGTGCCCGCCGTCGTCATCATGATCCCCGGCGTGCCCTTCTACCGGGCGATCTCCGCCCTCAACAACCGGGCCGTGGACGCCAATGTCGCCGTCGGGCAGGCCGCCGCCAACCTGGCCGAGGTCTTCTTCGTCATCACCGCCATCGGGGTCGGCCTGGCCATGGCCCGGATCCTCACCGACCACAACTGGCGCCACGACGTGTCCACCTCCGGCCACATCGTCCTGCCCGAGTCGCACGGCAGCGCCTCGGAGCCCCGCAGGCGCCGGGGCTGACGGGCGCCAACAGAGCGCGCCGGGGCGGGCGGCGAACCAGACCCCGCGTCCACTACGCAGCCCAGAACCAACCCACCCCACCCCCCCCCCACACGCGGGGGGGCCGGCCACCAGGGCCGCGCACCACAACCCCACCACCGTCCCGGCGGCCACAGCGGGCGGGGAAACGCCCGGACCCATACCGAACCCGGAAGCTAAGCCCCCCAGCGCCAATGGTACTGCCCCCACCAGGGAGCGGAAGAGTAGGACACCACCGGAACACACACCAACCAACCGGCCCCGCCACCCCGCACGAGGAGTAGCGGGGCCGCGGCGCTGGACCACCCCCCAGCCGGAACGCGATAGGCTTGGATCCGTATCGTCGGGCCGTTCACCCGCCCCCAACGACCAGGAAACGAGACACTACATGGCCCACAGCAGGCGCGAGCCGTCCCCCCGCCGCGGAGCATCGGGATCGGCCCGGCACGGCTTCGGACGTCCCGCCAGGGGACGCCGGGAGGATCGGGACTCCTTCGGCGAGCGCCGCTTCTCGCGCGACGACGGGCGAGGCCGGCCCCGCAGGGACGACGGCGATCGCCGTCGCACCGGGGAGGCGCGAGACGACCGACGCAGTTCCCGTGACGGGGCCCGCGCATGGCGCGATGATCCCCGCGGCTCCTTCGACGACCGCCGTCGCGGCTCCTTCGACGACCGCCGCAGAGCGGGCCGTCGCGACTTCGAGGACGGCGGCCGCCGCCCCTCCGGGCGCGACGGACGGCGCCGCGAATGGGACGAGGCGCGCGGCGAGCGGGACCGGAGCAGGGCGGACGCGGGACGAGGCCGGCGCGGCGGCGCCCAGCGCCGCGACTCCCGGCCGCCGCAGCGGGCCCGCGTCCCCGAGCCGCCGGTGCCCGAGGACGTCATGCCCCAGGATCTCGAGGCCTCCGCGCGACGCGAGCTGCGGGCCCTCGGACGCGCCAACGCCGAGAACGTCGCCCGTCACCTCATCATGCTGCAGCGCCTGCTCGATTCCGACCCCGAGCTGGCCCATCAGCACGCCCGCTACGCCGCCTCGCACGCCGGGCGCGTCGCCGTGGTCCGCGAGTCCGCGGGCATCGCCGCCTACCTGTCGGGCCATTACCAGGAGGCCCTGCGCGATATCCGTGCGGCCAGGCGGCTGTCGGGCCTGGACCTCCACCGGGCGATCGAGGCGGACTGCGAGCGCGCCCTGGGCAACCTGGACCGCGCGCTCAAGGCGGCCCAGGGGGCGGACCCCGCTCAGCTCGACGATCGGGAGGAGGCGGAGATCGCCATGGTGGTCTCCGGCGTCCGCCACGAGATGGGCCAGACCGAGCTCGGGCTCGTCGTCATCGAGGAGGCCATCCTCATGTTCCGCGGGGACCGCGAGACCCTGCGCCGCCTGCACTCGGTGCGCGCCGATCGGCTGGAGGAGCTCGGCCGCATCGAGGAGGCCGAGGCCGTGCGCGTGCGCATCGGCGAGGGGCCGCAGGAGGACGAGGAGGAGATCGAGGTCTACGACGTCGCGCAGGACGATGAGGAATCGGAGGAGCCGGGGGGACCGGAGGAGCCCGACGACGAAGAGTCCGGCGATCCCGTCGGCGCCGCCCACGATCCCGTCGGCGCCGCCGATCCCGGGGACCGGGCCGCGGACCCGGCCGACGACGCCGACGGTGTCGAGAACGCCGAGGATCCCCGGGCGACGCCCCCGGCGGATGAGGAGGAGTGAGACATGACCGAACCGATCGACGACTCCGCGCCGTCCACCCCGCTGCTGTCCAGCTCCCGGCCGCTGGCCCGGGCCTACGACGTCGCCCTGCTCGACCTCGACGGCGTCTGCTTCGCCGGCGAGGCGAGGATCCCGCACGCGGCCGAGGGCGCCAACGGCGCCCGGGCGCTGGGCATGGGCCTGTCCTTCATCACCAACAACGCCTCCCGGGCGCCGCAGACCGTCGTCGACAAGCTCGCCGCGAACGGCATCGAGGCCCTCGCCCGCGAGGTCTTCACCGCCGCCATGGACGCCGCCGCCCTCCTGCGCGAGCGCCTCGAGCCGGGCGCCCGGGTGCTCGTGGTCGGCGGGGACGGCGTGCGCCGGGCCCTGACGGACGAGGGCTTCACCGTCGTGGACAGCGCCGACCAGGACCCCGCCGCCGTCGTGCAGGGTTGGGACCCCGCGGTCGACTGGGCCATGATGAGCGAGGGCGCCTACGCGATTCGCGCGGGCGCGATCCACGTCGCCACCAACACCGACGCCACCCTGCCCACCGAGCGCGGCTTCGCCCTGGGCAACGGCAGCCTCGTGGCCGCCGTCGCCAACGCGACCGGTGAGGACTACCTCGCCGCGGGCAAGCCGTTCCCCGGCATCTACCGCCGCGCCCTGGAGCGCGCGGGGGGCGAGCGCCCGCTGGCCGTGGGCGACCGCCTCAACACCGACCACGTGGGGGCCCGCGCCGCCGGCATCGCCGGCCTGCACGTGCTCACCGGCGTCAGCTCCGCCCGCGACGTCCTCCTGGCCGCGCCCGAGGAGCGCCCCGGATTCCTCCACACCGACCTGCGCGGCCTGCTGGAGCCCCACCCGCGGGTGACCCGGGTCGCGGACGACGAGGGCCCCTGGTGGCGGGCCGGGGCCTGCCGCGCCCGGGTGGCCGGGACCGCCCTGGAGTGGGAGGAGGACGGCGCGCGCCGCCGTGCGCGGCCCGGCCGGCCGGTCGACGTCGCCCTGGACGCCTACCGGGCGCTGGCCTGCGCGGTCTGGGAGCGCCTCGACGCGGGGGGCGCCCCCGAGGTCCCCGAGCTGCGCGTCGTCGGCGCCCCGAGGAGCTGAGGGTGAGCGCCCGGCCCGCCCCGCCCGCGCCCCGCCCCGTCCCGGCCCCTCCCCGCGCCGGCGCCCCCGCCCGTCGGGCCCTGACGGACCACGCCGGGGACCTGGCGGCCATAGGCGATCTCGCCCTGGACGAGCGCGCCGCCGCCCTGGCCGACATCCACGAGGATCTCAGCGCGGCGCTGCGCGAGGCCGAGGACTGAGCGGCGCGCCGCCCCCATGGCACGTCTCATACGCATTGACTCCGAGCTGGTCCGCCGGGGCCTGGCGCGCTCGCGCGACCAGGCCGCCCGGCTCGTGACCGACGGGCGCGTCACACTCGACGGCGCCGTCGTCCTCAAGCCCGCCAGGCAGGTCGACCCGGCCCGGGCGATCGAGATCATCGACCCCGGAGGGGACGACTACGTCTCGCGCGGGGCGCACAAGCTCGCCGGCGCCCTGGACGCCCTGAGCGCCCGGGGGCTGGCGCCGCGGGTCGAGGGCCGCCGCTGCCTGGACGCCGGGGCCTCCACTGGGGGATTCACCGACGTCCTCCTGCGCCGCGGCGCCGAGCACGTCGTCGCCGTCGACGTCGGGTACGGCCAGCTGGCCTGGTCGCTGCGGTCCGACCCGCGGGTCACGGTCCTGGAGCGCACCAATGCGCGCACCCTCGCGCCCGAGGCGGTCGCCCCCGCCCCGGGGCTCGTCGTGGGCGACCTGTCCTTCATCTCCCTGACCCTGGTGCTGCCCGCCCTCGTGCGGGCGGCCGCGCCCGACGCCGACCTGCTGCTCATGGTCAAGCCGCAGTTCGAGGTCGGCAGGCGGCGGCTGGGACGCGGGGGCGTGGTGAGGGACCCCGAGCTGCACGTCGAGACCGTGCTGGAGGTCGCGGCCGCGGCCCACGGGCTGGGCCTGGGCGTCGACGCCGTCACCGCCTCCCCGCTGCCCGGGCCCGCCGGCAACGTCGAGTACTTTGTCTCCATGCACGCCGCTCGCGCCCACGGCCCCGGGGACCTGACCGGCCCCGGGCTGGAGGACGAGGCGCGCCGTGCCGTTGCCGAGGGCCCGGCCGGATCGCCCGGCGCGGGCAGAGGGGGGAGACGCCCGTGACCGACCCCGACGCCGCCATCCGCCCGATACGGCGCGTCATGGTCCTCCAACGCGATCTCAACGACAAGCCCGTCCCGCCGCACCGCAAGGCCGCGCCCACGGCCCTGGCCGTCGCGCGCGCCGAGGCGGCCCTGCGCGCCCACGGCGTCGAGCCCGTCGGCCCCGGCGGGGACGACGGCGTCGACTTCGTCCTCGTCCTGGGCGGCGACGGCACCATCCTGCGGGCCTGCGAGATCGCCCGCGAGCACGACGTGCCGCTGGTCGGCGTCAACACCGGGCACGTGGGCTTCCTCGCCGAGGCCGACCCGGAGGCCGTCGAGCAGGTCGTCGCCGATGTCGTCGCCGGGCGCTACTGCGTGGAGACGCGAATGACCCTCGACATCGCGGTCGAGACCCCCGAGGGCGCCGTCACCCGCGACTGGGCGCTCAACGAGGCCGCCCTGGAGAAGCGCGACCGGGCCCGGATGCTGGAGGTCGCCATCGGCGTCGACGGGCAGGCCGTGTCCTCCTTCGGCTGCGACGGGCTGGTGGTGTCCACGCCCACCGGCTCGACCGCCTACGCCTTCTCCGGCGGCGGCCCCGTCATCTGGCCGGAGGTCGAGGCGATCCTGCTCGTGCCGCTGGCCGCGCACGCCCTGTTCACCCGGCCCCTCGTCGTGGGCCCCGACTCCTGCCTGGAGGTCGTGGTCCAGCGCACCGGCTTCGGCGGCGCCGAGATCTGGTGCGACGGGCGCCGCTGCCTCGACGTGCCCACGGGCAGCCGGATCCGGGTGACGCGCGCCCCGCGCCCGGTGCGCCTGGCCAGGCTCAACGACGCCCCCTTCTCGACCCGGCTGGTGCGCAAATTCGATCTGCCCGTCGAGGGCTGGCGGGCCGAGACGGCGGGGACGGGCGGCGCGGAGGGGCGTTCGTGATCGAGTCGCTGCACATCGAGGACCTGGGCGTCATCGAGGAGGCGGACCTGGTCCTGTCCCCGGGGCTGACCGCCCTGACCGGCGAGACCGGGGCCGGCAAGACCATGGTGCTGACCTCGCTCGGCCTGCTGCTGGGGCAGCGCGCCGAGTCCACGATCGTGCGCACGGGGGCCGAGCGCGCCCTCGTCGAGGGGGTCTTCACCCTCGACGGCGACTCCCCCGCCATCCGGCGCGCCGCCGAGGCCGGGGCCGAGCTGGAGGACGATGAGCTCATCGTCTCGCGCACCGTGCCGGCCTCCGGGCGCTCGCGCGCCCACCTGGGCGGGCGGGCGGTCCCCTCCGCCGTCCTGTCCGAGGTCGGCGCCCACCTGGTGTCGGTCCACGGACAGGGGGACCAGTTCAGGCTCCGCTCGACCTCGGCCCAGCGGCGCGCCCTGGACTGCCTGGGCGGGCGCGAGCACGCCGCGCTGTGCCGCCGCTACGCCGAGGCCTACCGCGCCCGCCAGGCCGCCGCCGAGGCCCTGGAGGAGTGGCGGACCGGCGCGCGGGCCCGTCGCGCCGAGGCGACCCGGCTGCGCTCCCGGCTTGCCGCCGTCGAGCGGCTCGACCCCGGTCCCGGCGAGGACGCGCGCCTGGCCGCCGAGGCGGCCCGGCTCGAGCGCGCCGAGGACCTGCGCCGCGCCGCCTCGGCGGCCCGGGCGGCCCTGGCCGGCGACGAGGAGGCCGTCGTCTCGCAGGCCCCGGACGTCCTGGCCCTCGTCGCCGCGGCCGAGCGCGCCCTGGCCCCCGTCCACGACGTCGACCCGGTCCTGTCCACCCTGGCCCGGCGCATGCGGCGGCTGGCCATCGACTCGGCCGATATCGCCGCCGAGCTGGGGGAGTACCTGGACTCCCTCGACGCCGACCCGGAGCGCCTGGCCCGGGTCCAGGACCGGCGCGCCGCCCTGACCCGGGTGCTGCGCGAGGTCGGCGACGGGGAGCGGCTCGAGGACGTCGACGCGCTCCTGGCCCTGCGCGCCCGCATCGCCGAGCGCCTGGCCGAGCTCGACGGCCCGCAAGACGCCTCGGAGGCCCTGACCGGGGCCCTGGCCGAGGCCGATGAGCGCCTCGACCGCTGCGCCGCCGAGCTCTCCGCCGCCCGCCGGGCCCTGGGGGAGCGGCTCGAGGCGGCGGTGACCGGCGAGCTGGAGGGCCTGCAGATGAGGGGCGCTCGCCTGAGCGTCGCGTTCGAGCCGCTCGCCGAGGCCGGCCCGACCGGCGCCGAGACGGTGACCCTCCTGCTGACCGCCCACCCCGGCGCGCCGGCCCTGCCCCTGGGCAAGGGGGTCTCGGGGGGCGAGCTCAGCCGCATCGTGCTCGCCCTGGAAGTGGTCCTCGCCGAGGCCGGGGAGCACGAGCGCGAGGCCGCCGGGACCCGGCGGACCCTCGTCTTCGACGAGGTCGACTCCGGGGTCGGCGGCCGCGCCGCCCTGGAGGTCGGACGACGACTCGCCCGGCTGGCCCGGAGCACGCAGGTGGTGGTCGTCACCCACCTGGCCCAGGTGGCGGCCTGGGCCGCCACCCAGCTCGTCGTCCTCAAGGAGCAGGCGCCGGCCGGGGACGGGGCGGGCGGCGGCGCCGGGCCCGGTCCGGCGGGCCGAACCCGCACCCGGGTCGCCGCCGTCGAGGGGGCGGAGCGGGAGAAGGAGCTCGCCCGCATGCTCTCGGGCCACGAGGACTCCGACGCCGCCCTGAGGCATGCCGCTGAACTCCTGGAGGAGGCCGCCGTGGCACAATCCCAGGCGTGAGGAACCCCTTCCGCAAGCCCTCCGCCCCGGAACCGGGCCGGCCCGTCGGCGTGGTCCGGGTCGACGCGCGCACCAAGAAGCTCGCCAAGCGCCTCAGGGCCGGCGAGTTCGCCGTCATCGACCACTCCGACCTGGACCGCGTCGCCGCCGAGTCCCTCGTCGAGTGCCGGCCCGCCGCCGTCCTCAACGCCGCCCCCTCGATCTCCGGGCGCTACCCGAACCTGGGCCCCGGCATCCTGATAGAGGCGGGAATCCCCCTCATCGACGATCTGGGCCCCGATGTCATGCGCCTCAAGGAGGGCCAGCGCGTCGTGCTGGACCTGGCCGAGGACTCCCCGGACCGCGGCTCCGTCCGCCCGGTCGGGTCCGATGAGATCCTGGCGCAGGGAACCGTCCAGACCGCGGCGAGCGTGGCGGCCGCCATGGAGGAGGCCAAGGCGGGGCTGGCGGTCCAGCTCGAGGCCTTCGCCGCGAACACGATGGAGTACATGCGCGGCGAGCGCGACCTGCTGCTCAACGGCGTGGGCATGCCCGACGTGCGCACGGACATGAACGGGCGGCACGTGCTCATCGTCGTGCGCGGCTACTCCTACAAGGAGGACCTGCGGGCCCTCAAGCCCTACATCCGGGAGTACAAGCCCGTCATCATCGGGGTCGACGGCGGCGCCGACGCCGTCCTCGAGGCCGGTTTCAAGCCCCATATGATCGTGGGCGACATGGACTCCGTCTCCGACAGGGCCCTGGGCTGCGGCGCCGAGGTCATCGTCCACGCCTACCGCGACGGGCGGGCGCCCGGGCTCAAGCGCGTGGAGGACCTGGGGGTCGAGCACCTCGTCTTCGCCGCCACGGGCACCAGCGAGGACGTCGCCATGCTGCTGGCCGACGCCGCCGGGGCCGAGCTCATCGTCGCCCTGGGCACCCACGCGACCCTCCTGGAGTTCCTCGACAAGGGGCGCGCCGGCATGTCCTCGACCTTCCTCACCCGTCTGAAGGTGGGCGGGCGCCTCATCGACGCCAAGGGGGTCTCCCGGCTGTACCGCACCCGCATATCGGGCTGGCACCTGGTGGCCCTGGCCCTGGCCGGGCTCATCGCCCTGTTCGTCGCCCTGGCGGCCACCCCGGCGGGCCGGACCCTCCTGGGGCTGTCGGGCGCCATGTGGGACGACGTCATCAATTTCTTCCGCTCCGTCCTCGGACTGGCTCCGAAGACGCCCTCCGTCTGAGCAGGTAAAGGCACCACCATGATCGACTTCCGCTACCACCTGGTCTCGCTCATCTCCGTGTTCCTGGCCCTCGCCGTCGGCGTGGTCCTGGGCGCCGGCCCGCTGCAGAACTCCCTGGGGACGGCCCTCAACGACCAGGTCACCTCGCTGCGGGCGGACCGCAACGAGACCAAGACCCGGCTGGAGCAGACCGAGGCGGCCGTCAACGACCGCGACGACTACATCGCGGCCGCCGCCAGCGCCTACCTGCCCGGCGCCCTGACGGGGCGCAAGACCGTCCTCGTCGTGCTGCCCGAGGCCCAGGGCGGCGACATCGACCTGGTCACCTCCCAGCTCCAGACGGCGGGCGCCACCATCGTCGGCCGCGTCTCCCTGACGACGGTGTGGGCCGACGCCGCCCGCGAGACCTTCCGCTCGACCTACTCCGGCCAGTTCGCCGGCTACCTGGGCGGCGCCGCCTCCAACGACACCAACGCGGTCCTCGGCCAGGGCCTGGCCACCGCCCTGACCACGAGCGGCCAGAACGCCACCGCGCTGTCCGACCTGCTGACCGCCTCCGACACGCCCCTGATGACCATTGACGCCGCGCCCACCGGCCCCGCCGACTCCCTGGTCGTCATCGGCCCGCGCACGACCGTCGTCCCCGGGACCGCGCCCAGCCCCGCGCCGACCGAGGGCACGACCCCGGCCGCGTGGAACTCCGCCCTGGGCGGCGCGGCCTCCGTCAGCCCGACCGTGGTCCTGGGGGCCGCCGACGTGTCCACCGACCTCGTCGCCCAGCTGCGCACCTCCAAGACCGCGGTCACCACCGTCGACTCCGTCGGCCAGGTCGCCGCCGCCGTCTCCGTGCCCCTGGCCCTGGTCGCCACGATCGGGGGCGCGCGCGGGGCCTACGGCTTCGACGACGGCGCGGACGCGGTCATGCCCCCGGCGCCGGGCCGGGGCTAGCGGCGGGGCCCTCCGCGCACCGGCCCGATAGGCTGACCCCATGTCGCCCCACGCACCCCAAGCCCGTCCGCACCGCCCGGAGGGCGCCGTCTCCACCGCCCTCGCCGCCCTGGGAACCACCCTGTCCTGGTCGCAGGGGATCGCCAAGTTCGACGCCGTCGCCCGGCGCCTGGAGCGCGTGAACTTCCGCGGGCGCACCGTGAGCCTGCGCGGGGGGGTGGGCGTGGCCGCAGGCGCGGTCGCCGCGAGCGCGCAGCTCGGCCGGGCCCTGGGCGCTGGCGCCGGGACGCGCCCGGCCGTGGCCGCCGTCGCGGCCACCGGCGCGGCCGGGGCCGCCGGGCTCATCGACGACCTGGACGCCGGGGCCCACGACGGCCAGACCCCCGCCAAGGGCCTCAAGGGGCACCTGAGCGCCCTGGCCCGCGGGCGCGTGACCACCGGCGCGGTCAAGATCGCCGTCATCGGGTCGGGGGCCCTGGTGGCTGGCGTCCTGCTCGCCCGGCACCGCGCCGCCGCCGCCCCGCTGCGCCGACCTGCGGCCACGGCCCTGGACGCCGTCGTGAGCGCGGTCACCATCGCCTCGTGGGCCGACGTCCACAACCTCCTCGACCTGCGTCCGGGCCGGGCCCTGAAGGCCGCCGCCCTGCTGACCGCGCCCCTCCTGGCCGACCGGCGCCGTGCCGCGGCCGCGTCGCGGGCCCTGGCCGCCGGCTGCCTGGGCGCGGCGGCCGCCGCCCTGCCGGGCGACCTCATGGAGGAGACCATGCTCGGGGACACCGGCGCCAACGCCCTGGGCGCGCTCGCGGGCACCGCGCTGGCCGCCCACCCCGCCCGGCCGGTGCGCGTCGCGGCCGCCGCCGCCGGCACCGGCCTGGTCCTGGCCAGCGAGAGGGTCTCCTTCACCCGGGTCATCGCCCGCACCCCCGCCCTGGCGGCGCTCGACGCCGTCGGGCGCGGCGAGGCCTGAGGCGGCGATGGGCGCGGCCTCGCAGGGCGCCGGGTCGGCGGGCGGCCGGTCCCGGTCCCGGGGCGGGGGCGTTCTCGCCGCGGCGGGCGGGGTCGCCGGACTGACCCTGGCGTCGCGCGCGCTGGGCTTCGTGCGCTGGCTCGTCCAGGCCTCGACGGTGGGCGCGGGCACGGTCGCCGGGGCCTACGCGACCGCCAACCAGGTTCCCAACGTCCTGTACGAGGTGGTCGTCGGGGGGGCGCTGGCGGCCACCGTCGTCCCGCTGCTGTCCTCGGCGGCGGGCGCGGGCAGGCGCGAGGACGCCGGGCGCATCGCCTCCGGCCTGCTCGGTCCGGTGCTGGCGGTCCTGGTCCCCGCGGGCCTGGCCCTGGCCCTCCTGGCCGGCCCCGTGGCCTCGCTCTTCCCCGTCTCCCAGGGGGCGGATCCGGCCCTTCAGCACGGGCTCGTCGCCTCCTTCCTGCGCATGTTCGCCCTCCAGGTGCCCCTGTACGGGGTGGGCGTGGTCCTCACCGGGGTCCTCCAGGCGCACGGCCGCTTCACCTGGCCGGCCCTGACCCCCGTCGCCTCCAGTCTCGTGGTCATGGCCGCCTACGCCGTCTACGGGCGCATGAGCGCCGGCGGGTCGCAGGAGCCCTCGGCCGCGGCGCTGCGGGTCCTGGGCTGGGGGACGACGCTGGGGGTGGCGGCCCTGAGCCTGCCCCTGATCCGGCCCGCCCGCCGGCTGGGCCTGCGCATCCGGCCGACCCTGCGCCTGGAGCGCTCCGTCGCCACGCGGGCGCTGCGCCTGGGCGGGGCCGGCCTGTGGACGCTGCTGGCCCAGCAGGCGAGCGTGCTGGCGGTCCTCGTGCTGGCGCGCGCCGGCGGGCGGGCGGGGACGGTCGCCGTCTACCAGTACACGCAGGCCGTCTACGTCCTGCCCTACGCGGTGCTGGCGGTTCCGGTGGCCACGGTCCTCTTCCCGCGCCTGTCCGCCGCCTTCGCCGCCGACGACGCCGGCGGGGGGGCCAGGGGGCTGGCGGCGACGTCCACGGCCCTGGTGTGCGCGGTCGCCGTCGCCGGGGCCGGGGCGCTCGTGGCCGTGAGCGGGGGGGCGGAGCGGCTCTTCGGTCTGCTGACCGATGTCACCGGCATGGGGGCGGCCCTGGTGGCCATGGCGCCGGGCCTGGTGGGCTACGCCCTCATCTACCAGGTCACCCGGGTCCTGTTCGCCGCGGACCGCGCCCGGGGCGCGGCCCTGGCCACCGCCGCCGGCTGGCTGGCCGTCGTCGGGGCCTCGGCCCTGATGGTGCGCGCCCTGGCGCCCGCCGGGGGGGACGGGGCGGCCACCCTCCTGGCGCTGGGGCTGGGGCAGAGCGCGGGCATGACGGTGGCGGGGGCGGGCCTGCTGGCCGTCCTGGCGGCCTCGCTGGGGCGGGGGGTGCTCGCGCCGGTGGCGCGCGCGGCCGGGGTCGCCGTGCCCGTCGCCGCCGTCGGCGGGGCCGCGGTGCGCTCGGTGGCGCTCGCGGCGGGCGGGGCCGCGCCCGCGCTGGCGTGCTCGCTGCTCGGGGCCCTGGCCGTGGCCGGGCTTGTCCTGGCCGCCGTGATCGCCGCGGACCGGTCCCTGCTGCGCGCGCTGCGCGGGACGGGTCCGGCCCCGGGCGGGGGCGCGGATGCGCCGGCGCCCCGCCCCGCCGGCACCCGGGAGGGCCGATGAGCCCCGGGCCGGGCGCCGGGGCCGCCCGCGGGCGCGACGGGGGGCGGTGCCTGCGGGTGCTCGAGGTGTGCGGCTCCGCCGCCGGGGGCGTGCGCAGCCACGTCCTGGAGTGTGCCCGCCTCCTGGCCGCCGACCGCCACGACGTCGTCCTGCTGGCCCCGGAGCAGGTCCTGGCGGGCGCCGACGCGGGCGGGGCGCGCACCGGGGTCCTGCGCATCGGCGCCCGGCCCAGTCCCGGGGACGCGGGCGTCCTGGCCCGCCTGCGCCGGCTGGGGCGGCGGGCCGACGTCGTCCACGCCCACGGCCTGCGGGCCGGGGCCCTGGCCGCGCTGGCCCTGGGCGGGCGCAGGCCCGGCCGGGCGCGCCTGGTGGTCACCGAGCACAACCTGCCCGTCGGGGGGCGGCTGACCGTCGCCGTGGGGGAGCGTCTGGCCGCCGTCATTGCCGGGCGGGCCGATCACGTCCTGGTCGTCAGCCCCGACCTGGCCCGCCGCGCCCGCGAGCGCGGCGCGCAGCACGTCGAGCTCGCCGTCGTGCCGACCCCGCCGCGCTCGACCGACGGCCTGGCCCCGCCGGCCTCGTCCATCGAGTCGGCCTGGCGCGGGGGTCGCGCGCGCGTGCTGACCGTGGCCAGGCTGGCCCCGCAGAAGGGGCTGGATCTGCTGCTGGACGCGGCCGCGCTGCTGACCGACCGGCTGGAGGAGGACGGGCGGGGCCCGCTGACCTGGGCCGTGGCCGGCGAGGGGCCCGAGCGCGGCGCCCTGGAGGAGCGCATCGGCGCCCGGGGTCTGCCCGTGCGCCTGCTGGGGCGCCGCGAGGACGTTCCGGCGCTGCTGGGGGCGGCCGACGTCGTGGTCCAGACCAGCCTGTGGGAGGGTCAGCCGATCGTCGTGCAGGAGGCCCTGCGGGCGGGGGCTGCGGTCGTGGCCACCGATGTGGGCGGCACGGCGCAGACGGCGCGGGGCGGGGCGGTGCTCGTCGAGCCGCGCGCCGAGGCGCTGGCCGGGGCCGTGGCCGCCCTCCTGGGCGACCCGGGGGCGCTGGCCGGGGCCCGGCACCGCTCCGCCGAGGCCGGGGCGCGGCTGCCCGACGAGGGGGATCTGCGCGACCAGCTGCGCCGGGTCGTGGCCGCGCCGGGCCCCGGCGCGGCGCGGTGAGGTCGCCCGGGGGCGCGCACCGGCGCTAGGGTGGCGTTCCGTGATGAGCACGTACGGCCGCACCGGCCCCCGCACCCCCGCACTCGCGCACGTCTTCGTCGTCGGCGGCGTCGCGCCCCGCCCCGGCGGGGGGCGGGCGGCATGAGCGGGGCGCGGGGGCGCCGCGAGCAGCTGGTCGACGTGCGCGACTCCGGCCGGGCGGTGGTGGCCGGCGCCCGGGTGTGGTCGGGCCCGATCTTCGCGGTCGACGACGAGCGGCTGGTCCTGTCCGAGGGCCAGGAGCCGGTGCGGCGCCAGACGGTGGTCCATCATGACGCCGTCAACGTCGTCGCCTGGCGGGAGGGGGAGGACTCCGCTCAGGCCGACGGCGCCGCGGAGATCCTCATGGTGCGCCAGTACCGCCACCCGGTGCGGGCCATGCTGTGGGAGATCCCGGCGGGACTGCTCGACGTGGCCGGGGAGGATCCGCTGACGGCCGCCCGGCGCGAGCTGGCCGAGGAGACCGATTACGAGGCCGCCTCCTGGCACGTGCTGGTCGACGTCTACGCCTCGCCGGGCTTCACCACCGAGGGGGGCCGCTCCTTCCTGGCCCGGGGCCTGAGCCCTCTGCCCGAGGCCGCCAGGATCCCGCGCGAGGCCGAGGAGGCCGAGTTCGTGCCCACGTGGTTCCGCTTCGACGACGTCGTCGACGCCGTCCTGGCCGGGAGGCTGCACAACCCGTCCACCGTCATGGGGGTGCTGGCCGCCGACCGGGCCCGCGCCCGCGGCTGGGAGGGGCTGCGGGAGGCCGGCGCGGGCTGGCTGAGGAGTCCGCGCAGCCTGTAGGGGCGCCCGGGGTCTGTGACGGCGGCCGGGCGCGGGCCCGGCGGCTGTGTCGTCGATCATAGGTTAAACGCTTGACCAGTTCGGCCGGGGCTGCCTATCCTCGTGATCAATCGATTGATCACGAGGAAGTGGCGATGGTTCACGAAGTATTCTTCCGGCCCCGGCCGCACTGGGTCGGCGACGTCATCCCCTACGCGGACGGCGAGCGGATCCGGCTGTACTACCTCTACGAGCGGCGCCTGAGCCCCAAGCCGGGCACGCCGTGGCACCTGGCCGTCACCGAGGACCTCGTCCACTACGAGGACCGCGGCGAGGCCCTGCCGGCGGGCGGGCCCGGGGCGGAGGACCTCAACGCCTACACCGGCAGCGTCGTGCGCGACGAGACGGGCCTGCACCACCTGTTCTACACGGCCAGCAACCCCGAGCGGCGGGCCGCCGACGGGCGCCCCCTCCAGCTGGTCGCCCACGCCACCAGCCCGGACCTGGAGCGGTGGACCAAGCACCCCGAGGACACCTTCGGCGCCCCCGACGGCTACGACCCGGCCGACTGGCGCGACCCCTTCGTCTACCGGACCCCCGGGTCGTCCACCTGGTCCCTCATCCTGGCGGCCCGGTGGGCGCGGGGGGCGGACCGCAGGCGCGGCGTCGTCGCCCGCCTGGAGAGCCGCGACCTGCGCACCTGGACCCCCGTCGAGCCCCTGTGGGACCCGCACCGCTTCATCACCCAGGAGTGCCCCGAGATCTTCCGCATGGGCCGGTGGTGGTACCTGGTGTACTCCGAGTTCACCGACCGCTTCACCACCCGCTACCGCATCTCCCGCTCGCCGGACGGGCCGTGGACCGCCCCCGCCCACGACAGCATCGACGGACGGGGCCTCTACGCCGCCAAGTCCGCCCCGTGGTCGGGCCGGCGCCTGTTCTTCGGCTGGATCGCCTCGCGCCTGGGGGAGCGCGACGACGGCGAGTGGCTGTGGGCCGGCACCATGGCGGCCCTGGAGGCCGTGCCGCGCGAGGACGGCTCCCTGCGCCTGCGCATACCCCCCGAGGTCCTGGACCACTACGGCCGCGCGGCGTGGTCCCTGCCCGCCCCCGTGACCGTGGGCGACGCCGCCTCCTACCGCTCGCGCGTGCTGAGCGCGGACCTGCCGGCCGACGCGCGCGTGAGCGCCGACCTGCACTGGGCGCCGGGCACGCGGGAGATCTCCCTGCTGGTGCGCACCGACGCGAGCGGGGAGACGGGCTACAGCCTCCGGCTGGAGCCGGGCGCCTCGCGGCTCGTGCTGGACCGCTGGCCGCGGCGCGTCCACGGCCCCGAGCAGTGGCACGTGTCGGGGGACGTGCCGCACTTCATCGAGCTCGAGCGCCCCGTCGACCTGAGCGCGGGCCGGGCCCGCCTGGAGGTGATCCTGCGCGGGGAGATCCTCCAGTGCTGCGTCGACGACGCCGTGTGCCTGTCCACCAGCGTCTACGACCACGCCGCCGGCCGCGTCGGCCTGGCCTGCCTCGACGGGGAGGCGACCTGCTCCTCCCTCGTCGTGCGCACCCGGGCCTGAGGCCGCCCCGCCGCCATCCCACCTCGCCAACCCACCACCATCCCAAGGAGCACACCATGCAGCTCAAGCGTTCCCAGTTCCTCGCCCTGGCGGCGGGGGCCCTCATGACCCCCCTGGTCGCCTCCTGCGGCGCCAAGGGCGGGGCGCCCTCGTCCCCCGTGTCCATCGACCCTCCCGGCGAGATCAAGCCCCGCGAGATCTCGTGGCTGCTGTCGCGGGCCGCGGGCGGGGCGGTCATCACCACCATGCAGGCGATCGCCGAGGAGTACGCCCAGGAGCACCCCGGCTTCAAGCTCACCCTCATCACCACCCCCGACCGGCCCTCCTACATCCAGAAGTACGAGACCCTCGCCGCGGCGAACAAGCTCCCCGAGCTCTTCGACACCGACGCCACCCCCTTCGCCCGCAAGCTCGCGAGCAAGAACCAGATGGTCGACGTCGCCGCCCTGCTCGACAACTACGGGATCACCGCGAACTACCGCCCCTCCGCCCTGGACTACCAGCGCTTCGACGACGGGTCGCTGTACATGATCCCACTGGAGTACGGCATCGAGGTGTTCTGGTACAACAAGGCCCTCTTCGCCGCCGCGGGGGCCCGGGTCCCCGCCTCCCTGGACGAGCTCCCCGAGCTGTGCCGCACCCTCGCCGCCTCGGGCGTTACCCCGATCGCCCTGGACGGCCTGGACGGCTGGCCCCTGGAGCGCTACGTCGCCTACCAGCCCTTCCGGATGGCGGGGGAGGAGTACATCAAGAGCCTGAAGAAGGGCGAGGCGAAGTTCTCCGACGCACCCGGGCGGACCATGGCCCAGTGGCTCCACGACCTGGGCCAGGCCGGCGCCTTCCAGAAGGGCTTCTCCTCGGTGGGCTACACCGACGCCCAGAACCTGTTCACCTCCGGCAGGGCCGCCATGTACAACATGGGCACCTGGGAGCTGCCGAGCCTGGCCACCACCGACCTGCCCCAGGACATGCAGGACAACATCGGCTTCTTCACCCTGCCCACCATCGCCGACTCCAAGACGGGGGCCAACGAGTACGCGGCGCCCTCGGGGATCGGCGTGGCCGTCAACGCCGCGACCTACGACCCCCTCATCCACGACTTCCTGCGCTTCGCCCTGAGCCGCTACCCCGACGAGTACGCGGCCACGGGGCTGCTCGGGCCGACCACCACCGCCCCGGTGGTGCCCGACAACGCCCTGCCCGTCTACCAGCAGGCCATCGACGAGGCCGCCAAGGTGACCGGCACGGCCCTCATGCCCTGGGACACCCAGCTCGACCCCACCACCAACACCAAGCTGGTCCAGGAGCAGGTGCTCCTGGTCCAGGGCGACGTCGGCGTCGACGAGTTCATCCAGACCATGGACGCCGCCCTGGCCGAGAACGCCCCGGCCTACTTCGCCCAGTGAGGCCCCGCCGGCCGGGCCCGCCCCGGCCGGCCCCGCCCCGCCCCCACACCTGGAGAAGGCACTCATGCTCCCGCACCGCTCCCGACTCTCCGTCCTGCTCTTCCTGCTCCCGCCGGTCGTCCTGTTCGGCGGCGGGGTCCTGCTGCCCATCGCCCAGTCCCTCGTCCTGAGCCTGTTCAGGTGGGACGGGATCACCGACATGCAGTTCGTCGGCCTGGGCAACTACACCAGAATGCTCACCGCCGACCCCACCTTCTGGAGGGCCTTCGTCAACCAGCTCCTGTACCTGGTCATCTGCGTGGTCATCCAGATGGGCGCCGGGCTGGGCATCGCCTGCCTGCTGCTGACCATCACCCGCGGGCGCGAGGCGCTCAAGGTCCTCTACCTCATGCCGGCGGTCGTGTCGACGACGGCGATCGCGCTGCTCTTCCAGAGGATCTACTCCCTCGACCCGCCGGGGCTGGTCAACGGCGTCCTGGACCTGGTCGGACTCGACGGGCTCGGCCGGGCGTGGCTGTCGGACATCCGCACGGTCCTGGCGGCGGTCTCGATCCCGGAGGGATGGAGGTTCCTGGGCCTGTACACGATCATCCTGTACGCGGCCCTGCTGTCGGTGCCGCGCGAGCTGGAGGAGGCGGCCGCCCTGGACGGGGCCAACGCCTGGCAGATCTTCACCAGGATCCGCTTCCCCCACATCCGACCGGTGTGGGCCACCACCATGGTCATGGCGGTCACCTACGGGCTGCGGGGCTTCGACGTCCCCTACCTGCTGACCAACGGCGGGCCCGGGCAGTCCTCCGAGCTCGTGACCACGTACATGTACAAGACCGCGTTCGTCAGCACGAACTACGGCTACGCCTCGGCCATCGCGGTCTTCATCGTCATCGAGTGCCTCATCGCCGTGGCGCTCATCTTCGGACTGCTGCGCAGGGGGAACGACTGATCATGACCACCACCGCCACCGCCCGGCCCATCCTCGCGCCGGGCCCGACCCCGGCCCCCGCGGCGCGCAGGAGGCGCCTGCGCACGGCCCGGCTCGTCCACCGGGCGCTGCTCGCCCTCGTCCTGCTCATCCAGGTCTACCCCTTCGTGTGGCTCGTCCTGACCTCGGTGCGCTCCCCGGAGGACTTCGCGGCGGGCAGCCCCTTCGCCCCGCCCTCCTCCTTCACCCCGGACAACTTCGTCAGGGCCTTCGCGCAGGGCGACATCCCCGCCTACATCCTCAACAGCGCGATCGTCACGGCCGGGGCGTGCGCCCTCATCGTGATCTGCGGCATGACGGGCGCCTACGCCATCCAGGTCCTCGGATTCGCCGGCGCCGGGATCGTGCGCGGCGTCTTCCTCATGGGCATCGTCGTGCCCGTGCAGATCGCCCTGGTGCCCCTGTTCATCGACTACTCCCAGATCGGGCTGCTGGACACCCGCCTGGCCATCATCATCCCGCTGGCCGGCTTCGCCCTGCCCATGTCCCTGTTCCTGTTCCTGTCCTTCTTCAGCTACATCCCCCGGGAGATCTACGAGGCCGCCTGCCTCGACGGCGCCGGCCCCTACCGCATCTTCATGCGGATCACCATGCCCATGTCGCTCAACACGGTCATCACCGTCGTCATGGTCAACGCGATCTTCATCTGGAACGAGTTCGTCTTCGCCAACACCTTCGTCCTGACCGAGGGCCTCAAGACCATCCCGCTGGGCCTGCAGAACTACATCGGGAACATGGGCAAGACCGACTGGACCGCCACCTTCGCCGCGGTCACCGTCACGGTGACCCCGCTCCTGCTGGTCTTCCTGGCGCTCAACAAGGCGATGATCTACGGTCTGGAGAGCGGCTCGACGAAGGGGTGAGGTCCGGTGCGCAAACGACCTGAGGGGGAGTCCCGGGCGACCATGAAGGAGGTGGCGCGGCGGGCCGGGGTGTCGGTGACCACCGTCTCGCACGTGGTCAATCGCAAGCCCGGGGCCCGCATCGGCCAGGACGCCCGGCGCCGGGTCCTGGCCGCCGTCGAGGAGCTGGGCTACCGCCCCAACGCCATGGCCAAGACCCTGGTCCAGGGAGGCAGCCCCTTCATCGGCCTGGTCGCCGACTCCATCGCCTCCACGCCCTTCGCCGGGCAGATCGTCCACGGCGCCCAGGAGGAGGCCTGGGCGCGCGGGCACGTCCTGCTGGTGACCAACACGGAGGGCAACGCGCGCGCCGAGGAGCGGGCGATCTCCATGATGCTCCAGTACAACGTGCGCGGGATCCTCTACTCGCGCTGGTACCACCACGAGGTGAGGGTGCCGCCCCTGCTGGGCGAGGCGCCCGGCGTCCTGGTCAACTGCTTCGACGCGACCGCCCCGGATCCCGCCGTGGTCCCCGACGAGTTCGCCGGCGGGCGGCGGGCCGCCCGGATGCTCCTGGACGCCGGGCACCGCCGCATCGCCCTGGTCAACACCACCTCCCGCTCGCCGGCCAGGACGGGCCGCCTGGCCGGCTACCGGCGGGCCCTGCAGGAGGCCTCGGTGGAATTCGATCCGGCGCTGGTCCTGGACGCCCGCCCCGACCAGGAGGGCGGCTTCGCCTGCGCGGACGCGGTGCTGGCCACGGGGGCCACGGGGGTGTGCTGCCACAACGACCGCGTGGCCATGGGCCTGTACGACGCCCTGCGGGACCGGGGCGTGGACGTGCCCGGCGGGATGTCGGTCGTCGGCTTCGACAACCAGGAGGTCATCGCCGCCCACCTCCATCCGCCCCTGTCGACCGTGGCGCTGCCCCACTACGAGCTCGGCGCGGCGGGCGTGCGGGTGCTCCTGGGGTGCCAGGACGTCCCCGCCGGCGGACGGCTCGAGCTGGACTGCCCGCCGGTGGCGCGCGCCTCGGTGGCCGCCCCGGGGCGCCCGCCCGCCCGGGCCCCGCGGGAGCCCGCCCCCGAGGGCGCGCCGGGCGCCCCCCGGGCGCGATGACCATCGCCGTCCGAGCGGGGGCTCAAGGGGGGAAGCGCATGCCGCACTCACCGGAATCGCCGGAGCCGCGGGGCCCGTCTCAGCGGCCGGGCCCGCAGGGGCGGCCGGGGGTCCCGCGCCGCTCCGTCGTGGCCGCGCTGGCCGGCCTGGGCGCCGCGGGAGCGCTGGGCGCGTGCGGCCCCGCGCGCCCGCGGACGCGGGCCGGGGAGAGCCTGCGCGCGCGCTTCCACATGACCCCGCCGAGCGGCTGGCTGTGCGACGGGCAGCGCCCCGTCGTCCTCAACGGCAGAACGCACCTGTACTACCTGCACGCCCGGACCAATGCCGGCCCCGGCGGCTGGGACGTGTGCACCACCGAGGACCTGGTCGCCTTCAGCGGCAACCGGGTCGCCATCCCCATGCAGGACGGCGTGCCGGTGTGGACCGGGTCCGCCGTCGTCGACGAGGAGAACACCGCCGGCTTCGGGGCGGGCGCGCTCGTCGTCCTGGCCACGCGGCCCACCGGGGGCGAGGCGCGCCACCAGGAGCAGTACCTGTACTGGTCGCGCGACGGCGAGAGCTTCACCGCCCGCCCCGACCCGGTCATCGCCAACCCCGACGCAGACGGCGCCGTCACGCCCGAGCAGATCGGCAACGCCGAGTGGTTCCGCGACCCCAAGGTCGTGCGGGACCCGGAGCGCTCGCAGTGGGTCTGCGTGATCGGCAGGAGGAAGTACCTGTCCGTCTACGTGTCCGGCGACCTCCTGGAGTGGTCCTGGGCCTCGAACTTCGACTACCTCGTGGACGGGGCGGCGGACCTGGGCGGCATGGAGTGCCCCGACCTGTTCCGCATCACCGCCGACGACGGCGGCGAGCACTGGGTCATCGCCGCGAGCATGGACGGCAGCGCCTCGGGGCTGCCCATGACGTACGCCTACTGGGTGGGGCGGTGGGACGGCGCCCGCTTCACGGCGCACGACCCCGCGCCGCAGTGGCTCGACTGGGGCTGGGACTGGTACTCGGCCGTGACCTGGCCCAGCGCCCAGGACCCCGAGCGCGTGCGCTGCGCCATCGGCTGGATGAACAACTGGAAGTACGCGGCCCGCGACGCGCCCACCGATGCCACGGACGGCTACAACGGCCAGATGTCCGTGGTGCGCCGCATCCGGCTCGCGCACCGGCCCGACGGGCGCTACTCGCTGCTGAGCGAGCCGGTGCCCGCGCTGCGCGACGCGCTCGGCGAGCCGCGCACCCTGAAGCGCCAGGAGGTCTCGGGCCGGTGGGAGGCGCCCTGGTCGGGGCGCGCCTACGAGCTCGAGGTGGACATCGAGTGGGACGCCGCCGACGACGTCGGGGTCTCGGTGGGCTGCACCCCCGACGACGCGCGGCGCACCGATATCGGCGTTCGCGACGGCCGGGTCTACGTCGACCGGGGCCCCTCGGACCGCGCTGACTGCTCCTTCCTGCCCTACTGGCGGGCGGAGGCGCCCATCGACCCCGCCGCCCGCCGGGTGCGCCTGCGCATCGAGGTGGACATGCAGAGCGTCGAGGTGTTCGTCGACGACGGGGGCGCCGTCCTCTCCCAGCAGGTGCACTTCGAGGCCGACGACGCTCTCGTGCGCCTGTACGCCCACGGGGGCTGCGCCGTCTTCTCCAACGCGGCCTTCAGGCCCGCCCGGGCCTGAGCGGCCCGCCCGGCGCCTCCGGGGCGGGCGGCGCCGTCGTGACGGGCGGGCACCGCCCTCATAGCCGCCACCGCGATTGTCGTCTGCGCCTCATAGGTGCTGCCTGTGACTGCGAAGCGTGCCGGATCCCACGTTCCGACAGCCCGTCTTGAACTTGCCGGCGTTGAATTTCGGAACGATGATCTTAGTTAAAATCGGTCGAGGGGAGCGGTCCGGACGGGGCGCGCTCGCCCCATGACGTGCGCGCCGGACATGCGCCCGGCGCATCGGGAGCAGGAAGGGGCAGTCATGATCCAGACAGACGACGACTCGACCCGTGCACGCGTCCTCGACCTCATCGCCGAGAAGGGGCCCGTCTCCGCGGCCCAGCTCGCCAAGATACTCTCGCTGACGCCCGCCGCCGTGCGTCGGCACATCACCGCCCTGGAGGGATCCGGTGAGATCGTCGTGCGCACTCCGGCCGGCACCGGCAAGCGGGGGCGGGGCCGGCCCGCCAGGCACTACGTGGCCACGCCCGAGGCCCGCACCACCTTCGCCGAGGGCTACTCCGACATCGCCAAGCGGGCCCTGGGCTACCTCCAGCAGGTCGCCGGGGACAAGGCCATCGACTCCTTCGCCGCCGTGCGCGGGCGCGACCTGGAGCGGCGCTACATGCCCGTCGTCGAGGCCGCCGGCAAGGACCCCTCGGACCGGGCCCGCGCCCTGGCCGACGCCCTGACCCTCGACGGCTACGCCGCCACCGTGCGCGACGTCGGCGACGGCACCTTCGCCGTCCAGCTGTGCCAGGGGCACTGCCCCGTGCGCGACGTCGCCGGGCAGTTCACCGAGCTGTGCGACGCCGAGACGCAGGCCTTCGCCCGCCTCATCGGCGTGCCCGTGCAGCGCCTGGCCACCCTGGCCGGGGGCGACCACGTGTGCACCACCCATGTCCCCATCGCCATGCCCGCCCTGCGCAAGCGCGCCGTGCGGGCGGCGGCGGCCCACACCCGCAGGGCCCGGGCCCAGCGAACGGAAGGAACCCGATGACACCAGCCACCGATGCGCCCCGCGTCAGCGACGACGAGATCATCGACTCGATCTCGACGACCTACGACTTCGGCTGGCGCGACTCCGACGAGGCCGGCGCCAACGCCAGACGCGGCCTGGACGAGAGCGTCGTGCGGGAGATCTCGGCGCTCAAGGGCGAACCGGAGTGGATGCTCGCCAAGCGCCTCAAGGCCTACGAGATCTTCATGCGCAAGCCCATGCCCACCTGGGGCATCGACCTGTCCGACCTCGACATGGACGCGGTCAAGTACTTCGTGCGCTCCACGGACCGGCCCGCCGCGTCCTGGGACGACCTGCCCGAGGACATCAAGAACACCTACGACCGCATCGGCATCCCCGAGGCCGAGCGCGAGCGCCTCGTGTCCGGGGTCGCCGCCCAGTACGAGTCGGAGGTCGTCTACGAGCAGATCCGCGAGGACCTCACCGAGCAGGGCGTCATCTTCCTGGACACCGACACCGCCCTGAGGGAGCAGCCCGATCTCGTGCGCGAGTACTTCGGCTCCATCATCCCCGCCGGCGACAACAAGTTCGCCGCCCTCAACACGGCCGTGTGGTCCGGCGGCTCCTTCATCTACGTGCCCCCCGGCGTCCACGTCGAGATCCCGCTCCAGGCCTACTTCCGCATCAACACCGAGAACATGGGCCAGTTCGAGCGCACGCTCATCATCGCCGACGAGGGCTCCTACGTGCACTACGTCGAGGGCTGCACCGCCCCCATCTACTCCACGGACTCCCTGCACGCGGCCATCGTGGAGATCATCGTCAAGAAGAACGCCCGCGTGCGCTACACGACCATCCAGAACTGGTCCAACAACGTCTACAACCTGGTGACCCAGCGGGCCACCTGCGCCGAGGGCGCCACCATGGAGTGGGTCGACGGCAATATCGGCTCCAAGCGCAACATGAAGTACCCGGCGGTCTTCCTCATGGGCCCCCACGCCCGCGGCGAGGCCCTGTCCATCGCCTTCGCCGGCGAGGGCCAGCACCAGGACACCGGCGCCAAGATGATCCACATGGCGCCCCACACCTCCAGCCACATCGTCTCCAAGTCGATCTCGCGCGGCGGGGGGCGCTCGGGCTACCGCGGGCTGGTGCAGATCATGAAGAACGCGCGCCACTCCAAGTCCAACGTGCTGTGCGACGCCCTGCTGGTCGACGAGATCTCGCGCTCGGACACCTACCCCTACGTGGACGTGCGCACCGACGACGTCGAGATGGGCCACGAGGCCACCGTGTCCAAGGTGAGCGCCGACCAGCTCTTCTACCTCATGCAGCGGGGCCTGACCGAGACCGAGGCCATGGCCACCATCGTGCGCGGCTTCGTCGAGCCCATCGCCCGCGAGCTGCCCATGGAGTACGCCCTGGAGCTCAACCGGCTCATCGAGCTGCAGATGGAGAACTCGGTCGGCTGACCCGCCGCACCGGACCATCCGCCGCACCGGCCCGAGTTGCCGGCGGGCCCAGTCATCCGATCCACATCCGACACCACCGGCCGGAGGCCGGTCAAGGAGAACCCCCATATGCCTGACCTCTCCACCGACCATTCGAGCGCGACGCTCGAGGGCGCCCACTCCCACGGGGCCCGCCGCGCCTACGTCTCCTCCCGGGCGGACCGCCCCACCTCCTTCGACCCCGCGGACATCCCCGTCCCGGCCGGACGCGAGGAGGAGTGGCGCTTCACCCCCATGAGGCGCTTCCGGCCCCTGTTCGACCTCGACGCCGTGCGCGCCGGGACCGCCGCCGCCCGCGTGGCCGTGACGGTGGACGCGCCCGAGGGCGTCGACGTCGAGGCCCTGGATCGCACCAGCCCCCGGCTGGGCGCCGTCGGGGCGCCCATCGACCGCACCGGCGTCGTCGCCTGGAACGCCTTCGACGCGGCCACCGCCCTGACGCTGCGGGCCGGGGCCCGCCCGGAGCGCGCGGTGCGCGTGGACGTCGTCGGCCGCGACGCCCCCGGGCCCGACGGCTTCGCCGCGCCCGCGGCCGGCCACATCCTCGTCGTGGCCGAGCCCGGCTCGGCGGGCACGGTCATCGTGGACCACACCGGGGTCGCGGCCCTGACCCAGACGGTCGAGATCGTCGTCGCCGACGGCGCCGAGCTGACCGTGGTCACCGTCCAGGGCTGGGACGAGAAGGCCGTCCACGCCTCCAACCACCGGGCGCGGGTGGAGGGGCGCGGCGCCCTCAAGCACGTCGTGGTCAGCCTCGGCGGGGACGTGCGCATCTGCTCCGACCTGGGCTTCGCCGGCGAGGGCGGGCGCATCGAGGCCTTCGGCGTCTACTTCACCGACGCCGGCCAGCACCAGGAGCACCGCCCCTACGTGGCCCACACCGAGCCGCACTGCTACTCGCGCGTGGCCTACAAGGGGGCGCTCCAGGGCGAGGGCGCCCACGCCGTGTGGGTGGGCGACTGCCTCATCGGCCACGCCGCCCGCGGCACCGACACCTACGAGCTCAACCGCAACCTGGTCCTCACCGAGGGGGCCAAGGCCGACTCCGTGCCCAACCTCGAGATCGAGAACGGCAATATCGAGGGCGCCGGGCACGCCAGCGCCACCGGGCGCTTCGACGACGAGCAGCTGTTCTACCTGCGCGCCCGCGGCATCACCGAGATCGAGGCCCGGCGTCTGGTGGTCCTGGGCTTCTTCAACGAGATCGTCGCCGAGATCGGGGTCCCCGAGGTCCAGGAGCGGCTCATGGGCGCCATCGAGGAGGAGCTGGAGCTCACCGGCCTCGTCTCCGCCCGCGCCGAGGCGGCCGAGAGGCCCTGAGCGGGCCGGCCCCGCACACGTCCACGAAGACCCTTCCAGAGAAGAGCATCCATGAGCACCCTCCAGATCAAGAACCTCCACGTCCAGGTCGCCACCAACGACGGCCCCAAGCCCATCCTCAAGGGCGTCGACCTCGCCGTCGGCTCCGGCGAGGTCCACGCCATCATGGGCCCCAACGGCTCGGGCAAGTCGACCCTGGCCTACTCCATCGCCGGCCACCCCGACTACGAGATCACCGACGGCGAGGTCCTGCTCGACGGCGTCGACCTGCTGGAGCTGAGCGTGGACGAGCGCGCCCGCGCGGGCCTGTTCCTGGCCATGCAGTACCCCGTGGAGGTCCCCGGCGTCACCGTCGCCAACTTCCTGCGCACCGCCAAGACCGCCATCGACGGGCACGCCCCCAGGGTCCGCCAGTGGGTCGGCCAGGTCAACGAGGCCATGAAGAACCTGCGCATGGACCCCTCCTTCGCCCAGCGCGACGTCAACGCCGGCTTCTCCGGCGGCGAGAAGAAGCGCTTCGAGATCCTCCAGATGGAGCTGCTGCGGCCCCGCTTCGCCGTGCTCGACGAGACCGACTCCGGGCTGGACATCGACGCCCTGCGCATCGTCTCCGAGGGCGTCAACCGCCTCCACGACTCCTCCGAGGCGGGCTTCCTCCTCATCACCCACTACACGCGCATCCTGCGCTACATCAAGCCCGACTTCGTCCACGTCTTCGTCGACGGGCGCGTCGCCGAGGCCGGCGGCCCCGACCTGGCCGAGCGCCTGGAGCTGGAGGGCTACGACCGGTTCCTGTCCTGAGAGGCCGGCCGACGGCGCGCGCCCGGCGCCCGCCGTCGGCCCCGCCGGCCGCCCAGCGCCGTCGACCCGCCGTCCACCCGCCCACCACGTACCAGGAGGCGCCCGCCATGACCCACCAGCCCGACCCCGCGGCCCGACCGCTCAGCGCGGCCGAGGTCGCCGCGGTGCGCGCCGACTTCCCCTACCTGGAGCGGCCCGCGCGCAACGGACGGGCCCTGGCCTACCTCGACTGGGGCGCCACCAGCCAGAAGCCCGCCGCGGTCATCGCCCGCGAGGCCGAATTCCTGCGCCGCAGCAACGGCGCGGCCGGGCGCTCCACCTACCAGATCGCCGACGAGGCCACCGCCGTGTGGGACGGGGCCCGCCAGAGCGTGGGCGCCTTCGTGGGCGCCCGCGCCGAGCAGGTCGTGTTCACCAAGAACGCCACCGAGGCCATCAACCTCGTGGCGCTGGCCATCGGCCACGCCAGTCTGGGGCGCCCCGCCGGGCGCGGCGGGGCGATCGCCGACGCCGCGGACCCCTCCCGCCGCCTCCTCGTCGCGCCGGGCGACCGGATCGTGGTCACCCGCGCCGAGCACCACGCCAACCTCGTGCCCTGGCAGGAGCTGGCCGCGCGCACCGGCGCCGAACTGCGCTGGCTGGACCTGACCGGGGACGGGCGCATCGACCCGGCCACGGCCGACGTCATCACCGGGCGCACCCGCGTGGTGGCCCTGACCCACGCCTCCAACGTCACCGGGGCCATCACCCCCCTGGACGGCATCCTGCCCGCCGCCCGGGCCGCCGGCGCCCTCGTCGTGCTCGACACCTGCCAGTCCGCCGCCCACCTGCCCCTGGACTTCGCGGCCCTGAGCGCGGCGGGCGTCGACGCCATGGTCCTGTCCAGCCACAAGATGCTGGGCCCCACCGGCATCGGCGCGCTGGTGGCCGCCGAGGACCTGCTTCAGGCCATGCCCCCGGTGCTCACCGGCGGCTCCATGATCGAGGTCGTGCGCATGGAGTCCTCGACCTACATGAGCGGCCCGGCCCGCTTCGAGGCCGGCAGCCAGCCCCTGGCCCAGGCCGCCGGCTGGTGCACGGCCCTGGAGTACCTGTCGGGCCTGGGCATGGACCGCCTCCGCGCGGGGGAGGCGGCGCTGACCGAACGGATCCTGGAGGGCCTGGCCGGGATCGACGGTCTGCGCCTGCTCGGCCCGACCGGCGCCGACGAGCGCCTGGGCGTGGTCGCCTTCACCCTCGAGGGCGTCCACCCCCACGACGTCGGCCAGGTCCTGGACGCCGCCGGGGTCGCCGTGCGCACCGGGCACCACTGCGCCCAGCCGCTGCACGCCCACTTCGGCGTCCACGCCTCCTCCCGGGTCTCCCTCGGACCCACGACCACGCCGGAGGAGGTCGACCGCTTCCTTCAGGCCGTCGCCTCCGTCCGCTCCTACTTCCTGGGGTGAGCATGAACGAACTCGACCAGCTCTATCAGCAGGTCATCCTCGACCACTCGCGCGAGCGCCACGGGGCGGGCGCGCTGAAGGACCCCGACGGCCGGTCCCACCAGGTCAACCCGACCTGCGGGGACGAGGTGACCCTGGGGGTGCGCGTCGTCGACGGGCGCGTCGCGGCCATCGGCTGGGAGGGGGAGGGCTGCTCCATCTCGCAGGCCTCCATCTCCGTCATGCACGACCTCGTCGTCGGCGCCGACCTGGCCGCGGTCGCCCGCCTGGAGGAGGACTTCGACGCGCTCATGCACTCGCGGGGGCGGGGCGTGGACGAGGCGGTCCTCGACGAGTTGGACGACGGGGCCGCCTTCGAGGGCGTCTCGAAGTACCCCAACCGCGTCAAGTGCGCCCTGCTGGGCTGGATGGCCCTCAAGGACGCCCTGGCCAAGTCCGGCGCCGCCCCGCCCGCCCCCGACGGCGGCGGGCCCGGCGCCGACGACGGCATCGTCCCGCCCGCCGCCGACGACGGCCCCCGGCCGTCCCCGCTCCGGCCCGCCCCGCCCGCCGCCGGGCCCGGCGGCGCCGCCCCGTCCGTCCCGGACCGACCCGAGGAGACCCCATGAGTGAGAACACCGCCCCGCCGCCCGCCGCGGCCAACCCCATGGCCGCCCGGCACGAGCCCGCCCCGGCCGCCGACCTCGACGTGGCCGCCGTCGAGGAGGCCCTGCGCGACGTCATCGACCCCGAGCTGGGCATCAACGTCGTCGACCTCGGCCTGCTCTACGGCGTGACCATCGAGCCCGACGGCACGATCGTGCTGGACATGACGCTGACGACGGCCGCCTGCCCGCTGACCGACCTCATCGAGGAGCAGGCCCAGCAGGCCCTGGCCCTCATCGCCGACAGGGTCCGCATCCAGTGGGTGTGGCTGCCCCCGTGGGGGCCGGACAAGATCACCCCCGAGGGCCGCGAGCAGCTGCGGGCGCTGGGCTTCAACGTCTGAGCGCGCGGCCCGGCCCGTCCGGCGGGCGCGGGCCGGATGCCGACGGCCCGGCCCGTCCGGCCGTATACGACGGCGCCCGGCGGCCTCCGACGGCCGCCCGGCTCCGGGCGGCACGACGGCGGGCCGGCATTGGCGCGCCGTCGGCGGTCTTTGCTAGGGTTCCGCTGTGCAACCGGCGAGTATCTGCTCCGTGGGTTTCAGGCTCAGCGGGGCTCAGTGCGACACCCTGGACGATCTGGAGGCCGTTGAGCGGGCCCTGCGCCGGGTCGCCGACGCCGCGGCGCTCACGCCGGTGGCCTCCGTCCACCACCGCTTCCAGCCCCAGGGCATCAGCGCCGTCCTCGTCCTGGCCGAGTCGCACATCGCCATCCACACCTGGCCCGAGGAGCGCACCGCCCACGTCACGCTGACCAGCTGCCGGGACCTGCCCGCGGACACGATCGTGTCCGTCTCCCGCCTGCTCAAGGGGGACCTGGGCGCCGGGACGGTCGTCAGCGGGACGGTGGTCGTGTGAGCGCCGGCATGCGCGCCCGGCTGAGTCCCGGCGAGCAGCTGCGGGGCGAGGGCAGGCCGCTGAGCGTCACGGGGTGCCTGCTGTTCAAGGAGTGGGACCCCGAGGACCGCAGGCACTACTTCTGGGAGGAGTGGCAGCTGTCGGGGATGGACGACTACGACACCTGGGTCGAGCTCGACCACTACGACGGGCGCGTCTACCTCTACGAGCCGCTGCGCTTCGTCGAGCAGCTCGACCCCGGCTCGCTCCACCCGGGCCAGATCCTGACCCTGACCAGCGGGACCGACGTCTACGCCGCCCGGGTCGTCGAGCTGGGCGCGGGGGTGCTGCACGAGACGGCGGGCACCACCAGCTGCAGCCTCGCCCGGGGCGAGGAGATGGGCTACGCCGAGGTGGAGCTGACCGACGCCCGGGGCGCGACGAGCCGGGTCACCTTCGACAGCCACGGCTACCGCGACCTCGTGTCCTACCGCAAGCGCAGGCTCGGCCGCGCCGAGCAGCGCCGACTGTTCGGCAAGGCGATCGCAGCCGCGGCGCCGATGACGCGGCCGGGGTCGGGGTCGGACCAGTCGGTGAACTCGGGCATCGTCTGGGTCATGGTGATGCTGGTGATCATGATCGTCATCATCGCCATCGCCCACCACGCCGACGGCAGCGGGTCGGACGGATCGGGCGGCGGCGGGTCGGGCGGCGTGGTGCGCCCCGTCTACGGCGGGGGCGGCGGCGGTGTCGGCAAGTAGCGCAGGAGGAATGATGCACGCACTGCACGCACTGGCGGTCATGGCGGAGGGGCCGAGGGCGGCGAGCGGCCTGGACGCGCTGTCCCTGGCGGGCACCGTGGCCTACGCGATCCTGGGGGTGCTCCTGCTCATGGTCTTCGCCTGGGCGATCAACACGATCTTCAAACTCGACCTGCGCCGCGAGCTCATCGAGGACCAGAACATCGGCCTCGGACTGGCCTTCGCGGGCACGGCCATCGCCATCGCCATCATCATCGCGGCGACCATTGTCTCCTGAGTCTCCCGAGCCCACCGAGCCGGCCCCCGAGTCCTCCGAGCCGGCCCTGGAGCCGGGGCGCCCCGCGGGCCGGACGCCCCCCGCGCAGGAGCGCCCCGCGGGCCGGGCCCGGCGCCGCCGGAGCACCGCGCTGTTCGCGGCGGCCCTCCTGGTCGCCGTCGGCGGGCTCATCTACGAGCTCATCCTGGGCACAGCGGCCTCCTACCTCATCGGCGACTCGGTGCTCAGCTTCAGCCTGGCCACCGGCATCACGCTGTTCGGCATGGGGGTCGGCTCGCTGCTGGCCGGCCGCCTGCGCGGACGCCCCGCCACCGTCTTCGCCGCCAACGAGATCCTCCTGGGCCTGGTGGGCGGCAACTCGGTCCTCATCCTCTACGCCGCCTTCGGGCTCACCCGCATCCACTGGTGGGTCTTCAGCGCCGTCAGCCTGCTCATCGGCATCCTCATCGGCCTGGAGATCCCGCTGCTGATCAAGACCTTCGCCCAGTTCGGCCGCGGCTCGAGCGTCGAGCTGCTCAGCCGGGTCCTGGCGCTGGACTACTTCGGCGCGCTCGTCGCCTCGCTGATCTTCCCCCTCGTGCTCCTGCCGCAGCTGGGGCTCCTGCGGGGCGCCTACCTCGTCGGGGCGCTCAACGTGGCCGTGGCCATGGTGGTGCTCAGGCACGTCGACGCGCCCCGCCGGCTGGTGGCCGCCGGGGCGGCGGCGGTCGTGGTGCTCATGGCGCTGTTCTGCGGCGCCGGCCACCTCGAGCGCGGCATCGACGCCAGGACCTACGGCGACCCGATCATCTACTACGAGCAGAGCCAGTACCAGAAGATCGTCCTGACCCAGTACGGCCGGGACATGCGCCTGTACCTCAACGGGCAGCTGCAATTCTCCAGCCTGGACGAGGCCCGCTACCACGAGACGCTCGCCGCCGCCGCCATGACCTCGGTGGACCGCCCGGCCCGGATCCTCATCCTGGGCGGCGGGGACGGGCTCCTGGCGCGGGAGGTGCTGCGCTACCCCGACGTCGAGCAGGTCACCGTGGTGGACATCGACCCGGCCGTCACCGACCTGGCCGCGACCAACCCCCGCCTGGTCGAGCTCAACGGCGGATCCCTGAACGACCCGCGGGTGCACGTGGTCAACCGGGACGCCTTCGGCTTCACCGCCGAGGGCGGGCGGACCTACGACGTCGTGCTCATCGACCTGGTCGACCCGTCCAACGAGAAACCGGCCAAGCTCTACTCCGTCGAGTTCTACCGCCGGGTGGAGGCCCTTCTGAGCGAGAAGGGGGTCATGGTCACCCAGGCGACATCCTCGTTCTTCTCCCCCCGCGCCTTCTCCACGGTGGCCAGCACTGTCGCGGCGGGGCAGCCCGACAGCCGGGTCCTCCCGTTCGCGGTCAATGTGCCCTCGTTCGGGGAGTGGGGCTTCGTCCTGTCGACCAGGGCGCCGGACCTGGTCCTGTCCCATCCCCTGCCGGGCGGCCTGAGGTACCAGACCATGGAGGAGATGCGCTTCATCGTGCTCGACCACCCCGCCCGGACCAGCCCGATGGAGCCCTCCACGCTCCTGCACCCCACGATCGTGCAGGTCTACAACGACGACATGGCCCAGTGGCGCTACTCCTGACCGCTGGCGGCCGACCGCCGGCGGCCGAGTCCCGCCGGGTTTTGTCGGCCCCGCTGGCGGCTGACTGCCGGGTCCCGCCGGCCCCACTGGTTCCACCGGCCCCACTGGCCCCGCCGCGACGCCGCAAGGCCTCTCCCGACTTCCGCGAACGCGCAGGTTTCCAGTCGAACGCGCGGGCGGGAGATGCGCGTTCGACTGGAAACCTGCGCGTTCGCGGAGAACGGTCGCCGGCTGGCGTCCCGCTCGGCGGCCCGGCGTGGAAACCTGCGCGTTCGCGGAGAACGACGGGGGCGGAGCCGGTCGACCGACCGCAGGTCGCGCAACTTCCGCCGGTTTCGCGCGTCACTTCCTCCGGTTTCGGCGAGGGGTCAGTTCCGGACCCTGATGGTCAGCCAGGCGGCGAGGCCGACGACCGGCACGGCGCCGATCAGCTTCACGAGCACCTCCGTGTCCGGGAGGGCGAAGATGTAGACCACCGACGTCAGCGCCGCCGCCCAGACGGCGACGATGGTGCAGGCGCTCGGCAGCCCCGGGATCAGGAGCGCCCCGATCACGAGCAGGACCATCCCGCCGGTGGCGAAGGACATGAAATCGGGGTTCATCACGTCGACGGGCCCCTGCGCGCCTCCCCAGATCACGGTCAGGACGCCGCACACCGCCAGGCAGATCCCGGTGATGCCGCGACCGCTCATGGCCGTTCCGCTCCTGGTCCTCCCGCCCATGGTCGTGCCGCTCCCGGTCGCTCCGCTCCTCATGCTCTCGTCCGCGCCCGTTCCGCGCCTCGCGCTCATCGTCCGTCTCCTTCCGTTCGTTCTTCTCTCACCGACCGGCGCCCGGGCCAGCCTGGCCGGTCTGCGCGACCTGCGCGCCGGCCCACTCGCGCCCCCAGGCGCGGGCGGCCGCCTCCTCGCCGTCGGCCAGCGGGCCACGGCTCGAGTCGACGACGAAGCTCCTGACGGCCGGCTCACCCCGGCCCGCCCGCCGCAGCGTCTTGGCGATCGCCCCGGCCGCCGAGCCGCTCAACCAGTTCCTCGCGGTGACCGTGTCGAAGATGGCCACACGGGTGCGGGCCGGGATCGACGCCGTCGCCAGCCACTCGCGCACACCTCCGTCCCCGACCGCCGCCGTCGCCCCCTGTCTGCGTGCCGCCGCCCGGCTGCCGGCGGTCGGCAGGCCCCGGTTGTGGGTGGGGGCACCCAGGACGAGCAGGTCGAGGTCCGCGGGCGGGGCGCCGGCCCGGTCGGCGTCGAGGACGGAGGCCCGCACTCCGGCGTCGGCCAGCCCGGCGGCGACGGCCCGGGCGATGGTGCGGGTATTGCCGAAGTGCGATTCGACGATCACGAGTGCCGTCGCTGCCGTCGTCGCTGCGGTCATGGTGTCCTCCTGAGTGCGGGTGCCATGACCGCAGCCTGAGGTGTGACGCGACGTCGCACGCAAGCGGAGCCGGTGAATCCGACCGGACTGACGGGGCGGCTCGGTGACCCGGCGTCCGGTCCGGCGCCGCTGCCCGCGAGATCGCCGGGTAACCGCCGAGATCGTCACTTGACCCGCGAGCACGTCTGCTAGAGGTACGTTCTCGCGGATCAAGTGACGATCTCGCGCGTCGCGGGGCGCGTCTACGGGCGGCCCAGGGCGCACGGGCGGGGCGGGGGCGCGCGTCCTCGCGGGCCGGGCGGCGCTCCCGTGGGCCCCATCCGACCGTGAGGATCGCGTCGCCGTCGTCCGACCGGGGGCGTGACGTCCCGGCGGACCCCGTCCGGTCGTCAGGGGCCCGCCTGGTCGTCGGGGTGCTCGTCGTGGTCGCCGTCAGACGGGTGGCGTCCTCGTCCCGGGGGCCCGCGGCGGCGCGGGTTGTCCAAATCTGTTGCAAAGGCCCGGATCCCGTCGAAGTGCCGGAAGCGAATCGTTGATATTCCGCGCTTCTTCTCGGGGCCGATCCCGGCCCGGGGCGCCTTTGCAACAGATTTGGACAACTGCCCGCCCCGAGTCGTCCCAGGAGCCCCATGCGCACCACCGCGCCGGCGCCCCTGCGACGGCGAACCCGGATGAGGGCGGCGGGGCCCTCCGGGGCGGCGCGCCGGGCCGGTTCGGGCACCCCCGCCCCGCCGGTCGTCCCCGCGACGGGGCCGGCGGCGCTCGACGAGCGCGCCCGGCGCCCCCGTCCCGCCGGTCGTCTTGCATGGCGGGACGGCGTCTCGCATGTCGTGACGCCGCCGACCCGGGATCCGTCCGCTGCGCTCTTTTCCGTCCGCTACGCCCCTTCACTCTCCGCTACGCCCCTTTTTCCCGTACAGCGGAGGGTGAAGGGGCGTAGTAGAGGGCGGACGGGCGCGGCGGGGGAGAAGCCGAGGGGTTGGACATGGGGTCGGATTATGTTGGGGTGGACGGGCGCGGCGAGGGCGAAGGGGCGCGGCGGTCGATCACCCGACGCACCGAATCGCAAGTCATATCCGCCGGTCTCGCGTGATTTTCCGCCGGTTCCGCGAGTTACAGCTCGGAGCCGGAGACCGCGAAGGTGTCGCACTGCGCCAGCGAGCCGGAGTCCATGCCCGTGGTGAACCACCGCACCCGCTGCTCCGACGAGCCGTGCGTCCAGGTGTCGGAGTCGACCCCGCTGCCCGAGCGCTGCTGGATGTGGTCGTCGCCCACGGCCGCGGCGGCGTCGAGCGCCGTCTGGACCTCCTCCCGCGTCGGCTCGACGAGGAAGGGCGTGCCCGTGTCGGGGTCCGCCGTCGTCGCGGCGTAGTGGACCCACACCCCGGCGTAGCAGTCCGCCTGCAGCTCCACGCGCACCGAGTCCGAGGTCGCGCCGGCCCCGGCCCGGTCGGCGCGGTTCATGACGCCCAGCAGGTTCTGAATGTGGTGGCCGAACTCGTGGGCGACGATGTACTCCTCGGCCAGCGGGGTGTCCGTCGCCCCCAGGGTCGACTCCATCTGCGAGAAGAAGCTCATGTCCAGGTAGACCGTCGAGTCGCCCGGGCAGTAGAAGGGCCCCACCGCCGAGGAGGCGTTCCCGCAGGCCGTGGACACCCGGGCGCCGTCCCACAGCACGAACCCCGGCTTCTGGTAGGTGGCGCCCCCCTGTGCGGGCAGCTGCTCGCCCCACACGGCGTCCAGCGACTCCGCCACCGCCACCATGCGGCACTGGGTGTACTCATTGGCCGAGGCGCCGTCGTCGCACACGGACATGTCGATATTCGACGACGTCGCGTAGGAGCCCGCCGACCCCGCGCTCGAGCCGAGCAGGCCGCTGAGGTCCAGCCCCGTCAGGCGCGAGACGAGGAGGACGGCGATGACGGCCACGATCGAGCCGCCCCCGATCAGCGCGCCCCGGCCGCCGCGGGTGCTCACCCGCTTGGAATCGATCTTGATATCGCGGTTGAAGGACATGTCGGCCTCATGGGGTCGAAGGGACGTGATGCGCCCAGCGTAGTGCCGCCGGCCCGGTGTGATCGAGCGCGCCGCCGCGGGGCCGTTCAGCGCATCGCCAGATGGGGGGCGCCCGGCGCGCCGTCGGATGCGCCGCGGACGACGCCGCCCAGCGCGCCGCCGCCGGGTGGGGCGACCCGCGACCGAGTACTGTTGGGCGCGTGCTCTACGACCTGATGTACAAGACCGTCTTCACCAGGATCGACCCCGAGGTCATCCACGACATCTGCGTGAAGGCCATCGAAGTCACGAGCAAAGTCCCCCTGGTGCGCGACGCCGTGCGTCAGATGTGGGGCCGTCGCCCCGCCGTCCCGGTGCCCGGCGACGACCGGGGCGGCCCCTTCGCCCGGCCCGTGCCCGGCCTGCTCGGACTGGCGGCCGGCATGGACAAGGAGGGGCAGGCCGTCGAGGGCATGGACATGCTCGGCTTCGGCTTCATCGAGGTCGGCACCTTCACCGCCTGGCCCCAGCCCGGCAACGACAGGCCCCGCATGTGGCGCCACCCCGCCACGCGCGCCCTGCGCAACCGGATGGGCTTCAACAACTCCGGGGCCGACGAGGCCGCCCGCCGCCTGCGCGCCCTGCGCTCCACCGTGCGCGGGCGCAGCATCGTCGTCGGAGCCAATATCGGCAAGACCAAGGCCGTCGCCCTGGACGACGCCGTCGAGGACTACCGCTACTCGGCCTCGCGGGTCGCCCGCTGGGTCGACTACCTCGTCGTCAACGTCTCCAGCCCCAACACCCCCGGCCTGCGCGACCTGCAGAACGTCAAGGCGCTGCGACCCATCCTGGCCGCCGTGCGCGAGGCCGCCGACGCCGCCGCCCACCGCCACGTGCCCCTCCTGGTCAAGATCGCCCCGGACCTGGCCGACGAGGACATCGACGCCGTCGCCGACCTCGTCCTGAAGATGGGGCTGGACGGGGTCGTGGCCACCAACACGACCGTCGACCACGACCTGGGGGAGGGCGGCCTGTCCGGCGCCCCGCTGCTGCCGCGCTCGCTGGAGGTGGTCCGCCGCCTGCGCTCGCGGCTGGGGGAGGGGCCCACCATTATCGGCGTGGGCGGCATCTCCTCCATTATGGACGCCGAGCTCATGCTCGACGCCGGGGCCGACCTCCTCCAGGCCTACACCGCCTTCATCTACAACGGGCCCGCCTGGCCGGGGCGCATCAACCGCGCCCTGGCGACGATCCAGCGCCCCCGGTGAGCCGCCGCCCCCGGTGAACGGGGGCGCCGAGATCCCCGGCATTGCCTGTGTCCGATGTCACGGGTATAGTCTGATCCGTCAACTTGATTCAGTCCCTGCCGGTATAGGAGTGGATCATGAATAGGAAAGCGGCGACCGCGGGCGGGGTCTGCGGACTGATCGGCATCCCCGTTCTGTGGATCGCCGGGTCCCCCATGTTCGCGGGGATCTCCGCCCTCGTCTCCCTCGTGTGCTGGGCGTCGGTCTACCTGCCGAGCGGTCAGAGGTGAGGGCCTCCGGCCGCGCAGTCGCCCTGTGCGAGGGCCTGAAGAAGTCATATCCGGGTTTCGTCCTCGGACCCTTGTCGCTGGGGGTGGAGCACGGCTCGGTGGTGGGGCTGTTCGGGCCCAACGGGTCGGGGAAGACGACCCTGCTGCTCATGCTGCTCGGGCTCGTGCGCCCCACCGAGGGCCGCGCCCTGTTCCCCCTGGACAATGTGAGCGCCTCCATGGAGAGCGCGGGGCTCCTGGGCGACGTCACCGTGGGCGACTACCTGTCCGCCACGGCGGGGGTCGTCGCCAGGAGCGGCGTCGAGCGCGACGTTGCGCGCACCTGCGGCATCGACTCCTACATGAGCACGCGGGTCAGGCACCTGTCGATGGGGAATCGGCAGCGGTTGATGATCGCGCTCATGCTCGTGGAGGACGCCGACCTCATGGTCTTCGACGAGCCCCTCAATGGGCTCGACCCCGAGGGGATCCGCTGGTTCTCGACGGTCCTGCGGGGTCTGAAGGAGCGGGGCAAGACCGTCATCCTGTCCTCGCACCTCCTCCAGGAGGTCGAGTCGTTCATCGACGCGTGCATATTCCTGCGGGAGGGGCGGCTGCTCTACGACGGGGAGTTCTCGCGGCTGCGGGAGCTGCTGGCCCAGCGCCTGCGCGCACTGGCACCCGGCCCCTCCGGCGCGGCCGGCGGCGCCTCGCCCCCGCAGGAGTACCGCTTCGCCCATGACGACGGGCGCCGGATCGTCGTCGACCCCGCAACCAGGACGGATTCCGGCGCGTCCGGCGCCGAGCCGGGTCTCGAGCCGGTCGACGGCGCGACCCTGTCCCTGCAGACGGCGTACGCGTGGCTGTCCCACCGGTTCGAGACGAGCGGGGCCGAGGGATGGGAGCCGCCGCGATGATGAGGTCGATCGTCTATCAGGCGCGGCTCCACTACCGGGATCGGCGGCTCCGCCTCGCCGTCTGCGCGCTCGTCGTCGTCCTCCTCGGGCTCGACTGCGTGATCACTCACCTGGTGGCGAGCGGGTACGCCGGGACCGAGGTCGAGGACGTCTCGTACGGCTACGTGTACTCCTTCGGAGGCCGCGTCGGGTACATCGTTCCCCTCGCGGTCGCGTCCCTGATCGTCACCTCCGAGTACCGGTCGGGGCAGATCGCCAGGTCCATCGTCATTCTGCGCGGGCGCGACCGGGCCTTCGCGGCCGACGTCGTGACGGCGGCCCTCGCCGGCAGTGTCCTGGGCGCGGTCTTCGCGACTCTGGCCCACCTCGCCTCGGGCGCCGTATTCGCCCTCAACGGCCAGGAGTCGAGGTTCGCGACGCCGCGGCATCTCGCGATGTACGGCGGCATCCTGGCGCTCGGGGTTCTGTGGTCCGCCATCGGCGCGGGGCTGGCGTGGCTCGTGCGCAATCAGACGGCGGTTATCGGCGGCGTCCTCGCCTTCGCCATCTTCATCGAGCCGACGATCAGCGCCGCCGGCAACGCCGACCCGTCGGTCATGAGGATCGTCAAGTGGCTGCCGGGGCCGTTGAACTGGGCGGTCTCCTGGCCCGCCGGGGTCGGCCAGGAGACGACCCGTCGGGCGATCGGGCTCGCCCCGTGCGCGGCGCTCGTCGTCCTCGCGGTGTACGCCGGCCTCCTCCTCGTCCTGTCCTGGGTCCTCATGAGGAGCCGCCTGAGCTTCTCGCGCGGCTCCACCACCGCCCGGTAACGGTGAACGGGGGCGCCGCTCACCCCGCCCCCGCGGCCCTGGCCGCGCGCCGGGCCGTCTCCAGCGCCCCCGGCAGCGCGCTCAGCAGACGCTCGACGTCGGCCGCCGTCGTCTCGCGTCCCATGGAGCAGCGCAGGGTCGAGCGCGCCGCCGACTCGGCGAAGCCCATGGCGAGCAGGACCCCGCTGGGCCGGGACACCCCCGCGTGGCAGGCAGACCCCGCCGAGGCGTCGATGCCGGCCAGGTCCAGTGCCATGAGCAGCGCCTGGGCGTCGACGTCCTCGAACCACAGGTGCGCCGTCCCCGGCAGGTGGGACGCCCCCTCCGGCAGCGTCGCGTGCACGCCCGGCAGCGCCGTCGCACCGGTCAGGATCCGACGGCGCAGCGCCTCCAGGCGCACCGCCTGCGCCTCGCGCTCGGCGACGGCCAGCTCCACCGCCAGCGCCAGGGCCCGCGCGCCGACGACGTCCTGCGTGCCCGACCTGATGCCGCGCTCCTGCCCGCCGCCGCCCGTGGGCGCCGTCAGCGCCACCTCGCGGCGCACCACCAGCGCCCCGGTGCCCACCGGGGCCCCGAGCTTGTGACCCGACAGCGTCATGGCGTCCAGGCCCCACCCGCCCATGTCCACGTCCACCCGCCCCACCGCCGCCACCGCGTCGGAGTGGACCGGCACCCAGCCGGGATCGCCGGGGCGGGCCGGGCCGGTGCGCCCGCGCACCGCGGCGACGAGCCCGGCCACGTCCTGGACGAGCCCGGTCTCGTTGTTCGCCGTCATGACGCTCACCAGCGCCGTGCGCCCCGGCTCCACCGCCCGCCCCGCGTCCCCGGGCGCCACCCGGCCCGCGGCGTCGACGTCCAGGAGGGTCAGATCCGCCCCCAGGGCCCGGGCGCGGCGGGCCGAGTCGAGCACGGCCGGGTGCTCGACGGGGGAGACGACCAGGTGCGGGCGCTCGACCCCCGCCGCCCGGGCCGCCAGCACCCGCCCGACGACGACGAGGCCGTCCGCCTCGGTGCCCCCGGAGGTGAAGAGGACCTCGTGGGGGTCGACGCCCAGGGCGGCGGCCAGGCGCGCCCTGGCCTCGCAGAGCGCGGCGCCCGCGCGGCGCCCGGAGGCGTGCAGGGCGGCGGGGTTGGCCCGGCCCGCCGTGGCCCGGGCGAGGTCCCGGGTGATCTGGGCGGCCACCTCGGGGCGCACCGGCGCGCAGGCCGCGTGGTCGAGGTAGCTGCGTGCCGCGGGCTCGGAGGTGGGCATGGTCGATTCGTCCTTGTGCGCGTCGGGGGCCGGCCGGGGCGCCAGGATATCGGCGCTGCGCGCTCCGGCGCCGCGCGGCCCTAGGGTGGGGCGCATGAGCACTCCGGCGTCCCGCCCCCGCCCCCTGAGCCGCCGGCAGCAGGACGACTACGGCCGACGGTCCCTGTCGCGCACCACCATCGACCGCGACGCCGCCCGCCGCGGCGAGCCGGGGCTGCTCGCCGCACTGGCCGCGGACCGCGGCACCCGCCTGGTCCTGGTCGACGCCCGCGGGCGCGTCGCCCTCGACGTCCCCGCTGTCCACCCCGACCTGCCCGACGACGGCCTGACCCCGCCGGCCCCCGCCATTGCGCCCGCGGACGGGCCCGCCCTCCCCGCCGGCGCGCAGGCGCGCCCTGGTTTGCCCCCGCTGAGCGCCGCCGACCTGGACGTCACCGGCCTGCTGACCTGCTACCTGGGGCGCGAGGCGCTGGCGCCCGGTCCCGGTCCGGCGCCCGGCCCCGCCTCCGACCGGCGCCCCGCCTGGATCGCCGTCGTCGTCCCGCCCGAGGACGCCCCCGGCGCCGAGCCCGACGACGCCGAGGGCGCCGCCCGCCCCCGCACCGACCTGGCCGCGCTGCTGGAGCGCTACCCGCTGTCCGCCCTGCGGGCCGTGGGCTCCGACCTGTCTGCCCGGGACGCGGGCCTGGCCGCGCCCGCCGTCGCCCTGGCCGCCTGGCACGCCCGCGCCGGCCACTGCCCCCGGTGCGGCGCCCGCACCCGGCCGGTGCAGGCCGGCTGGGCGCGGCGCTGCACCGGCTGCGCCGCGCTGAGCTTCCCGCGCACGGACCCGGCCGTCATCATGTCGGTGACCGACGACGCCGACCGCCTCCTCCTGGTCCACGGCTCCCGCTGGGATGCGGGGCGCTACTCCGTCGTGGCCGGCTTCGTCGAGGCGGGGGAGTGCGCCGAGGCCGCCGTCGTGCGGGAGGTCGCCGAGGAGACCGGCCTGCGGGTCGCCCGCGTCGAGCACGTGGCCACCCAGCCCTGGCCCTTCCCCCGCTCCCTCATGCTCGGCTACCGGGCCCGCCTGGCCGACGGCGAGCGCCTGCCCCGCCCCGACGGCGACGAGGTCACCGACGCCGTCATGCTCTCGCGCGCCGAGCTCGCCCGGGCCGTCGCCGCCGGCCGGATCGTCCTGCCGGGTCCCACGTCGATCGCGCGCATGCTCATCGAGGACTGGTACGGCGGGCCGGTCGGGCCCCGCTCCGACTGGACCTGAGCCCGCCGGGGCCGCCGGTCCGGCGCGTCGCCGGAGTCGCGGCCCCGCCCGGCACGTTGCGCGACGGACCGCGCCCGCCGCCCGGCGCGCGACGGACGGGCCGGGTCCACCCCCGTGTCGGCGGCCCGTGGCAGGCTGGACCCGATGAGCCAGACAGACCCGAGCCCCGCGCCCGGCCCCGCCGCGCCGCGCCCGCGCAGCCCGCAGGAGCTCCTCGACGCCCTCGACCCCGACCAGCGGGCGGTGGCCGAGCACCTCGAGGGGCCCATGTGCGTGCTCGCGGGCGCCGGCACCGGCAAGACCCGGGCCATCACCTACCGGATCGCCTACGGCGTCGCCGTGGGCGCCTACGACCCCACCCAGGTCCTCGCCGTCACCTTCACCGCCCGCGCCGCCGGCGAGATGCGCTCGCGCCTGCGCGACCTGGGCGTGGGCGGAGTGCAGGCGCGCACCTTCCACTCCGCTGCCCTGCGCCAGCTCGACTACTTCTACCCCAGCGCCGTCGGCGGGCGCCGCCCGCCCCTGGAGGAGCACAAGGCCGGACTGGTCGCCGTCGCGGCGCGGCGCCTGGGCCTGCCCTCCGACCGCGCCCTCGTGCGCGACCTGGCCGCCGAGATCGAGTGGGCCAAGGTCACCATGATCCGCCCCGCCGTCTACGCCGAGCGCGCCCGGGCGGCGCGGCGCGACGAGATCGGCGGCCTCGACGCGGACGCCGTGGCGCGCGTCTACGCCGGCTACGAGGCCGCCAAGGACGAGCGCGGCGTCATCGACTTCGAGGACGTCCTGCTGTCCGTGGTCGGCATGCTGCGCAGCCGCGAGGACATCGCGGCCCAGGTCCGCGGCCAGTACAAGCACTTCGTCGTCGACGAGTACCAGGACGTCTCCCCGCTCCAGCACCGCCTCCTGCGGTTGTGGCTCGGGCCGCGCCGCTCCCAGCTGTGCGTCGTCGGCGACGTCTCCCAGACGATCTACTCCTTCACCGGCGCCACACCCGACTACCTCACGGGCTTCACCGGGGAGTTCGACGGCGCCCGCACCCTGCGCCTGACCCGCGACTACCGCTCCACCCCGCAGGTGGTGTCCCTGGCCAACCGGGTGCTCTCGCGCTCGCGGCGCGCCGGTCGGCTGGTGCTGCCGGCCGGCGCCGTCGAGCTCGTCGCCCAGCGCCCCTCCGGCCCGGCCGTCCGCTTCGAGGCCTTCGACGACGACGAGGCCGAGGCCGCCGGGGTCGTCGCCCAGGTCCGCCGGCTGCGGGCCGCGGGGGTGGCGCTGAGCGAGATCGCCGTCCTCTACCGCACGGGCGCCCAGTCCGAGCCCGTCGAGCAGGCCCTGTCCGAGGCCGGCATCGGCCTGCTCGTGCGCGGGGGCGCCCGCTTCTTCCAGCGCGCCGAGGTGCGCCGCGCCATGGTCGCCCTGCGCGGCGCCATGCGCACGGAGCGGGCCGAGCTGACCGGCGACCTCGGGCGGGACGTGCGCTACGTGCTCGGCCGGGAGGGCTGGACCGAGCAGGCGCCCGCCCAGCGCGGCGCCGTGCGCGAGCGCTGGGACTCCCTCAACGCCATCGTCGACCTGGCCGACGAGCTCGCCCGGGTGCGCGGGACGGACCTGGACGGCCTGGTGCGCGAGCTCGGGGACCGGGCGGAGGCCCAGAACGCCCCCACGGTCGACGGCGTCACCCTGTCCACCATCCACGCCGCCAAGGGTCTGGAGTGGGACGCGGTCATCATCGTCGGCGCCTCGGACGGCCTGCTGCCGATCAACCTGGCGGAGGGGCCCGAGGCCGTCGAGGAGGAGCGCCGCCTCCTGTACGTCGCGGTCACCCGGGCCCGCGAGCACCTGGTCATCACCTACGCGCGCGCCCGGCACGCCGGCGGGCGCGCCTCGCGCAAGCCCTCCCGCTTCCTGGCCGGGATCTGGCCCGTCAACGAGGAGGCCGGGGCGCGCCGCCGCGCGGGCGGGGCGGGGGCGAGGACGACGCGCAAGCAGGCCGCCCTGGAGTTCGAGCAGGACAACGACCCGGCCACGGTCGCCCTGTTCGAGGAGCTGCGCGCCTGGCGCCAGGCGGTGGCCAAGGAGAGGTCGCGCCCGCCCTACACGGTCTTCGCCGACGTCTCCCTGCGCTCGATCGCCATTATCAAGCCGACGACGCTCCCCCAGCTGTCCGCCATCCACGGCGTCGGGCCGGTCAAGCTCCAGGAGTACGGGGACCAGCTGCTGCGGATCGTGCGGGAGCACGGGGCGTAGCGGGCGCGACGACGGCGATGTCGACGCCGGACGCGGCCGGGCGCCCGGCGGCCCGGGGGTCCGTCCGAGAGGCCCCGGCGCTCCGGGAGGCCCGGGGAGCCCGGGGAGCCCCGGCGGTCCCGGCGGTCCCGGCGGCCCGGGAGGTCTGGGAGCACAGGCACCGGGGGTGGGGGCTCCAGCGGCGCTCGACGCCGAGGGGCTCGTCGGCGCTCAGCTCCGTGCTGACGGCCCGCCACCGGTCCGGGGCGTCGCCCAGGCAGTCGAGGGCGGCGCGCACGGCGAGCGCCGCGCACTGGTGGAGCAGGAGGCGCTCGAGCACGGGCTCGGGCAGGAGCCGCGCCTGGGTGGCGATGGCGGGCCAGCAGGCGTCGGCGTCGGCCTCCCACAGGTCCAGGCAGTCGTGGCACACGGGCCGGTCGGGCTCGAACAGGGGGCCGACGCGCACGGACACCTCCCGCAGCGTGACGGGCAGGTGGCGCGCGCCCGCCTGGGCCAGGGCCCGGGCGCGCACGGGGTCGATGACGTGCGGGTCCAGCGTGAGGGTGAGGTCGGGGATGGTGTCGAGCGGGGCGCCGGTGTCGGTGCCCGGGAAGCGCGCCACGATCTGCGCCCCGACGGCCTCGTCCTCGGGCAGGACCGCGCCCAGGCCGGCCTCGGCGAGCAGGGCGGCGAGCTCGTGGGCCAGAGGGCCCGAGCCGAAGAGCGCGACCCTCTTGGCGCGCAGGCGGACCGCGCGGGAGCGGGGCGAGTGGACGAGCCGCTCCCAGTACTGCTCCTCGGGCGTCGTCGGCCTGGAGCCGGCTCCGCGCAGGACGCCCTCCGCGCGCAGGCGCCCCAGGAGGTCCTGGGCGCGCGGCAGGGGGACGCGGCAGCGGCGCGAGGCCCGGTAGACGTCGTCGGGGGACATCCTGCGGGGCAGGTGGTCGAGGAGCTGCTGCTCAGCGGCGGTCAGCCCGGTCAGGACGAGGGAGCGTCCCGGCTCGACGCCGATCTGGGTCTGCCCGGTGGTCCGCCACAGGACGGGGGCGTCTCCGCGCACGCGCATGGTCCCTCCTCGGTGCCCGGCCCGGCGGGGCGCCGCCGAGCGCGGCGTCCGCCCGCGCGGGCCGCTCGGCGCCCGGCTCGCCGGGCCGGGGCGGTTACGAGCGTGGCACGCGAGCGCCGCCGGCGCCAGACGCCGCCCGCAACCTGTGGATAACTCGGGCGCCGGGCGCGTTCTCCGCCGGTCTCGCGCGTCGTTTCCGCCGGTCGCGGCGAAGGGGAGGGGCGGGGCGGTCAGGAGGAGGGGGCGGCGACGACGGTCTCGCAGGTGGCCAGGCCGGAGGTGTCGCCGGCGGCGATCGCCTCGACGGTCCCGACCGCCTCGTGCAGCGTGGACACGGCGAAGACCTCCATGCCCCGGGGCTCGTGGCCGATCACCTCCGAGCAGTTGGACGCCGGGGCGAGGAAGTAGTCGGAGCCCGCGGCCCGGGCCCCCGCCATCTTCTGGCGGATCCCGCCGATCGCCCCGACCTGGCCGTCGATCGCGATGGTGCCGGTGCCGGCGATGTCCTTGCCCCCGGTCAGGTCGCCCGGGGTCAGGGAGTCGACGATCCCCAGGGCGAACATGCTGCCGGCGCTCGGCCCGCCCACGTCCTGGAGCCCGAAGGTCGCGTCGATGTCGGAGTCGGCCCGGGCGCTGAGGACGAGCCCGAGCAGGGAGCCCTCCGAGTCGGGATTGCCGTCGCCGTCGGCGTCCTTGGGGACGATGGTGGTCAGGTGGGCCTCAACGGCGGCGCCGTCCCGCTCGACCCCGAGCGTGACCCGCGTGCCCGGGGGGATCGTGGTCAGCAGGGCGCGCAGCTGGCCGAAATCGGTCACCTGCGTGGTGGGTCCGCCCTCCGGGGCGATCGAGGTCAGGACGTCGCCGACCTGGATCTCGGTGGAGGTCTGCTCCTCGGCGAGGCCCTCGACCTGGAGCACCATGCGGGTGGCCAGGCCGGTCTCCATGAGGGCGGCCACCACCGCGGCGTCCTGGGAGCTGGTCATCTGGGCCTGGTTGACCTGCTCGACCTCCTGGGCGCTCATCGACTCCGGGCACACCGTATTGCGATCCACGACCGTCTTGTCGTCGTCGAACCAGGCCAGGATGACGTCCAGGGTCGTCACCGGGAAGCCGGGGCAGCCGCGCACGGAGACCGTCGTCATCCGCAGGGCGCCGTCGGCCGGGTAGGTCCGGGCGCCGGTGACGTTGATGACGGAGCTCTGGCCGTCCGAGCCCTGCGAGCCGTCGGCGTCGGCACTGCCCAGCACGTTCCACGTGGGGCCGGGCGCCTCGATGACCATATTGATGGGGACGGTGGCCGCCGCCACGATGACCGCCACCACGACGGCCAGGATCGTGAGCAGCACGATGAGGCGGCGGCTCGGGCGCCACGGCTGGGGCATCGCGTCGTCGGCCCCGGCCGGGGGGAGGGGCTCGGCCGAGGGGAGGGAGGGGGCGGCGTCGGGCTCGGGCCGGTCGAGGGCGCCGTCTTCCCGGACGGAGTCGGGCTCGGGGGTGGCGTGGGTGGTCACGGCGCCCATCATGGCGCACGGAACTGAGAATGCGCAGGTTCATGGTCGATGCTCAGGAATGCATGGCACGATCGGAGCGTTCCGGTAGCCCGGACACGCGAGCGCGAGAGGAAGCCCATGAGTGAGGACCCCTACGACGAGATCGAGCGCATGCTCGCCTCCCTGTTCGGTCAGCAGGTGGCGGCGGACGCCGTGGGCGCGCTGCGCGCCTCGGGGATCGACCCCGGCGAGCTGGCCCGCATGGGCGCCATGCCCGACCTGTCCTCGATGAGTCCCGGGCAGATGATGGCGCTGCGCGCCCAGATGCAGCAGATGCTCGACTCGGCCTCCGACGAGCCCGTCAACTGGGACATGGGCAAGGACCTGGCCCTGCAGACCGTCCGCGCCCAGGGCGACCCCGAGGTCACCGCGGCGCTGGCCGATGGGACCCGCCAGGCCCTGCGGGTGGCCGACCTGTGGCTCGACACCGCTACCGACTTCATGCCCGCCCCCGGCGCGCGGGAGGCCTGGAGCCGGTCGGACTGGGTGGAGCGGACCCTGCCGACCTGGCAGGAGCTGTGCGCGCCCGTGGCCGCCGCGGCGACGCAGGCCCTCGCCGGCGCGCTGGAGAGCCAGATGAGCCGGCTGGCCCCCGAGGAGGACGACGTCGTCCGCCAGGTGGGCGCCCTGGGCGGCATTATGCGGTCCATGGCCGGGACGGCCTTCGGGCTCCAGCTCGGCCGGGCCATCGGCGAGCTCGCCGCCGAGGCCGTCTCCGCCACCGACGTCGGGCTGCCGCTGACCCGCGAGCCGGGCACCGCCCTCGTGACGGCGGGTGTGACGGACTTCGCCGAGGGCCTGGTGTCCGAGGAGGACGAGGTGCGCATGTTCCTGGCCGTCCGGGAGGCGGCCACCGCGCGCCTGTACGCCCACGTGCCCTGGCTGCGCGGCCAGGTCCTGGGCGCCGTCGAGGCCTATGCCCGGGAGATCGCCATCGACACCGACGCCCTGGAGGCCGCCGTCTCCCAGATCGACCCGAACGACCCCGAGGCGATCCGCCGGGCCCTGGAGTCCGGCATGTTCGCCCCCCGGGAGACCGCCGCCCAGAAGGACGCCCTCGAGCGCGTCGAGACCCTCCTGGCGCTGGTCGAGGGCTGGGTCGAGGTCGTCACCGCCCGCGCCACCGCGCCCCACCTGCCGCACGCCGTGCCGCTGCAGGAGATGATCCGGCGTCGTCGCATCCAGGGCGGGGCCGCCGAGAAGGTCTTCTCCCGGCTCATCGGCCTGGAGTTCCGCCCCCGCCGCGTGCGCGAGGCCGCCGCCCTGTGGACCCGCCTGGGGCAGGAGGTGGGCGACGCCGAGCGCGACGCCTTCTGGCTCCACCCCGATGTCATGCCCTCCGCCGCCGAGCTGGCCAGTCCCGAGGACTTCCTGACCATGCGGCGGGCGGCGGCGGATATGGACACCCAGATCGACGCGGACCTGGCCTCGCTGCTGGACGGGACGCTCGGCTGGGCCGACGGCGCCCGGGAGGCCGATGAGAACGATCCGCAGGGCCTGGGGGACCAGGCGCAGGACTGACAGGCCGACGGCGACGGCCGTCTGGTCGGCCCGGGCCTCAGCCGTGGCCGGGACTTCCCGACGGGCGCCGGCCGGAACTTCCGGCTGGCCGACGGCCGCGCCTCCGCCGGTGGTTCCGCGCCGCCCGGATCCTCACGCGAAGGTGGCCGCCAGGGCCTCGACGAGGCCGGGCACGACGGCCTCGCCCTGGACGACGGCCCCGTCGCTGTCCCGGCTGCGGGCGCGCACCGCGCACCAGGACTCGCCCGAGCGCAGCACGCCCGCCACCAGGCGCACGTCCTGCCGGTCGGGGCGGGCCCGGAGGAAGGCGATCCGCTCGTCGGGGTCCTCGATCGCCTCGGCCCCGGCCTCGGACGCCGGGCCGACCATGATCCGCTCCACGCTCACCGCCGCGCCGTCGACGGCGGACGGCCAGGCCAGCCGGCCCAGCAGGTCCCCCAGGTCGGCGGCCGGGGGCAGCCCCTCCTGCTCGATGACCGTCAGGGCGCAGGGGTCGGCGCGGGCCTCCTCGATGGCGGCGGCGTCCAGGAGCCGGGCCAGATCCGGGTCCTGGGCCAGGGCCGCCGCCGTGCGCACGAGGGCGAAGACGCCGACGGGCGCGTCCCAGCCGCGCGCCGCGGCGCGCCGCTCGATCTCGACGACGACGCGGGCGAGGGCGCGGCGGGAGGGCGTCGGACCGTGGGGGCGCTGAGCGTTCACGGGCCGAGCCTAGGGCGTGTTGATGCAGGAGTCGTTGAGTCCCTTGGCGTGATGGCGCGGGAGGACGCGGGGCGGCGGTGCTGTCCCGGCGCCGAGCGGGAGGCGGGTGACGATGCGCCGCGGCGACGACCCGGCGACGGGTGCTGTCCCGGCGCCGAGCGGGAGGCGGCGCCGCTGCTCTGCCCCTGGGGGAGTCGATTCGGTGATGTCACCTCAGGTCGCATTGTGCGAGGCGGGCTCGCGCGGATCGAGCTGGGGCGGATTTCGTCGCGCTGGGCTCGCACGGCGCGAGGTGGGGTGGACTGCGTCGCGCTGGGCTCGCATTGCGCAAGCCGGACCCGGCCCGCACCGGCCCCCGGCCCCGGGATCTCGTTGAGCGGAGCTGGAATTACGCAAGCCGGACCCGCCCCGCCCCGGCCCGGGCCCCGTTGGCCGGATCCGCGCCGGCCCGAAAGTCGACGGGGTTCTGGTTGTGGCAGCGGGGGGTCGTGATGACGTAAATCGGGCGCGCGTTATCGGAGCCGGAGTCTCGTCGCTGCGCCTGTGCGGGTCCTCGAGGTCGCTGCGGTCCGCCGGCGGGAGGTCGGGGCTCGTCGCCGCGCCCGCGTGGATCCTTGCTCCGGCGCCGGTGCGTTTGTGGGCGTCGGTTTTGCGGGCGGGTGTCGGCGGGCCGGGTGCGCCCCGGCAGCGGGCGCCGCCCGGTCCGTGAGATCGCCGGGTAACCCTCGAGAACGTACCTCTGGTAGACGTGCTCGCGGGTCAAGTGACGTGCTCGCGGGTTATCCGGCGATCTTGCGGACCCGGCCGGGACGAGTCGGGATGGGGTGGGAACCGGGACCGGGCTCGCGACGGCCCCGAGTCGGCGCTGGCGGGGACGACGACGGACCCGCGAACTGGAACACCCCGCCGGCCCCGGGCCAGCCCGGGGCCGGGCTCAGGCTGGTCGAGACCGGGGTGGCGCGGTCGAGACCGGGCCAGCGAGTCAAGTCTCTTGATGTGGTGTTCTTCCGGTCAGGTGGTGATGGCGGCCCGAGCCGGGGCGGGGCGGGGCGGGGCGGGTCCGGCTTGCGTAATTCCAGCTCCGCTCAACGAGATCCCGGGGCCGGGGGCCGGTGCGGGCCGGGTCCGGCTTGCGCAATGCGAGCCCAGCGCGACGCAGTCCACCCCACCTCGCGCCGTGCGAGCCCAGCGCGACGAAATCCGCCCCAGCTCGATCCGCGCGAGCCCGCCTCGCACAATGCGACCTGAGGTGACATCACCGAATCGACTCCCCCAGGGAGCAGGGGCGCGCCCCCGCCTGCGCGACGGCCGGGATGCTGTCGGCCGACTCCCCCCGGGGCGGAGACACGCCGACGGACGGCGCCCCGGGTCCCGGACCGCGTCTTCGGCCTCCGGGGCGGGGCGCGCAGGGGCCAGCGCGAGAAGAGCGCAGTGGTGGGCACCGCGGTGGGTTCAGTGGAGCAGGCGCAATGGCGGATGCCGCGGCGGGCGTCGCGGTCCCGGCCGGTTCCCCGCCCCGGCGCGGCGCGGGTTTTTGGGCCCGCCGCGACTTGTGGGACGATGGGCCCGTTCGGCGCTCCTCGCGCCGCAAGTTCCGCGCGCCGCGCGCGCCTCCCCAGACACGGAGTGATCGTGAGCACCAGGCCCGACGACGAATCCAACGACAAGCCCGACGGCGACGACGCCCCCGGCGCCTCGAACGACGACGCCAGCCGCGAGGAACGCGTGCGAGGCGGGTTCCACCAGGCCGACTCCTCGCGCCCGGGCGGCCCGGCGCGCTCCCGCAAGGACAAGGACGACGGGACGTCCGACGAGCCCCGACGGCACGCCGGTCGCCGTCGGACCGACGACGAGGAGGACGAGCCCGTCCTCGGCAACCCCTTCGGCTTCGACCCCGCCGCGCTCTTCGGCAGGGGCGGCCGCATCCGGCCGCCGCGCGCCTCGCGCGGTTCCGCGGGGTCCGGTTCGGGGGGGTCCTCCCGCCCCGCCCGCCCGGATCGCCGCGAGCGCGAGCCCGGGCGCCGCCCCGGCCCCCTGATGTGGACCCTGATCATCCTCTTCGCCCTGGGCGCCGTCGTCGTGTTCCTGTCGCAGACCTGGACCGAGGTGCTGTGGTTCAACCAGCTCGGCTTCTCCCGGGTCATCTGGACCCAGTGGATCGCCTCCGGCGTCCTGTTCGTGATCGGCTTCCTGGTGATGTTCGGCGCCGTCTTCGCCGCGATGACCACCGCCTACCGGTCCCGTGAGATCGGCCTGCCGCACGACGAGGCCACCCGCAACCTGGAGGCCTACCGCACGGCCGTCGAGCCGCTGCGCCGCCCCCTGGTGTGGGGCGTGCCCGCGGTGCTGGGGCTGCTGGCCTCGCTGTGGGAGCTGGCCCCGCACTGGCGCGAGATCCTCCTGGCCCTGCACTCCCGGCCCTTCGGCGTGAGCGACCCCCAGTTCGGCCTCGACGTGTCCTTCTACGTCTTCATCCTGCCGGTCCTGAACGTCGTCATGTCCTACCTGGGCCGCGTCGTCATCTTCGCCGGCGTGGCCAGCGTCATCGTCCACTACCTCTACGGGGGCATCTCCGTGGCGCGCTCGCCCCACTTCACCAGGGCCGCGCGCGTGCACCTGGCGGTGTTCCTCGCCCTGTTCTGCCTGCTGCGGGGCGCCGGCTACTGGTTGAGCCGCTACTCGGCCCTGTACTCCTCGAATTCCAAGTTCGACGGCGCCGGCTACACCGACGTCAACGCCGTCATCCCGGCCAATGCGATCCTGGCCGCCATCGCCGTGGCCATCGCCGTGCTCTTCCTCGCCTCGGTGCGCGCCAGGTCGTGGAAGCTGCCCGTGACGGGCGTGGTGGTCATGGTGGTCTCGGCGCTGCTCATCGGCCTGGCCTACCCGGCGGTCATTCAGAAGTTCGTCGTCGACCCCAACGCCCAGCGGGAGGAGTCGCAGTACATCGACCGCAATATCAAGGCGACCCTGGCGGCCTACGGCCTGGACGGGGTCGAGACCTCCAACTACGCGGCCGTGACGGAGGCGACGGCGGGCCAGCTCAAGGAGGACGCCGAGTCGACCACTTCGATCCGCCTGCTGGATCCCAACCAGGTCTCGCCGAGCTTCACCCAGTTCCAGCAGAACAAGCAGTACTACGGCTTCGCCAACCTGCTCAACGTCGACCGCTACCGGGTCGACGGGGTCAGCCGGGACACGGTCATCGCCGTGCGCGAGCTCAACCTCAACGGCCTGGGGTCGGGGCAGAGCACGTGGATCAACGAGCACACGGTCTACACCCACGGCTACGGCGTCGTCACCGCCTACGGCAACACGGCCCGCACCGACGGCTCGCCCGCGTTCTGGGAGGGCGGGATCCCCTCCAGCGGCGATCTGGGCGAGTACGAGCCGCGCATCTACTTCGGCCAGTCCTCGCCGTCGTACTCCATTGTGGGCGGCGACGACGGCGGGAGTCCGCACGAGCTCGACTACCCCGACGACGCCGCGCCCTCCGGGCAGGTCAACACCACCTTCGCCGGCAACGGGGGCCCGAACGTGTCCAACCCCCTCAACCGGCTGCTGTACGCCGTGCGCTTTCAGGAGATGAACATCCTCTTCTCCCAGGAGGTGCGCGCCGGCTCCCAGATCCTCTACGACCGCAACCCCGCCGAGCGGGTCTCGAAGGTCGCCCCCTGGCTGACCCTGGACGGCAGCCCCTACCCGGCGGTCGTCGACCACGACGGCGATCCCTCCACGCCCAAGCGGGTCGTGTGGATCCTCGACGGCTACACCACGACCAACAACTACCCCTACTCCCAGCACGAGTCGCTGGAGGAGACGATGTCGGAGGCGACCGGACAGGCGAACCTGCTCGGGGCGCCGGAGGAGTCCAACTACGTGCGCAACTCCGTCAAGGCCGTCGTCGACGCCTACGACGGCTCGGTGACGCTGTACGAGTGGGATGAGAACGACCCGATCCTGGCCGCCTGGAAGGCCGTCTTCCCCGGCTCGGTGACGCCGATGAGCCAGATGAGCGCCGACCTCATGGCGCACATGCGCTACCCGGAGGACCTGTTCAAGGTCCAGCGCACCATTCTGGCCAGCTACCACGTGACCTCGGCCGCCGACTTCTACTCCGGCGGCGACTTCTGGAAGGTCCCCGACGACCCGACCCGCGACTCCGACCCCTCGCAGGTGGGGGAGTCGCCGCAGGCGCCCTACTACCTCACGCTGCAGATGCCGGGCCAGGAGTCGGCGAGCTTCTCCCTGTCCAGCGTCTACATCCCCGGCGGCAGCACCGGGCGCAACGTGCTCACCGGATTCCTCGCCGTCGACTCCGAGACGAACTCGGGCCAGGCGGGGGTGCGCAATCCCGGCTACGGCCGGATCAGGCTCCTGGAGCTGCCGCGCTCGTCCAATGTGCCGGGGCCGGGGCAGGTGCAGAATTACTTCAACTCCAGCACCGAAGTCTCGCAGGTCCTCAACGTGCTGGGGGGCCTGCAGGGCTCGCAGGTGATCAAGGGGAACCTGCTGACGCTGCCGGTGGGCGGCGGGCTGCTCTACGTCCAGCCGGTCTACGTCCAGTCCTCCTCGGGGACCCAGTACCCGCTGCTGCGCAAGGTCCTGGTCGCCTTCGGCGACAAGGTGGGCTTCGCCGACACCCTCTCCGAGGCCCTCAACCAGGTCTTCGGCGGGGACTCGGGCGCGACCACGGGGGAGGAGACGGTCGACGGCGACGCCGCGGCGGCCAATGACACCTCGACCACGACCGCTCCGTCCGGCGAGGAGGGGGGCGGCGCCTCGGCGGCGCCCACTCAGGCGCCGACGGCGCAGGCCACCACCGCCCCGCCGACGGCGGCCCGGACTCCGACGGCCGCCGCCTCTCCGACGGCGGGGACCTCGACCGGCGACCCCCAGGCGGATCTGGATGCGGCCCTGTCCGACGCCCAGACCGCCAAGACGGACGCCGACCAGGCCATGAGGGACGGCGACCTGGCGAAGCTCGGCGAGGCGCAGAGCCGGCTCTCCGACGCGGTCGACCGCGCCATCGACGCCCAGAGGCGGCTCAAGGGCTGAAAGCCCGGCGCGGGGCGCCCGCGTGACGGGGTCCGGCGGGTTCCCGGAGCGGGCTCGCAGCGCCGCGCCGGGCGGGGGGCGACGACGCCGGGAGCGCGTCGTCGGCCCCCGCCCCTGCCGTCTTGGTGAGCAGGGGTTGGTGAGCAAGGGCACGGCTCAGCGGCTTGGAGTTCGCGGGCGGTCGGGGCTATCGTTGGTGGCACCGCCGCGGGGTGGAGCAGTTCGGTAGCTCGCCGGGCTCATAACCCGGAGGTCGAGGGTTCGAATCCCTCCCCCGCCACCATCGCCGCACCGGCGGCAAGTCCCCCGGCACCATCAGGTGCCGGGGGACTTTGCGCTATGCACGTGCGGGCATGTCTTCGGCGGGTTATCGGGTTATCGGCGCGAACCTGAGCTCAGCGGTCGATCGGCGGGGAGTAGGGGCCGTGCGCGGCGATTTCGGCCCACCGCTGCTTGCTGATGCGGGAGGCGATCACCAGGCCGGCGCCGCTGAAGACCGCCCCGGTGACGATCCACACGATCGGCCCCGAGGCTTCCAGACCCACCATCTGAACGATGGCGTTGCCGAGGTGGAGGCCCCCGTGGATGCCGACCCCGGCCCACACGCTGCGCATGACCAGTGAGAGGTAGGCCGCGGTCAGGGCGAAGCCGAAGGGAGTGGCGAGGTAGAACACGTGGTCCGCGACGTTCTGCTGCCCGCCCTGGGAGATCAGGTGCAGGGAGGTGAAGGCCAGCGTCGAGATCCACACGGCGCGCCCGGGCCGATCGGACAGGCTCTGAAGAAGGTATCCGCGCATGAGGGCCTCCTCCCCGGTGCCCTGGAGCACGTAGCACCTCGAGAGGATGAAGACGAGCACGAGCCACACGGGGGCGCCGCCGGCAGTCAGATCCGGGCGCCTCAGGCCGGGAGCCCCTCCGATCCCCAGGGCGTAGAAGACGACGGCGAGGCAGACGGTGATGAGCACCGCGAGTCCGGTCCCCGCCAGGAAGGCGCTCGCCGCCCGGCGGTTGAGCGTCAGGCCCGCGGCGCGCAGCGGCCGGTGGTCCGCGCAGCGGGTGAGCACAGCGGTGAACAGGAGGTAGAAGACCAGTGGGATCAGCGACAGGACCGTCCGGGCGCTGAGGACGGGGACCAGGTCGTCCGAGGCCAGCGCGTCGCGCAGCGGGGGGATGAGGTCGGCCAGGAGCGGGGAGGATCCGGCGGCCGCGAAGGCGACGAGGGCCAGCACCACGCGCGCCCACCCGGGCGGGCGGCGGCGGGGCTGCGGGGACCGGGACTGCGAGGACGCTGCGGTGCGCGGTTGAGTTGCCATGCCCCGACGCTACGAGCGCACCCGCGGCGCCCGCGCGTGACCGGGGGCCGGATTCCCGGTGCGGATTCATGACCGCGGTCATGGGACATCGCGCGGTGCTCCGGGCTACGGTGACCGGGTGAGCACCCAGCAGCGGAGCACCGGCGGGCGGACGGAGGACGACTCGCCCACGGGCGCCGCGCTCCTGCCCGTCCTGCAGGTCCTCTCACTCGTGTGCCTGGCGTTCGTCGGGCTGCAGTTCCTGTTCAGAGAACCGCGCGGGGGAGCGTGGGCGTGCTACGTCCTGACGACGGTGGGAGTCGTGGGGGTCATGTGGATGGCGCGGCGCAGAGCGGCGGCCGGGCGCGCCCGCGCCGCCTGCTCGGTGGCCGTGCTCGTGCTCCTGACCGGTCCTGCGCTGCTGGGGACTCTCGGCTTCGTCGTGCCGGCCCTCATCGTGGCGGCCGCGCTGCTCGTCATCGACGTCGGGGTGCGGGCGAGTCTGGTCGGCGATGCGGTGATGCCCGCCGCATCAGCCGCCCTGCTCCTGGTCTTGGGACGAGGACCGGCGGAGATCCTGCTCTTCGACATCCCCGCGGCGGTTCTCATGTCGCTGGGAACCGCCCTCGGCCTGGCCCTGTCCAGGTACGACGTCGCCCTGGCCGCCCAGCGCCGCGCGATCGCCGAGCGCGACGCGGCCCTGGAGAAGCTCCGGCGCAGGGCGGTGCTGGAGAAGGAGCTCATGCTCGCCCAAGAGCGCGCGCGGGCCGCGCACGAGCTGCACGACGGGCTCGGGCACCGGCTGACCCGGATCGGGATGAGTCTGGAGTTCGCGGGCCGCGTGCGTCACTCGGATCCCGCCGCCGCCTGGGAGGAGGTGGCGGTGGCCGAGCGCACGAGCCGGGAGGCGGTGCGCGAGATGCGCATGTGGGTGCGGGCCCTGAGCCCCGTGCGCGCCGAGGACGACCGCGGCGTCGCGGGCCTGGAGGACGTGGCGGCGTCGTTCCGGGGCACGGGGGTGAGGGTGCGCGTGACCGACGAGCTGAGCCCGCGATCGCTCACCGAGGCGGCCGAGCTCCTCATGTACCGCACGGTCCAGGAGGGTCTGACCAACGCCCTCAGGCACTGCCGGGCGCGCTCGGTGGACATCCGCGTGAGCGCCGTCGACCGGGGCGCCCTCGTCACGGTGACCAATGACATTCCCGTCGAGCTGCGCCCGCGGGTGCCGCGGGCGCCGGTGGGCGGTGAGGGCGGCGCCTCCGCCGGCTTCGGGCTGGGCGGGTTGTCCGAGCGCGCCGCCGAGCTGGGCGGCTCGGTCACGGCGGGCCGGGACGACGACTCCTTCCGGCTGGCGCTGACGCTCCCGCCGCAGGAGGTCGTCGCCGCCTCCGGTCGGGGGGCGTCGTGAGCGGCGCGCTCCGGGTCCTCGTGGTCGACGACCAGCAGCTCCTGCGCCGGGGCCTGGTCATGCTCTTCGGCACCGTCGAGGGCGTCGACGTGGTGGCCCAGGCCGCCCACGGCGCCGAGGCCCTGGCGGTGCTGCGCGCCGAGGAGGTCGACGTCGTCCTGGCGGACGCGAAGATGCCGGTCATGGACGGGATCGAGCTCGTGCGCCGGTGCGCCCGGGAGCACCCGGGCCTGCCGGTCCTGGTGCTGACCACCTTCGACGAGCCCGACGTCGTCCGGGGGGCGGTGGCCGCCGGGGCGGCCGGGTTCCTGCTCAAGGACACCTCCATCGAGGCCCTGGCCGAGGCGGTGCGCGCCGTGGCGGCGGGCGGCCTGGTCATCGACCCGCGCGTGGCCCGCCTCGCCCTGGCCCCCTCGCGGGACGAGCGGGACGAGGGGGACGAGGGGGACGGCCCGCCCGCGCTGGCGCTGCTCACCCCCACCGAGCGCGAGGTGGCCGCCCTGGTGGCCGAGGGCCTGAGCAACCAGGCGATCGCCGCGCGCATGGTGCTGGCCGAGGGGACGGTCAAGAACCACGTCTCCGCCCTGCTGCGCAAGCTCCGGGCCGCCGACCGCACGGTGCTCGCACTGACCCTGTACAAGGCCCTCCACTCCGGGCGCGACGGGACCGGCCACTGAGGCGCCGTCGCCGGCCCGGTTCGGGGCCGGGGCGGAAGGGGCGGGGCACCGGCGCGGGGCCCGGGGGCCCTGCTGAGCGGGCCCGGCGGGCGCCGCTGGACAGGACCGGCCCGTGCGGTGCTACAGTGCCGACGCAGCGTCAGGTGTCATGACACCTGACGGACGCGCCGCGCACCGGCCGCCGCCTCACCCGAGAAAGGAGGGAACGCCCGTGTCCCCCGACCCCGCCGCTCCCGATCCCGCCGCTCCCGATCCCCGTCCGGCCCCCGCGCCTGGATCCATCCCGGCCCCCGACCCCGCCTCCCGCATTGAGAACGCGGGTCTGGACGTCATCGCCGAGTCCGAGCGCAAGGGCCGGCCCCGCGACCTGTTCATGCCCTGGTTCGCCGCCAACATCTCCGTCCTCGGCCTGTCCTGGGGCGCGTGGGTGCTCGGATTCGGCCTGTCCTTCGTCCAAGCGGCGATCGCCGGCACCATCGGCGTCGTCGTCTCCTTCCTGGCGTGCGGCGTGGTCGCCGTCCTGGGCAAGCGCGGCAGCGCCCCCACCCTGGCCCTGTCGCGCGCCGCCTTCGGCTACAACGGCAACCGCCTGTCCGCGGCCATCTCCTGGATGCTCACCGTCGGCTGGGAGACCGTCCTGTGCGTGACCGCCACCCTCGCCTCGGCCACCGTCCTGCAGACCCTGGGATGGCACAACCGGGCGGGCGCCCAGATCGTCGGCTTCCTGCTCACCGTGGGCCTGGCCGCCTTCGCCGGCATCCTCGGCTTCGACACCATTATGAGGGTCCAGACCTGGATCACCCTGGCCACCGGCGTCCTCACCGTCGTCTACCTGCTGCTCGTCTCCCCCAGGATCGACCTCCGGGCGCTGGCCGCCCTCCCCGCCGGGGGCGCGGCCGCCTTCATCGGCGCCCTCGTCATGGTCGCCACCGGCTTCGGCCTGGGCTGGGTCAACGCCGCCGCCGACTACTCCCGCTACCTGCCGCGCACCGCCTCGACCCCCGGCGTCATCGGCTGGACGGCCTTCGGCTCCTCCCTGCCCTGCGTCGTCCTCGTCATCGCCGGCACCATGCTCGTGGGGTCCGACGCCGCTCTCGGCACCGCCATCGACTCCGACCCCATCGGCGCGCTCGCCACCATCCTGCCCACCTGGTTCCTCATCCCCTTCGCGCTCGTGGCGATCCTGGGGCTCGCGGGCGGCATCATTCTGGACCTGTACTCCTCGGGCCTGTCCCTGCTGGCCGCGGGCCTGCCCGTCAGGCGGTACGTCGCCACCGCCGTCGACGCCACGATCATGACGGTCGGCACCATCGCCGTCGTCCTGGGCGCCAAGGACTTCCTCGGCCCCTTCCAGGGGTTCCTGACCACCCTCGGCGTGGTCATCGCCGCCTGGGCCGGCGTCATGATCGCCGAGGTCCTCCTGCGCCGCCGCGACTACGACGAGGCCGCCCTGTTCACCCCCGACGGCGTCTACGGCTCGGTCAACTGGGAGGCGATCGCCCTCGTGGCGGCCGGCACGGCGGTCGGCTGGGGGCTCGTGGTCAACACCGCCGCCTCCTGGCTGGGCTGGCAGGGCTACCTGCTCGGCCCCCTGGGCGGGCGCGACGGCGCCTGGGCGGGCGCGAACCTGGGCGTTCTCGCCGCTCTGCTCATCGGCCTGGTCGGACACCTGACGCTCGGGCGCGGCCGCGTGCGGGCCCAGGAGGCCGACGGCGGTGCGGCCGACGGTGACGGGGCGCGCGCATGAGCGCCGTCGGAGCGCCCGGCGCGGACCGGCCCGCGAACCCGCCCGCCGCCCCCGCGCGGACCGGCGCCGTCGGCCCCGCCCTGCTGGAGGCGCTGACCGCATCCGGCGGCCGGGACGGGCCCGGCCCAGCCCTGGAGGCCGCCCACCAGATCGCCCGCCGCACCGGCGCGGCCCGCCACGACCTGCTCGTCGTCCTCGGATCGGGGGCCGAGGGGGCCCTGGCCGCCTGGGGCGAGTCGGCGGCCGCGCTGCCGCTGTCCGACCTGCCCGGCGTGCCCGCGCCCGCGGCGCCCGGGCACGCCGACCGCCTCGACTCCTTCGAGCGCGCGGCGGGCGCCGGCGGCTCGGCGCGGGTGCTCGTCGCCCACGGCCGCACCCACCTGTACGAGGGGCGCGGGACGACGCCCGTCGTCGCCCTGGTCCGGGCCGCCGCGGCCGCCGGGGTGCGCGCCGCCGTCCTGATCAATGCCAACGGCTGCCTGCGCGACTGGCGGATCGGGGAGGTCATGGCCATCACCGACCACCTCAACCTCTCCGGCGCCTCGCCCTTCGCCGGCACCGTGTTCGTCGACGTGCGCGGCGTGTGGGACCCGGAGCTCGCGGGGGTGCTGAGCGCGCTCACCCGGCGCGCCGGCACCTACGCCATGGTCCGCGGCCCGGAGTACCAGACCATGGCGGAGACCCGCATGCTGGCCTCCCTGGGCGCCGACTGCGTGGGCATGTCCACCGTCCTGGAGGCCGTCGCCCTGCATCAGCTCGGCGTGCGCGTGGCCGGGATGAGCGTCGTGTCCGACCTGTCCCTGTCCGCCGAGCCCACCGACCCCGACGAGGTCGTGCGCCTGGCCGCGGCCGCGCACCCCGTGCTCGCCGCCGGGGTCGGGGCCGTGCTGGAGACTGCGCTGAAGGTGCGCGAAGGACCCGACGGCGCCTGACCGCCACCCCGGTGCGGACGTTGCGAGGCGCCCGGCACCCCGCGGGGTGCCGGGCGCCTCAGCGCAAGGGGCGTCGGGGCCTCACTCGTCCTTCTTGAAGCGGGCGGCCACGCCCTTGACGGCGTCCTTGACGTCGTCGGCCTTCTCGGCGACCTCGTCCTTGACCTCGCCGACCTTCTCGGCGACCTTGCCCTCGATGTTCTGGAGCCTGCCCTCGGTCTCGGTCTCCTTGTCCCCGGTGACCTTCCCGGCGGTCTCCTTGGCCTTGCCTGCGACCCGGTCGTAGATGGCGTCCTTGTCGGCCATGAGCGGCTCCTTCCGTTGCGTCGATGATGACGGGGGGAAGGCTGCCAAGACATTCTGAACGCTTCCTGGGAGCGGGGCCGCTCGGAGCGCCCCGGCGGCGGAGCCCGGTCCCGGGCGACGATGGAACTGCGCCCGGTCCCGGCGCCGTCGGGCACGAGCGCCGCGCCCGGCCCCGGCGCCGTCGGGGCATGATGGGGCGGTGAACGCCGACGAGCTGCGGGCCAGAGCCCACGAGATCGCCCGGGCCCTGCCCGGTTCCCAGTTCGACCGGCCCTTCGGCCCCGACTGGGACGTCTACAGGGTCCGCGGCAGGATCTTCGCGCTGCTGACCGAGACGACCGGCCCGCAGATGCTCACGCTCAAGGCCGACCCGCAGGACGGCGCGGCGCTGCGCCACCAGTACGCCGACATCGCCCCCGGCTACCACATGAACAAGCGGCACTGGATCACATTGACGCCGGGGGAGAGCCTCGACGCCGACCTCGTGCGCGAGCTGGTCGTCGTCTCCTACCTGCTCGTCGTCGAGGGGCTGGCGCGCCGCGCGCGCCCCGTGGACCCGGCCGCCTACGCCCGGGCCGCGGGCCTGACGGGCTGAACGGCGCCCTCGGGGCGGCGCCCGCCGTATAGCCTTGGCCCATGGCATCTGACAAGTCCAGCGCGACGACGCGCACCGAGTCCGACTCCATGGGCACCATCGAGGTCGCCTCCGACCGCTACTGGGGCGCCCAGACCGAGCGGAGCCTGCACAACTTCAACATCGGCCGCGAAACCTTCGTCCTGACCCGCCCCCTGATCAGGGCCCTGGGCGTGCTCAAGAAGTCCGCCGCCCTGGCCAACGCCGAGCTCGGCGAGCTGCCGCGCGACATCGCCGAGCTCATCGCCGCCGCCGGCGACGAGGTCATCTCCGGCCGTCTCGACTCCCACTTCCCGCTGGTCGTCTTCCAGACCGGCTCGGGCACCCAGTCCAATATGAACGCCAACGAGGTCATCTCCAACCGCGCCATCGAGCTGGCCGGAGGCGTCCTCGGCTCCAAGACCCCGGTCCACCCCAACGACCACGTCAACCGCGGCCAGTCCTCCAACGACACCTTCCCCACGGCCATGCACATCGCCGTCGTCAGCGAGCTGGCCGCCATGTACCCGCGGGTGGAGCGGCTGCGGGGCACCCTGGACGCCAAGGCCAAGGAGTACGACGACGTCGTCATGGTGGGCCGCACCCACCTCCAGGACGCCACCCCCATCCGCCTGGGGCAGGTGATCTCCGGCTGGGTCGCCCAGATCGACTTCGCCCTGGACGCCATCCGCTACGCCGACTCCCGGGCCCGCGAACTGGCCATCGGCGGCACCGCCGTGGGCACCGGGCTCAACGCCCACCCCAGGTTCGGCGCGCTGACCGCCGAGAAGATCAGCGCCGAGACCGGCATCCCCTTCACGCAGGCCGGCAACCTCTTCGCCGCCCTGGGCGCCCACGACGCCCTGGTCCTGGTCTCCGGCGCGCTGCGGGTCCTGGCCGACGCGCTCATGAAGATCGCCAACGACGTGCGCTGGTACGCCTCCGGCCCGCGCAACGGCATCGGCGAGCTACTGATCCCGGAGAACGAGCCCGGCAGCTCCATCATGCCCGGCAAGGTCAACCCCACCCAGTGCGAGGCCATGACCATGGTGGCCACCAAGGTCTTCGGCAACGACGCCACCGTCGGCTTCGCCGGCTCCCAGGGCAACTTCCAGCTCAACGTCTTCAAGCCGGTCATGGCCTGGTGCGTCCTGGAGTCCATCCAGCTGCTGGGCGACACGTGCGTGTCCTTCGACGAGCACTGCGCCTACGGCATCGAGCCCAACCGCGAGCGCATCGAGCACAACCTGGAGACCAACCTCATGCAGGTCACGGCCCTCAACCGCCACATCGGCTACGACAAGGCCTCCAAGATCGCCAAGAACGCCCACCACAAGGGCCTGTCCCTGCGCGAGTCGGCCCTGGAGCTCGGTTTCGTCACGCCCGAGGAGTTCGACGCCTGGGTGGTGCCCGCGGACATGACCCATCCCTCGGCCGCCGACGAGTGAGCGCGGTGGGCGCGGGGGCGACTCCGCGCCCACCGGCGCTTCGCGGTCCCAGCGCCCCGGCCGCAGCGCTCACCCCGCCCAGCGGGCGGGCATCCCGCTGCCGGCGCTCCGGTCTCAGTGGGACGGGCGCAGGGCGACGTCGTCGGAGTAGTCGTCGGCGAGGAGCTCGACGCGGTTGCCCTCCGGGTCGAGGATGGCGGCCTCGTAGTAGCCGTCGCCGGTCTGGCGGGGCCCGTCGACGAGCCTCACGCCCGCCTCGGCCATGTCCGCCGCGAGCCGGTCGACGTCGTCGCGGCCGGGCAGGGAGAAGGACACGTGCGCCCAGCCCGGGCCGGTGCGCTCGGCGGGCGCGGCGACGTCGGCGGCCTCGGCGGGAGCGGCGGGCGCGGCGACGTCGGGCCGGCTCATGAGCTCCAGGCGGGTGCGCCGCTCCTCCCGCGGGCCGTCGGTGAAGTGGAGGATGTAGGTGCGCAGCCCGGTCCGGGGGTTCTCGTACAGGCCGTTGGAGTGCCCGTTGAACCAGTGGGAGTAGAAGTCGCGGGCGCCGTCGAGATCGGTGACCCAGAGGGCGGCGTGGTCGATGTGCGGCATGGTCGGTCTCCTCGTGCGCTTCGGCCGCGGCGCTCCGATCGTCCGGTCGGATGTCGCGAGTTGCGCGTTCTCAACGATCAACCCGGGTGGTCCTCGTCGATGCCAACGGTATGGGGTCATTCGATCAACGCCGCTGATCGTTTGAGTGGGAAACGATCGCCGCATTGCCGGTGTCGGGGGTGCGGAGGCGCACCGCGGCCCGCCGCCAGCGCACCGGGTTCGCGAGCACGTCACTTAACCGCCGAGCACGTCACTTAACCGCCGAGCACGTCACTTAACCGCCGAGCACGTCACTTAACCCGCGAGCACGTACCTCTAGCAGACGTGCTCGCGGGTTAAGTGACGATCTCGTGCACGGGCGGTCCGTGCCGGACGCTGGCGGGTGCGAGCCGTGCGCGAACTCGGCCACGGCCGGCACTGCGGGTCCGTGGCGGGCGCCGGCGGGTGCGAGACTGGGGGCATGTCGAGGATGTGCACCAGGGGCGGGGGACGCGCGCAGGCCGGGGCGACCGGCGGGGGCGTCGACGTGCTGCTCGTCGAGGACGAGGCCGAGCTGGCGCGCTCGACGCGCGAGTACCTGGAGGCCTTCGGACTCCGCGCGGAGCACCGCGCCACCGCCGAGGCCGCCCTCGCCGACCTGCCCGCGCTGGCGCCCGCCGTGGTCCTGCTCGACGTCGCCCTGCCCGGCATGAGCGGCTTCGCCCTGTGCGCCCGTCTGCGCGAGGCGGCGCCGGGGGCGGGCGTCATCTTCGTCTCGGCGCGCACGAGCGAGGCCGACCAGGTGCTCGGCCTGGACCTGGGGGCCGACGACTACCTGACCAAGCCCTACTCCCTGCAGGTGCTCCTGGCCAAGGTCCGCCGGGCCCTGGCGCGCGCGCAGGGGGCGGCGCCCTCCGCCCCGGGTGGGCCGGGCGGCGCACCGGGAGAACCGGGAGGCCAGGGCGGCGCACCGGGAGGTCAGCGGGCGCCGGGCCGCGCCGGGTCGTCCGCGCGGGTGCCCGACGTCGACGACGGGCGCCTGCGCATCGACCTGGACGCCGGGCGCACGTGGGTGGACGGCCGGGAGGTGCACCTGACCGCCATCGAGCACCGGATCCTCGCCCACCTGGTGCGCAACCGCGGGCGCGTGTGCTCCAAGCGGGACATCATCGACGCCGTCTGGGGCGAGCCCTACACCTCGGAGGGGACCCTGACGGTCCACATGCGCCGCCTGCGCAGGCGCATCGAGGCCGATCCGGACGCGCCGGTCCACCTGCGCACCGTGTGGGGCCGCGGCTACTTCTTCGCCGAGGCGGACGAGGCCGGGGCGGTGGCGGGAGCGGACGGGCCCGGGCCGGACGGGTCCGCGTCGAGCGGGCCCGGGACGGCGGACCGTTCGGACGGCGAGGGCCGGGCGGACGCGGACGGGCCCGGGGGCGCTCCGTGAGCCGCCACGGCGTGCGCCGCCTCGTCATCGTCCTCGTCTCAGTCGGCCTGCTCGCCCTGGCGGCCGTGTGGACGACGGCGCTGGCCCCACTGCCCCGCCCCGACGCCGCCGCGCTCAACCTGGCCGTCCACACGGCCCGGGACCACTGGGAGTCCCTGAGCGCGGAGGACTTCGCCGACGTCGGCGCCGCGGTCACCGTCATCGGCCGGGACGGGGCCGTGCGCCTGCGCGCCGCCCCCGGCGGGGTCGCGCCGTCGGCGGTGCAGGCGCAAGACGTGGCGGACGGGGATGCGCCCGGCGGCGCGATGGACGGGGACGGGAGCACGGCGGGCGGCGGCGCGACGGACGGGAGCACGTCGGACGCCGGCACGAATGCCGCCGTCGAACTGCTTGCGCGCAGCGCCGCCGAGCGTTCCCTGGCCGCCCCCGTCGTGGTCGACGGCGCCCTCGTGGGCGTGGTCGTCGTCGACGACCGTGCGAACGCCGCCCTGCGGGCCGGGCGCACTCGCCTGGCCGTCGTCGCCTCCGCCGCGCTCGTCGCCGTGCTCGCCCCGGCCCTGGTTGCCGCGGCCCTCCTCCACCGGCGCGTCGTCGCGCCCTTCCGGCGCCTGGAGGCCTTCGCGCACCGCGTCGCCCGGGGCGATCTCGACCGGGCCCTGCCCATGGACCGGGGCAACGTGTTCGGCGCCTGGTCGGAGTCCTTCGACCTCATGCGCACCGAGCTGCGCGCCGCCCGCGCCCGCGAGCAGGAGGCGCGGGCGTCCAAGGAGCGCCTGGTCGCCGACATCGGCCACGACATCCGCACCCCGCTGGCCACGATCACGGCGACGGCCGAGCTCATCCGCGCCACCACCGCCGACGCCGGTCAGGACGAGCGCCTGGCCCTGGTGGTCCGTCAGGCGCACCGCATCGACTCCCTGGTCACCGACCTGGTGCGCACCCACGGGGCTGACGACCCGGCCCTCGCGCTCGCGCCCGTGGAGCTGCCCGCCGAGCGCCTGGCCCCGATCCTCACCGAGTGCGACCACCTGCGCCTCGTGGACCTGGCCCCGCTGCCGCAGGCCCTGGTGCGCATCGACCCGGGGCGCCTGGCGCAGGTGGTCGGCAATGTCGTGACCAACTCCTACAAGTACGCCGGCACCCGCATCGACGCGACCGCCCGCGTCCTGCCCGACGAGCCCTTCCTCGAGCTGCGCCTGGCCGACCACGGCCCGGGCGCGCCGGAGGCCGAGCTGGCCCTGCTGACCCGCCGCGGCCATCGGGGCCCCAACGCCGAGGGCACGCCCGGCCAGGGGCTGGGCCTGCACACGGCGGCCGACCTCATGGAGCGCATGGGCGGGGGCCTGGACCTGTCGCTGGGGGACGACGGCGGCCTCGTCGTCGGCCTCATGCTGCCCCTGGCCTGAGGTCGCGGCCGGGCCCTTCCGGATCGTCGGCGGCGGACAGCGCCGGCGGGCCGGCGCCCCCGCCGCAAGGGCCTCCGCGCACCGGCGGGCCGCCACCGGAGCGCCGGATCGTCGGGGAGTCGTCGGGGAATCGTCGTAATTCGGTCGTCCGTTCGTCATCGCCGCGCCCGTAGCGTGGAAGCGGCCGAAAGGAGACCCCATGCCCGCCGACGTCGTCATCCGCACCGAGAGGCTCTCGAGGACCTTCTCCCACGGGGGCAGCCAGCAGCACGTGCTGCGCAACCTGGATCTGGAGGTCGAGCGCGGCTCCTTCACCGTCATCATGGGGCCCTCCGGGGCGGGCAAGTCGACGCTGCTCTACGCCCTGTCCGGCCTGGACCGGCCCAGCCTGGGGCGGGTGGAGGTCGACGGCGTCGACATCTCCGGCCTGGACGAGGACGCCCTGGCCAGGTTCCGGCGCGACCACTGCGGATTCGTCTTCCAGCAGGTGCACCTGCTGGACCAGCTCAGCGTCATCGACAACCTCATGGCGATCGGCCTGCTGGTCGAGCGCGGGCGCGCCCGGGCGCGCGAGCGGTGCGACCGCCTCCTGGACCTGGTCGGCCTGCCCGAGGCGGATCGGGGCAAGTACCCCGCGATGCTGTCGGGCGGGGAGGCCCAGCGCGTGGGCATCGCCCGGGCCCTGGTGGGCCGCCCGGCCGCCGTCTTCGCCGACGAGCCCACCGGCCAGCTCAACTCCCACTACTCGGGGATGATCCTGGACCTGCTCGGGCGGGTCCACGCCGAGGGGCAGACCATCGTCATGGTCACCCACGACCTGCGCTCGGCGCTGCGGGGCTCGCGGATCCTCTACCTGCGCGACGGGAAGATCCGCGGCGAGCTGGACCTGGGGGAGCGGCGTGGCCCGGACGACGCGGCGCGCACCGCCGCCCTGACCGCCTTCCTCGCCGAGATGGGGTGGTGAAGATGCTGAGGATGGGCCCCACGCCCCTGCTGATCCGCCGCGACCTGCGCCGGCACCGGGCGCTGGCGGCGGCCGTCGTCGTCCTGTCCGTCATGGTCGGGTTCCTGGGCAACACCGCCGTCGTGCTGCTCGAGCAGTTCCCGCGCCAGACCGAGATCCTGGCCCGGCGGTGGCATACGGCCGATGCGATCTCCGTCTTCCCCACGACCCGCGCGCCCGCGGAGCTGGAGCGGATCGTCCGGGCCGACCCCTCCGTGACCGGGGCCGAGGCCTCCCGCACCCTCGTCGACAAGATCTCGGTGCCCTTCAACGGGCGCACGCTCAGCGTCATGGCCGCCGTGTGGGACGCGGACGACCCCGGCGACCTGGGGCGCCGCACGATCACCGCCACCGCCCCGACGGCGGTGGAGCGCCCCGTGTGGATGCCCGACCTGCTGCGCGCCGTCGGCGGCTACAGGGCCGGCGACACCATTGAGATCACCACCCCGGCCGGGCCGGAGACCTTCCACATCCAGGGCTTCTTCGAGGACTCCTACTTCGGCGTCCCCGGCCTGCAGATCCTGGGGATCGGCCTGCCGACGGCGGACTTCGAGCGGGCCTGGGCCGCCGCCGCCGAGCCGGGCGCGCACGGCCCCGGGTCCTTCCCCGGCGCCGCGCGCGCGACCCTGGTCGAGGTCGACGCCGCGAGCCCCGCCGAGGCCGCCGCGCTGCTGGAGGACCTGGTGGAGGACCAGATCGACCGGACCAACCCGATGGCCCCCTTCAACCTGACCGTGGACCTGGAGGTCCTCTCCACGGCGACCTCGATCCCCTCGGGGATCCTCGGGGCGATCCTGACCGCGACGGCGCTGCTCATCACCCTGGTCGCCGTCCTGGTCATCCGCTCGACGCTGCGCTCCATACTCGCCCGCGACCTGCCGGCCCTGGGGGCGCTGCGGGCCTGCGGCTTCACCTCCGGGGCGGCGGCGCGCTCACTGACGTGGTGCTTCGGCGGCCTGGCCCTGCCGGCCGCCGCGGCGGGCGCCCTGGGCTCCTACGCGGCCATGCCCCTGTTCACCTCCCTGGTCAACTCCCAGTCGGGCACCACGTGGACGGCGGACTTCTCGTGGACGGGGCTGATCCTGACCAGCGGGGTCGTGACGGCGGTGGTCCTGGCCGTCAGCGCCCTGACCGTGCGCCGGCTCAAGCGCACCACGACCGTCGACATGCTGCGCGGCGGGCACCGCGCCCACTCCTTCCGGCGCTCGCCGCTGCCCCTGACGACGACGCCCGGCCCGCTGTCGGCGGTGCTCGGCGCCGGTCAGGCGCTGCAGAGCCTGCGCCGCTCGATCACGGTGGCCCTCACCGTCGCCGTGGCCAGCGCGGTCGCCGTGTCGGTCCTGGGCCTGACGTCCGCGCTCCTGGGGGACGAGGACCGCACCCTGCGGCTGATCTCCGGCGAGATCGAGGACCTGGACGTGCACATGAGCGCCGGCGCGGACGCGGCCGGGGCGCGCAGCCGCGTTGAGGCCGTCGACGGCGTGGCGAACGCCTACCCCTTCGTGGCCATCACGCCCGAGGTCGACGGCCGGGAGACCCTCTTCCTGGGCGTCGACTCCGACGCCGACTTCCGCTTCGATCCCGTGCGCGAGGGCAGGTACCCGGCCGGCGAGGACGAGATCGTCCTGGGCGCCGGCCTGGCCCGCTCCCTGGGCCTGGAGGTCGGGGACACGTGGAGTGTGAACGTGGGGGACCGGCGGGTGAGCTTCCTGGTCACGGGCCTGGCCACGGGCTGGCGCCAACTCGGCCGGTTCGCCTACGTCACCCTGGCGGGAGCGCGGCGCATCGACGCGCAGAGCCCCGCGGCGCTGGCGGTCAACCTCGTCTCCCCGAAGACCCCCGGCGAGAGCGCGCGGGTGTCCGAGCGGATCCGCGCGGCCCTGGGCGAGGACGCGTTCGTCATCCACGACCAGCGCGAGGCGGTCCTGCTGTCCCTCGACGGCTACCTGTCGGCCGTGCCCGTCATGGCGGCGCTGGTCGGCTCCTTCAGCGCCGTGACGATCCTCATGGTGGTCGTCCTCGTCGTGGGGACCCTCCTGCGCGAGGAGCGCCGCTCCCTGGGGGTGCGCAAGGCCCTGGGCTTCACCCGCCGGCAGCTGGGCGCCCAGCTCCTGTGGACCGTGCTGCCCCCGGTGATCGCGGGGACGACGGCGGGCGCGGCCGTGGGGGCGCTGACCCTCGGGCCGTTCATCGGCGCGATCCTGCGGGTGGTGGGGCCGCTCGGGGCCGACGCGCGGGTCCCGCCCGCCCTGTGGGCCGGAATCCCCGGGGCCGTCGTGCTCGTGGCCGGGCTCGTCGTGACGGCCCTGTCCCTGCGGATCCGGCGCATCTCGACCCACGAGCTCGTGGCCCAGGGCTGAAGGGCCGCCCTCGGCCCGGCCCGGGCCGCCGGCGCCCGACGGCGCGGCTCCCTCGGCCCTCCCGCGGGCGAGGGGGCCGCCCGGTCGGGGCGGGCGGCGCGGGATTGGTCTCGGCCGGCCCTCCCGCGGGGAGGCGCTCACACCTCGTGGAACTCGACGGCCACGCCCGCCGCCCGCAGATCGGCCACCGTATCGGGGTCGACGTCGGTGGTGGTCAGGAGCGCGTCGAGGTCCCCCAGGTCGCCGAAGCGGTAGGTCGAGGACCGGGTGAGCTTGCGGGGCGCGGCGGGCATGAGGCGCCTCGCCGAGGAGGAGATGATGGCGGCCTTCATGGTCGCGTCGTCGTCCTCGACGCACGTCAGCCCGCTCGCGAGGGACGCGGCGCAGGCGCCCAGCACGCCGACGTCGGCCCGGAAGCGGCGCACGGCGTCGACCGCGGTGGCGCTGAGCATGGCCAGGGTGTCGGTCTGGACGATGCCGCCGGGAACGCTGACGACGGGACCGGGGGTGCGGGCGAGGTCGGCGGCGGCCCCCGCCGACAGGCACAGGACCCTGATCCTCCTGCCGACGAGCTCCTGGGCCACCAGGTCGCAGGTGGTGCTGTTGTCGATGATGACGCTCTCGCCGTCGCAGATCATGGCCGCCGTGGCGCGGGCGAGGACCCGCTTGACCTCCAGGTCCTCCGTGCGGCGCAGGGCGATCGGCTGGGGCTCGCCGCGCAGGGGCGCGCGCAGCGCGCCGCCGTGCACCCTCGTCACCAGCCCCTCGCGGGCCAGCTCGGTCAGGTCGCGGCGGATGGTCACCGCGGACACGTCCGTCAGCCGCCCCAGCGCGGTGACGCTGATGGCGGTGGTGGGGGACAGGACGCGCAGGATGCGCCGTTGACGCTCGGTGGGGGAGAAGGTGCTCATGAGTGCCTCCGGGGCGGACGTGAGAAGGATGATCACTTCTCGTGCAGACGAAGGATGGAGACGATCATCATGCTCGTCACCGGTGCGCGTCGCATCGGTAAGGCCGTCCGCGCCCGCTTCGACCTCCCGCGAGGCGTGACGCGCACCCGGGTGCCGCCGCCGACCAGTCGGTCTAAAATCGCCGCCCGTGAACACCCCTGATCGTCCTCCCGCCGGCATCCGACGGCGCCTGCGCCGCCCCGTCGCCCTCGCCCAGGCCCTCATCGCCCGGCGCACCGTGCACCTGGCCCCCGAACCGCCCGGCGAGCGCCGCGGCGTCGTCTCGCCCGCCGGGACGGCCTCGCCCGCCGGAACCGGCCGCGCGCGCGAGGCCGGGGAGCCACTGAGCCTGGCCGCCGTCGGCGACTCGCTCGTGGCCGGCTCGGGGGTCGACGCCCAGGACCAGGCCCTCGTGCCCCGCGTGGCCCGCAGGGTCGCGGCCCGCACCGGGCGCGACGTCGAATGGGCCACCCACGCCAGGCTCGGGGCCACCATGCGCCGCGTGCGCTACCGCTTCCTGCCCGAGGTCGACGGCGCCGACCTGCTCTTCGTGTGCGCCGGCTCCAACGACCTCATGGCCCGCCGCAGCCTGGAGGAGTGGACCGAGGACCTGGACGCGGTCCTGGACGGCGCGGTGCGGCGCGGCCGCCACGTCGTGGCCTGCAGCTCCGGCCAGCTCTACCGCAGCCCCGCGCTCATGGCGACCCTGCGCTCCGTCCTGCGCGAGTGGACCGACATCCAGACCGAGGCCTCCGCCGCCATCTGCGCGCGCCGCGGCATCCCCTTCGTCGACGTCGCCCACTGCGACCTCGACGAGGGCTTCTGGGCCGCCGACGGCTTCCACCCCTCCGCCGCCGGCTACGAGATGGCCGCGGGCATGGTCGCCCGGGCCATGCTCGACGCGCTCGCGGCCGGCGCGCCGGACCCCGCCGTCTGAGCCCGGCCCGCCGGCCTCACTTCAGTCCCAGGGCAGGCCCACCAGCTTGCCCCGGCGGGCGCCGGAGGCCATGTCCCGCTGCGCGTCCACGATGTCCTCCAGCGAGTAGGCGTGCACCGGCAGCAGCTCCAGGGCGCCGGCCGCGATCCGGTCCAGCACCCGCTGGAGCTCGGAGGCGGGCAGGTCGGAGGACTGGCCGGAGTAGGCGGTCAGGCGCACCCCGTTGGGGATCCAGTCCATGGGGTAGAAGTCCGGGATCGTCCACGAGTCCGACAGCATGCCGGTGAAGCAGACGACGCCGCCCGGAGCCGTCGCCCGCAGCGAGTCCCGCAGGGTGGGCGCCCCCACGAGCTCCAGGACGCCGTCGACCCCGCCCGGCACGAGCCCGCGCACCCGCTCGGCGATCCGGCCGTCGTCGAGCACCGGCTCCACGCCGCGCGAGGTCAGCAGCTCCAGTCCCGCCTCGCGCCGGGAGGTCGCCAGGACGCGGCAGCCGCGCTCCGCCGCGAGCGCGGCCGCCGCCAGCCCGAGGGCCGAGGTGCCGCCGCGCACGAGCAGGCTCTTGCCGCCGTCGTACGCGTCCAGGCCGGTGGTCAGCGACCCGTAGGCGGTCTGGAGGGTCTCGGGCACCGAGCCGATGACCGGCCACGGCAGGTCGCAGGAGAAAGTGAGGACCTGGGCGCGGGGCACGACGACGTACTGGGCGTAGCCGCCGTCGAAGGTCCGCCCCATCCCGCCCATCATGGTGGCCGCCTGGGTTCCGGGGGCGAGCTCGCCCGCCGGGTCGAGGTCGATCACGCCGGCGGCCTCGATGCCCAGCACCCGCGGGTAGGTCATGCCCTCGGCCTGGCCGGTCACGCTGTGGTACTCGCTGCGGTTGAGGCCGAAGGCCATGACCCTGATCCTGACCCAGCCCTCGGGCGGGTCGGGGACGGGCAGGTCCTTCACCCGCAGGTTGTCCAGGCCCGGTGCGCTGAGCACGGCGGCGCGCATGGTGGCGGGGGCGGTTCGGGTCGTGGGGGTGGTCATGTCCGCTCCTGGTCGTCGGTGTCGGTGCTGCGGGGGCCGGCGCCGGCCTCGGCGGCGCCGGCGCTGACAGCGGTATCGGCATTGGCCTCGGCGGCATCGGCGCCGTCGGACAGGATCCGGCGCAGCCAGGCGATCTCCTCGCGCCTGGCCGCGGCGGCGATGAGGGTCATGCCGCGCCGGTAGGGATCGGGCTCGGCGGCGGTCCGACGGGGACGGCCGTCCCCGTCGTAGAAGAAGGAGGGCGGGCCGTCCTGGAGGATCTTCAGGCGGCGGCGCAGGACGGCGCGGCGCTCGGCGGCGTCGGGCAGGTGGGACAGGAAGGCCAGGACGCCGAGGAAGGCGGGCATGGCCTCCATCTCCTCCCGGGCGGGCGAGCGCAGGAGCTCGTGGAGGCGCTCGCGGCCGGCGTCGGTGATGGTCAGGATCCGGCGGGCGCGCCCGCCCGCGCCGGTCCGCGCGGTGCGGGTGATCAGGCCGGCCCTCTCCAGGCGGGCCAGGGCGGGGTAGAGGGCGCCCTCGGACAGGCGGGCGCCGGGGCCGTCGAGTTCGGTGATCCGCCGCCGCAGTTCGTAGCCGTGGAGCGGGCCGTCGTCGAGGAAGCCGAGGATCTTGCGGTCGAGCACCGACACAGCATACATCGAATAGACATGATGGAGGTCCGCTGATACGGTGAACGCGCGCCGCGCAACCGGCGGTGCTGGAAGGACGCCATTGTGATCAACGAGACGACCGCCGCCACGGCAGTCGCCGCCCACCGCGCCCCCGTCATCGAGTTCGACGCCGTCACCAAGCGCTATGCGCCCCCGCCGGGGGCGCCGCGCCCGGACCGGCCCGCCGTCGACTCCTTCAGCGCGACCGTGCCCTCGGGATCGACCACCGTCCTGCTGGGCTCGTCGGGCTGCGGCAAGACGACCCTGCTGCGCATGGTCAACCGCATGGTCGAGCCCACCGGCGGGCGCATCCTGCTCGACGGCGAGGACGTCCTGGCGCGCGACCCGGTCGGGCTGCGCCGCTCCATCGGCTACGTCATGCAGAACGCCGGGCTGCTGCCGCACCGGCGGGTAATCGACAACATCACCCTGGTCCCGCGCCTGATCGGCACCGACGGGCGCCGGGCCGCCGAGCGGGCCCGCGAGCTGATGGACCTGCTGGGACTGGCCCCCGACCTCGCCCGCCGCTACCCCCACCAGCTCTCCGGCGGCCAGGCCCAGCGGGTCGGCGTCGCCCGGGCCCTGGCCGCCGACCCGGGCCTGCTGCTCATGGACGAGCCCTTCGGCGCCGTCGACCCCCTCGTGCGCCGCGAGCTCCAGCGTGAGCTCATCCGCATCCAGGCCGAGCTTGCCAAGACGATCCTGTTCGTCACCCATGACGTCGACGAGGCCCTGGCGCTGGGCGACGAGATCATCCTCCTGCGCGACGGCGCCCGCATCGCCCAGAGGGGCAGCGGGGCGCAGCTGCTGGCCGATCCCGTCGACGACTTCGTCGTGCGCTTCCTCGGGCTCGACGACGCCGACCGCGCCCTTCACCTGGCGGAGGCGGCGGGCCGGCGCGTCGTTCTCGACGGCGCCGGGCGGGCCCTGGGGCGCCTGGCCGGGGGGCCGGGGGAGCCTTCGGGGCGCGCGGCGGCGCCCGCGGGGCGCCGGGGCGCCGGGAGCGCCGCGGAGCTGGGAGGGCGCCCATGAGCTGGGTCGCCGCCAATCTGCCGCTCATCGGCGACTACCTCGTGGTGCACCTGGCCCAGGCGGCCCCGGCGATCGCCGCCGCCCTGGTGCTGGCGATCCCCATGGCGCGCCTGGCCCAGCGGGTGCGCTGGGCGCGCGGCCCGCTGGTGACCGGCGCCTCCCTGCTGTACGCCGTCCCCTCCCTGTGCCTGTTCGTGGTGCTGCCCATCGTCCTGGGCACCAGGGTCTACGACCCCGTCAACGTCGTCGTCGCTCTGACCCTCTACGGCCTGGCGCTGCTCGTGCCCGCCTGCGTCGACGCCCTCGACAGCGTCGACGCCGACGCCGTGGACGCGGCCACCGCCATGGGCATGGGGCGGGTCCGCCGCTTCCTGGCCGTCGAGCTGCCGCTGGCGGGGCCGGCCATCCTGGCGGGCCTGCGGGTGGTGACGGTCTCCACGGTGTCCCTGACCACGGTGGGGGCGGTCCTGGGGGTGCGCAGCCTCGGCTTCCTGTTCACCGACGGGCTCCAGCGCAACCTGGGCGTCGAGGTCCTCACCGGGGTCGTGCTCACGGTGGCCCTGGCGCTGGCCCTGGACGCCCTGGTGCTGGTCGGCGGGCGCCTGGCCATGCCCTGGACGCGCCGGGCGGCCGCGAGCGCCCCGGCGGGGGAGGGGGCGCCATGACCCACATCCTGGCCGCCCTGGCCTACATCCGGGACGCGGCGCACTGGACCGGCCCTCTGGGCATCGGCCGCCTGGCGGCCCAGCACGCGATCTACTCCCTGGCCGCGGTGGCCCTGGCCTGCGTCGTCGGGCTGCCGCTGGGGTGGTGGGTGGCGCACAGCGGACGGGGGCGCGACCGGGTGGCCGCGCTCCTGGGGGCGGCCCGGTCCCTGCCCACCCTGGGGCTGCTCACGCTGTTCGGGCTGTGGCTCGGCATCGGCCTGGCCGCGCCCATGCTCGCCTTCGTCGTCCTGGCCCTGCCCAGCGTCCTGGCCGGCGCCTACACCGGCGTCGAGGCGGCCGACCCCGTCGCCGTCGACGGCGCCCGCGCCTGCGGCATGAGCGGGCTCCAGGTCCTGACCCGCGTCGAGATCCCGCTGGGGGCGCCGCTGTTGGTCGGGGGGCTGCGCTCGGCGAGCCTCCAGGTGATCGCCACGGCGACCCTGGCCGCCTACACGGGCGCCGGAGGGCTGGGGCGCCTCATGTTCCTCGGACTCAAGACGCAGGACTACGCCATGATGCTCGCCTCCGCGCTGCTGGTCATCGCCCTGGCCCTCGTCTCCGAGATCCTCTTCATCCTCGTCCAGCGGGCCGTGACCCCCGCCGGCGCGCGCCTCCGAAAGGAAACCCGATGATCCCCCACGACACCTTTAACATCCACGCCCCCGGCCACCTCGGCGCCGGCGGCGCGCTCGACTCCCGCGGCGCCACCGGTTCCCGCCCTGCCCGGCGCCCGCCGTCCCCGCACCCCCTGTCCCGGCGTTCCCTCCTGGGCGGGGCGGGGACCCTGACCCTGGCCTCGGCGCTGGCCGCCTGCGGCGGCGGGGGCGACCCGTTGGCTCGGGACGGCGCCTCGGCCGCGGGCGCCGCCGGCGCGATCGTCGTCGGCAGCCAGCAGTACTACTCCAACGAGATCATCGCCGAGCTCTACGCCCAGGCGATCGAGCACGCGGGCCTGACCGTGACCCGCCAGTACCAGATCGGCCAGCGCGAGATCTACCTGCCCGAGCTGGAGTCCGGGGCGATCTCCGTTCTGCCCGAGTACGGCGGCAACCTCCTCCAGTACTACGCCAAGGACACCGGCGCGACCGACACCGACTCCATCCTCAAGGCCCTGGCCTCGGCCCTGCCCGCGGGGCTGACGGTGCTGGACGCCGCCGCGGCCACGGACCAGGACTCCTACGCCGTCACCGGCGACAGCGCCCAGAAGAACGGGCTGGCCTCGATCGCCGACCTGGCCAAGCTCGGGCGGACCGTGAAGGTGGCCGCGAACTCCGAGTTCGCCACCCGCCCCTACGGGCCCGAGGGCCTCAAGCGGGTCTACGGCGTCGACGCCGAGGTCACCCCGGTGGAGGACTCCGGCGGCCCGCTGACCGTCGAGGCCCTGACCAAGGGGGACGTCGACGTCGCCGACATCTACACCTCCAGCCCCGCCATCGGCGACAACGGCCTGGTCGTCCTCCAGGACCCCCAGAACCTCGTCCTGCCGCAGAACGTCGTCCCGCTGGTGTCGGAGAGCCTCAATGCGAAGGCGGTCCAGGCGATCAACGCGGTCCAGGCCGCGCTCACGGCCGACGAGCTGCGCGCGCTCAACAAGCGCTCCACCGGCGAGCAGCTCGACTCCGCCACGATCGCGAAGGACTGGCTGACCGCTCAGGGCATGCTCGCCTGAGCGGGCGCTCTCCCCTTCCCCCCTCGCGGGATCGTTCGTTGTGCGCCGAACTCCGGTGTGGGCTCCGGGGCGCCTCCGACCGACCTGAGGTCCTGCGCGATGCGGGCTACTCGGTGACGTCGGTCCCGCGCGTCCTGCAGAGCCGGTTTTGGCGCTCCGGGAGGATCGTTCGCCTCGGCACTCCGGACGGGCCCGGCGGTTTCCGCATGATTCCGCGGTTCTCGCAGACCCGCTACCGGGGCGGGGGCCGAACGTTCCTCCCGGAGCGCCATTTCTCGCTCCCGCGCCTCCCCGCACCCCTCCCACGCCTTCCGAGCGAGTGAAGGATGGGGGTGATGGGACAATCGGGACGCATGGGATGGAGTCGGGGATCGATCCGAGACGGGCGGGCGCTATGGGAGCCTCCCCGGCGGCTCCCGACCGGGAACGGGGCGACGTCGGGCCGTCTGCTGCGCCACTTCCCCTCTACCGCGCCCTCTCACCCTCCGCTGCGCCCCTTTTTCTCGTACAGCAGAGGGTGAAGTGGCGCAGCAGATGTCGTGCAGCGCGACCTATGCGCGCCCGTCGAGGTCGGTCGGCGCGACCCGCTCCACGGGGCCGGGACTACGGGCGGCCCCGGCGGGCCCAGTGATCGACGCGCCAGGCGGCGTCGCCGGAGACGGGGCGCCACCGGCCGGGGGCGTCGCTGGCGGCCGGGTCCCACAGCCACCGGCCCGCGTCGAGCTCGGGCGCGCGCGCCGCCGCCCGCCCGACGACCCGGTCGGAGGCGTCCAGCGCCAGGGTGGACACCACGGCCCACTCGGCCAGGTCCTCGTCCAGGACCTGGCCGTAGACGTCGGCGCCCCCGATGACCCACAGCCGCGGCAGGCCCCGGTGGGCCTCCCCGCGCGGGTCGGGGCCCAGGGCGTCCAGCGCCTCGCGCCCGCGGCGCAGGGCCTGCTCCAGTCCGCCGACGGCGGTCGCCCCCGGCGCGCCCCACGTGCGGTTGCGGGTGAGTACGATCGAGCGCCTGCCGGGCAGGGCCGAGCCGATCGACTCCCAGGTGACGCGCCCCATAATGAGCGCCCCGCCCAGGGTCGTGGCCTTGAAGTGGCGGAAGTCCGCGGGCACCCGCCACAGCATGGCGCCGCCGGCGCCGAGCAATCCCGTGCGGTCGCGCGCCCAGATCAGGCCCAGCCGCGCGCCCGGCCCCGGGGCGCGCGGGCCCGCGGCATCGCCAGCCGCACCGACGCCGGCGTCATCCGGATCCGGCCCCGCGGCCCCGCTCACACCGCCACCGGCGCCTTAATGGCGGGGTGGTGCGCGTAGCCGGCCGAGGCGTCGATGTCGTCCATGCCGTAGTCGTCGATCGACTCCGCCCGCCTCAGGCGCAGCGTCGGGAAGGGGTGGGCGGCCGGCACCCGGGACAGCTGCTCGCGCACCTGGTCGACGTGGTTGGCGTAGATGTGGCAGTCGCCCCCGACCCAGATCAGCTCGCCCGCCTCCAGGCCGGCCTGCTGGGCGAGCATATGGGTCAGCAGCGCGTAGGAGGCGATGTTGAACGGCGCACCCAGGAACAGGTCGGCGCTGCGCTGGTAGACCTGCAGGCTCAGCCGCCCGCCGGTCGCGTAGCACTGGAACAGGACGTGGCAGGGCGCCAGGGCCATCTCATCCAGGGCGCCCACGTTCCAGGCCGACACCACCATGCGCCGCGAGTCCGGGTCACGGCGAAGGGTGTCGATGAGTCCGGCGATCTGGTCGATCGCGCCGCCGTCGCGCCCCGGCCAGCTGCGCCACTGGGCCCCGTAGACGGGCCCGAGCCCGCCGTCGGGGCCGGCCCACTCGTCCCAGATGGTGATGCCGTGCTCGTGGAGCCAGTCCACATTGGTGCCTCCGCGCAGGAACCACAGCAACTCGCCCTTGACGGGCTTCATGGCCACGAACTTGGTGGTGAGGCGAGGGAACCCCGCCGACAGGTCGTAGCGCAGCCGGCGGGCGAAGAGCGAGCGGGTGCCGGTGCCGGTGCGGTCGCCCTTGGGCGCGCCGGTCCGCAGCACCTCGGCGAGCAGCTCCTCGTAGGCGACATCGACCCCCGCGGGCGGCGTCAGGCCCATGGCCGCCAGGTGCGGGTAGGCGGGCGCAGAACCGGGGACGGGCGGGCCTCCGGTCCCGGTCGGGGAGCCGGGGGCGCTCATGCCTCGATGAGGGCGGGTTCGGCCCCGGACTCCGGGGCGGGGCCGAGCGCCGCCTTGGCCCCCTCGATGACCTGGTTGGCCAGCGCCCGCCCGCCGGTCCAGCCGATGGCGGCGCCGATCCCGAAGGGCACGAGCCGCCCCACGGCGAGCGCCCCGCCCTTGGCGGCCGTGCGCTTGGCCATCCGCTTGGTGAGCTGGGCGTTGATCGACTTCACCGTCGTCAGGGGCATCTGGGCCAGACTCTGCGCCGCCCAGTACAGGACGGACAGGCCCAGGCTCCCCCTCACCGCCTCCGACCCGTCCTCGCCGAGTAGAGCCGAGAGCACCAGCGCCCTGCGCCTGGTCGGGGACACGACCCGCAGCCCCTGCAGCTCGGCGACGGTCAGGACGTAGGTGACGGCGCTGCCCAGGAAGACGGCGGTCTGCCCGACCGTCAGGGCCGCCGCCGTGCCGGTGCCCACGGCCGGGAGGGCCGCGGAGGCCCCGACGGCGCCCGAGGTCAGGGCCGCCTCGGTGCGGAAGCGCGAGGCCGCCATCTCGACGAGCTCGGCGGTGTCGGCGTCCGGGCGCTCGCGGCGCATGCGGGCGATGCTCTCCTGGATCCTGCGGGCGGGCAGGGCGATGGCGGCGTCGAGCGCCCGTTCGACGGCGGAGGGGGTGGTGGCCATGATGCTCTCCTTGTCCGGCCTGGATGGGGGTGGAAGTGTGCGGCGCCGCTCAGCCCTCGTCGTCGAGCAGGTGGAGGCGGATGGCCGCGCCCTTGTCCAGGGTGTGGCCGACGGTGCAGCCCCGGTCGACCGCCCGGCGCACCCGCTCGGTGAGGACGGCGAGCTGGTCGGGGCCGAGGGCGGCGAGGTCGGCGACGATCTGGACGTCGAAGTCGGAGTAGCGCTCCTCCTCCTCGTTCTTCAGCGTCGCGCAGATGACGTTGGCGTCGAAGTCCTCGCCGAGGGCCTTGGCCAGGCGGTGGTCGGCGGACAGTGTGTTGCAGGTCGCCAGGGCGACCTTGAGCAGTTCGCCGGGCGTGAACTCGCCCGGGCCCATGCCCACCGCGACCTGGGCGCCCCGGGCGTTGTGCGCGAGATAGCGGCGGGTGCCGGTGCGCTCGGCCCACACGGAGTTGGTCTCGGTCGGGGTGATGACGTCGCTGGGCTCGCTCATGCGGCCGATCGTGTCACGCCGGGACGATCGTGTCACGTACCTGAATCGACCCGTCGCACTGTGACTCCGCCCCCGCCCGCCCGCGTCGAGGGGGCGGGGCGCGCCGCCCGGCTTCCGGGCCCGCGCCCCGCCCCCGGGGTCGTGCTTGCTCCTCAGTGATCGGTGCGGATCAATGCTCCGCGAGCCAGGTCGCTCCGCGGGCCTCCTCGTCGGCGACGGCGCGGTCGACCAGGCCCATGGCCCGCTCCTCGATGCTGCGGCCCACCAGCGGAATGCTCACGTCCAGGTCGACGTCGTACACCACGCTCGTCGAGTCCCCGGAGCCCTCCATCCTGGAGGTGGCGCCCACCTTCACGGGCGCGCCGCGCAGGGCCACGTCCAGGTCGCCGGTGCGCGAGCCGTCGTCGGCCGGCTCGCCCCAGGACTCCGACAGGTTGAAGGACGGGGCGGAGCGGATGAAGCGCTTGGCCGCGGAGGGCAGGCGCTCGGGCGGGACCGAGCCGGAGATGGTGGACACGAAGCCGCGCCCGCGCACGGCCACGTCGATGGAGGCGTCGGACAGGTCCGCGCGCTCCGCGCGCTTGCGCTGATAATCGGGGTCGGCGAGCATTGCGGCGACGCGCTCGGGACCGGCCGGGTAGGTGAGGGTGATGGTCTTCTTCATGGGGCAAATCCTGCCACGCGGTCGGGCCCGCGGGCCTCGGTAGGATCCCGTGTGTGCCGATTCTCCTATCCTCCACGCTGCGCGGGATCGCCGACCTGTCGACATCGGACCTCGACTGGCTCCATCAGCTCATCGCCGACTGGCAGGTCATCGCGGACCTGTCGGTCTCCGACCTGGTCCTGTGGGCCCGCACCGCGACCAACCGCTTCGTCGCCGTCGCCCACTGCCGGCCCTCGACCGGCTCGACCGTGCACCTGGAGGACGTGATCGGCCGCAGGATGCCCGCGGCCCGCGAGGCCATGGCCGTCGAGACCTTCGAGAGCGCGCAGATCCTCATGGCCACGGCGCCGGCGTGGACGGGCACGACGGCGGTGCGCGAGGAGTACGTGCCGGTGGTCCGCGACGGGCGGGCCGTGGCCATCATGACGCGGGAGACCTCCGTGGGGCTCATCCGCGGCGGGCGCATCGTGGACAAGCCGCTGGAGGACCTCGCCGACGCCCTGTGCACCATGATCGCCGGGGGGGACTTCCCCATCCGGGGCGCCGGGACGGTCATGCGCCACGGCACGCCCAGGGTGGCCGACGGCGTCCTGCACCTGGACGAGGAGGGGTTCGTGCGCTTCGCCACACCCAACGCCCGCTCCTGCTTCCACCGCCTGGGCATAGATGTGGACGTGGGGGACTGCCAGCTCGCCGAGGCCGTCACCTCGATCATCCCCGAGCGCACGCTCGTGGACGAGACCATGGCGGTGGTGCTCATGGGCCGCCAGGCCTGGCTGACGGAGGTCGAGGTCGGGGGGGTGTACCTGGCCCTGCGCTCGATCCCGCTGCGGCGCGAGAACCGGCGCGCCGGCGCCGTGCTGCTGGTGCGCGACGTGACGGAGATCCGGCGCCGCGAGCAGGTCCTGCTCAACAAGGACGCCACCATCCGGGAGATCCACCACCGGGTGAAGAACAACCTCCAGACCGTCTCCGCGCTGCTGCGCATGCAGGGGCGCCGGGCCACCAACGACGAGACGCGCGAGGCCCTGGCGGAGGCGGAGCGCCGCGTGGCCACGATCGCGACGGTTCACGAGGCCCTGAGCCACAACGTCGACGAGAAGGTCGACTTCGACGAGGTCTTCGCCTCGATCCTGCGCGGCGCCGCCCTGGTGGCGACGGCGACCGGGGCGGTCACCACGCGCCTGGAGGGGGCCTTCGGGACGGTGGACGCCGACACCGCCCAGGCGCTGGCCACCGTCCTGGCCGAGCTGGTCACCAACGCCGTCGAGCACGGGCTGGGGGACCGCGACGGCACGGTGACGGTGCGGGCCCTGCGCGACGGGCAGAGCCTGGAGGTCCACGTCATCGACGACGGCGTCGGGGTGGAGCCGGGCGCGATCATGTCCGGCCTGGGCACCAGGATCGTCCAGACCCTCGTGCGCGGGGAGCTGCGCGGCACCATCGACTGGCTGCCGATCGAGGGCGGGCACGGCAGCGACGTCGTCGTGCGGGCCCGCCTGACGGAGGCCTGAGGCCCGGGCCGGATCGGGGGTGCGAACGACGGCGCCCGCCGGACCTTCGCGGTCCGGCGGGCGCCGAGCGCTGCGGGCTCAGGAGGAGCGGCGCGCGCGCGCCGCCCGGCGCTTGAGGGAGCGGCGCTCGTCCTCGCTCATGCCCCCCCACACGCCGGCGTCCTGCCCGTTCTCCAGGGCCCACTTCAGACAGGTGTCGACGACCTCGCAACGGGCGCACACCATCTTGGCCTCGGCGATCTGGGCGATGGCGGGACCGGTGTTGCCGACGGGGAAGAAGAGCTCCGGGTCAACGGTGAGACATGCTGCCTGGCTGCGCCAGTCCATGAGGACCCCCTTTTACGGTGTCGTGCTGCGGCTACGGGCCGCCCTCGAAGTAGTCATCAGACTTCAGACTGCCGAGGCGATGCGGCGGGTGACCTTGTCCTTGGCCAACCCTCACACGCCGCTACCGACTGGGCAAGACCTCCGACGTGAGACCTGCGCCGTGGACCTGTCATGATCCTCACAGCCTCGAATCCTTGATTTTCCGCCGATCCTGAGGAACGGACCCTCAGGGGCGCCCCGGGGCGTCATCGGCGATCTGGATGGGCCGGGCCGCGCCGCGGTGGACCAGGGCCCCGCGCCCGGGCGCCGTCGGGGCCCTCGGATCGGACACCGCCCGCAGGCTCACCCCCGCGACCTGGGCGGCCGGGCCCAGCATCGGCCACAGGACCACCAGGGCGCCGCGGGAGCGCAGATCCGCCAGGACCCCGCGGTAGGCGGCGGCCGCGCGCTCGGTGGTCGCCGAGGCGAGCACCCGCCGCCCGCGCGCCAGCGCCCGCTCGGCCTCGGCCAGGACCTCCGGACCGGCCCGGTCCAGGTCGTCGACGACGAGCGGCCCGGCCCCGTCCGGCCCGCCGCCGGCCCCGCCCGACGAGTCCCCGCCGGTCCCGGCCCCGTCCGGCCCGCCGGCCGGGTCCCCGCCGCACTCGGCGACGGCGCGCGCCAGGACGCGCAGCGCCGTCGACCTGCCCGACCCGGGCGGGCCGACGACGAGCACACTGCCCTCGGGAACCGGCACGGGCGCCGCCGCGTCCCCGCCCACCGCCCAGACGACGGGCGCCCCCGGCCCGTCCCCGCCCCTCCAGGGCACGAGCCGGGGGATCGGCTCCAGACGCAGCGGCCCGGGCCCGGCCCCGCCCGGTGCCCCGTCGAGCTCGTCGGCGTCGGGCAGGACGACCTGGCAGGGGACCGGGCCCGCGGCGCCCAGGATGACCCCGCAGCCGGGCCGGCGCCCCGTCACCAGCCCGCGGGGCAGCCCGGCCAGCGCGGCCTGGGCGGGCTCGCCCGCCCCCAGGACGAGCCGGTCGCGCAGCGGCGCCGCCCACCGCGCCGTCGACGCGGCGAGGGCCGCGGAGACCACCAGCCCCGTCCCGGTGGCGCCCGCCGTGCGGCACATGGACTCCAGGAGCCGGTTGCCCTCCCCGGGCCCCAGCGCCTCGTCCACCACCGGCACGAGGGCGTCCGCCCCGTCGACGACCAGCAGCCCCCCGGCGAGCCGGCCCTCCGCCGCCAGCGTCCACAGGCGCGCCAGACGCCGCGGATCCGAGGCGTCGACGACGGTGCCGACCCGCGGGGCCCGGCGCAGGGACCCCCACCGCGGCGGCAGGGCGCACAGGTGGACCGCCGCGCCCGCGCCCGCGGCGCCCGACGCCGCCGAGGCCAGCGCGCTCGAGCGCCCCGAGCCCGCCGAACCCAGGACCAGCAGCGGCTCGACGGGGCGCCAGCGCCACAGCCCGGTGCGCTGGCGGGCGGGCTCGTCGGTCACCGCCAGCAGGACCGAACCGGGCCCGCCCGCGCCCCGCGCATCCGCGAAGGGCGGGGCCGCGGCCTCGGCGCGGGTCACCCGCTCCGGCAGCGGCGGAGCCCAGGGGCGCCACGGCCGCCCCAGCCCGGCGGCGGCCGCCCCCAGCTCGGCGACGATCCCCGCCACCTGCGCCCCGTCCCCGCACCAGGGCGCCTGAAGCGCCACGTGCTCGGCGCCCTCCACCCCGCGCACGACCAGGCGCCCCGGACGCGAGCCGAGCCGGGCGGCCTCGTCGCAGCCCACGACGTCGACGGAGTCGGCCGCATCCAGGACCCGCAGGCACACGCGCACCGCCGTATTCGCCCGGATCGCGGGGGAGACGGCCCCGGCGGGGCGCTGCGTGGCCAGAATGAGGTGAATGCCCAGGCTCCGCCCCTGGGCGGCCACCCGCATGAGCCCCTCCAGGACCTCCGGATGGGCCGACGCCAGGGCGGCGAACTCGTCGACGGCGATGACCAGGCGGGCCGGCGCCGCCCCCGCGTCCAGGCAGGACAGGTCCTTGGCGCCCCGCTCGGCCAGGAGGCGCTCGCGGCGCCCGACCTCCGCCTCCAAACAGGTCAGGGCCCGCGTGGTCAGGGCCGGATCCAGGTCCGTCAGCAGCCCGGCGGTGTGCGGCAGGTCCGTCAGCGCCCCGAAGGCGGCCCCGCCCTTGTAGTCCACGAGCACGAGGCTCAGGCGCTGCGGCGGCAGGGCCAGGGCGAGCTGGAGCAGCCAGGAGGTCAGCAGCTCCGACTTGCCCGCGCCGGTGGTCCCCGCCATGAGGGCGTGGGGCCCCGAGCGCACCAGGTCCACCCGCACCGCCCCGCGCTCGCAGACGCCCAGAACCGCCTCCAGCCCCGCCCCGCCGGACGACCGGGCCCACCGGCGGCGCGTGCGCTCCCGGTCCACTTCGCCCACCACGTCCTCGAGGGCGACCAGATCCGGCAGGCGCTCCTCGCCCAGGCCGGCGTCGCCCTCCTCCGGCGCGTCCCCGGCCCCGCCCAGCGCCACGGCCACGGGCCACCACCGCGCCGCGAGCTCGGGCACCCGCCGGGGCGGGCGGCGCACCAGGGTGGCCGCGGGCGGCAGGCGGGCGCCGTCGGCCGCCAGCAGATGGGCGCTGCGCTCGCGGCCCCGGTCCCCCCAGGTCGCGCGCATCCCCGACCCCTGCGCCTCGATCCGGCCCGATCCGCCGGCCATCACCTGGGCGCCCCACCAGGCGACCGCGCTCGCGGCGCCCGCGCCCCGCAGCGCGACGGCCTCCCCGGCGGGCAGCCGCAGCAGGTCCCGGCGCCGCCGTCGCCCGCACCAGGCGGCCAGGGAGGGCGCGGTCCGCTCCGCCTCGCCCCGGCCGGGGCCGGGGCCCGCCTGCGCCAGGGCCAGGAGCAGCGAGGGCGGGTCGGGGCCGCGCCCCCGCCAGCCGGTGCCCGCCCGTCCGCCGGTGCGACGGCGGCCGGTCAGGGTCGGGGCGAGGCGGCCCAGGGCCATGAGGAGGATCGGCAGGACCATGACCGCGCCCAGCCCGCCGCGCCCGCCCGAGCGCAGGGCCGCCGCCATGACCAGGATGACGGCCAGGGAGCCCAGGAGGCTCAACGCCGCCACCAGCCGCTGCGTCCGCGCCCCGGCCGGCAGGGGCACCGCCAGGCGGGAGGGGCGGCGGCGCAGCTCCAGCACGCTCTCGCCCAGGCGCAGGCGGGCTCCCTCGCGCCACCGCCGGGGTCGCGGTCCGATCCGGCGCCGCCCGGGGCCCTCCCACCTTCCGGGGTTCGTCCCGCCGGCGTCGGCGACGGCGACCCGCGACGCCCCGGCCCTGACCCGCAGGTGGCGGCGGGAGATGCAGGGGTCGGTCAGGACGGGGCCCCGCCCGATGACGGTCTCGCGCTCGTCGGGCAGGGCCAGGACGAGCCCGGCGTCGGGGCCGTGCACGACGGCGAGGTGCCAGGCGGTGCCCAGCGCCTCGCGGGCCTGGGCCGCGGCGGCCGCGACGCCGGGCTCGTCGGCGCCGGCCGGGCCCGCGCGGAGCGGGACGCCGGCCCGGGCGGCGCCGGCGTCGCGGGCGCCGGCGCCCGCGGGGCGGGGGCCCGCCGCGGCGGGGGAGGTCAGGAGGGGAGCGGTCACCCCTCCACGGTGCCCGAAACGGCGGCGCGGCGCAGCGCCCCTGTGGACGGCGCGCACCGGGGGTGCGCCCGGAGCGGCCTGTGGAGCCGCGCCCGTGTGGGACAGTGGCCCCATGTGCGGACGATACGGCTCATGGAGCGCGAGCGGGGCGCTCGCCGACCACCTCGGCGCCCGGCCCATCCCCGCCGACGAGGACCCCGGGCCCTCCTGGAACCTCGCGCCGGGGGCGGATGTGCGCGTCGTCGTCGAGCGCGACCGGGCCCGCCCCGGGGGGAGCGCGCCCGGCAGGGCCCTGCACTGCGCCCGGTGGGGCCTGCTGCCGCCCTGGGCCGCCGACCCGCGGGCCGCCCGCCGCGCCTTCAACGCCCGCTGCGAGACGGCCGCCGTCAAACCGACCTTCCGGGCGGCGATGCGGGACTTCCGCGTCCTCGTCCCCGCCGACTGCTGGTACGAGTGGCGCCGCGACGCCGCCGGCCCCGGCGGTGCGCCCGATGCCCGGGGCGCCCGACCCGGGCGCCGCCCCTTCGCCCTGGCCGCGGCCGACGGCGCGCCGCTCCTCCTGGCCGGGCTGTGCTCCTGGTGGCGCCCGCCCGCGCCGTCGGGAGGAGCCCGGGAACAGGCCCCGCCCGACGCTCCCGGGGTCCGAGAGCCCGCCCCGGACGGCCCGCGGCCCGGACCCGCCCTCCACGACGGCTGGCTGCTGACCTGCGCGATCCTGACCCGCCCGGCCGGGCGGGACCTCGCCTGGCTGCACGATCGCGAGCCCGTCGCCCTGCGCCGCGAGGACGCCGACGCCTGGCTCGACCCCTCCGTGCGCGACGGGGCGGGCGCCGCCCGCCTCCTGCGCGGCCCCAGGGCGCCCCTGCGCTGGTGGGAGGTCGGCCCCGCCGTCGGCGATGTCCGGGCCCGGGGACCCGGCCTCATCGCCCCCGTCGACCCCGGCGCGATCGTGTCGCAGGCATGAGGGAGGATGGGCCCGTGAGCAGCAACCAGCCGGCCCCCGACCTCATCGCCGTCCCCGCCGCCGCCCGCGAGCGGTGGACGGACCTGGTCCGGGTCATCGAGCGCGCCCGCGACGCCTACTACGACGCCGTCGACGCCCAGTCGCCCATGTCCGACGCCGAGTACGACCGGCTCTACCGCGAGCTGGAGGAGCTCGAGGCCGCCCACCCCGCTCTGTCGCTGCCCTCCTCGCCCACGCGCAGCGTCGGCGGCAGGCCCGTCACCGACTTCGCCCCCGCGCCCCACCACGAGCGCATGTACTCCCTCCGGGACGTCTTCAGCCTGGAGGAGGTCGAGGAGTGGGCGGCGCGCATGGCCGAGGAGACGGGCGTGCCCGACGACGAGCTGCCCATGACCGCCGAGGTCAAGATCGACGGCCTGGCGATCGCCCTGACCTACGAGGACGGCGTGCTCACCCGGGCAGCCACCCGCGGGGACGGCGCCACGGGGGAGGACGTGACCGGCAATGTGAGGACCATCGCCTCCGTGCCGCTGGTCCTGGCCGGCGACTCCCACCCGGCGCTGCTGGAGGTGCGCGGCGAGGTCTACTTCCCCGTCGGGGCCTTCCGCGACTTCAACGAGGCCCGCCGCACCGCCAATGTCGAGCGGGAGGCCGCGGGCCGCCCGCTGCTGCAGGTCTTCGCCAACCCCCGCAACGCCGCCGCCGGGTCCCTGCGCCAGAAGAACCCCGCCGTCACCGCCACCCGCCCCCTGGCCTTCATCGCCCACGGCATCGGGGCGATCACCCCGGCGCCGGGGGAGGAGCTGCCGGAGCTGCTCCACGAGTGGTACGGCCTGCTGGAGCACTGGGGCCTGCCCGTGTCGCCCTACAACGCCGTCGTGCGCGGCCGGGCCGAGCGGGAGGCCTTCATCGCCCGCTACGCCGAGCATCGCCACGACCTCATCCACGAGATCGACGGCATCGTCTTCAAGCTCGACTCGATCCTCCTGCAGGCAGAGCTCGGCCACACCTCCCGCGTGCCCCGGTGGGCGGCCGCCTACAAGTACCCGCCCGAGGAGGTCCACACCCGTCTGCTGGACATCGACGTCCAGGTGGGGCGCACCGGCCGGGTGACGCCCTTCGGGATCATGGAGCCGGTCCTGGTGTCCGGCTCCACGGTGTCCCGCGCCACCCTCCACAACGCCACCGAGGTCGCCCGCAAGGGGGTGCTCATCGGGGACACGGTCGTGCTGCGCAAGGCCGGCGACGTCATCCCCGAGATCGTCGCCCCGGTGGTCGAGGCCCGCGACGGCTCCGAGCGCCGCTTCGACATGCCCGAGCTGTGCCCCTCGTGCGGGACCCGGCTCGCCCCCGCCAAGGAGGGCGACGTCGACCTGCGCTGCCCCAACGCGCGCTCGTGCCCCGCCCAGCTGACCGAGCGGATCGCCCACATCGGCTCGCGCGGGGCGCTGGACGTCGAGGGGCTCGGGGACGAGGCGGCCGCCGCCCTGACCCAGCCCGACGCCGGGCGCGAGGACGCGCTGGCGGCCGTGGCCTCCGGCCGCGTCCTGAAGACCGAGCGCGGCGACCTGCGCCTGACCGACTCCCAGCGCCGGGCCCTGCACGCCGCCGAGCTCCTCGACGCCGCCCGGGCCCTGGCCGCCGGGGCCGGGCTGGGTGAGCAGACGCCGGTCCTCACCGGCGAGGCGGGCCTGTTCGAGCTGGACGTGGAGGACCTGCGCGAGGTGATGGTCTACCGGCCGGTGGCCTCGCGCGGCAGGCCCACCGGGGACTGGCGCCTGGCCCGCTTCTTCTGGTCCAAGCAGAGCTACGGGAGGGACGGGGAGGTCAAGCGGGCGGCGGCGCCGGGCAAGAACGCCACCGCCATGCTCGCCCAGCTGGACGCCGCCAAGGGGCGGCCGCTGTGGCGGGTGCTGGTGGCCCTGTCGGTGCGCCACGTCGGCCCGACGGCGGCGCGCGCGCTGGCGACGCGCTTCGGATCCCTGGAGGCCCTGCGCGAGGCGGACGAGGAGGAGCTGTCCGGGGTCGACGGCGTCGGCCCGACGATCGCCGCGGCGTGGCGGGAGTGGCTCGACGTCGACTGGCACCGCGAGATCCTCGACCGCTGGGCCACCTGCGGCGTGCGCACGGCCGACGAGGCCGACGCCGAGCGGGTCGAGCGGACCCTGGAGGGCCTGACGGTGGTGGTGACGGGGACTCTGGAGCGCTTCACCCGCGACGGGGCCAAGGAGGCGATCGTCTCCCGGGGCGGCCGGGCGGCCGGGAGCGTGTCGAAGCGGACCAGCTTCGTCGTCGTCGGCGAGAACGCGGGCTCGAAGGGGGCCAAGGCCCGCGAGCTGGGCCTGCCGATCCTGGACGAGGAGGCCTTCGAGCGCCTCCTGGCGGGCGGGCCCGACGCCGTCCGGCCCGCCGAGGCCGACGGACCCGGCGCCGCCGAGTCGTAGGGCCCGCCCGGACCGGCCGGGCGCCGCGTCAGATGTAGATCGTCGGGTCCATCATGAGCTCGGGATCCGTGCGGGGGTCGCGCACGCGGGCCGGCACGCCGACGCCGACGTGATCCGCCGGCAGATTCTTGACCAGCACGGCGTTCGCGCCGATCTTGGCGTTGTCCTCCACCGTGACCGGGCCCAGGACCTTCGCCCCGGCCCCGATCTGCACGTTGTTGCCGATCGTGGGGTGGCGCTTGCCCGGGTTCATCGACACCCCGCCCAGGGTGACGCCGTGGAACATGAGGACGTCGTCGCCCACCTCGGCGGTCTCGCCGATGACCACGCCCATGCCGTGGTCGATGAAGAAGCGCCTGCCGATCTTGGCGGCCGGATGGATCTCGATGCCCGTGGCCGCGCGGGCGGCCTGGGCCAGCGCCCGGGCGGCGAACTTGTGGCCCGTGTGCCACAGGCGGTGCGCGGCCCGGTGGGCCCACAGCGCGTGCACGCCCGGGTAGAGCAGCGCGACCTCCAGGCTCGAGCGGGCGGCCGGGTCCCGGCGTCGGGCGGCGGCCAGATCCTCCCGGGCCAGGTCGATGAGGGACCGGTGAGAGTGGTGCATGGTTGTCCTCGGTGAAGATGGTGGCGTGGGGCGGCGCGCGGCGCCGCTCGCCGTCGGGCGGTCGGCGGCGACCGCCCCCGCTACGGGCAGGCTACTCGGCGGGAGGAGCCTGCGCCGGGCCGACGGCGGCTCCCCGACGATCGGGGAGTCGCCGTCGGCCCAGTGCGCCCCGGGGCCGGTCCCCCCGGCTCCGGGGGCGCCGCCCCGAGCGGTTCCGTCAGGCGCCGCGGGGCGCCGCCCCCGCCCTTCCGGCTCCGGGCGCCCCGGCGCCTCAGTTGAGGTACTCGGAGTACAGGGGGGTCGACAGGTAGCGCTCGCCCGTGTCGGGCAGGAGCGTCACGATCGTCTTCCCGGCGAACTCGGGGCGCTGGGAGAGCAGGTCGGCGGCGGCCAGGGCGGCGCCCGAGGAGATGCCCACGAGCAGCCCCTCCTCGCGGGCGGCGCGACGGGCGTAGGCGATGGCGTCGTCGGAGGGGATGTGGAGCAGCTCGTCCCAGATCCCCTGGTCGAGGACCTCGGGGACGACATTGGGGCCGAGCCCCTGGATCTTGTGCGGCGCGGCCCGGCCCTCGCTCAGCAGCGGGGACTCGGTGGGCTCGACGCCGAAGATCTTGATCCCGGGGCGCTGCTCGCGCAGGACCCGGCCCACGCCGGTCAGGGTGCCGCCGGTGCCGATGCCCGCGACGAAGGCGTCGAAGTCGCCAGCCTGCTCCAGGAACTCGCGCGCCGTGGTCTCGCGGTGGATCGCCGGGTTGGCGGGGTTGGTGAACTGCGAGGCGAGGATCGAGTTGGGCGTGGCCGCCTGGATCTCCTCGGCGCGCTTGACGGCCCCGGCCACGCCGCCCTCCGTGGTCAGCACCAGCTCGGCGCCGAAGGCCCGCATGATCGCCCGGCGCTCCTTGGACATGGTCTCGGGCATCGTGATGATGACCCGGTAGCCCAGGGCGGCGCCGACCATGGCCAGGCCGACGCCGGTGTTGCCGGACGTGGCCTCGATGATCGCGCCGCCCGGCTTGAGGGCGCCGGCGGCCTCGGCCGCGCGCACGATCGACAGGGCGATGCGGTCCTTGACGCTGCCGGCCGGCTCGAAGGCCTCGACCTTGGCCAGGACGGTGGCCGGTCCCGAGACGACGCGGTTGATCTTGACCAGCGGGGTGCGGCCGACGGCCTCGGTGATATTGGACAGGTAAGCCATGGTGGGTGCCTCTTCCTCGTGTGTTCCCGCCTCCGGCGGGGTCGGACGGGGCCGGAAGACGGAGCGGTCTTCCGGGCTCTCCGATTCGGTGCGCGATCCGGTACGGGTGCCGGTTGGCGCGGATGGTCTGATCGGTGCCCTGGTCCGCCGACCTGCCCGCCCGCCGGGTATCGGGGCGGGGGCGGGCATCGTGGGCGGGGCATGGGGCGGGCTCACCCCGAGCGCCGGGCATGCGCGCGATCGCGCGCACGAACTCGTGGCCTGGCGCTCTACAGACACAGGCAGCAGGAGGGGGACATCGCGCGCATGACGCCGTGGGCGGTCATGGGGTCCTCCCTTCCTGCTCGTGGACGGCCGCGGGCCGTCTCGTACCGGGGCGACCATATCCTCCGGGCGGCCGATCGGACAACCGCGCCGTCCGCATGGTGGCGCGCCCTTACACGGGGCGTTCAACGACGCGGCTGCCCGCGGGTTCGGGCACCGCCCGCCCCCGGGTGAGGGAGGCCAGGAGCTCTGCCAGACCGGTCGGGTCGGGGCTCGCGGTCGACACGGTGAGGACGGCGTGGGTGGCGCCCCAGACCGTCTCCTCGACGGCGAGATCCGCTCCGGCCGGCCCCGCCGCGCCGCCGGCGCCCCGCAGCTCGGCCTCGAGCCGACCGGCCTCGCCGACGGCCACGCGCACCTCCCACAGGTGACGGGTGACCAGCCGCACCCGGGCGGCCGCCTTGAGCGCCCGCGCCGCCGCCTCGCCGTAGGCCCGCACGAGCCCGCCCGTTCCCAGCAGGGTGCCCCCGAAGTACCGGGTGACGACGACGGTCGCGTCCACCAGCCCCGTCCCGCGCAGGACCTCCAGGATCGGCCGGCCGGCCGTGCCCGAGGGCTCGCCGTCGTCGTTGGAGCGCTCGATCGGCCGGCCGCCGGGGACGGTCACGATGAAGGCGGAGCAGTGGTGGCGCGCCGCCGGATGGGCCGCGCGGACCGAGGCGATGAAGGCGCGGGCCTCCTCCTGCGTCCGCGTGCGGGCGGCGCGGCCCAGGAAGTGCGAGCGCTTGACCTCCAGGTCGGTCTCCGGCTGCGTCGTGCCGGCGAGGGTGAGGGTGCCTGCGTCGTCGGACATGACGGCATGGTCCCATGCGCCGCCGCCCCGCGGCAGGGGCTGATACGCCCGCGGCGCCGAGCGCATCGCCGGCTGGCGCCGCCCCGCGGAGGGACTGATCTCACACGGATCGCGCGGCACCGGGGCTGGTACGGGCTCGGCGGAACTCGTTAAGGTGTCCCTCGGTCTAGTTCTCGATGGATCCGACGATCCCCGGCCTTGGAAGGAGCGGGCTCATGGCAGTGCCGAAGCGGAGGATGTCCCGCAGCAACACCCGCAACCGCCGCGCGCAGTGGAAGGCGAAGCTCGTCCAGCTCAACACCGTCCGCGTCAACGGTCGCGAGATCACCGTGCCCCGCCGCCTGGTCAAGGCCTACAAGACCGGACTCCTGGAGCACTGAGTCCCGTCGCGGGCCGAGTGGTCGGTCCTCGCACGCGGGTGTAGCTCAATGGTAGAGCCTCTGCCTTCCAAGCAGATTGCGCGGGTTCGATTCCCGTCACCCGCTCGGTGAACGAGCAGGCCGTCCCGGTTCCTCCGGCGACGGCCCGTCCCGTTTTCAACGGGCTGTGGCGCAGCTTGGTAGCGCGCCTGCTTTGGGAGCAGGAGATCGTGGGTTCGAATCCCGCCAGCCCGACTGCCTCCCCCGGGCGCCGGCGAGTATGCGCTAATTAATGCAAAAACGATAAACAGGTCGAGGCCATGCATAAAATTGGCAGCGACACCATTATCGCATCCAGTACCGAGCTGAAGCGCAGTTCTCGGGACGGCCTGCGGGAGAGTGCGCTGTTCTAAGGACTTCGCGATCGATGGCGCGGACGGCTACACCGCGGCCGAGGCTTCGCTGAGCACCGGGGAGACGATTGAGCGAGTCTTCACCTACAGCGCCCATTATCCTTTTTACTCGGATGCCCTGCAGTGCGCGGACAGGAGCGGCGCCGCCGACGTCGGCGGAAGGCGCTACACCTATTGGCTGCTTCCTGCGAACGGCGAGGACGCCTGTGTCGCAAGCGACGGGAAGTACAGCCTGGTCGTTGCCGTGAATGAGAGGGGCGCAGACGATGCTGCGCTCAGTACCGTGGAGAATGCTGAGCTGTACGGTATGAAAGTATATCTGGGCATGCCGATTCCGCAGATGGGCCAGCCCGGTACGTCGGGCTATCCGGCGTACGTGGCCGACGACTCGTACATGGGCACGCTGGGCGCGTTCACGCGCAACCTGCTCCGGTCGTGGATGCAGGCATTCGGCGCCAGAACCTCCTTCGCCGGGCTCTATCAGGGCCGGGAGACCTCGGTCGTACAGGACCACCGCCGTTCACCAGCACACGCTCAACGTCTATGCGTCCCAGAACGACGTTGTCGCCGCCTCCCTGCCGGAGGAGAAGCGCCGCGTCGTGTTCAGCCCCTACGCCTCTTTCGAGGATCCGAGCCGTGCGGCATATTTCGAGGACCGGTTCCGGGACATCGTGCATACGGGTGCCGGAAGGGTCGACGTCATCCTCGCGCCCCAGGACGGCGTCGGCACGGGGAAGGTGAGCCCGAGCGACAAGGACTCGGTGGCCTCGCCCGAGAATGTCACCACGCTGTACGCCGCGGCGCAGAACGCGAGCGCGAGCGAGACGTGGGCGAATATCGAGCTGTTCGTTCGCGACAGCTCGACCTGTCGGGCGGGAAGCATCACATTCACCTCCGACTGCAGCGCCCACAAGGCTCGTATCGATCAGCAGATCGAGCTCGCCGAGCCGTATGCTCAGAAGATACTGGCCTACGACTGGTCCATGTACATGAGCAGGGCTCGCGTGTCGGCGGACTCTCAGGAGACTCTCGTGTCCTACCTGCTCAGGACAGGTGCCCAGAATGACGCCCTTGGCGAGGACCAGCCACGGTCCTCGGCGGATGTCGAGCTGGAGGCGGCAGGAGATCGCCCCGCGGGATGTCAGACCGATCTCGGCGCGGAGCTGATATGGGGGTGGACTGCCAGGCGGGACGCCAGGTCCAGTCTTAGTCCCACGAGCAGCCCTCATACGCTGGGCCGCCGTTCCTCGCGCGCCAGTCCCGGGTGTCCTCAATCTCCCGCGCGGTGTCCGGTCCGGGGTTGTGGTCGAGGAGCTTCTGGGTGAAGGTGTTCCAGCGGTTCTCGTCGGGGTCGGTCATACCCGTGATGGTTACGAAGCTTGCCAGGGTGTAGTCGTCGGTGATGCTCCCGGCGGCCTGGTAGAGGCGGGGGAGGCTGTCGCAGATGATGCTGCGGCACCTGTCCGCCACGCCCATGTTACCGAGCGCCGTCTCGGACGAGGCTGTCTCGCCGAGGCTGATCTCGTACAGGGCGTCGGTGGACCAGTACAGTCCCCAGGGGACGGTGCAGCGCCCCGTGCACACTGCCTCCACCAGCTCGCTCGTGACCAGAAGCGCCGCCTCTGACAGGCAGCGATTGTAGTACACGATACCGTCCAGGATCATCAGGTCCTCGCGGCCCTGGGCCCGGCCGCCCGCTGAGACCACCGCCTCCACAAGCCCGGGATCCAGCCCCACCCCGTCCAAGGTGCGCACACCGCCCCAGTCGAGCCTCATCTCACTCACCCCATTCACCTCCTGGTTTCGGCTTAGTCCCCCGCGGGAACTGCAGGCTATGGTCGCAGGCGGTTCGGCTACTGCCCCCACTCGTACAAGGCTCCACCGCGCTCTGCGCGATCCTGCTGGCACTCGTGAAGTTCGTCCTCGCTCAATACGCCTAGTCTGCGACTCGTCATCTGCTCGACAAATGCTCGCCATCTTCTCTCGTCGTCGTCGACTGTGCCGAGAATGCGGATGAAACTCGAGAGGATATCATCTTCGAGGGGACTGAGGGCTAGTTGGTATAAGTCTGGCAATCGAGACCTGACAATAGAGCGGCAATGATTGCCTATGTTCATGTTGCCGTGCTCTGCTTCATTTGTTGAGGGGCCTCCGAGGACAATTTCAAACAAGGTTTCAGCGGCCCAGGAAAGGCCGGACTCCGTGTAATCGCCTGCACACAATGCTTCGACTAGAGTTTCTGTCACTGGTGCGGCGGCTTCCTCTAGTCCTCCAGCGTAGAATGCAGTCCCTTCGATGTGCCAGTATGCTTGCTCTCCAGTTTGCATGTCGGGAGAGCGAAGCATGTCGAAGATTGGCGCCGGATCCATGCCGACACCCTTCATGGTTCGGACTTTCTGCCAGTTAATTCCCATTCTGCATACTCCATCTTCCGCCTTCGTCGCGAGGAACCTTCGGGGGAAACATGTCTTCGTCATACAAATCTTGACAATTGACGCACACTCGAACGTAAGGGTCCTTTGTTGGTTTTCCGTTCGCAATGTTCCGCACGTACCGAGGCCTTACTGCTTCCGTGTACCTTACGTCGCTGGGGGCTGCGCCTCCAATCTTCGTAAGGTAATTGCTTCCACTTGTTTCTGCGCAGAAGTGTTCTCCATTATGAAGATTTCCGGGTCTGCCGAGGACGGGTGGGTGGGTCTCAGTGTAAGTGGCGACCATGGTTGAGGTCCTCCTCGGCTCGGTTGCGGCTGCATTGAAAAGCTCTCTGCGTGCCGCGTCAAGTTGCTGTTCCGCGTTGAGGCCTCGCCACGTGCCCTGGTCGATGTCTGTGGGTGTGGCCAGGTCCCTTGGGTTCTCGACGGTGCATCCGTTGTGGGCCAGGATGTGGGTGCCGGTGGTTGTGGTGGTGTGGTAGGTGTGGGTGTTGTTGACCTCGATATTGTGGACGGTGGGCGCCTGACCGGTGGCGGTAACGGTGTGGACGGTGACGGGGTGCCCGTGGTTGTCGCGCAGGCGGTCGCCGGATTGGATGTGTCCGGCGGGGGTGAAGCCCTTGCCGTGGACGTACAGGGGGTGGGCTGGAGTGGTCTCCAGGTCGCCGTTGCTGGTGCGGATCCGGATGGTGGGCGTGTGCTCGTGGGTGAAGGTCCTGGTGACCGTGGAGGTGGTGGGTTGGCCGGTGTCGGGGTCGGTGCAGGCGACGTGGTCGCCGACGGCCACGTCCTCGATGGGCCTGGTGGTGCCGTCGGCCATGAGGACGGGTGTGCCGGCGGGGAAGCACGGGTCGCGGCCCACTGAGGAGACGGCTC
>NZ_KE386865.1:0-1329 GCF_000429225.1 Actinomyces dentalis DSM 19115
CGTTCACCCCCTACGAGGGATCATCCCCGCTCGCGCGGGGTTTACAACCGCACGAGTGACATGCGCCCCTCGGTCACGGGATCATCCCCGCTCGCGCGGGGTTTACCCGCGGGGCGGACGGTTGGTCAGTGCTCGCGCGGGATCATCCCCGCTCGCGCGGGGTTTACTTAACCGTCTATTGCATTGCCGCGGATATTTAGGGATCATCCCCGCTCGCGCGGGGTTTACGCCGCCCGCGGCAATTTTTAACCGTCTATTGCAGGATCATCCCCGCTCGCGCGGGGTTTACGTGAGGACCGCGTAGGCGTCCTCATAGAGTCGGGGATCATCCCCGCTCGCGCGGGGTTTACGATCACGTGGGGGAAGTATTGAACATAACGTTGGGATCATCCCCGCTCGCGCGGGGTTTACTTTGGGTGTGTCCTGGGCCACAATTCACAATATGGATCATCCCCGCTCGCGCGGGGTTTACGGTTCCTCTCGGTTCCTCTCGGTTGGTGCTGTGGGATCATCCCCGCTCGCGCGGGGTTTACATCTATTGTCATTTTATGCATTCGACCGTATGTGGATCATCCCCGCTCGCGCGGGGTTTACTGCTCCTGGAGGGTGATGCTGCACCCCAGGGCCGGATCATCCCCGCTCGCGCGGGGTTTACAATCTCAAGCCTTAAATCTGTGTTCTGCGTCTCGGATCATCCCCGCTCGCGCGGGGTTTACCCGTACGGGTCGATGATGAGGGGAGCACCCGGGGGATCATCCCCGCTCGCGCGGGGTTTACAAGTAAATTGTCATAACGGTACTTATCGGCACCGGATCATCCCCGCTCGCGCGGGGTTTACGAGACCAGGGAGACCACTTGGGGCAGCGTGAGGGGATCATCCCCGCTCGCGCGGGGTTTACCATTTACCAAATATAGTCATCGTCTATCATCTAGGATCATCCCCGCTCGCGCGGGGTTTACCACGCCCCGTCTGTGAGAGCATCCGATTTCGCCGGATCATCCCCGCTCGCGCGGGGTTTACCTGGCCTTCAGGGGGTCGTTGGAGCGCCGACTCGGATCATCCCCGCTCGCGCGGGGTTTACGCGGCGTAGTCCGCGTCGTCGGGGCGCTCCGCGGGATCATCCCCGCTCGCGCGGGGTTTACTCGGAGTAGGTGGGCCGGTCGGCGGGGTTCGGGGGATCATCCCCGCTCGCGCGGGGTTTACAGCGCCTTGACGCTCAGCGCGTGGGGCGTGAGGGGATCATCCCCGCTCGCGCGGGGTTTACCCGATCGGGGACCGGGACGCCATCGCCCGATTCGGATCATCCCCGCTCGCGCGGGGTTTACCCG
>NZ_KE386865.1:1540-102984 GCF_000429225.1 Actinomyces dentalis DSM 19115
TTGAGGATCATCCCCGCTCGCGCGGGGTTTACCCCTATGACACGCGGACGGAGGAGATCTCCATCGGATCATCCCCGCTCGCGCGGGGTTTACGAAACGCTACATCCTGCTACACTCACTGTGCTCGGATCATCCCCGCTCGCGCGGGGTTTACCGGAGGGCCTCGCGGAGGGCCTCACGGGTGACGGGATCATCCCCGCTCGCGCGGGGTTTACGGACGGCGGGGCCGGGCTGATAGTGGGGGTTAAGGATCATCCCCGCTCGCGCGGGGTTTACCTCCGCAACCCTGTCAACCCTCCGAGGTCTGTCGGATCATCCCCGCTCGCGCGGGGTTTACGTCGGCTTCGGATTGGTACTCACTAGACAAGCGGGATCATCCCCGCTCGCGCGGGGTTTACAATGTGGCGTAGGTTACGTTATCTATTTTTGACGGATCATCCCCGCTCGCGCGGGGTTTACAATTTCCATACTCCCAACCCACCCTCGCGCGGGGGATCATCCCCGCTCGCGCGGGGTTTACGTGAGGACCGCGTGGGCGTCCTCGTACAGACGAGGATCATCCCCGCTCGCGCGGGGTTTACCGTCACACACAGTATGTTTCGGCCAGCCGAAACGGATCATCCCCGCTCGCGCGGGGTTTACCGGGTTTGCTACTCACGCATGCACATAACAGCGGGATCATCCCCGCTCGCGCGGGGTTTACTTGCTACTCACGCATGCACATAACAGCGTTATCGGATCATCCCCGCTCGCGCGGGGTTTACCGGGGCGGGGGTTCATTGTTCGGTTCCTCTCGGGGATCATCCCCGCTCGCGCGGGGTTTACGCTTGCGGATCGTTGGTATCCCAACGAACCCGTAGTCTATCAGACCCCCGCCGCCTTCACTGCCGACCCAGGGCCCGCTCCGCCGGGTCGCCGTAGCGTCGCCGTCGTTCGGGGCGGCGCCTCTCCACTGCCGGACGTGCTGGACGCGACTCGGCCACCGCGGGTCTTCCCGGCCCCGGTCCGGGAACCGCTCCGACACGCCCAGACGAGTGGCAGCGTCATCCGGCTAGAAGCGGATCGCGTCGATCGGGCGGATCCGCACCGCCACGAACGCGGGGATGATCCCCGCCAGGGCTCCGACCCCGGATGCCGCCACCAGTCCGATGAGCGCGGCGGACATGGGGAAGGGCGGGTTGTCCGGCACCGGGATATCCAGAATGGCGCTCAGTGGCACCACCCGCAGGGCCACCACCGCGATGCCGACGCCGACGATGCCGGCCACGACCGTCGCCACCACCGACTCCAGCATGATCGAGAAGAAGATCCGGCGGCTCGTCGCGCCGAAGGAGCGGCGCACCCCGATCTCGTGGATGCGCTGGCGCACCGTCACCAGGGAGATATTGACCAGCCCCAGCGCCCCCAGCACCATGACGAAGACGCCCGCGCCGGAGACCACGGAGGTGAAGGCCCCCGTGCTCAGGTTCGCATTGGCGGACTGCAGATTGTCGGTGACCTGGGTCGAGCCCTGCCCGAACTGGGCGTCAAGATTGTCCTTGGCCCGCTGCTTGATCTCACTGACCCCCGCCGCCCCGGTCCAGATCTCCAGGGACGGGGCGGGGCGCGCGGCATGGGAGGGCAACTGCTGCTCGTAGGAGGAGTTCAGGACGAACGCGGACAGCGTCTGCGGGCAGGGCACCGTATTGCCCTCGGCGTCGGTCGTCGTGCAGTAGGACAGGTCCTCGGGCTTGAGCACCCCCACGATCGTGTAGGTGGTGCGCGTCGGTTCGTAGGAGGCGACCGTGAGCGGGCCGGAGAGGGAGCCCACCCCCAGGGCGTCGAGGAACCCCTGGGAGACGACCAGCGACGGGGACATGTCATCGGCGTCGTCCGAGCGCAGCCAGCGCCCCTGGGTCACCTGCGTGTGGTGGATCAGGCCGTAGCCCGTGCTGACGGCCTGGGTGCGCACCTGGCGGGGGCCGTCGGGGAAGGCGAAGCGGATGGAGGTGTCGTAGGTCGTCGCCCAGGAGTTGATCTCATAACGGTCCACGAAGGAGCTCATCGCCTGAGAGATGCGGATGGAGGTGTCCGGCGACGACGCCCCGGCCCCGCCGGTCCCGGCCGCACCGGCGGCCCCGGCCACTCCGGCTCCGCCGGATCCGGCCTGGCCCTCCGCGGCCGAGCCCCCGGAGCCCGCCCCCGCCTGGCCGCCGGAGCCGGCGTCCCCGGAGCCGGCGTCGTCCCCGGAGTCGTCGTCGGCCGGACGGCTCACGCCCCGCCAGGTGGGGGAGACGCTGATCGTCAAGGTGCCGGGGCGTCCGCTGTACTGCTCCATGACGGCGTTGACCGCGGAGACCGACACCTGGCCGACGGCGATGACGAAGGACATGGCCGCGACCGCGGCCGCCACCCCCACCAGGGACAGCAGCACCCGCAGCTTGCCGATCCGCAGCTGCGCCCACGCCTCGATAACGGCGCCGGTCAGGCCCGTGAACACGCCCCCCAGTCCCGTGAAGAGTCTCATCGTGGACCTCCCGATATCGATGCGGCGGCGGGCGCCGTCTGGACCTCGCCGAACTCCTCCAGCGAGCCCACTCGGCGGCGGGTGACCGTGATCGGCGTGAGCACGCCGTTCTCCAGGCGGTACTGGGTGTGGGCCCGGCCGGCCACGGCCAGGTCGTGGGTGATGATGATGAGCGCCGCGCCGGTCTCATGGCACTGCCTCTCGAGCAGGTCCATGACGACGGCGCCCGTGTCGACGTCGAGGGCGCCGGTGGGCTCGTCGGCCAGGATCACCCCGGGCCCGCGGGCCAGCGCCCGGGCGATGGCGACGCGCTGCTGCTCCCCGCCCGACAGCCGGCCTATGGACATCCCGGCCTTGTCCTTCAGCCCCACCGCCTCCAGCAGCTCCCGGGCGCGGGAGCCGCGCCGCCAGAAGGCGGCGCCGTGGTCGTACAGGAGCGGCGCCGCGACGTTCTCCGTCGTCGTCAGCCCGGCGATGAGGTTGAAGGACTGGAACACGAATCCGAAGGTCTGCCCGCGCAGGTGGGCGCGGCGGCTCTCGCCCAGGCCCGCGACGTCCACCCCGTTCAGCTGGTACCCGCCGGAGGTGGGCACGTCGATGAGGCCGAGGATGTTGAGCAGCGTCGACTTGCCCGTGCCGGACCGGCCGACGACGGCCACGTGCTCGCCGGGGCGCACGTCGAGATCGACGCCGGTGAGGATCCTCAGCGGCGGGGCGCCGGGCACCGAGAAGGTCCGGGTGATGCCCCGCAGGCGCAGCAGGGGGGCCGGTGTCACCGGATCTCCTTGCCGTTCTCGTCGTAGCACACCGAGTTGTCGGGCTCGCAGCTGCTGGGCGTGCCGTTGCGCACGATGTCCTTGCCGGGCACGAAGAGCAGGATCGTCTCGCCCTCGGTCAGCCCGTCGGTGACCTGGATGTTCGTGCCGTCGTTGATGCCCAGGGAGACCTGGCGCTGCTCGGTGGTCGCGGGATCGGCCGGGTCGGGGACCACCCAGACGATGCCGGTGGACACCGAGCCCTCGACGGCGGTGACGGGCACGAGCAGCGCCCCGGTGGCGCTGCCCGCGTCGATGCCGATGGTCACCGACAGCCCCGCGAAGACCTTCTGCTCGGACGGCACCGGGCAGCGGACCTCCACGCTCGTGCCGTCCCCCGTGGTCGTCGTCGTGCTGCCGTCCTGGCCGGTGGTCGTCGACGTGGTGGGCTTCGTGCCGATGGTCAGGTCGGAGCAGGAGAAGGGGGCGGGGCCGCCCTCGACGCTCAGGGTCGCCGACGTCGGGGCGCTGGTGAGCCGGTACTGCTGGGAGGCGCTGATGGTGCCGGTCGCCGAGTAGGTGTCGGGCGTGACGGTGGCGATCACCATGCCGACGGTGGTGTCCTGGTTCGCGATGACGTTGAAGGAGACGGTGCCGGTCGTCGGGGCGTAGACGGTGTCCCAGGTGACCTTGTCGGGAACCTCCGTCTGGGTGGTGTTCCCCTCCTCGTCGGTGGTGACCTTCGGCTGCTGCGGCTCGACCTTCTTGAGGTAGACCAGGGGCGCCCCCTGCGTGATGTGCCCGCCCTTCTCGACCCCGAAGGAGTCGACGACGCCGGTGAGCGTCGCCTTCGCCTCGACGGCCTTGTCCTGCACGATCTTCCCCTTGACCTCCACCGTGCTGGAGATGTCGCCGACCGCGACCGTCGTCGTCTTCGTGCTCAGCTGGTAGCCCGGGGTGATGTCTGCGGTGGCGGAGTCGCCCTGGTCGGGGAAGAAGGCGATCTTGGCCAGGGCGACGGCGACGACGACGGCGATGAGGACCTTGAGGGCGGGCATGATGTAGCGCTTCACGGAGTCCTCCACGGCGAAGGGGGGCGAGGGATGTGACGGGGCCAGGCTAAGGGCTCCCGCCGCGCCGGCGGATCCTCCTGGAGAAGGCCCGCGAATCCTCCCGGAGGATGAGGAGGGGCCGGCCGCCTCAGGCCAGGCGGCCGGCGGGGGCCGAGGGCACGGCGTCGAGGAAGGCCGGCGGGGTGAAGCCCTCCCGGGCGTAGGCCGCCACGACGGCGCGGGCGACGGCGTCGACGGCGTCGGCGTCCACCAGGGCGATCGCGGAGCCGCCGAAGCCGCCGCCCGTCATGCGGGCCCCGTGGGCCCCCGCCGCCCGCGCCGCCTCCACGGCCGCATCCAGCTCGGGGCACGTGCACTCGTAGTCCGCGCGCAGGGACTCGTGGGAGGCGTCCATGAGCTCGCCCGCGCGGGCGAGCTTGTCCCCGGCCAGCGGGCGGCCGTCGCGCAGCAGCGCGACCAGGTCGCGCGTGCGCTCGATCTCCGTGACCACGTGGCGGGTGCGCTTGACCAGCTCGGCGGCGTCGGGCTCGCCGCAGGCGGCCAGGTCGGCCAGACGCTCCTCCAGGTCGGCCGCCTCCAGGTCCGCCAGCAGCTCGACGCCCAGGATGCGGGCCGCCTTCTCGCAGGCCGCCCGTCGGGCCCCGTACTGGCCGTCGACCAGGGAGTGCCTGGCCCGGGTGTCGATGACCAGCAGGGCCAGGCCCGCCTCCGCCAGGTCGAAGGGCACCCGGCGGGCCCGCCCGGTGCGGCAGTCCAGCTCCAGGGCGCGGCCCGCGGCGGCGCGCAGGGACGCCGCCTGGTCCAGGCCGCCCGTGGGGGCTCCCGCCATCTCGTTCTCCGCCCTCACGCAGGCGGCGGCCAGGCGGGCCCGGCCCTCGTCGTCGGGCTCGTCGGCCGTGCCGGCCAGCCCCAGGTCATTGACCTCGTCCAGGGCGACGGCGGTGGCCGCCTCCAGCGCCGCGGAGGAGGACAGGCCCCCGCCCAGCGGCACGCACGAGTGCAGGGCCGCGTCGAAGCCGGCCAGCGGCCCCAGGCCGTCGCGCTCCAGCGCCCAGGCGACGCCCGCCACGTAGGCGTTCCAGTGGCGCACCTCGCCCGGCGTGCCCTTGGGGCCGATGACGTCGAGGTCGAGGACGTCCACCGAGTCCCGCGTCTGCGAGGAGACCAGGCGCACGGTCCGGTCGTCCCGGCGGCGCAGCGCCAGATGGGCCCGGTGCGGCAGGGCGATCGGCAGGGCCAGCCCGCCGTTGTAGTCGGTGTGCTCGCCAATGAGATTGACGCGCCCGGGCGCGTACCACACGCCGTCGGGTTCGGCGTCGAAGGCCTCGCGGAAGAGCGCCGCGGCCGCGGCGACCCCCTGAGCGGGTGCGAGGGCGGGGGAGAAGACGGGAGCGGCGACGTCGTCGGAGCCAGAGTACTGCATGGGCCCATTGTGCCCCAACCTCGAGCGCACCACGTCACAACCCCGTGTCACGCCGGTCGTCGGGTGGGACCACCGTCCCGGTGCGGGATAGGGTGCGCAGATGGGGGCCGCGCCCGTCGGGCGCCCGCACCCGGATCCGCTGCCGCTCCTGCGCTCGCGCCGCCACATCACGGAGGAACCATGGACGTCCCCACGGCCGGACCGTCTCAGTGCGTCCTGGGCGTGACCCTGCCCGTGCCCGAGCCCTGGGCCGCCCGCATCCGGCTCGTGCGCTCCGACGCCGGTGACCCCCTGGCCCTGGCCGTGCCCCCCCACATCACCCTCCTGCCCCCCACGCTCATCGCGCTCGACGCGCTCGGCGCGGTGATCGCCCACGTGCGCGCCATTGCGGAGCGGGCCGCCCCCTTCGTCGTCGAGCTGCGCGGGGCCGAGACCTTCCGGCCCGTCAGCGCCGTCGCTTACCTGGCCCTGACCCGGGGGGCGCGGGACTGCGCGGGCCTGGAGGGGGCGCTGCGCGCCGCCGGCGGCCCCCTGGCCGTCCCGGTGCGCTTCCCCTTCCACCCCCACGTCACCCTCGCCCACGACGTGGGGGACGAGGCCCTGGAGGCCGCGCGCGCCGAGGCCGCCGGCATTGAGGCCCGCTTCGTCGTCGACCGCATCCACCTGCACCGCCTGGCCCCCGACGCCACCTGGGCCCGGCTCGACGCCCCGCCGCTGCGCGGGCCCGCCGCCCCCGCCGCCCTGTGAGGACGCCATGACCCGCTTCGCTGCGCTCGCCGAACGCGTCAAAGCCCTCCTGGGGCGCTGCCGGCGCACCCGCGCGGGCCGCGCCCTGGCCCGCTACTCCGACGGCCGCGGCCCGCTCCTGGCCGGGGGCATCGCCTACACCGGCCTGTTCTCCGTCTTCGCCGCCCTGACCATCGGGGTGAGCCTGCTCATGGTCGCCATCGGCCGCCGCCCCGCCATGAGGCGGGCCACCCTGGATGCGGTCGACTCGATGCTGCCGGGCATGATCGACGACGGCACCGGCACGGGACTGGTGAGCATCGACCAGCTCACCCTGGATTCGGCGGTCAATCCGGGCTCCGTCCTGGCCGCCGGCGCCCTGCTGTACTCCGCCCTGAGCCTCATGGGCGCCCTCGCCAGCGGCATCCGGGCCATGTTCGGCCTGGCGACGGCGCATCCGGGCGGCCCGCTCCGGGCCCAGGCGCGCAACCTCCTGGGCTTCGCCGTCATCATGGTCTCCGTCCTGGTCACCGCCGCGGCCTCCATCCCCACCACCGCCCTGGCCGGCGCCGGCTCGCTGCCGGACTGGCTGACCGGGCCCGGCGCGAGGCTGATCGCCCTGTTCGTCTCCTTCCTCATCGACGCCGGCGTCCTGGCCCTGCTCATCCGCGTGTGCGGGGTCAGGGCGCCCCGCGGGGACCTGCTCCAGGGGGCGGGTCTGGGCGCCCTCGGCTTCGGGATCCTGCGTCAGACGGGCACCGGGGCGGTGGGGGCCGCGGCGAGGGGGAACCCGATGCTCGCCCCCTTCACCGCCATGATCGTGCTCATCCTGTGGCTCCACCTGGCCTGCCGCGTCGTGCTGTACGCGTGCGCCTGGACCGCCAACCCGCCGCTGCCCCGGCCCGTCGCCCGCCCCGACGGGGCCGGCGCCGACCACCGGCCCAATTACGCGAGCCTCTCGGCGCCCCCGGGCCGCGGGCCGGGGGCCGGTGCGCCTACCGCTAGCCTGGACCCGTGAAGGACCAGCACCGCCAGCGCCGCGACGACCGCCCCATCCACGCCATCATCCCCGCCGGGGGGGCGGGCACCCGGCTGTGGCCGCTGAGCCGGCGCGCGCGCCCCAAGTTCCTCCTCGACCTCACCGGCGCGGGCCGCTCCCTCCTCCAGGGCACCGTCGCCCGCCTGGAGCCGGTGGCCGCCTCGATCAGCGTGGTCACCGGGGCCGCCCACCTGGCCGCCGTCGCCGACCAGCTGCCCGGCCTGCCGCGCGAGAACCTGCTGGCCGAGCCCGCCCCGCGCGACTCCATGGCCGCCATCGGCCTGGCCGCCGCCGTCATCGCCGCCCGTCACGGCCGCGGGGCGATCGTCGGCTCCTTCGCCGCCGACCACGCCATCGCCGACGAGGCCGCCTTCGTCGGCGCCGTGCGCCAGGCGGCCGCGCTGGCGGAGGCGGGGTGGGTGGCCACCATCGGCATTGAGGCGAGCGGCCCGTCGACCGCCTTCGGCTACATCCACTGCGGGGGCCCGGCCGGGGTCGCCGGCGCCCCCGACGGGCGGCGCGTCCTGGCCTTCACCGAGAAGCCCGACGCGGCGACGGCCGCCGCCTACCTGGCCGCCGGCGACTACCGCTGGAACGCCGGCATGTTCGTGGCCCGCGCCGGCGTCCTGCTCGACCACCTGGCCGCCCGGCGGCCCGCGCTGGCGGCGGGCGTGGAGGCCATCGCCGCCGCCTGGGACGGCCCCGAGCGCGAGGAGGTGCTCGCCGCCACCTGGCCGGGCCTGGAGCCGATCGCCATCGATCACGCCATCGCCGAGCCGGTCGCCGCCGCCGGGGGGGTGGCCACCGTGCCCGCGTCCATGGGCTGGGACGACGTCGGCGGCTTCGACGCCCTGGCCGGGCTCGTGCCCGCGCGCACGGCCGGGGCGGCGGCGGGGGTCGCCGTCCTCGACGACGCCGCGGGCGGCGGGCCGGGCGCCGACGTCGAGGCCGTGGACTCGCCCGGGGCCCTGGTGGCCTCGACCACAGGCCGCAGGGTCGTGCTGCTCGGGGCGGCGGGCCTGGTCGTCGTCGACACCCCCGACGCCCTGCTCGTCACGACGCCGGCGCGCGCGCAGGCCGTCAAGGGGGTCGTCGACCGCCTGGGGGCCGAGGGCCGAACCGAGCTGCTGTGAGCGCCGCGGATGCCGGCGCGGGGGAGGGGGAGATCCGTCTATCCTGGTGCGAAGGTCGTCCGAACGCCCCGTCCGGACGACGTCTCCTCACACCACGGAGAGTCACAGTGATGAAGAAGTCCCACCCCGCCATCGCCCTGGGCCTGGCCACTGTTCTCAGCCTCGGCCTGGCCGCCTGCGGCTCCGCCCCGACCAGCTCGGCCTCCTCATCCGGGGGCTCGGGCACCACCTCGGACTTCAAGGCCTGCATGGTCTCCGACGAGGGCGGCTTCGACGACCAGTCCTTCAACCAGTCCGGCAAGGAGGGCCTGGACCGGGCCGGTGCCGACTTCGGCATTGAGACCGTGGCCGTGGAGTCCAAGAGCGCCGCCGACTACCCGACGAACGTCGACTCCCTCATCCAGCAGGAGTGCAACCTCATTATCGGGGTCGGCTTCAACCTGGCCGACGACATGACCAAGGCCGCCAAGCAGAACCCCGACGTCCGGTTCGCCCTCATCGACGCCCAGTTCACCGAGGCCGGCCTGCCCAACGCCAAGCCCCTCATCTTCAACACCGCCGAGGCCGCCTACCTGGCCGGCTACGCCGCCGCCGGCACCACCAAGACCGGCAAGGTCGCCACCTACGGCGGCCAGGCCATCCCCACCGTCCAGATCTTCATGGAGGGCTTCGCCAAGGGCGTGGAGAAGTACAACGCGGACAACGGCGCCTCCGTCCAGGTCCTGGGCTGGGATCCGGCCAACCCCTCGGGCGGCTCCTTCGTGGGCGACTTCTCCAACACCGCCAAGGGCCAGCAGCTCACCGAGCAGTTCCTGTCCCAGGGCGCCGACATCATCATGCCCGTGGCCGGCCCGGTCGGCCAGGGCACCCTGGCCGCCGTCAAGGCCGCCGGGGGCGACTCCAACGCCATCGTCTGGGTCGACGCCGACGGCTACCTGACCACCGGCAAGGACGGCGGCGCCCCCTACATGCTCACCTCCGTCATCAAGGAGATCGGCACCGCCGTCTACGACACCGTCGATGAGGCCCAGCGGGGCGCCTTCTCCGCCACCCCCTACGTCGGCACCCTGGGGAACCAGGGCGTGGCCCTCGCCCCCTACCACGACTGGGACTCCAAGGTCTCGCCCGAGCTCAAGACCAAGATCGACGAGCTCAAGAAGCAGATCGTCGACGGGACGCTGGACGTGTCCACCGCCTACGACCCCTCCTGAGGCCCGTCCCCGGCGGCCGGTCGCGCCGGCCGCCGGGCGGGAATCTCCACCGTTTCCCACCAGCCCCGCCCACCACCGACGGAAGCGAGCACACGTGCAGCTCGAGCTACGCGGGATCACGAAGACCTTCGGGCCGCTCGTGGCCAACGACCACATCGACCTCACCGTCGAGCCCGGTCAGATCCACGCCCTGCTGGGCGAGAACGGCGCCGGCAAGTCCACCCTCATGAACATCCTGTACGGCCTGTACCGGGCGGACGAGGGCGAGATCCTCATCGACGGCGAGCCCGTGACCTTCTCCGGGCCGGGCGACGCCGTGGCCGCCGGGATCGGCATGGTCCACCAGCACTTCATGCTGGTGCCGGTCTTCACCGTCGCCGAGTCCGTGGCCCTGGGCTACGAGCCGGTCGGGCCGATGGGGATCATCGACGCCGCGGCCGCGGCCGCCAGGGTCCGCGAGATCTCCGAGCGCTTCGGCTTCGACGTCGACCCGGCCGCCCGCATCGAGGACCTGCCCGTCGGCGTCCAGCAGCGCGTGGAGATCATCAAGGCCCTGGCCCGCGAGGCCCGGGTGCTCATCCTCGACGAGCCCACCGCCGTGCTCACCCCCCAGGAGACCGACGAGCTCATGGGGATCATGCGCGACCTCAGGGCCGCGGGCACCTCCATCGTCTTCATCACCCACAAGCTGCGCGAGGTCCGCGAGGTGGCGGACACGATCACCGTCATCCGCCGCGGCGCCGTCGTGGGCACCGCCGATCCCTCCGCCCCGGCGGGCGAGCTCGCGGGACTCATGGTGGGCCACGACGTCTCCCTGAGCGTCGACAAGGCCCCGGCCCGCCCCTCCGGCGCCGGCCTGGTCCTGGAGGGCGTGAGCCTGGTGGCCGACGGCGCCGTCCTGCTCGACGACATCAGCCTCGAGGTGGCCTCCGGCGAGATCCTCGGCGTGGCCGGGGTCCAGGGCAACGGCCAGACCGAGCTGGGGGAGGTGGTCCTGGGCCTGACCCGGCCGACGGCCGGATCCATCCGCTTCGGCGAGCGCGACGTCACCCGCCTCGGCGTGCACCGGCGCCTGGGGGCGGGCCTGGGCTTCGTGCCGGAGGACCGCTCCACCAGCGGCATGATCGCCGACTTCTCCGTGGCCGAGAACATGATCCTCGACCGCTACGACGACCCGGCCTTCGGGACCGGGCCGGCCCTGAGCCCCGCCAGGATCCGCGCCAACGCCCAGAGGCTGCGCGAGGAGTTCGACGTGCGCGTCACCGACGTCGCCGACCCCATCTCGACCCTGTCGGGCGGCAACCAGCAGAAGGCGATCCTCGCCCGCGAGCTGTCCCGGGACCTGAGGGTCCTCGTCGCCTGCCAGCCCACCCGCGGCCTGGACGTGGGATCCATCGAGTTCGTCCACGGGCGCATCGTGGCCGAGCGCGACGACAACGGCACCGCCGTCCTCATCATCTCCAGCGAGCTCGACGAGATCTACTCGCTGTCCGACCGCATCGCGGTCATGTACCGCGGCAGGATCGTCGGCGTCGTCGGCCCGGACACGCCCCGCGACGTCCTGGGGCTCATGATGGCCGGAATCCCCGGGGACGAGGCCCTGGCCCGCCGCGACGACGCCGACGCCCCCAGCACCAGCGCCACCAGCACCGAGGAGAGCCGATGAGCGAGTCCGCCCAGTCCGACGCCGAGACGGACGAGCCCGCGGGCCCCGACGGGCCCGACGTTCTGCGTCGGATCGCCGAGTCCAACGCCCTCATGGGCGCCCTGGCCGTCTTCTCCGCCGCGGTCGTGGGCAGCGTCCTCATCCTCGTGGCCGACTCCCGGGTGCGCGCCACCGCCGGCTACTTCCTGGCCCGGCCCTCCGACTTCTTCGGCGCCGCCGGCTCCCTGCTGACCAGGGCCTACTCCGCCCTCGTGCGCGGCGGCGTCTTCGACTGGCAGGCCGCGACGACGGCCCGCATGTGGCGGCCCGCCACCGAGACCCTCACCGTCTCCGCCCCCCTCATCCTGGCGGGCCTGGGCATGGCGGTGGCCTTCCGCGCCGGGCTGTTCAACGTGGGCGGGCAGGGGCAGATCATCGTGGGGGCCATGGCCGGCGGCTACGTCGGCTTCGCCTGGAGCCTGCCGGCGGGGGCGCACATCGCGGCCGCCATGGCCGCGGCCGCCGCCGGCGGGGCCCTGTGGGCCGGAATCGCCGGCGTCCTCAAGGCGACGACGGGCGCCAGCGAGGTCATCACGACCATCATGCTCAACTCCATCGCCGGCTACCTCCTCATCCACGCCCTGACCACCCGCGCCTTCAAAGGCGACAACACCAACCCCAAGTCCCTGACGGTCAAGGACGGCGCCCAGTACCCGCTCCTGCTGGGCGACTCCTTCCGCCTCCACCTGGGCTTCGTCGTCGCCCTCGTCGCGGCCCTGCTCGTGTGGTGGCTCATGGAGCGCAGCGAGTTCGGCTTCCAGTTCCGGGCCACCGGCTCCAACCCGCAGGCCGCCCGCACCGCCGGGATCGGCGTCCCGCGCGTCACCGCCCTGGTCATGGTCGTCTCCGGGGCGCTGTGCGGCCTGGCCGCCACCGGCCCCGTGCTCGGCACGCAGCACAACCTGACCACCTCCATCGCCGGGTCCGTCGGCTTCGACGCCATGACGGTGGCCCTGCTCGGCCGGTCCCGGCCGCTGGGCACGGTCCTGGCCGGGCTGCTCTTCGGCGCCCTGACCGCCGGGGGCACCGCCATGCAGACGACCACCGGCACCAATGTCGACATCGTGCTCGTCCTGCAGTCGACCATCGTCCTGTTCATCGCGGCGCCCCCGCTCGTGCGCGCCATCTACCGCCTGCCGGCGCCGGGGTCGCGGAGGCGCCGCGCCCGCCGCCCCGCCGCGACCGATACGCCCGCCGCGCCCGCCCGGGAGGCCTGAGCCATGACCGCCGCCGCCAGCCCCGTCCTGCGCAAGAGCGTCGACGACGTCGACGTCGACGAGCCCCTGGACCTCAAGGCGCCCGTCATCGGCGCCGTCGTCGTGGCCCTGGAGATCCTCATGGCCGTCTTCGGCCGCGGCGCCACCCGCTTCCAGCTGAGCACCGGCGCCGACCTCATCCAGATCCCCGTCCTCGACCTGCCCGCCCGCCGGGTCGTCGTCGTCATGGTCGTCGCGGCCGGGGCGATCACGGCGGCCCTGTGCGCCCGGGCGCTGCGCCGGGCCGCCGCGCCCGTGTGGATGACCCTGCTGCTCGGCCTGAGCTTCGTCGTCTCCTTCCTCACCTGGGCGGGCGCCGGGCGCAGCTCGGTCGTCCCGCTGGTGACGATCCTGTCCTCCACCCTGGCCCTGTCCGTGCCGCTGGTCTTCGGCGGCCTGGCCGGGGTCGTGGGGGAGCGCAGCGGCACCATCAATATCGCCATCGAGGGCCAGCTCCTGGGGGGCGCCTTCCTGGCCGCGGTGGTGGCCTCGGCCTCGGGCAGCCCCTGGGCCGGCCTGCTGGCCGCGCCCCCGGCCGGGATCCTCGTCGCCCTCCTGCTGGCCCTGTTCGGGCTGAAGTACCGGGTCAACCAGATCGTCGTGGGCGTGGTGCTCAATGTGCTCGTCTCGGGCCTGACCGGCTTCCTGTTCTCCACGGTCCTGTCCGACTCCGGGTCCCTGAACCGGGCCATGCGCCTGCCCCGCCTGCCGGTCCCCGGACTGTCGCACGTGCCCGTCCTCGGCCCCGTCCTGTTCAACCAGACCATCCTCGTCTACGCCATGTACGCGGCGGTGGGGATCCTGTCCCTCATGCTCTTCCGCTCCCGCTGGGGCCTGCGCATGCGCGCCGTCGGCGAGCACCCCCGGGCCGCGGACACCGTGGGCATCGCGGTCATGCGCACCCGCGTCAACAACCTCGTGCTCGGCGGTGCGCTGGCGGGCCTGGGCGGCGCCTTCTTCACCGTGGGCTCGGGCCTGTCCTTCACCAAGGGCATCTCCGCCGGCAACGGCTACATCGCGCTGGCGGCCATGATCCTGGGGGCCTGGAACCCGCTGGGCACCCTCTGGGCGGCCCTGCTCTTCGGCTTCGCCACCTCGGTGGGCCAGACCCTGTCCGTCATCGGCTCGCCCATTCCGACCAACTTCATCCTCATGATCCCCTACGTGGTGACGATCCTGGCGGTGGCCGGGTTCGTCGGCAGGGTCCGACCGCCCGCCGCGGAGGGCGTGCCCTACCCGTGAGCGGGCCCCGCGCCCGGCCCGCGCGGTGTATCGTCGGTCCCCCACGACCGCGCGCGAAAGGCGGATGAGCCATGACGGTCCCGGCGACGGCCCCGACGGGGGCCCTGACCCCCTCCGACGTCGACGGGGCCGCCTGGGCGCGACTGCGCTCGCTGGCCGTGGAGGCCATGGGGCGCGCCTACGCGCCCTACTCGCGCTTCCGCGTCGGCGCGGCCGGGCTGGTCGACGACGGGCGCCTGGTGTCGGGCTGCAATGTGGAGAACGCCGGCTACGGGGTGACCCTGTGCGCCGAGTGCGGGCTCGTGTCCGAGCTGGTGCGCACCGGGGGAGGACGGCTGATCGCCTTCGCCTGCGTCGACGGGCGCGGCGAGCCCTGCGCCCCCTGCGGGCGCTGCCGCCAGGTGCTCGGCGAGCACGCCCACCCGCGCATGCTCCTGGCCATGCCCGACGGGCTCATGACCATCGACGAGGTCCTGCCGGGCCGGTTCACCCGGGCCGACCTGGAGGCCCCCGGGGCCGACGCCGGTGCCGGCGGGCGGGCGGAGCCGGCGGACGGGCCCGGCGGGACGGCCGGGGCGGAGCCCGCCGGGACGGGCGCCGGCGCCGTCGAGCCCTTCGACGCCGTCGACGTCATCGCCGCCAAGCGCGAGCGCCGGCGCCTGTCGGACGCGCAGATCGACTGGGTCGTGGACGCCTACACCCGCGGCGCCGTCGCCGAGGAGCAGATGAGCGCCCTGGCCATGGCCATCTGCATGGGCGGCATGGACCGCGCCGAGATCGCCCGCTGGACCGACGCCATGATCCGCTCGGGCGAGCGCATGGACTTCTCCGGCCTGGGGCGCCCGACGGCGGACAAGCACTCCACCGGCGGCGTCGGCGACAAGATCACCCTGCCGCTGGCGCCCCTCGTGGCCGCCTTCGGGGTGGGCGTCCCCCAGCTGTCCGGGCGCGGGCTCGGGCACACCGGCGGCACCCTCGACAAGCTCGAGTCCATTCCCGGCTGGCGGGCGGACCTGACGGGCGGGCGGATCATGTCCCTGCTCGGCCCGCACGGCCCCGGCGCCGTCATCTGCGCCGCCGGGCCGGGCCTGGCCCCGGCCGACCGCAGGCTCTACGCCCTGCGCGACACCACCGGCACCGTCCCGTGCATCCCCCTGATCGCCTCCTCCATCATGAGCAAGAAGATCGCCGAGGGGACCGGCGCCCTGGTGCTCGACGTCAAGGTCGGCTCCGGCGCCTTCATGAAGGACCCGGACTCCGCGCGCGAGCTCGCCCGCACCATGGTGGCGCTGGGCGCCGGCGCCGGCGTGAGCACCCGCGCCCTGCTCACCGACATGTCCGCCCCGCTGGGGCTCACCGCCGGCAACGCCCTGGAGGTCCGCGAGGCCGTGGAGGTCCTGGCCGGCGGCGGCCCCGCCGACGTCGTCGGGCTCACTCTCGCCCTGGCCGCCGAGATGCTCGACGCCGCGGGCCGGCCCGTCGACCCCGACGAGCTGCGCGCCGCCCTGGCCGACGGGCGGGCCATGGACGTGTGGCGCGAGATGATCCGCGGCCAGGGCGGCGACCCCGACGCCCCGCTGCCCGCGGCCCCCGAGACCGAGACCCTCGTCGCCCCGGCCGACGGCGTGCTCACCGGCCTCGACGCCCTGGCCGTCGGCGTGGCCGCCTGGCGGCTCGGGGCCGGGCGCGCCCGCAGGGGGGATCCGGTGCAGGCCGTGGCCGGGGTGGAGATGCACGCCAAGCCGGGCGACGCCGTGCGCGCCGGGCAGCCGCTGCTCACCCTCCACACCGCCGACCCCGGGCGCTTCGAACGGGCGCGGCGGGCCCTGGCCGGCGCCGTCGTCGTGGCCGGGCCCGACTCGCCCGACGCCGCGCGCGCCCGGCGGCGCGCGGCGGCCGGCGTCGTCCTGGAGCGCCTCGTGCCGGAAGGCGCGGGCGCATGAGCCGCACCGGTCCCGAGGGCGGCGGCCCCGCCGGCCCCGCCGTGCGCGCCCGCGTGATCGGCGCGCGGCTGCGCGTGGGCGCCTTCGCGCGCCCCGGCGACGCCCTCACCCTGGTCCAGGGCGACGCCACCACCTGCGGGGCCACCGCCGTCCTGGCCGCCCGCCTCCTGCTGGGGGACGCCCGCGCGCCCGACCTCGCCGCGCGCGCGAGAGATCCGCGGCCCGTGCGCGCCCTGGACCGGGCCCTGCGCGCCGAGGGCCGCCGCCTCCAGGCGCGCATGAACCGGCGCGCGGGAGGGCCGCTGGGACCCCTGCCGTGGACGCGGCGGCTCGGGTCGACGCCGTGGGCCGTGGCCGAGGCCATGAGCGCCCCGGCGGGACGCGGGCCGCGCTACGCGGTGCGCCGGGTGGACGACGCCGGCCCCGACTGGCCCGGGGACGTCGAGGCCCTGCGGGCGCACCTGGCGGACGGGGACCCGGTGATCCTCCTGACCGGCGGACCGCTCGCCCGCCCCCGGCCCGACGACGGGATCCTGGCGGGGGCGCTGCACCGGGCCCTGGCCGCCGGTCCGGCGCTGCCGCGCCACTACGTCCTGGCCGTGCCCGCCGGCCTCGCCGGCCTCCCGGCCCCGGCGGCCGGCTGCGCCCGCGTCTACGACCCGTCCTCGGGCGCCGTCGGCGTCATCGACCTGCTCGCCCCGCGCGGGCGCCACGGCCCCGGCCCCCGCGAGCTCGGCCACTGGCCGCGCGTCCTGGCCCTCATCGCGCCCCGCCCGCCCCGTCCGCGCGGGGCGGCCCAGTCGGAAGGAAACCGGTGACCACTCGCCGCGACATCGCCCGCATGATCGACCACACCCTCCTCAGGCCCGAGGCCACCGGCGCGCAGGTCGCCGCCCTGGTCGCCCAGGGCGCCGGGCTCGGCGTCTTCTCGGTGTGCGTGTCCCCCAACCAGCTGCCGATCCGCGTCCCCGACGGGCTCGCCGTGACGACGGTCTGCGGCTTCCCCTCGGGCGCCCACACCAGCGCCGTCAAGGCGGCCGAGGCGGCCGGGGCCGTGGCCCGGGGGGCGGACGAGATCGACATGGTCGTCGACCTCAAGCTGGTCAAGGAGCACGACTTCGACGCCGTCGAGGCGGACATCCGCGCCGTGGAGAGGGCGGTGGGGGAGGGGGTCCTGAAGGTCATCATCGAGTCCGCCGCCCTGAGCGACGAGGAGATCGTCGCCTGCTGCCGGGCCGCCGAGCGCGCCGGGGCCGACTTCGTCAAGACCTCCACCGGCTTCCACCCGGCGGGCGGGGCCAGTGCCCACGCCGTCGAGCTCATGCGCGCCACCGTGGGGGACCGCCTGGGGGTCAAGGCCTCCGGCGGGATCCGCACCGCGGCCGACGCGCTGGCCATGGTGGCCGCCGGGGCCAGCCGCCTGGGCGCGTCCGCCACCGCCGCCATCCTCCAGGGCCTGGACGGCTGAGTCGCCCCGATACGGCGGCGGGGAGCGGCCGCGACGACTTGAAAGTTTCGGACAGCCGAAATATTCTCCGGGTCCATGAGAACAGTCGTCAACGGCTCCCGGCGCGCGGCGCTCGCCCTGGCCGCGCTCGCCCTGGCCGTCCCCGCCCTGGCCGCCTGCTCCCCCGGCACCGGGGCCCAGAACCCCAACGCCACCCGGATCAAGGCGGTCGCCTCGACCACCCAGATCTGCGACTACGTCACCCAGCTCGCCTCCGGCGGGGCGGACCTCGCCTTCACCCGCACGGGCGCGGACGGCAGGACCGCCGAGCTCGGCGCCGACGCCGCCACCGCCCCCGTGCACCTGAGCCTGACCTGTCTGCTGGCCCCCAACGCCTCCGCCCACGAGCACGAGATGACCGCCGCCCAGTCCCGGGCGCTGTCCGAGGCGGACCTCTTCCTCGTCTCCGGAGTCGACCTGGAGCACTTCCTCGACGACGCCGTGACCTCCACCGGCTTCAAGGGCACCATGGTCGTCACCTCCGGGGTCCTGGGCGCCGCCGACATCGACGACCTGGCCGCCCAGCAGGCCAAGGAGAAGGACCTGCCCTACACCGTGGACCGCGGCACCGCCAGGGTCGACGTCGCCCCCTGGCCCTTCCCGCCCGAGGACGGGCAGAGCACACCCGAATTCCGCTTCGACCCCCACGTGTGGACCTCGCCGAAGAACGCGATCGTCCAGGTGACCAATATCGGCGCCGCCCTGGAGAGGTCCGCGCCCTCCGGCGCGCAGACCATCAAGAGCCACGTCGACGCCTACACGGCCCGGCTCAACGACCTCGACCAGTGGGCCCGCGACTCCCTGGCCTCCGTGCCCCAGTCCCGGCGCGTCCTGTTCACCAGCCACGACGCCTTCGGCTACTTCTCCGCCGCGTACGACGTGCGCTTCGAGGGCGCCGCCCTGTCCGACTTCAACGCCCAGCAGGACGCCACCGCCCAGAAGATCCAGGCCACCGCCGACGCCGTCAAAGCCTCCGGCGCCGTGGCGATCTTCGCGGAGAACTCCAACAACCCCGAGTCCGTCGAGAAGGTCGCCTCCCTCGCCGGGGTCAGGCCGATCATCGGCGACGAGGCCCTGTACGGCGACTCGCTCGGCAAACCCGGATCCGACGGCGAGACCTACATCGGCTCCATCCTCCACAACGTCACCAACCTCACCATCGCCTGGGGCGGCACCGTCGCCGACGTGCCCGACGCACTGGCCGCATGGACCCCCACCGACGTCGTCAAGCCCTGACCGCAGGAGGCACCGCATGAGCACCGCCGAACAGCCGCACGCGGCGTCGAGGACCGCCCCGTCCGACGCCGCCGGCACCGCCCCGTCCGACGCCGTCGTCGTACTCGAGGACCTCGCCCTGGCCTACGGGCGCACCCCCGTGCTCACGGGAGTCACCGGCTCACTGCGCGCGGGCCGGGCCCTGGCCCTGGTCGGCCCCAACGGCTCGGGCAAGACGACGCTGCTGCGGGCGCTGCTCGGCATGGTCCGCATCGTCCGGGGCGCCGCCCGCGTCAACGGCAGGGCGCCCGGACGCGCACCGGCCGGCAGCATCGGCTACGTCCCGCAGATCGCCGACCTCGACCCCGCCTTCCCCGTCACCGCCCTCGACGTCGTCGTCATGGGCACCATCTCCGCCCTGGGGCCGCTGCGCCGGCCGGGACGCCCCGAGCGCGAGCGCTCGCAACGGGCCCTGGAGGCCGTCGGCCTCGGCCACGCGACCCGCCGCCGCTTCGGCGAGCTCTCCGGAGGCCAGCAGCAACGGGTCCTGCTCGCCCGCTGCCTGGCCGGCCGCCCCCGGCTCGTCCTGCTCGACGAGCCCTTCAACGGCCTGGACCAGCCCAACCGCGACGCCCTGCTGCGCATCCTGTCCGGCCTGAAGTCCGACGGCGTCGCCGTCGTCGTGTCCACCCACGACCTCGTGCTGGCCCGCGAGGTCTGCGAGCAGGTCGCCCTCCTGGCCGGGCACCAGGTGGGCTTCGGGCCCCGCGAGCAGATCCTCGTGCCCGCTCTCGTCGAGGAGGCCTACGGCGCCGGCCGCGAGCACGCCGCCCGGCTGCTGGGACTGCCGCTCGTCCCCGTGCCCTCGGCGACCCCGGCGGACCCGGCGGACCCGGTGACCCCGGCCCCGTCGCCCCGGCGCCCCGCCCCGGCCGCCGGGGGCCCGCGGCCCGCGAGCGTCGCATGAGCGCCGCCGCCGACGCCGACGCCCTGACGCGGGCGGTGACGGCCCTGGTCGAGATGCTGCGCTCGGCGCTGTCCGGGGTGCCCGGCATCGCCCCCCTGGCCACGGCCCCCTTCCTGTTCCGGCCCTTCGTCCTGCTCGTCATCCTGGGCTGCGCGTGCGCCCTGGTGGGCGCCCTGGTCAACCTGCGCCGCGCCGAGTTCCACGCCGAGGCCCTCGTCCACGCCGTCTTCCCCGGGATCGTCGTCGGCGCCGTGACCGCCGGGACGAGCATGATCGTGCCGGCCGGCGCCGTCGCGGGGGCGCTCGCCGCCGCCGCCCTGACCTGGGTGGACCACCACGCCCGGCGCGACGCCTCCGAGGCTGGCACCGCCGTGGTCCTCACCGGGTTCTTCTCCGTCGGCATGGTCGTCCTCCTGGCGAACGGGGACATGTCCGGCCAGCTCGAGGCCCTCATGTTCGGCCGGCTGCTGGAGGTCACCGACCTGCGCCTGGCCCAGACCGTCGTCGTCAGCGCGCTGGCGCTGACGCTGATGCGCCTGACCTGGAAGGAGCAGGTCGCCACCGCCTTCGACCCCGTCGGCGCCCGGGCCGCGGGGCTGCGCGTGCTCGCCCTGGACCTCGTGCTCAACGCGGCGATCGCCGCCGTCGTGGTCGCCGCCGCCACCGCCGTGGGCACCCTGCTCGTCATCGGCATGCTCACCCTGCCCGGAACGACCGGCCGCGTCGTGGCGCGCACCGTCAGGGGCATGGTGGGCACCGCGCTGCTCGTCGGAATCGGCGGGGGCTGGCTGGGGCTGCTGCTGGCCATCGCCCCCGCCCCCCGGCCGGTGTCCCCCCAGGCCGCCGTCATCATGGTCATGGCCCTCGCGCTCGTGGCCGCCGTCGGCGGGGTCCGGCTCGTCGGCGCCGTGCGCTCGCGCTCACGGGCGGGCGCCGGGGCGCCCGCCCGTGAGCGGGTTGCGGGGCCCGGGGAGGCGCAATGAGAACCATCGTGTCCTGGCAGCTGCTCGTCCTGCCGGTGACCGTCGCCCTGCTCGTGGGGGTGCTCGCCGGCGCGGTCGGCGCCATCGCCCTCATCGAGCGCCGGATCTTCCTGGCGGAGTCCCTCACCCACTCGACCTTCCCCGGGGCGGTGGCGGGCGTGGTCACCGCCGCCTGGGCCGTCCCGGCGCTGCGGGGCGAGCGGGCCGGGTACGCGGTGCTGTCCGTGTCCGTCCTCGCGGGGGCGGCCCTCATGTGCGTGCCGATGCTCGCCCTGGCCCGGTGGCTGCGGAGCGCGCCCGGCGTCTCCGCGCAGGCGGCCGCCGGGGCGGTGCTGTCCATCGGCTTCGCCCTGGGCTACCTGCTGAGCACCTGGTTCGCGCCCCTGCCCCTCAAGGTGGACGGCTTCCTCACCGGCTCCCTGCTCAACGTCAAGGCCGCCGACGCCTGGACGGCGGGCGCGTGCCTGGCCCTGACCCTGCTGCTCCTGCTCGCCCTCGGCCCGCGACTGGCCTTCCACGCCTTCGACCCCGTGGGCCACCGGGCCTCGGGCCTGAGCGGGCGCGGTGCCGAAACCGCGGTCATGGGGCTGATCTGCGTGACGATCGCGGTGCTCGTGCCCTCGCTGGGCACGATCCTGCCGATCGCGCTCATCGCCGCGCCCGCCGCCGCGGTCCTGCCGTGGGTGCGCACCGTGCGCGCCCTGGTGGCGGGATCGGCCCTCGTCGGCGCGGGCTGCGCCCTGGCGGGCCTGGCCGTCGCCGTCGCGGGGGAGCTGAGCGCCGGCGGGTGCATCGGCGTCCTGTGCGCCCTGGCCTGGGCCGGCTCCCTCACCGCCCGCCGGGCGCTGCGGGCCTGAGCGGCCGAGCGCGGGGCCGCCCCCGGCGCGGACCCGCGGAGGCGCCTCAGATCCCCAGGACGCCGCGCAGGTCGCTGCGCATGAGCTCCAGCCGCTCGGCGGCGGTGCGGCGCGCCACCTCCACGGGCTCGTCGACGGCCACCGGCACCACGACCTCGCAGTAGCACTTGAGCTTCGGCTCGGTGCCCGAGGGGCGGATGACGACCCGGTCGTCCGCGGCCGTCTTGAAGATGAGGCCGTCGGTGGGGGGCAGCCGACCGCCGTTGCCGTCCGAGGCGCCGTCGAGCAGGTCGAAGACGTCGACGACGGGCGAACCGGCCAGCACGGCGGGGCCGCCGCCGGCGCGCAGCCGCTCCATGGTTGCGGGGATGACGGACGGGTCGCTCACGCGCACGCTCAGCGGGCTCGTGGCGTGCAGGCCGTGCTCGCGCGCCAGGCGGTCCAGCAGCCAGGGCAGCGTGCGCCCCTGCTGCTTGAGCACCCCGGCGAGGGCCGCCAGGCGCACCGCCGCCGAGATGCCGTCCTTGTCGCGCACGCTGGCCGGGTCGACGCAGTAGCCCAGCGCCTCCTCGTAGCCGAACACGAGCCCGGGCACGCGGCTGATCCACTTGAAGCCGGTGAGCGTATTGCGGTGGGCCAGCCCGTGCGCCTGGGCGATGCGGCGCAGCAGCCGGGAGGAGACGATGGAGCTGGCCAGGACCCCGGTGCCGGTGAAGGAGGCGAGCTCGGCCGCCTGCTCGCCCAGGAGCGCCCCGACCTCGTCGCCCGTGAGCGGGCGCCAGCCGCCGGTGGCGTGCGCGTCGGGCACGGCGGCCGCGCAGCGGTCCGCGTCCGGGTCGTTGGCGAGCACCAGGTCGGCGCCGGCCTCGCGCGCCAGCGCCAGGGCCAGGTCCAGGGCGCCGGGCTCCTCGGGGTTGGGGAAGTCGACGGTGGGGAAGTCCGGGTCGGGCTCGAACTGCTCGGCGACGACGACGACGTCGTCGAAGCCGGCGCGCACGAGCGCCTCGCGGCAGACGCGCCCGCCCACCCCGTGCAGGGCGGTGAGCACGATCCGCAGGGGGGCGGGCGCCGTCGCGCGGGCGGAGCGCACGGCGGCGTCGAGGTACTCCTCGACCATGTCGGCGCCGACGGCCCCCCAGCCGGAGGCGGGCATGGGCACCCGCGCCGGCGGCCCGACGGCGGCGATGCACCGGGCGATCTCGTCGTCGTAGGGCGGGACGATCTGGGCGCCCCGGCCCGGGCCGGTCACGGCCCGCCCGCCCAGGTACACCTTGTACCCGTTGTCCTGCGGCGGGTTGTGCGAGGCGGTCACCATGACCCCGGCGTCGGCCCCCAGGCGGCGCAGCGCGAAGGCCAGCACCGGGGTGGGGCAGCAGCCGTCGAACAGGACGGCGCGCCCGCCCGCCCCGGTCACCACGCGGGCGGTGTCGCGGGCGAAGACGTCGGAGCCGTGCCGCGCGTCATAGCCGATGACGACGGTGAAGCCCTCGCCGAGCCGCTCGCGCAGCCAGGCGCTCAGGCCCGCGGCGGCCCGGATGACGACGGCGCGGTTCATCCGGTTCGGCCCGGCGCCCAGGCGGCCCCGCAGCCCCGCCGTGCCGAACCGGAGGGGCCCGGCGAAGGCGTCGGCCAGCTCGGCCGCGGCCGCCGCGTCCCCGGCCCGGTGGGCGGCCAGGAGGCGGCTCAGCTCCTCGCGCGCGCCGGGGTCGGGATCCCCGGCGATCCAGGCGGCCACGGCCTCGGCGTCGAAGGGCGCCAGAATGGGGCGGGCAGCGTCGAGGCCGTTCTCGGAGGGCTGAGTCATGCCTGTGACGGTACCGTTCGCAACAGACCTTGAAACGCCACAATGATCGCCCTCACGGGTGGTTCCGACCACAGGGGCGCGCCCGCCTCGCGCGGGCGGGGGAGGCGCCGGCGCGTGCCGGGCGGGCTCGAGCTCGAAGCCCGGCGCCCGGTTCACGGCCGGCGACCCGGCGTTGACCCCGGCCCCGCCCGCGCCCCGGCACCGGGCGATGAGCCGGTCGTGCTCCGGGTCGTCCTCGCGCACGATCCGCGGGTCGGCTCGGGCGCGTCGGGACGGGTTCACGCCGCCGGCCCTGCCCGGCGCCCGCCTTGCGCCTACCCTGGCCCCATGACCCGCGCCGCGACCGCCCCCGAACCCGTCGTCCTGCCCGCGCTGGAGGGGCCCCTGGCCGACCTCGCCCTGGCCCTCGTCGACGCCCCCAGCGTCTCGGGCGCCGAGGGCCCGCTGGCCGACGCCGTCGCCGCCGCCCTGGCCGCCCGCCCCCACCTGGAGGTCCTGCGCCACGGCGACACCGTCGTGGCCCGCACCCGCCTGGGGCGCCCCCAGCGGGTCGTCGTCGCCGGCCACCTCGACACCGTGCCGGTCTCCCGGCGCACCCGCAACGTCCCCGGCCGCCTGGAGACGCGCGCCGGCGAACCGGTGGTGTGGGGCCGGGGCAGCGTCGACATGAAGGGCGGGGTCGCCGTCGCCCTCCACCTGGCCGCGACCCTGAGCGCCCCGCGCCGGGACGTGACCTGGGTCTTCTACGACAACGAGGAGGTCGTGGGCGAGCGCAACGGACTGGGCCGGGCGCTGGCGGCCCGCCCCGACTGGTTCGAGGCGGACCTGGCGGTCCTGGGCGAGCCCACCGGCGCCGGCATCGAGGGCGGCTGCAACGGCACCCTGCGCCTCATCCTCCACGTGCCGGGCACGGCCGCCCACTCCGCGCGGGCCTGGCGCGGCGTCAACGCCATCCACGCCGCCGCGACCCTCATCGAGCGCGTCAAGGCGGCGCCGGTGCGCACCGTGGAGGTCGAGGGCCTGGCCTTCCGCGAGTCCTTCTCCGTGGTCCTCATCGAGGGCGGCACGGCCGCCAACACCATCCCCGACCACTGCCGCGTCACCGTCAACTACCGCTTCGCCCCCGACCTGGACGGCCCGGCGGCCCTGGCCCGCGCCAGGCGCGTGCTGGCCGGACTGGATCCCGACGGCGCCGAGGCCGACCCGCCCATCGACGCGGGCACCGGGCCGGTGGAGGTCGAGCTCGACGACCTCAGCCCGGCGGCCCGCCCGGGCCTGGACTCGCCCGGCGCGCGCGAGCTCGTCGACCTGGTGCGCGGGCGGGGGGGCGCGGTGGGCCCCAAGTACGGCTGGACCGACGTGGCCCGCTTCTCGGCGGCCGGCGTGCCCGCGCTCAACCTCGGCCCGGGCGACCCCATGCAGTGCCACACCGACGACGAGCACTGCCCCCTCGCCCAGATCGAGGCGGTCGCCGCGATCCTGCGGGACTGGTTGGCATGAGGCCGACCACGCGCCCGGCCCGGGCCGACGACGGGGACGGCGTCCTGCCGGACCGGTGGGCGCAGGGGGGCGACCGCCGCTCCTTCGTCGCCGAGCTCGACGGCGCCGTCCTAGGCCACTGCCGCGGCGTCGACAGCTCCTTCCACCCCGGCTCGCGCACCTTCATCCTCCAGGTGGACCCCGACCTGCCCCGCGACCTGGCGGTGGCGACGGCCGAGGCGCTCACCCGGGCCCAGTTGGCCGTCTCCGCGCTGCCCCTGCGACTGCGCATAGGCGCGGACGACTGGCTGGAGCGGCGCGTCATGGACGCCTGCGACGGGGTCGTCGAGCAGGTGCTGGCGCCCTGGTGCTACCGGGTCGGCCCGGCGCTGCGGGCGTGGGCCGCGACCCGCGCCGCCGCGGGCGGGCTGCGGCCCGTCGAGCCCCGGGACGAGGAGCCCCTGGCCCGCCTGTGGGCCCGCCACTACGCCGCCCAGCACGCGCGCTGGGCGCCGTCGGCCGCCCCCGACGAGCTCCGGCGGCTGTTCGCCAAGACCCTGGCCCGCGACTCGCCCGACTCCTACGACCGGCGCGCCTCGCGCGTGCTGGAGCGCGACGGCGAGCTCGTCGCCGCGGCCCTGGTGTGGCCCGAGGAGGAGGCGGGGGAGGGCCGGGAGGTCAACCTGGTCTCCGCCACCTACGAGGACCCGACGGCGCTCGCGGACAAGGACGCCTGCCTGGCCGACGTCGTCGGGGCCCGCGGGGAGGGGGAGCGCCTCCTCCTCGACACCCATATGACCGAGCCGGGCGAGCGGATCCTGCGGGCGGAGCTGCCGCCCGCCGAGGACTCGCAGTGGACCCTCCTGGTGGCGCTACCGTGCGCCGGCGGGCGGGTGCGCCCCTTCCCCGCCGGCATTCTCGCCGAGTGGGACGCCCCCGCCTGGGTGAGGGGGGCCATCGGGCCCGCCCGCCCGTGAGCGGGGCGGGCACGAGCGCAGGGCCGAGCGCCAGCAGGCCGCCAGCGCGACCAGGCCGACGACGTAGACGACTCCCAGCGCCGGCTGCGCCCAGGACTGCGGCCAGTCGGCGTTCCAGGCGAAGTGCAGGGCGAAGCCGGCGACCACTCCGAGCACCCCGTGGCGCCGGCGGCCCGTGGCCATGGCCGTCGTCAGCCCCCAGCCGGCGACGGCCGTGCAGATCGCGTGCAGCCCGGCGCCCGGGCCCAGTTCGCGCAGGCGCCAGCTGTCCAGGGCCCCGGCCAGGTCCGAGCTCGGGTGCGCCAGCGCCCCGGCGGCCCCGTAGACGAGGGTCTCGACGAGCTCGAAGCCCAGGCCGCAGAACAGGCCGATGATCAGGCCGTCGCCGGGGCGGCGCATGCGCGGCCACCAGGCGATGGAGATGAGGGCGACGCCGAGGTCCTTGGCGATCTCCTCCGGCCAGGCGCCCGAGACGGAGTCGGCGATGGCGTTCCAGCCGAGCCGGGTCATGAGGTCGTCGGTCCGGTCGGCGCACAGGATGATCAGGGCCGGGGCGGCCAGGGCCCCCCAGGCCAGGGCGAGGGCGACGACGGCGCCGTGGCGGTCCCACAGGCGGCTGCGGCGCACCAGGGCGGCGGCGATGCCCGTGACCGTGGCGCTGATGAGCAGGCCGACGCCCACCGAGACGGGGGCGGCGCCGGCGTAGGCGCTCAGGTCGGGGCCCGAGACGGCGGCGCCCGCCGCGATGATGAGGGCCAGGGCCCATGCGGCGGGGCTGCGCAGAAGGCGGGTCATGCGTCCTCCTGCTCGGCGCGGGCGGCGTCGAGGTCCTCCAGGAGGGCGTCGACCTCCTGCGCGGGCCCGGACAGGGTGGTGACCAGGGCGTCGCCCCCGCCGAGGTCCTCCAGGACGGTGACGTGCACCGCGCCGGTCCCGTCCGGCCCGCTCACGGCCGTCCACACCGGGTCGCCGGGCTCGTGGGTCACCGTGATCCGGTCCCGCCCGGCCTCCTCGTCGTCGTAGAAGAGCCGTTCGGCCAGGGCCCTGCGCACGGCCGTGGACGGATCGGTCACGCCGCGGCGCGAGTCCGCGACCAGGGACGCGTCCGCGCACAGGTAGAGCTCGCCCGTGTCGCCCGTGGCGCCCGCGGGCGCGCAGGGCGTGCGGGTCGACGCGGCGGCGGAGACGACCGGGTCGGCCCCGCCCAGCGGGATCCGCGTGGTGGTCTGCGAATCGGCGTCGCTCCGGGCCAGGGCGGCGTCGGCCAGCACGGGCAGGGCGTAGAGCGCGGCCGTGAGGGCGAGCGCGGTGAGCGCCGCCGCGGCCGGGCGGGCCCGTCGGGGGCCCGCGGCGGGGGAGGTCGGGGGACGATTGCTCAGCACGGGGGCGAACCTGCCATGGCTCCGGGCGCCGCGGCCTCGGCCTGCGGGCGGAGGGCGTCTCCTCCTGCCGGAGGAGTCGGGGCCGGGGCGGGCGCCGTCGGCATGGTGCATCATGCCCCTCATGAGCAGACGAGAGTTCTACCGCAGGGGTCCGGTGCTCCTGCGCGGCGACCAGATCCCGACCCAGACCACCGACACCCGCCTGCTGTCCGGCGGCAACGGCGCCGACTGGCTCCACAAGGATCCCTGGCGGGTGATGAGGATCCAGGCGGAGTTCATCGAGGGCTTCGGGGCGCTGGCCGAGCTGGGGCCGGCGATCAGCGTCTTCGGCTCGGCGCGCACCGCCCCCTCCGATCCGCACTACGCCCTCGCCGAGGGCATCGGCGCGGGGATCGCCCGGGCCGGCTACGCCGTCATCACCGGCGGCGGCCCGGGGATGATGGAGGCCGCGAACAAGGGCGCCCGGGAGGCGGGCGGCGTGTCGGTGGGGCTGGGCATCGAGCTGCCCCGCGAGCAGGGGATGAACGACTACGTGGACCTGGGCGTCCATTTCCGCTACTTCTTCGCCCGCAAGACGATGTTCGTCAAGTACTCCGACGGGTTCGTGGTCATGCCCGGCGGCTTCGGCACGCTCGACGAGCTCTTCGAGGCCCTCACCCTGGTCCAGACCCGCAAGGTCCTCGGCTTCCCGGTGGTGCTCGTGGGCAGCGGCTTCTGGGGGCCCCTGGTGGAGTGGATTCGCGGCACGCTAGCCGGCCGGGGGATGATCTCGCCGCGGGATCCGCAGCTGCTCCACGTGGTCGACACGGTCGACGAGGCCGTCGACTGCGTCGTGGCGGAGGCGCGGAGGCTGCGCAACGGGGACGACGCCGGGTCCGGGGCGCCGGGGGCGCGGTGAGCGCGGGCGGGCCGACGGCGGCGGCCCCGCGGCGGTTTTCCGGGCCCCGGATGGGACCATGCCGTAGAATGGGGCCGGTAGCGCGGTGAGTGCCGCGCCTTTGCACTGAAAGGGGAGCACATGGCTGCCATGAAGCCCAGGACCGGCGACGGGCCTCTCGAGGTCGTCAAGGAAGGCCGCTCCATCATCATGCGGGTCCCGCTGGAGGGCGGCGGCCGTCTCGTCGTCGAGATCACGCCCGATGAGATCAAGGAGCTCCAGGAGGCCCTCGGCTCGGTCAAGATCTGAGCGGTCCGGCCGGTCCGAGGCGCGCGACGAGGACCGGGTCCCCCGGGGCCCGGTCCTCATCCGTTGCTCGTGCGCGGGCCCGGTCGGTCCGCGCGCCGTCACGACCGGCGCACCGCCACCAGGAGCCCGTCGCCCACGGGCAGGAGCGAGGTGAGCAGGTCCTCGCGCTCGCGCAGCGCCTTGCCCAGTTCGCGCGCGGCCACGGTGGCGGGGTCGCGGCGGGCCGGGTCGGCGACGTGGTCGTTCCACAGGGCCCGGGTGACGGCCAGCACGCCGCCCACGCGCAGCATGCGCAGGGCCTGGTCGATGAGCGCGGCGGACTCCTCCGGCTCGACGTCGAGGACCACCATGTCGTAGGAGCGCGCCGCCATGCGGGGCAGGACGTCGGAGGCGCGCCCCCGGATGACGCGGGTGCGCGAGCGCGCCCGGCCCCCGGACTCGAAGGCGCGGCGCGCCTCGCGCTGGATCTCGGGCTCGACGTCGATGGTGGTGAGCACGCCGTCGGGCCCCATCCCGTCCAGGATCCACAGGCCCGACACGCCCGTGCCGGTGCCGATCTCGGCGACGGAGCGGGCGGCGACCGAGGCGGCCAGCATGCGCAGCGCGGCGCCCGTGGCGGGGGTGACGGGGGCGGTGCCCAGCTCGATGCCGCGCAGGCGGGCCCGCGCCGCGACCTCGGGCTCGATGGGGAACTCCTCCGTGTAGGACCAGCTCAGCGTCTTATCAGCACTCATGGGTGCTCCTTCCTCGAAGTGTGCTCCGCCGCGCGCCGCGGACGGCCGGCCCGGCGCCGCGCGGCCCCATTGTCCCAGGTCTCGGGCCGCGCGGCGCCGGGCGGGCGCGCGCCTATACTGACAGGCGTGTTTGGCATTTCGGGCTCCGAGTTCCTCGTGCTGCTCCTGGTCGTCATCGTCGTCGTGGGCCCCCGGCGCCTGCCGGAGTACACGCGCAGGCTCACCCAGCTCGTGCGCCGGCTGCGCCTGTTCCTCGACAACGCCAAGGAGCAGATCGCCCAGGAGGTCGGCCCCGAGCTCGGCGAGCTCAACCTGGAGGACCTCAACCCGCGCAATTACGATCCCCGCAAGATCGTGCGCGACGCGCTCGGCGAGGACCTCGACGCCATTCGCAGGGACCTGGCCAACCCCTTCCGGTCCGCCGCGTCCACCGCCGTCAGGACCGGCGACGAGGTCGTCGCGGCCGCCCGCGGCACGAAGTCCCTGTCGACGATGATCGACGACGAGGCCGCCCGGACCCGCGAGGGGAAGCGGGTCGGGGCGGTGTCCGCCGCCGCGCCGGAGCAGGCCCGGACACCCGAGCCGGCCTCGCCCGAGCCGGCCGCGCCGGAGCCCGTTCCCGCACCGGAGGCCGCGGTCCCGGCCGAGCCGGAGCCCGCCCGGGTGCCCTCGAGCCTGGCCGCCGATCGGCCCGCCGCGCCCGCCCGCCCGGTCTCCCCGCGCGATATCGTGCGCGCCGCCCGCGCCGCCGCGCGCACCCGGCCCGAGGCCGCCGTCGCCGTCGTCGACGCCTGACGGACGGCCGGGGCGGCGCGCTGCTCAGCCGACCGGGCTGATGCTCAGCCTCATCCCCGACAGGCCGCGCCGCACGCGGCCCAGCCGGCGGGCCACGTCGGCCAGGGCCCCGGCCGCCGGGGCGTCGGCGCTCGGGGCGCCGTCGGCGGCCACCGTCACCGGCACGCCGCGGTCGGAGCCCTCGCGCAGCGCGATGTCCAGCGGCAGCCGGGCCAGGAGCGGGACCTCGTAGCCCAGGGCCGTGCTCAGGGAGCGGCTGACGGCCAGGCCGCCGCCGGAGCCGAAGATCTCCAGGTGCGAGCCGTCGGGCTGGACCAGGTAGGACATGTTCTCGATGACGCCCACGACCTTCTGCTTGGTCTGCACCGCGATGAGGCCGGTGCGCTCGGCGACCTCGGCGGCCGCGGTCTGGGGGGTGGTCACCACCAGGATCTCGGCGCCCGGCAGGAACTGGGCCACCGAGATGGTCACGTCGCCGGTGCCGGGGGGCAGGTCGAGCAGGAGGACGTCCAGGTCGCCCCAGAAGACGTCGGACAGGAACTGCTGGACCGCCCGGTGGAGCATGGGGCCGCGCCAGATGACCGGCTGCCCGTCCTCCACGAACATGCCGATGGAGATGACCTTCACCCCGTGGGCCACCGGCGGGACGATCATGCCGTCCAGCTGGGTGGGGACCCGCTCCACCCCGAGCATGCGGGGGATGGAGAAGCCGTAGATGTCGGCGTCGACCACGCCCACGCTCAGGCCCTGGGCGGCCATGGCGGCGGCCAGGTTGGCGGTCACCGACGACTTGCCGACCCCGCCCTTGCCGGAGGTCACGGCGTAGACGCGGGTGAGGCTGCCGGGCTTGGCGAAGGGGATCTCCGGCTCGGCCGCCCCGCCGCGCAGGCGCGCGCGCAGCCCGGCGCGCTGCTCGTCGGTCATGACGCCCAGGCGGACCTCGACGCCGCTCACGCCCTCCAGGGCGCCGACCTCCCTGCGGGTGTCGGCGGTGATGGTGTCCTTGAGGGGGCAGCCGGCGACCGTGAGCAGCACGCCCACCGTGACGACGCCGTCCGCGATCTCCACGGATTCGACCATGCCGAGGTCGGTGATGGGGCGGCGCAGCTCGGGGTCGATGACCCGGCTGAGCGCCCGGCGGACCTGGTCCTGGGTGGGGGTGGTGGCCATGGAGACATCCTAGGTGGGCCCCGCGGGGGCGTTTTCGTGGCGCACGGCACGTTGAGGCCGACATCTCCGTGCGCAAGGGCCCGCGCGTCGGCGTCGGCGTCGTAGCCTGGACGGGCCGCCGCGCGCGGATTGATGTCCCTCAAGCGACTCGGAAAGACAAAGCGCATGCCCTCGACTCAGCGCTCCACCAGCCCGCCGCCCGCCGGCGCCGCCCCGCCGCGGGGCCGCATCGGCGGCCTCGACGGACTGCGCGCCATCGCCGTCGCCGTCGTCCTCGTCTACCACCTGATGCCCGGCCTCCTGCCGGGCGGCATGGTGGGGGTCGACGCCTTCTTCGTCATCTCGGGCTTCCTCATCACCAGCCTCCTGCTCGTCGAGCGCCGCACCACGGGGCGCATCGACGTGAGGCGCTTCTGGATCAGGCGCCTGCGCCGGATCGTGCCCGCCCTGCTCGTGGCGGTCGCCGCGACCGTGGCCGCGGCCGCCTGCCTGGGCGGCGACGTCCTGCTGGCCGTGCGGCGCCAGGTCCTCGGCTCGGTCCTGCTGGTCTACAACTGGGTGGAGATCGCCGCCGGATCGTCCTACTTCGACCAGACCCAGCCGCTCCTGCTGACCAATGTGTGGTCGCTGGCGGTGGAGGAGCAGTTCTACCTGGTGTGGCCGCTGGTCGTCATCGCCCTCCTGGCGCGGGGCGTCTCGCGCCGGCGGGTCAGGGCCGGCGCCCTCCTGGCCCTGGTGCTCTCGGCGGCCTCGGCCGCCTGGGCCCTGCGCCTGGTGCGCGACGGCGCCCCCGCCTCGCGCGTCTACATGGGCACCGACACCCACGCCTTCGGCCTCATGCTGGGCGCCGCCTGGGCCCTGTGGCACGGGCGCGCGACGGAGGGGGCCGATCTCGAGCCCCAGCCGGCGGGGCTGCGCCGGGTGCGCGGGGCGGCGGGGTGGGCCGGCCTGGCCGGCCTGCTCGTCCTGGCCCGCGTCGCCGGCGAGACGGCGGCCGACGGCGGGTCGGGGCCCGAGCCGGCGCTCATCATCGCATCCGTGTGCGCCCTCGCCGTCGTCCAGGCCCTCACCGGCGAGGTCGCCGGCGCCGACGGGCCGGCCCGCCGGCTGATGGACCTGCTGGAGGCCCGGCCGCTGAAGTGGCTGGGCGAGCGCTCCTACGGGCTGTACCTGTGGCACTGGCCCCTGGGGGTCCTGGCCTTCTACGCCATCCCGCCCACCGCCAACCCCCGGGTGGTGGCCGTCGGGGTCCTGGGGCTGACGCTGTGCGCCGCGGAGCTGTCCCACTCGCTCATCGAGACCCCCGTGCGCCGCGACGGCCTCCTGGTCCGGCTGCGGCGGGTCGCCCGGCTGCGCCCGCGCCAGATGGTGCCGGCGGGGGGTGGGGCCATCGCCCTCGTCCTGCTCCTCGTCCTCGCCTTCGCCTCCCAGCCCGCCCAGTCGGCGGCGCAGCAGGCCATCGCGGTCGGCACCGGCTACCTCAGCGCCCCCTCCGCGGCCCCCGCCCCGGCCGCGGCCACCGGGGCGCCGACGCAGGATCCCTCCCCCGAGCAGACCGTCGACCCCTTCACCGGCGGGGAGGTGGTCGTCGTCGGCGACTCCGTGACGATCGCGGCGGCGCCGAGCCTGGAGGCGGACCTGCCGGGCGTCGCCGTCAACGCCGAGGTCTCGCGGTCCGTGTACGCCGCCCTGCCCTCCCTCCAGGCCATGGACGCGGGCGGGGCCAGGCCCTGCGTCGTCATCGCCCTGGCCACCAACGGCTCGGTCGAGACCGACCAGCTCGACGCGATCCTGAGCTACCTGGGTCCCGACCGCAGACTCGTCCTGGTCACCGCCCACGGTCCGGCGCGCACGACCTGGATCCCGCCGGCCAACGACACGATCCGCGCCTTCGCCCGGGCCCACCCCGACCAGGTGGCGGTGGCGGACTGGGACGCCGCCGTCGCCGCCCGCCCCGACCTGCTCGTCGACGACCAGGTCCACCCCGTGCCGGAGGGCGGCGCGCTGTACGCGCAGACGGTGGCGGACGCGGTCGCGGCCCTGAGGCGTCAGCCGGCGTCCTGAGCCGTCGCCTCCGCCGCCCGGCCGTCCTCGGCGGTCCGGGCCGGCCGCCCGGCCCCGTCGTCGTCCTCCTCCTCGGAGAGCTCCTCCACGATCTCTCCGACGATCTCCTCGCGCGAGCGGCGCTCCTCGGTCAGCAGCTCCTCCAGCATGTCGCGCAGCTCGGAGCGCACGAAGTCGCGGGTGGCGACGTCGTTCATGGCCAGGCGCAGGGAGGCGATCTCCCGGGTGAGGAACTCGGTGTCCTCCAGGTTGCGCTGGGCGCGCTGGCGGTCCTGCTCGGCGGTGACGCGGTCGCGGTCGTCCTGGCGGTTCTGGGCCAGCAGGATCAGCGGCGCGGAGTAGGACGCCTGGGTCGAGAAGGCCAGGTTGAGCAGGATGAAGGGGTAGGGGTCCCAGGCGCCGGCGTTGATCCTCACCAGGAGGATGTTCGCCGCGATCCACGCCACCACGAACACCGTCATGTACAGGACGAACTTGGGCGAGCCCATGAATCGGGCCGTCGCCTCGGCGAAGCGCCCGAAGCCGTCGGAGCGGGAGGCGCGCGCCGGATGGAACCAGCGCATCCACCGCGAACGGGACCGGGACAGCGGCTGGTCGAGCTGCTCAGGCATTGGCGCTCCTCTCAATCATCTCATCGGTGATCTCGTCGTCGGCCTCGCGCCAGTCGTCGGGCATGAGATGGTCCAGGACGTCGTCGACGGACACGGCGCCCACCAGGCGGCCCGCCTCGTCGAGCACCGGCAGGGCGGTGAGATTGTAGGTGGCCAGCAGGCGCGTGACGGTGCCGATGGAGTCGGCGGGGTGGACCCGGTCCAGGGCGGTGTCCACGATCGAGCCCACCATGCGCTGCGGGCGCTCGCGCAGGGCGCGCTGGAGGTGCACCATCCCCAGGAAGCGGCCCGTGGGGGCCTCCAGGGGCGGGCGGCACACGAAGGCGACGGCCGCCAGGGCCGGGGGGACCTGCGCCTTGCGGGCCTGGGCGAGGAAGGTCGCCACATTCGCCTCCGGCGGCAGGATGATCGGCTCGGTCGTCATGAGCCCGCCGGCCGTGTACTCGGCGTAGGTCATCAGGCGGCGCACGTCCTCGGCCTCGTCGGGCTGCATGAGGTCGAGCAGCTCGGCGGCCTTGGCCTGCGGCAGCTCGCCGACGAGGTCGGCGGCGTCGTCGGGCTCCATGGCGTCGAGCACGTCGGCCGCCCGGGCGGTGCTCAGGGCGGAGATGAGGGAGACGGCCTCGTCGTCGGACAGCTCCTCGACGGCGTCGGCCAGGCGCGCGTCGTCGAGCTCGGCGGCGACCTCGACCTGCCGGGCCAGCGGCAGGTCCGCCAGCACGTCGGCCAGGTCCGCGGGCTTGAGGTCCTCCATGGTGGCCAGCAGCGCCGTGGCGCCCTGCCGGTCGGCGCCGGAGGCCAGGCCGGAGACCTCCTCGGGGCGGACCATGAGCGTCTCCCCGCGGCGCAGGCCCAGGGGGCCGGAGGAGGCGCGCTGGACGAACAGGCGCGTGACCTTCCAGTCCTTATTGCGGTCGGGCTCAATGGCGACGTCGCGGATGGTGACCCGGCCCGAGCCGTCGCGCAGGGTGACGACCCGGTCGAGCAGCTCGCCGACGACGAGGGTCTCGGCCTTGCGCTGCTCGAAGCGGCGGATATTGACCAGGCCCGTGGTGATGACCTGGCCGGGGTTGATGGCGGTGACCCGCGACAGGGGCAGGAAGACGCGCCGGCGCCCCGAGACGTCGATGACGAAGCCGACGGCGCGAGGGTCGCCGCGCATGCGGATGAGGACGATGACGTCGTGGACCTTGCCCACGGGGTCGCCGATCGGGTCGAAGACCGTCGTGTCGACCAGGCGGGCGACGAAGACCCTCGACGATGCGGGCCGGGCCCCTGCTCGCGTCACATTGTTCTCCACGGGCACAGCCTATGCGCCCTGAGCATCATGACGGCGGTACCGGGGCGTGGGCGGGGGGTCGGCGTGCGACCATGGGTCCATGAGCTACCAACTGAGCCCCTCCGCGGACCGGGGCGCCGGATTCCCGTCCGGCCGCGTCATGCCCCAGGGCGAGGAGGTCGCCTCCTTCGCCACCTACGCCGAGGCGCAGCACGCCGTCGACTCCCTGAGCGACGAGGGCTTCCCCGTCCAGTACCTGGCGATCGTGGGCACCGACCTGCGCCAGGTGGAGAACATCACCGGGCGGATGAGCTGGGGGCGGGCCGTGGCCTCGGGGGTCGGCTCGGGGTTGTGGATAGGGCTCTTCTTCGGGGCGATGCTCAGCTTCCTGGGCCCCTCGAGCAACGGCGGCGCCGTCTCCTTCGCGGCGGCGGTCATCATGGGCGTGGTGTGGGGGGTCCTGTTCCAGGTCATCGCCTACGCCCTGACGCGCGGCAGGCGGGACTTCACCTCCACCAGCTCCGTCGTGGCCTCCCGGTACTCCATTATCGCCGCGCGCGAGGCGCGGGCGGCCGCCCAGTCGCTCGCCGCGACGCCCGGCAACCTCAGCCGCGGGGGCGAGGCCGCCCGCCGGGCCGAGGAGCGGCGCCGGGCCCGGATGGAGGCGGCCGACGGGCCGACCGCCTTCGGCTCGCGCCCCGACGAGCAGCCGCGCTTCGGGGTGCGCGTGCCCGAGGGCGAGGACCCCGCCGCCTATGCGCGCGGCGGGGCCGGCGCGGAGGGCCCGGGCGCCGGGGGTGCGAAGGCGGGCCCGGGCGCGGCGCCGTCGGACGCGGCGGGTGCGGACGCGGGCACGGCGCCGTCGGACGACGAGACCCCGGACGCCTGAGACGAGAGGCCCGTCATGTCCATCCCCGTCGGTCTGTCGACATCCTCGGTCTACCCGGGCAACGCCGCCACCACCTTCCGGCTGGCCGGCGAGCTCGGCTACGACGGCGTCGAGGTCATGGTGTGGTCCGAGCGCGTCACCCAGGACGCCAGGGCCCTGCTCGCCCTGGCCGCGCGCTACGACCAGCCGGTGCTGGCGATCCACGCGCCCACGCTCCTGCTCACCCGCCCCGTCTTCGGGGCCGACCCCTGGCAGAAGGTGGACCGCTCCATCGACCTGGCGCAGGCGGTGGGCGCCCCCACGGTGGTCCTCCACCCGCCCTTCTTCTGGCAGACCCGCTACGCCCGATCCTTCGTGCGCGGGGTCGACATGCGCGAGCAGGTCGCCGACGTGCGCCTGGCGGTGGAGAACATGTTCACCTGGCGCCCGCGCTCGGGCCACTCCACGCGCGACTTCCAGGCCTACTCGCCCACCTGGGACCCGGTGGGCCAGGGCTACCGCTCGGTCACCCTGGACATCTCCCACGCGGCGACCTCCGGCTCGGACGCCCTGGCCATGGCCCGCGCCCTGGGCCCGACGCTGTGCCACCTGCACCTGACCGACGGCGTGCCCGGCTTCCGCGACGACCACCTCCTGCCCGGGCAGGGCGACCAGGACTGCGCCGGGGTGCTGGCGCACCTGGCCGCCACCGGCTTCGAGGCCGGCGGCGGCCAGGTCGTCGTCGAGGTCAACACCCGCGGCATGAGCGGGGCGCAGCGGCGCGAGGGCCTGGCCAGCGCCCTGGCCTTCGCCCGCGAGCACCTGGAGGGGACGGGGGACGCGCCGGTGCGCATCCCGCCGCCCACGCGCAAGCGCTACCGCTCCTGAAGCCGGTCCCCGTCCGGGTCCGAGCCGCGCCCGGGCCTGGTCGGGCCGCGCCCGGGCCGGCCGGGGCCGGTCTTCAGCGGCAGTCGACGGCCTCGCGCCGGCGCTGCGAGGCGGGCTCGAGCTGGAAGGTCGCGTGGGTGATGCGCACCGGGAAGTGCTCGGCCGCGCAGGTGCGCAGCGATTCGAGGATGACGGCGGTGTGCCCGTCGGCCAGGCACTCGTCGCGCACGACGACGTGCGCGGTGAGCACCGGCATCCCGGAGGACACGGTCCAGGCGTGCAGGTCGTGCACGTCCTCGACGTGGTCGACCCGCAGTATGTGCCGGCGCACCTGGGACAGGTCCAGGTCCTCGGGCGTGAAGTCCATGAGGACCCGCCCGGCCGCGCGCAGCAGGGTCGCGGCCCGGGGGACGATGAGGGCGACGATGAGCAGGGAGGCGAGCGCGTCGGCCCGGGTCCACCCCGTCAGGGCGACGACGGCGGCGGCCGCGATGACCCCCACCGAGCCCAGGGCGTCGCCCACGACCTCCAGGAAGGCGGCGCGCACATTGAGGTTCTCCCCGCGTCCGCCGGCCAGGACGAGCATGGAGGCGATATTGGCGGCCAGGCCGACCAGGCCCATGACGAGCATGCCGTCGGCCTCGATCTCGCCGGGCCCGACCAGGTCGCCGATCGCGCGCACGCCGACGACGACGCCGACGATGGCGAGCATGCCGGCCTGGAGGGCCGCGCCGATGACCTCGGCGCGGCGCATGCCCCAGGTGGAGCGGTCCGTCGCCGGCAGCGTCGACAGGTGCGCGGCGGTGAGCGCGATGATGAGCCCGGCGGCGTCGGTGAGCATGTGACCGGCGTCGGCGAGCAGGGCGAGGGAGCCGGTGAGCAGGCCGGTGACGACCTCGGCGACCAGGACCGTGGAGGTCAGGGCCAGGGCGGTGGCCAGGCGCCCCCGCGACGCCCCGGCGGCGTGGTCGTGACCGGCGCGGTCGTGGTGGTGTCCGGCGCGGTCGTGCCCGCGGCCGGCGGCGTCGTGCCCGCGGCCGGCGGCGTCGTGCCCGCGGCCGGCGGCGCTCATGCCCGCTCCTCGGCGGCGGCGCCGTCGGGCGCGATGGCGGCGGAGGCGAGGGTGCGCGCGGCGACGAGGACGGCGGTCAGCTCGTCGGGGTGCTCCAGGGCGCTGACGCTGGCGCGGCCGTGGGTGTGGGTGGAGATGAGTCCGGCGGCGCGCAGGATCGCCAGGTGCTGGGAGACGGTCGACTGCGCCAGCCCGAGGTGCTCGGCGAGCTCGCCGACGCGGTGCTCGCCGCCGCGCAGGTGAGACAGGATCGCCAGGCGGGTGGGGTCGGCCAGGACGGACAGGACGGCGGCCAGGGCGGCGGCGTCGTGAACGGCGGAGGTGTCGTCGGCGCGGTCAGTGGGCAGGATCTCATGAATAATCGCCATAAAACGATGATATCGGCGATTGACGATGAGATGTCAAGGGGTGTCACGATCCCTCCCGCCGCCCCGGCCCCGGGGGCGTCGGCGGGGCGTCTCGTCGAGGCCGGGTCGGCGTCGAGATCGTCGCTTAGCCCGCGAGCACGTCACATAACCCGCGAGATCGTCACTTAACCCGCGAGCACGTCTGCTAGAGGTACGTGCTCGCGGGTTATGTGACGTGCTCGCGGACCGCGACGTCCGATTCCGGGCGCGTCGGCGGTGTGGCGATGGCGGTGGCGTCGGGGATGAGGGCGGTCGGGGGCTCCCGGGTGTGTTGGCGGCGCCTGGCGGCGGGCACGTCGGGTACTGCGCCGGTGCGGGCGCCTCTGGGCGTGCCGGCGGCGTGGAAGAGGTGGCCGGTGCGTGCCTTTCGGGTGCGTCGGCGTCGGTGCGCGTACGGGGAATGGCGTCATTGCGCCGCTTCGGGACGGGAGGGGTGCGGGGCGGGAGGTCAAAAGCACGCGCCGGCCGCCTTTTTGATGTCGTCGGACCGTCCGCCGCCGGCCCGCCCGCGGTCCATCGCGGAGGGGCCCGGCGGGAACCGCCGCCGCACCGGGGGGACTCGCCCGACGGGCCCGCGTCCGCTACGCCCTTTTCCCTCTGCTGCGCCTCTTGACCCTTCACTGTACGAGAAAAGGGGGCGTAGCGAAGGGCGGAGGAGCGCAGCAGAGGGAAAGAGGCGTAGCAGACGACCCGGAGCGGCCTTCCGTGGACTCCCGCGGCCTCCCATGGACCCGGGCGGCGCCCCCGGCTGGCGGGATCCGGGCCGTGGCGGCGGGATCCGGGCCGTGGCGGCGGGATCCGGGCCGTGGCGGCGGGATCCGGGCCGTGGCGGCGGGCCATGGGACGGGCACTGCCCGCCCCATGGCCCGCCACCGCGGGCTCAGTCGGCGATGAGGCCGCTCACCCAGGCCTCGACGTCGTCGGGGCGCCGCGGGATCGCCGCCGTGAGGTACTCGGGGCGCCCGTCGGGGCGGATGACGACGTCGTCCTCGATCCGCACCCCCATGCCGCGCAGCTCGGCGGGCACCAGCAGGTCGTCGTCGCGGAAGTACAGGCCGGGCTCGATGGTGAACACCATCCCGGGCACCAGGAGCGCGTCCATGGACATCTCCCGGCGCGCCTGGGCGCAGTCGTGCACGTCCAGACCCAGGTGGTGGCTGGTGCCGTGGACCATCCAGCGGCGGTGGTACTGGCCCTCGGGGGACAGGGAGTCCTCGGCGCTGACGCCCTCGGGCAGCAGGCCCCACTCGTGGAGCCGGCGGGCGAGGACCTCCATGGCGGCCGAGTGCAGGTCCCGGAAGCGGACCCCGCTCTCGCCCGCCCTGACGAAGGCGGCGTCGGCCGCCTCCAGCACCGCCTCGTAGACGCGGCGCTGGGGGGCGGTGAAGCGCCCGTCCACGGGGATGGTGCGGGTCACGTCCGCGGTGTAGAGGGAGTCGACCTCCACGCCGGCGTCGACCAGGACCATCTCGCCGGGGCGCACCGGGCCGTCGTTGCCGATCCAGTGCAGGGTGTTGGCGTGGTTCCCGGCGGCGGCGATCGTGTCGTAGCCCAGGCCGTTGCCCTCCTCGCGGGCCCTGGCGCCGAAGGCCCCCTCCAGGACCCGCTCGCCGCGCCAGTGGCCCTTGGCCCGCGGGATGGAGCGGATGAGGTCGTCGAAGCCGGCCTTGGTGGCATCGACGGCGGCCTGGAGCTGGTCGATCTCCCAGGGGTCCTTGACCAGGCGCAGCTCGCTGGCGGCCTCCGCCAGGGCGTCGTCGACGCCGCGGGCGTCCTGGCCGTGGACCTGCCCGGCGGCCCGCCGGACCCGGTCGACCTGCGCGGTGACGGCGGCGTCGGCCTCGGTGATGACGCGCAGCTGCACGCCCTGGGCGCCCGCGTCCTTGGCCAGGGCGTCGGGAAGGGTGTCGATATGGGCCGCGCGCAGGCCCGTGGCGGCCTCGACCTCCTCGATGGAGGGGCGCACCCCCACCCACAGCTCGCCGTAGCGCGGGTCGGCGTAGAACTCCTCGCTGGAGCGCGGGGCCCGCGGCCGGAAGTACAGCACCGCCTCGTGGGTGGGCTCGTCGGCGGCCGCGGGCCGCCCCGGCGGGGTCAGGGGCTCCAGGACGAGCACGGCGTCGGGCTCGAAGTCCGTGCCGGTGCCCGCCAGGTGCGAGAAGGCCGAGTGGGGTCGGAAGCGGTAGTCGCAGTCGTTGTTGCGGGTCTTGAGGGGGCCGGCCGGCAGGACCAGGCGCTCGCCGGGGAAGCGGGCGCCCAGCGCCGCCCGCCGCTTGGCGGCCCACGGCGCGGCCTCGGACAGGGCGGGCGGGGTGTCGGGGCGCGGACCCCACCCGGAGCCGATGAAGTCCCGGAAGGCCCGGTTCGTCGGCTGCCGGGAGCGGTTGTTGCCTCGCTGCGCGAGGGACTGGGCCTCCTTCGGGGCCTCGGAGGAGCTGGGGGACGGGGTCTGCGACTGGGTCATGGGGCCATCCTCCCACCGCGCCGGCCCGCCCGCCGCCGGCCCCGCAACCGGGGGCGTCAAGACCGCCGGGGGCGGGTGGGGCGGTCGGGGCGGTCGGGGCGGCGCCGGCCTACTCGTCGCCCGGCAGGCGCACCCCGACCTGCTCGCGGGCCCGGGCCAGCACCCGCACGCAGGCCAGTGAGGCCTCCAGCGGGTGGAGGTCGGACTCGCGCCTCCCGCAGGCCACGAGGCGGCAGACCTCGGCCAGTTCGCGGGCGAGCACCGGGCCGTCCGAGTCCACCGACAGGTCCTGCTCGCCCTGCGGCCCGGTCAGGGCGATGCGGCGGGGCCACTGCACGTCGTCCATGCTCAGGGCCAGGTTGTCGGAGGCGATCGAGGAGGGGGCGGCGCCCCGCGAGGTCTTGGAGTGCAGGCACACGACCTCCAGGTCCGTGGCCCGCCCGTCCGGCAGGGTCTCGTAGTCCAGGACGACGACGCCGTGCGAGTCCGCCCCCGAGGCCAGCAGGCGGCCGGCGGCCCGCACCCGCGCGGGCTCGCCGAACAGGTGGACGGCCATGGACACGGGGTAGACCCCCAGGTCCATGAGGCTGCCCCCGCCGGCCGCCGGGTCGAAGGCGGGCGGCAGGCCCCCGGCCCGGTAGGCGGCCATCCGGCTGGAGAACTGCTCCTTGACCAGCAGGGCGCGGTGGGGGCCCGGGCCGTCGGCGAGAAGGTCGGGCAGGGCCCGGCGCACGGTCCGCGCGCCCGGCTCGAAGGCCGTCAGCCACCCCTCCATGAGGAAGCGGTCGTTGCGCCGGGCCGCGGCGATCATCTCCTCGGCCTGGCGCGGGTGCAGCGCGAAGGGCTTCTCCACCAGCACGTGGTAGCCGGCGTCCAGGGCGGCGACGGCCTGCTCGGCGTGCAGGACATTGGGCGAGCCGATGTGGATCAGGTCGATCTCGGCCCCGGCGCGCCGCCCGCCCTCGAGCATCTGGGGCAGCCCGGCGTAGGAGCGGGCGATGCGGTGGGCCGCGGCGAAGGCCTCGGCGCGCTCGGGGTGCGCGGAGGCGACGGCCACCGCCTGGGCCCCGGGCACGACGGCGACGGCCTCCATCATCCAGCGGGCGATGAAGCCGGCGCCGACCAGGCCGATCCGCACGGGCGGCGCCGCGGCGGGGGGAGTTCCAGGGGACGGCGCGGGCGCGGCGGCGGGTTCGCTCATGGCCCCATCCTCCCACGGCGCCCCCTACACTGGCGGGCGTGCGCATCGATCCCCACACCCACTCGGCCTGCTCGGACGGCACCGACTCCCCCGCCGCCCTCATGGCCGCCGCCGCGAGGGCCGGCCTTGACGTCGTCGGGCTGACCGACCACGACACGACCGCCGGGTGGGCCGAGGCCGCGGCGGCCGTGCCCGGCACCGGCGTCGCCCTGCTGCGCGGGGCCGAGATCTCCTGCTCCGACGACGGCGCGACCCTCCACCTGCTCGCCTACCTCTTCGACCCCGACGACGCCGCCCTGACGGGCGCCCTGGAGGAGGTGCGGACCTCGCGGGCCGACCGCGGCCGGCGCATGGTCGAGCGCCTGGCCGCCGACTACCCCATCACCTGGCGCGACGTGGCGGCCCGCGCCGGCGGCGCCGAGACGATCGGCCGCCCCCACATCGCCGACGCCCTCGTGGCGGCCGGCTGCTTCCCCGATCGCGCCGCCGCCTTCGCCGGCCCCCTGGCGACCTCCAGCCCCTACTACGTGCGCCACCGGGCCCTGGACCCCGTGGAGGCCTGCGAGCTCGTGCGCGCCGCCGGGGGCGTGCCCGTGGCGGCCCACCCGCGGGCGGCCTCCCGCCAGCGGCGCCTCGTGCCCGACGAGACCTTCGCGCGCATGGCCGAGGCCGGTCTGGCCGCCCTGGAGGTCGACCACCGCGACCACGGGCCCGCCCAGCGCGAGCAGGCCCGGCGCCTGGCCGCCCGCCTGGGCCTGGGGTGCTCGGGCTCCTCGGACTACCACGGCGCCGGCAAGCCCAACCGCCTGGGGGAGAACCTCATGCCCCCCGAGCTGCTGGAGCGGATCGTGGCCGAGGGGGCCCTGCCGCTGGTGACGCCGTAGGGGCCGCAGCCGACGCAGACGCCGCAATGCCGTAGATCCCCCGACAGATCCCACCCGACGCCCCGACCCGAACCCGCCCTTCCACCCGGACCCGGACCCCCGATGCTCGACTCCGTCTTCAACGTCTTCAACCCCGCCCTCTTCGCCACGGCCTTCACCACGATCCTGGTCATCCAGGACCCGCTGGGGGCGATCCCCATCTTCCTGTCGCTCACCAGCCGGCAGACGGCCCGCGAGCGCAAGTCCTCGGCGCGCCAGGCCACGCTCGTGTCCTTCTGGGTCATCTTCGTCTTCGCGGTCTTCGGCCGCTACATCCTCAAGTTCCTGGGCATCACGGTGCCGGCCCTCCAGATCTCGGGGGGCCTGCTCCTGCTGCTGGTGGCCCTGGAGCTGCTGACCGACAGGGCCGACGAGAGCCCGGACCCGGACGCGGTCACCGCCAACGCCGCCCTGGTGCCCCTGGGGACCCCGCTCCTGGCCGGCCCGGGCGCCATCGTCGCGGCCATGGTGGCCGTGGAGTCCGCGGCGACGCCGGTCGCGGGCTGGGTGAGCGTGGTCCTGGCGCTGCTGGCCACGCACGTGGTCATCTGGCTCGCGCTGCGCTTCTCCCTGACCCTGCACCGGGTCCTGGGGGACTCGGCGATCCGCGTGCTCACCCGCATCCTCGGCCTGCTGCTGGCGGCCATCGCCGTGCAGATGATCGCCGACGGCGTCCTGGCCTACATCGCCGTCCTGCTCTGAGGCGGCCGGGGCCGCGCGGGGGCCGGGGCCCGCCCCGTCGCGCCCCCGGGCCGCTTCTCAGCCCTCGTCGTCGCGGGGCGCGACGGGCCTGCCGCCGCGGGTGCGCTTGCGGGTGCGGGTGCGCCGGGTCCCGCTCCTGGCCGCCCGGCCGCGGCGCTCGCGCTCCTCGTCGGCGCCCCGCTCGGAGCGCCCGTCCCCTTCGGAGTGTCCGGAGCGCTCGGAGCGCCCCGAGCGCGGGCCGCGTCCGCCGTCGCGCCCGCCCCGCCGGCCCCGCGCCCGGGCGCGGCCGCGGTCGCGGTCGTGGCGGCCGGTTTCGCCCAGGTCCTCGATCTCCTCGGCGTCCAGGCCCGCCAGGGTGCGCTGGGAGCGCGGCAGGGTGCCGCTCACGCCCCGGGGGATGTGCAGGTCGGCGAAGAGGTGGTCGCTGGTGTGGTAGGTCTCCACCGGCTCCTCGATGGGCAGGCCCAGGGCCTTGGCGATGAGGCGCCAGCGGGGCACGTCGTCCCAGTCGACGAAGGTGATGGCGGTGCCCGAGTGCCCGGCGCGCCCCGTGCGGCCGATGCGGTGGACGTAGATCTTCTCGTCCTCGGGGCACTGGTAGTTGATGACGTGGGTGACGTCGTCGACGTCGATGCCGCGGGCGGCCACGTCGGTGGCCACGAGCACGTCGACCTTGCCGTTGCGCAGGGCCCGCAGCGCCTGCTCGCGGGCGCCCTGGCCGAGGTCGCCGTGGAGGGCGGCGGTGGCGAAGCCGCGGGCGGCCAGGTCCTCGGCCACGCGCGCGCAGGTGCGCTTGGTGCGCGCGAAGATGATGGTGCGGCCCCGTCCGGAGGCCTGGAGTATGCGGGCCAGGACCTCGACCTTGTTCAGGGCGTGGGTGCGGTAGACGACCTGCTGGGTGGTCTTGACGGTCATGCCCTCGTCGCCCGGGTCCTGGGCGCGGATGTGGGTCGGCTTGGTCATGTACCGGCGGGCCAGGGCGACGACGGCGCCGGGCATGGTGGCGCTGAAGAGCATGGTCTGGCGGTCGGGGCGGGTGCGCGCCAGGATCTTCTCCACGTCGGGCAGGAAGCCCAGGTCGAGCATCTCGTCGGCCTCGTCCAGGACGACGGTGGTCACGTGGGTCAGGTCCAGGAGATGCCGGTCCATGAGGTCGATGAGGCGCCCCGGCGTGCCCACGACGACCTCCGCGCCCCGCTCCAGGGCCTCTATCTGCGGCTCGTAGGCGCGTCCGCCGTAGACCTGGACGATGCGCACGGTGCGCTCGGAGGCGGCCTGGGCGAGTTCGACGGCGACCTGCTTGGCCAGTTCGCGGGTGGGCAGGACCACCAGGGCCTGCGGGCTGCCGGCGGCGGGGTCGGAGTCCCAGCCCTCCTCGCCGGGCCCCAGGGTGTCCATGAGCAGGGGGATGCCGAAGCCCAGGGTCTTGCCGGTGCCGGTCTTGGCCTGGCCGATGATGTCCAGGCCCTCCAGCGCCACGGGCAGGGTGAGGGCCTGGATGGGGAAGGGGCGGGTGATGCCCCTGGCGGCCAGCGCCCGGCAGATCTCCGGTTCGACGCCGTAGTCGGCGAAGGTCCTGTCGGTGATGTCGGCGGCGCCCTCGTCGGTGATGTCGGGGGTGGCCTCGTCCAGGACGGGGGCGTGCGCGCCGGCGGTCCTGATGATGCCCGAGCTCGGCGGGCCGGCCGGGTCGGTGGCCGCGGCGGCCGGGTCGGGGGCGGGTGTCGTGGTGGGATTGTCGTCGGTCACGGGGCTCCTTCGATCGGGGACCGCGCGCACGGGCGCCGCGGCGCCGGACTGCCGGCGCCGCGGGGCGCCGCCCGCCCGGCCGACGGGTCGGGCGCGGGTGCGACGCGGTCGCGGGTGGCAGCCGATCGTGAATCGTGCGCCGGGTCGACCGGCGGGCGTGCCTGCTGGACGACCGGGCAGCCGTGGACGGGCTTCAGGGTAGCGCCCTCCGGCAGGCCGTGACCCGGTTGGTGGCGGGCCGCACAGCTTTGACGTGGGCGAAGTCACCGCGGCGCGACCGCCGGGGGCGCGCGCCCTACGCTTGAGCCATGACTCCTCCTGCTGCGGCGACCGTCCCCGGTAGCGGTGACGCGCCCCCCCTTCTGTCCGAGCACGAGCGCAGCGTCCTGGGCGTCGTCGTCTACTCCTGCACGGTGTCCTCGATCCGTCACGCCAAGGACGCCGACAGGGCCCCGTCCATGGCCGAGCGCGGCGAGATGCTGCGGATGAGCGCCGAGCGGGTGGCCGCCCTCGACGGGCTGGGGGCGCTGGCGGCCTCGGTGGGCGCCGACGCCGCCGCGGCCGCCGAGCCCTTCATGGGGGCGCTGGGCGACTTCGACCAGCGGCTGCGCCCGCTGGACTGGGCCGAGCGGCTGCTCAAGACCCACCTGGCGCTGGGGCTGCTGGCGGACTTCTGCCGGGCGCTGGCCGCGGGCCTGTCCGAGCCGCTGCGCAGCGGGCTGAGCGGGGCCCTCGTCGAGGACCGCTCCGCCCGCTTCGCGGCCGACGCGCTCGTGCCGGGCATCGACTCCGATCCGCAGCTGGCGGGCAGGCTGGGGCTGTGGGGGCGGCGCGTGGTCGGGGAGGAGATCGGCACGCTCCAGCGCATGCTCGCCTCCTTCCCGCCCCTGCTCGACGGCGCCGCCGGGCTGGAGGACGTCCACGCGGTGCTCTCCGAGGGCGCCGTGACGCGCATGCGGAGCCTGGGCCTGCGCGACTGAGGGCCGCGGGGCTCAGATGCCGAAGCCGACGCGGCGGGGCGCGGCCTCGCCGAGCTCGACGTAGGCCAGGGACCCGGCCGGCACGAAGACCCGGCGGCCCCTGTCGTCGGCGAGGGCGACGTCCTTCGTCGAGGCGCCGGCCAGGATCTCCAGGACCTCGTCCTGGCTCGCGGAGGTCTCGAGGCTCAGCTCGCGACCGGAGTGCTTGATGCCGATGGTGACCTGCATGATGCTCCTTGGATTCGTCGTCGGGCGCGGCGGGGCGCGCCCGTGGCGCAGATCCTAGTGGCGCGCCGCCGCCCGGCGCTCGACGGTATCCTGTGGCCCCGCCGTCACCGGCGCGCCCCCGCCGCCCGGCGGGGGCTCTGCGAGGGGCCCCGGCCCGGGGCCCCGCCGTCCGAGAGGAGGTGCGCACATGCGTACCATGTTCGTCCTGCGCGGGGCACCCGGCGCGGGCAAGTCGACTCTGATCCGCCGTCACCGCCTCGGCGACCTCGCCGTCGGCCTGGACGACTTCCGACGCCTGTTCTCGGCCACCTTCACGGACCTGGACGGCGCGCCCACCCTGTCCATGACCTTCGGCGCGGAGAAGCAGGTCGTGGCCGCCTTCAAGGCCGCCGTCGCCTCCCGGATCCGCCAGGGCGCCACCCTCCTGCTCGACTGCACCAACCCCTCGCGCAAGAGCTACCGCGAATTCGCCTCGCTCGCCCGGCGCTGCGGCTACGAGGTCTACGTCGTCGACGTCCAGGGGGACCTGACCGACTCCGAGCTCATCGAGCGCAACGAGACCCGCCGCGGGGCCCTGGGCTACGTCGAGCCCCGGGTCGTGGCGGACATCGCCGCCCGGGTCCGCGGCGGCGCGGCCTCCGTGACCGAGCGGGTCGTGCGCCTCGACGACGTGCGGCGCCTGAACACGGTCGAGGAGATCGACGCCTCCGGCTACGAGCGCGTCGTCGTCATCGGCGACGTCCAGAGCTGCGCCGGCGCCCTGGCCAAGGTCAAGGACTTCTACGGGGGCTGGGACCCCGCCTCCCTGTTCGTCTTCGTCGGCGACCTGTTCGACCGCGGCCCCGACGCCGCGGGCGTCATGGACCTCATCGTCCAGGACGGGGCGGTGCCCGACAACGTCGTCCTCGTCGAGGGCAACCACGACGAGCACATGCGCATGCTCATCGGCGAGGTCCGCGCCGGCGGCTGGCCCGACACCCGCGCCTCGCGCGACCAGATCCTGGCCGCCGGGCGCAGCCGGGGCGAGATCCAGGCGCTCCTGGCGCGCATGGTCCCCCTGGTCGGCCTGCGCCTGGCCGGCGAGCACATCCTGATCACCCACGCCGGCCTGGACCCGGCCACCATCGACCGCATCGCCGTCGAGGGCGAGGACGGCCTGCTGGCCTGGGACCTCACCGAGGTCCCCATGCTCCAGCTCCTGCTCGGCTCCTCCGACCGCTCCACCGCCTTCCAGGGGCGCTCGAGCTACGCGCGCGCCGTCGAGGAGCGCCTGTCCCACCCGCGGATCCTCCAGGTCCACGGGCACCGCAACGGGGCCCGCTCCGAGGAGCCGGGGCCCGCGCACGCCGCGCCCAACGTGTACACCCTGGAGCACCGGGTCGAGGACGGCGGGCACCTGGCCGTCCTGGAGATCGGCGCCGACGGCGCGCGCACCCTGCGCGCCTTCGAGCAGGAGCGCGTCGAGCCCGTCGGCGCCGCCGCCGACCCGACCAGCCTCGTGTCGCGCATGAGCGCCCACCCGGAGGTGCGCGTGCGCCGGGTCGAGGGGCTGCCCGGCGTGCTCGCCTGCAATTTCACCAAGCGGGCCTTCGCCAAGGGCATCTGGGACGAGACCAGCTGCCGGGCCCGGGGGCTGTTCCTGCGCGAGGCCGACGACGAGGTCGTGGCCCGCGGCTACGACAAGTTCTTCAACATCGGCCAGGCCCCCGGCCCGGCGGACCTGGAGGAGGTCGTGCGCGCCGGGGCCGGGCGGCCCCTGACCGTGCGCCGCAAGTGGAACGGCTACCTCGGCATCGTCAGCGTCATCGACGGGCGGCTGCGCGTGTTCTCCAAGTCCGGCGTCACGGCCTACTCCGAGCACGCCCGCTCCCTCCTGGAGGCCCACCTGGGCGGGAGGGCCGACGAGCTCGCCGAGCGCATCGCCGAGGCCGGCGCCTCGCTCACCTTCGAGGTCATCAGCCGCCGCGACCCCCACATCATCGACGAGGGCGACGACAAGGTGGTGCTGCTCGACGCCATCCGCAACCAGGAGGACATGGTGCTGCTCGACGGGCTGCGCCGGGACCTGGCCGAGGACTTCGGCTTCGTCTGCCCGCCCGTGGAGGTCCTGTCGCCGGCCGCCGACGACGACGCCCTGGCGGCGCTGGCGCGGCGCGCCCGGCGGGCGGAGGAGAACCGGGAGGAGGGCTTCGTCATCACCTACGCCGACGGCGCCATGACCAAGTACAAGTCCGACTACTACCGCGGGGTCAGGGCCTTCCGCTCCCTGCTGACCCGCCACCTGGCCGGCGGCCCGGTGCGCCTGGCGGGCCCCGGGGCGGACCTCATGCGCGCCTTCCTCGACCACGGCACCACGGAGGGCTTCATGGTCGAGGGCCTGCTGGGCCCCGTCGTGAACATCCCGGCGCTCGTCGCCTCCCTGTGAGGGGCGCCTCGCGGCCCTGCGCGCGCGCCGTCGGCGGGGGCGCCGGTTCGCGTCGCACCCGCGTGGTCTGATGGGCCCATGGACGACGACGGACGCCTCCCCCCGGTGCGGCTCCTGCCCCCCGTCGCGCCCGAGCCCCTCCCGGACCCGGACGCCTCGGGGCGGGAGGTGATCGGGCGGGTGGGGGCGGGCGCCGACGTCGTGGTCCTGGGGGCCCCCGGCACCGGCAAGACCTGCCTGGCGCTGCACCTGCTGCTCGACGCCGCCCGGCGGGGCCGCGACGCCCTGCTCCTGGCGCCCACCCGGGCCCGCGCCAACGCCCTGCGCACCCGCGCGGCGCGCCTGGCGCGGCCGGGCCCCGCCGACGGCGCCGTGAGGGTGCGCACCCCCGCCGGCTACGCCTTCGCGGTCCTCACCGCCTTCCTCACCCGCCGCCCCGACCCGCTGCCCGCGCCGGTCCTGCTGGCCGGCGCCGAGGAGGACGCCGCGCTGGCGGCCCTCATCCGCCCCGAGCAGTGGCCGGGGCTGCCGCCCGAGGCCGTGGCCTCCCGGGCCTTCCGCACCGAGCTGCGCAACCTGCTGGCCCGCGCCGGGGAGCTGGGCGTGGGGGCCGGGGCCCTGGCCGCCCTGGGGCGCGAGCTGGACGTGCCCCTGTGGGGCCCGGCCTCCGCCCTCCTGCGCACCTGGGACGCCCAGGGCAGGCCCACCGCCGAGCGCCGCGGCGAGACCCGCCGGATGGACACCGCCCGCGTCCAGGACCGCGCCGTGGAGGCCCTGGAGGCGTGGGGGGCCCAGGGCGTGACCGGGGCCCGCCCCGTGCCCGACCTGGTCGTCGTCGACGACTACCAGGACTGCACCGCCGCCACGGCCCGCCTCCTGGCGGCCCTCGCCCGCCCCGACGCCGACGGCCGGCGCGCCCAGGTCGTGGTGCTGGGGGACCCGGACCTCGCCGTCGAGACCTTCCGCGGGGGCAGCCCGAGCCTGCTGGTGGAGGCCGAGGACCGCTCGGGCCTGGCCGCCGAGCGCCTCATCCTGCGCACCTCCCACCGCGGCACCCCGGCCCTGCGGGCCGTGTGGCGCGACCAGGCCGGGCGGATCCCGGTGACCGGCACCGCCTCCCACCGCCTGGCGCCGGGCGCGCCGGACGGCGCCGGGGGCGGTGCGGGCCCGGGCGATGCCCGGCCGGGCGGCGTGGAGGTCCTCGTGGCCTCCGGCCCCGCCCAGGAGGCCGCGCACGTGGCCCGGACGCTGCGCGGCGAGCACGTCCACCACGACACCGCCTGGGACGCCATGGCCGTCGTCGTGCGCTCGGCGGACCGCGCCCGGGCCGTGGCCCGCGAGCTGCGCCGCCGCGGCGTGCCGCTGGCCACGACGACGCCGGCGGTGCTGCTGCGCGCCGAGAGCGCCGCCGGGGCCGTCCTGTCCGCGGCGCGGGCGGCGCTGGACGGGCGCCTGGGGGCGCAGGGGGAGCCGCCCGAGCGCGCCGCCGCCCTCGACCTGCTCACCGGCCCCCTGGTGGGCCTGAGCGCCCTGGACCTGCGCCGGCTGCGCCGCCGACTGCGCCGGGACCGGCCCGCCCCGGGCGGCCCCGACGAGAACCTGCTGGCCGCCCTGGCCTCGCCCGAGGCGGCCGGGGCCCTGGCCGAGGAGCTGGCGGGCGAGCCCCTGGCCGACCGGGCCGCGCGCCTGGTGGGCGCGGCCGGGATCGTGCGCGCGGCGCGCCGGGTCTGCCGGGGGGAGCCCGGCGGGGAGCCCCCGGCGCGCGTGGACGCCGAGGCCCTGCTGTGGGCGGTGTGGGACGCCTCGGGCTGCGCCGGGCGGTGGCGCGCCGCGGCCCTGGGGGCCGACGCGGGCGCCGAGCCGCTCCTGGCCGAGGCCGCCGAACGGGACCTGGACGTGGTCACCGCCCTGTTCAAGCGCGCCGAGGTGTGGGCCGAGCGCCACCCGGGGGCCGGGGCCGCCGCCTTCCTGGCCGAGCTCGACGCCGAGGTCCTGCCCTCGGACTCCGTGGCCCCCCACGGGTCGCGGCCCGGGGGAGTGGCCGTGCTGACCCCCGCCGGCGCCGTCGGCTCCCAGTGGGAGGTCGTGGCGGTCATGGGGGTGGGGCGCGACGCCTGGCCCGACCTGCGCCTGCGCGACACCATGACGCGCTCGGGCCTGCTGGTCGAGGCCGTCCTGGACCGCCTGGGCCTGGACGCCGCCGGCCGGCCCCGGGCCCGGACCGACCCCGCCTCCGCGCGCGCCCAGGTCCGCGCCGACGAGCGCCGCATGCTCCTGGCGGCGCTGACCCGCGCCACCCGCCGCCTGCTGGTCACCGCCGTCGCCGACGAGGACAGCGCACCCTCCTCCTTCCTCACCCAGATCGCCCGCGCCGCGGGCGCCGACGTCGTCGACGTCGACGGGGCCCCCCTCGTCGCCCCCGACGTCGACGACCTGACCCTGCGGGGGCTGGTCGGCCGGCTGCGCCGCGCCGCGCTCGACGGCAACCTGCCGGCCGCCGGCCCCGTGGAGCGCGAGCGCGCCCGCCGGGCGACCCGGATCCTGGCGGTCCTGGCCGACGCCGGCGCGCCCGGGGCCGACCCCGCCGCCTGGGCGGGCTGGCAGGGGCCCACCTCGGACGCGCCCCTGGTGGCCCCGGGGCGGCGGGTGCGGGTGAGCCCCTCCGACGTCGAGGCCCTGCTGCTGTGCCCGCTGCGCTGGTTCCTCACCCGCGTCGGCGGGGGCGGGGCGACCTCGGGCGCCCAGATCCTGGGCGAGCTCGTCCACCGCCTGGCCCAGGAGGCGCAGCGGGACGGTCTGCGCGGGGCCGGGCTCATGGCCCGCTTCGAGCAGTGCCTGCCCGAGCTGGCCTACCCGGACACGTGGCTGGGGTCGGTGCGCGCCGGGCGCGCCCGCGCCATGGTCGAGCGCCTGGACGCCTACCTGGGCCAGGCCCCGCCCGTCGCCCGGGTCGAGCTGCCCGTGCGCGCCGCGCTGAACCTGCCCGACCCCGCCGGGGCGGGCCCGGCCCTGCCCGTCCTGGTCGCCGGGCGCATCGACCGCCTCGAGCACCTCGACGCGCCCGGCCCGGCCGGGAGCGCGGATCCCGGAGCCGGGCCCGGGTGCGGCCGGGTGCGCCTGATCGACTTCAAGACCGGCCGGCGGGTCCCCGCCGACCCGGCCCGCCACCCCCAGCTGGCCGTCTACCGCCTGGCCCTCCGGGCCCTGGGCTACGAGGTCGACGGCGGCGCCCTGGTCCTGCTGGGCAAGGAGCCGCCCAAGAAGAACCGGGGCGCCCCCGTCATGGCGCCGGCCGGGGCCGCCCTGGCCCCCAGCCCCGATCCGGACACCGGGCAGGACTGGGCCCGCGACATGCTGCGCGAGGCGGCGCTGGCGGCCACGGGCCCCGTGCTGGCGGCCCGCGCCAGCGAGCAGTGCCGCACCTGCCCCGTCAGGGACTCCTGCCCGATCCGGCCCGAGGGCCGCAGGGTCGTCGCATGAGCGCCGCCCCGCCCCCCGGCCCCCGGGCCCTGGCCGAGATCCTCGGCGTGCCGCCCCCCACGCCCGAGCAGGCGCGCATCATCGCCCACCCGCTGACCCCCCTGCTCGTCGTGGCCGGGGCCGGCAGCGGCAAGACCGCCACCATGAGCCAGCGCGTGGTCCACCTCGTCGTGCGCGGCGAGGTGCGCCCCGACCAGGTCCTGGGCCTGACCTTCACCCGCAGGGCCACCGCCGAGCTGGACCAGCGGGTGGCGGCGCGCCTGGCCCGCCTGGCCGGCTCCGGCCTGGTCCGCCTCGACGAGGAGGCCGGGGCCGCCATCGCCACCTACAACGCCTTCGCCGGCTCGCTCGTGCGCGAGCACGGCCTGCGCATAGGCGTCGACCCGGACTCCACTCTCATCACCGGGGCGCGCGCCTGGCAGATCGCCGTGCGGATCGTCGAGGAGCGCACCGCGCCCCTGCCGGTGGACCGCCCCGGCGCCGCCGCCTCGGTCCTGCTGGCGATGGAGGGGGCCCTGAGCGAGAACCTGCTGACCGTGGACGAGGCCGCCGAGCGCCTCGACGAGCTCGTCGCCCTCATGGAGGGCGTCGCGTCCGTGCGCGGGTGCAGGGCCCTGGTGCGGGGCGTGCCCGAGGCGCTGGGCAACCGCCTGGGCATGCTGGAGGCGGTGGCCGCCTACCGGGACTACAAGCGGCGCCACGCCCTGCTCGACTTCGGCGACCAGATCGCCCTGGGCTGCCGGATCGCCGAGGAGGCGCCCGAGGTCGCCCGGCAGCTGCGCGAGCGCCACCGGGCCGTCCTGCTCGACGAGTTCCAGGACACCTCCGTGGCCCAGATCCGCCTGCTGTCCGCGCTTTTCGCCGGGAGCGGGGTCACCGCCGTCGGCGACCCCAACCAGGCGATCTACGGCTGGCGGGGCGCCAGCGCCGGGGCCCTGGACGCCTTCCACGAGCGCTTCAACCCCGACGGCGCCGCCGGGTCCCCGGTCCTGCCGCTGTCCACCGCCTGGCGCAACGACCGGGCGATCCTGCGGGCCGCCAACGTCATCTCCTCGCCGCTGCGCCGCCGCGAGGCCCGGCCCGGGGACCCCGAGGCGGTCCGCATCCCCGTCGAGGAGCTGCGCGAGCGCCCCGGGGACGGCCCGCAGGAGGGGCGCGTCGTCGGCGCCTTCGTGCAGGACCCGCTCCAGGAGGCGCGCACCATCGCCGCCTTCATGGAGGAGCGGTGGGGCCCGGACGCCCAGATGGCGGTCCTGTGCCGCACCCGCGCCCAGATCGCCCCCATCGCCGAGGCCCTGGAGGAGCGGGGCGTGCCCTACGAGGTGATCGGGCTGGGCGGCATGCTCGACGTGCCGGAGGTCGCCGACGTCCGCGCCGCCCTGACGGTGGCGGCCGACCCCGAGCGCGGCGAGCGGCTCATGCGCCTGCTCACCGGCCAGGGCCTGGGCGCCGCCGACCTCGCCGCCCTGGCGGCGCTGGCCCGCGACCAGGTCCGCGCCCCGCGCCGCCGGGACGACGGCCGGGCCGGGGGCGGTCGGGCCGACGGCGCTGATGGGGCCGCCGGGGCCGGCCGGGCCGGTGAGACCGATGAGGACGCCGAGCGGGAGGCGCCGCTGCTGTCCGAGGCCATCGAGGCCCTGGCGCGCCGGGCGGACGCCGGCGACCGGTCCGCGCCGCCCGGCGCCCCGGGGCTCAGCGGCGCCGGCGCCCGCGCCGCCGTCCGCCTGGCCCGCGCCCTGCGGCGGGTGCGCGCCGGCCTGGCCCTGCCCCTGCCCGACCTGGTGGTCCTGACCGAGCAGGCCCTCGGCCTGGACATCGAGGTCGCCGCCCGGGTCGGCAACCCCCTGGGGCGGCGGGCCCTGGACCGCTTCCGGCAGGTCGCCGAGCAGTTCGCCGCGCAGACGGACCGCCCCGGCCCGGCCGGCTTCCTGGCGTGGCTCGACGCCGCCGAGGAGCGGGAGAACGGCATGGAGGCCCCCCGCGTCGAGCCCGAGCCGGGGGCGGTCCAGCTGCTGACCGTCCACGCCGCCAAGGGGCTGGAGTGGGACGCGGTCGCCGTCGCCGGCCTGGTCGAGCAGGTCTTCCCCTTCTACCGCGTCCGGGCGCGCGAGGACCTCGCCGTGGCGGACAGGGGGTGGATGACCGACGCGCAGGAGCTGCCCCACCCCCTGCGGGCCGACGCCCGGACCCTGCCGCCCTTCGCCCCGCTCGCGCGCGCCGCGGCCGGACTCGAGGCCCCGGCCATCAAGGACGCCTGGGAGGAGTACACCCTGGCGCTGGGCCGCTTCGCTCTGGCCGAGGAGCGCAGGCTGGCCTACGTCGCCCTCACCCGCGCCCGCCACGACCTGCTCCTGACCGGCTCCCACCTGACCGGGCGGGCGACGGCGCCGCGCCCCATGTCCCGCTTCCTGGCCGAGCTCGTGCGCCGGGACCTGGTGGACGCCTACGGGCCGGGCCTGCAGGACTACGACGAGGACCTGCCCAACCCCCTGGTCGCCTCCGGCGCGACCGGGACCTGGCCGCCGCCCGAGCCCGACGGCGTGCAGGGGGTCCGCCGCCGGGCGCGCCGCCGGGCCGCCGCCCAGGTCGCGGCGGCCCGGGCCGCCGGGGCCGGGCTCGGGGGCGGGCCGGCGGGCGCGGACCCCGTCGCCGACCAGTGGGAGGCCGACGCGCGGCTGCTGCTGGCCGAGCGCTCGCGCGGCCGCGGGCGGACGCCGTCGGTGCGCCTGCCCGACCACCTGCCCGCCACCAGGGTCGACGACCTGCGCGCCGACCGCGGGGCCTTCGCCCTCGACCTGCGCCGCCCCCTGCCGCCCGAGCCCAGCCCGGCCGGGCGCCTGGGCACCGTCTTCCACGACGCCGTCGCCCTGCGCCTGGCGGCCCGCGGCCAGCTGCTGACCCTGGCCCAGGCGGGCGTGCCCGACACCCTCGACCCCGCCGGGCGGCGCACCCTCGAGCGCTGGCTGAAGACGGCCTGCGAGCTGCCCCTGCTCCAGGACCACGTCCTGGAGGACACCGAGACCGAGCTCGAGCTGGCCCTGGAGGCCACGACCCTGCGCTGCCGCCTGGACGCGGTGTTCCGGGGGCCGGACGGCACCTGGCTCGTCGTGGACTGGAAGACCGGGTGGCAGCGGGCGCCCGTCGACCAGCTGAGCGTCTACGTCCACGCCCTGGCCGCCCACCGGGGCGTGGGGACCGAGTCGGTGCGGGCCGCCTACGTCTACGTCAACCGCCCCGGCGGGCTCGTCGACGAGCTCGGGGCCGCGGACCTGCTGGCCCTGGACGAGATCGAGGCGTCCCTGCGGGTGGAGGGGGATTGACCCGCGGGCGCCCGCGCGGCCCTCAGGCCCCGTCGGGCGAGTCGATCGGGCGCGGCGCCAGGCGCAGCGGGAAGGGGAAGGGCGGCGGGACCGGGAAGGGATCGTCGTCCTCGTCCTCCACCGGCATCATGTCCACCTCGCGGGTCACGGCGCGGGGCCCGCTGCGCCTGCGCTCGCCGGGCACCGGCGCCAGGCGCGGGGAGTGCGGCGCGACCAGGGGCTCCCGGCCCACCTGCTCGGCCAGGTCGGCCAGCATGGACACGGCGTCGTCGATGACCTCCTGACGGCCGGAGCCGATGCCGTGCAGGAGCCAGCGGGCCAGGCTCATCTCGCTGACCAGCTCGGCCCGGTCACGCAGGTGCTTGTCGACCCCCTCGGAGCGGGCCGTGTCGTAGGCGGACTCGATGGACTCCAGGCAGTCCACCGGGGCGGTGGAGTAGATCCAGGCCATGTCCTCGGCCGGGTCGCCCACGTGCGCCTGGTTCAGCCCGCGCACGGCCACCACGGCGCCGCCGGCCGTCAGTATGTTCTCCTCGGCCAGGTCGCCGTGCACGACGGTGGGCTTGAAGCGCCACAGCGCGGTGTCCTCCAGGGCCTGCTCCCAGCGCGAGAGCAGGGCGGAGGGCACCTTGCCGGTGGCGGCGGCGTCGTCGAGCACCGCCAGCCAGCGGTCGCGCACGTCGTCGGCGTCGTAGACCGGCATGCCGGCCTCGGAGATGACCGAGGTGCTCAGCTCGTGGAGCTCGCCCAGGGCGCGCCCCAGCCCCGCCGACAGCCCCGGGCCCGGGTGGAGGGCGGCGGCGTCCACGGGCCTGCCCTCCACGTGGGAGCGGACCTGGATGCGCACCCCGTCCTGGTGCAGCGACCCCGCCGGGCGCGCCACGTCGAAGGAGGCGCGCCCGTCGTCCACGGCCCGGCCGATGCGCCGCAGGACCCCCGCCTCCGACTCCAGCAGGTCCCACTCCTCATCGGTGCGGGCCTGGAGCACCTCCCAGTGGCGGCCCTGGGTGTCGATGACGCCGACGACGCGCAGGGCGGGCGACTCCTCCTGGGGCAGGGTCAGGCGCACCGGGTCCAGGCCGGGCACGGCGACGGCGGCCAGGGCGGCCAGGGCCAGCGGGGAGGGGTCGCGGCGCAGCTCGTGCACGGCGGCCGTCCGCTCCCGCCCCGCCCCGGTATCCTCGCCGCCGGAGGGCGCGGCGGACTCGTCGACGGTCTGGTTCGGGTCGGACGGGGAGCTCGGCATGGCCCAACCGTAGGCGACCGCGGGCGCAAGAGGACACTTTTCCGCTCCATTCGGTGCGTCGGGGCCCGCCGCCCGGCGCGCGGCCCCGAGTTATCCACAGGATCGGCCGACCCCCTGGTCCGGGGCGGCGCCGTCGCCTAGGGTAGAGGCGCGATCCCGCGCAGCGGTGCGCGGGGCCGCCATGTCCCCACGGCGCCCAGGCGCCCCGCCCCGGGTCGACCGGCCCCTCACTCCCACGAGGTCTTCCGCCCATGGATGCTGCCACGCTGCTCCACACGGAGATACGCGAGCTCGTGCGCCGGCGCGGCCTCGACCCCCTCACCCAGACCGAGGCCCTGGAGGACCTCGCGGCCCAGGCCGGGGCCGACTACGTCCGCCGGGCCGACGCCGGACTCGTCCCGCCCCTGCCCGACCCGGCCGGCGCCCAGGCCGCCGCCGTCGACGCCCTGGCCGGCATGGGCCCCCTCCAGCCCTACCTCGACGACGAGTCCATCGAGGAGATCTGGGTCAACTCCCCGGGCCGCGTCTTCGTGGCCCGCTCCGGCCGCCCCGAGCTGACCACGACGATCCTGGAGGACGAGCACCTGCGGATCCTCGTCGAGCGGATGCTGCGCGCCTCGGGCCGGCGCCTGGACCTGTCCAGCCCCTTCGTCGACGCCCAGCTCCCCGGCGGGGAGAGGCTCCACGTGGTCATCCCGCCCATCACCTCCGGGCACTGGGCCGTCAACATCCGCAAGCACTCCTCCCGCGCGGCGCGCACCGCCGACCTGGTCCGCATGGGCTCGCTGACCCCCGCCGCCGCGGCCTTCCTCGACGCCTCCGTCCAGGCCGGGCTCAACATCCTCGTCTCGGGCGCCACCCAGTCCGGCAAGACCACCATGCTGCGGGCCCTGTGCGGCGCCATCCCCGCGGGCCAGCGGATCATCACCTGCGAGGAGGTCTTCGAGCTGGCCCTGCGCAACCGCGACTGCGTGGCCATGCAGACGCGCGCGCCCAGCATCGAGGGCGTCGGGGAGGTCACGCTCAGGCGGCTGGTCAAGGAGTCGCTGCGCATGCGCCCGGACCGCCTGCTCATCGGCGAGGTCCGGGAGGCCGAGGCCCTCGACCTGCTCATCGCCATGAACTCGGGGCTGCCCTCCATGTCCACCATCCACGCCAACTCCGCCCGGGAGGCCGTCATCAAGGCCTGCACCCTGCCGCTCCTGGCCGGGCAGAACGTCTCGGCGGACTTCGTGGTGCCCACCGTGGCGGGCGTCCTGGACCTGGTCGTCCACCTCGGCCTCGACCCCGAGGGGCGCCGCCGGGTGCGCGAGATCGCCGCCCTGTCCGGCCGGGTCGAGGGCGGCGTCGTCGAGCTCGCCCGGGTCTTCGACCGCGACCGGAGCGGACGCCTCGTGCGCGGCCCCGGGGCGCCCGGCTGCCCCGAGCGCTACGCCCGCGCCGGCCACGACCTGGCCGCGCTGCTGACCGGGGCCGGCGCCGCGCCCGGACCCCGCCCGGTGGTCGTCGGCGGGAGGCGGTCCTGATGGGCGCCGTCGCCGGGCTGCTCGCCGGCCTGGGCCTGGTCCTGGTCCGACTGGCCCTGACCACCCCGCCGCCGCAGTGGCGCTCGGAGCGCTCGCGGCGCCTGGGCGACCTGCTCGTCCAGGCGGGCGCCGGGGGGACCAGCCCGGCGGCCTTCCTGACCGGCACCGCGGTCCTCGGGCTCGTCGTCGCCCTCGTCTTCCTGGGCGTGTCCAGGGCCTGGACCATCGCCGTCGCCTTCGGCGTCCTGGCCACGGGGCTGCCCTACCTCCTGCTGTCCTCGCGCGCCCGGGCGCGGCGCACCCGCCTGCGCGAGGCGTGGCCGGAGGCGGTCGACACCCTCGTGTCCGGCGTCCGCGCCGGCATGAGCCTGCCCGAGGCGCTGGGCGCCCTGGCCGAGCGGGGGCCGGAGGCGGTGCGCGCCCCCTTCGCCGCCTTCGCCGCCGACTACGCCGCCACGGCCCGCTTCGGCGTGAGCCTGGACCGCCTCAAGGACCGCTTCGCCGACCCCGTCGCCGACCGGATCATCGAGGCGCTGCGCCTGGCCCAGGAGGTCGGCGGGGCGGAGCTGGGCGCCCTGCTGCGGGCCCTGTCGCGCATGCTGCGCGAGGACCTGCGCACCCGCGGCGAGCTGCGGGCCCGCCAGTCCTGGACCGTCAACGGCGCCCGGGTCGCCGTGTGCGCCCCCTGGCTCGTGCTCGCCCTGCTGTCCACGCGCCCGCAGGCGGCGCAGGCCTACGCCACCACCGCCGGCGGCCTGGTCCTGCTGGTCGGCGCCCTGGTCTCCGCGATCGCCTACCGCCTCATGCTGCGCCTGGGGCGGCTGCCCGAGGAAGAGCGGGTGCTGCGATGAGCGCGCAACCGATCGGGGCGGGCGCGGGGCTCCTGGCCGCCGTCGGGATCCTCCTGGCCCTGTCCGCCCTGCGGCGGGGCCGCATCGGGCTCGCGCACCGGCTGGCGCCCTACGTCCACCGGCGCGCGCGGACCTCGGGCCTGCTGCGCGCGGCCGCCCCGCCGGAGGACTCCCGCACGGTCCTCGCCGCCCTGGTCCGCGCCCTGGTCCGCGCCGCCCGGGTCCTGGAGCGGGGCGGCTCCTCGGCCGCGTCGGTCAGACGGCGGCTGGAGCGCGCCGGCGGGGCGCTGGGGTACGAGGAGCTGCGCCTCCAGCAGCTGGTCTGGGCGGGCGCGGGCCTGGTGGCGACCCTGGGCGGCGGCATGCTCCTGGCGCTCGTGCGCCCGGTCAACGCCCCGGCCCTCATCGCGGCCTCGCTGCTGGCGGCCCTGGCCGGGGCGGCGGGGCGCGACTGGTGGCTCAGCCGGGAGGTCGAGCGGCGCCGGGCCCGCATCGAGGCGCAGCTGCCCGACGTCGTCGAGCTCCTCGCGCTGGTGGTGGGCGCGGGCCAGGGGCCGGTCGCCGCCATTGAGCGGGTCGTGGCCCTGGGGCGCGGCGCGCTGGTCGACGAGCTGTCGCTGGCCCTGGCCGAGGTGCGCGCCGGCACCGTGCTGACCACCGCCCTGGTGCATCTGGAGCAGCGGGTCGCCTCGCCCCGGGTGGCGCGCCTGTCCGAGGCGATCGCGATCGCCCTGGAGAGGGGCACGCCCCTGGCCGACGTCCTGCGCTCCCAGGCGGCCGACTCCCGCGAGGCCGCCCGCCGCGAGCTCATGGAGGAGGGCGGCAGGCGGGAGATCGCCCAGATGGTCCCCGTCATCTTCCTCGTCCTGCCCATCACCGTCGTCTTCGCCCTCTTCCCGGGCCTGTTCGTCCTGCGGATAGGCCTGTGAGGCCGCTCCGCCCGCAACCCCCGTCATCCCCCGTCCGCAATCGACCCGGCCACGACAAGGAGAACGCCGTGAACGCCATATCCCCCGCCCGCCGCGAGCGCCGCGCCCACCCGCACCGCCCGCGCCATCCGCGCCTCGCGCGCCTCCGCCCGCGCCCGCATGCGCGCCGCCGCCCGGCGGCGGCCCTGGCCGCCGAGCGCGGGGACGTGCCCGGCTGGGTGCTCGTGACGCTCATGACCGCCGGCCTCGTCGTGGCCCTGTGGGCCGTGGCCGGTCCGGCCCTGACCCAGGTCTTCCTCGACGCCATCGCCAAGGTCACCGGTGCGATCTGACCCGCCCGCGGCCCGGGGCGCGCGGATCCGGGGCGCGGGGGCGGGCGAGGAGGGCTCGGCCGTGGTCGACTTCGCCCTGGTCGGCGCGCTCGTCGTGGCCGTGGCCCTGGGCCTGCTCCAACTCGCCCTGGGCCTGCACGTGCGCAACGTCCTGATCGACGCCGCCGGGGAGGGGGCCCGGCGCGCGGCGCTGGTCGGGGGCACGACGGCGGAGGCCGAGGCGCGGGTGCGGGCCCTGGCCGGCGCGGCGCTGAGCGAGGACTGCGTCCAGGCCGTCGAGGTCCGGCGCACCCGCGCCGGGGGCCTGGCGGTGGTGGAGGTGCGCGTGGCCGCCCGGCTGCCGGTGCTCGGTCTCCTGGGGCCCGGCGGGGGGCTGGTGGTCACCGGCCACGCCGTCGACGAGGCGGCCCTGGCCGACCCGCCCGGGGCGGGGCGGGGATGAGCGCGCCCGGCCCCCGCTCGCGCGGGGCGGAGGAGGGCAGCGCGACCGTCGAGTTCATCGGCTGGACGGTCGGCGTGGTCGTGCCCGTGCTCTACCTCATCGTCGCCCTCGCCCAGGTCCAGGCGGCCTCCTTCGCCGTGGCCTCCGCCGCCGACGCCGCGGCCCGCGTCCTGGCGGTCGACGCCGGGCCCGGGGCCCTGGCGCACGCGCGCGCCGCCGTCGGACTGGCCCTGGGCGACCAGGGGATCGACGCCGATCCGGCGCAGTGCCTGAGTGTGGAGTGCGCCGAGCCCGGCTGCGGGGGAGGGGTCGTGCTGCGCGTGGAGGCGGGGGTGTCGCCGCCCCTGCTGGAGGGCCTGGTCGGCGAGGCCGTCGTCGTCCACAGCGAGCGCGCCGTCACCCCCGCCGGCGCGCGGGGGCCGCGGCGATGATCGCGCGGGCGCGCGCCGCCGCGGCGCGGGAGGAGGGCCGGACGCTCCTGCTGGGCGTCGGCCTGGTCGCCGTCGTCCTGGCCCTCGTGCTCGTCGTCGCCTCGGCGACGGCGATCCACCTCGATCTCAAGCGGCTCACGGCCCTGGCGGACTCCGCCGCGGCGGCGGCCGCCGATGCGGCGGAGCCGGACGGCTACTACGGCGGGGCGGGCGGCGGGGCCCCGCCCGGTCTGACCGAAGCCGGGGCGCGCGCGGCGGCGCAGGCGGACCTGGGCCGCCAGCCCGCCGCCGGCGGCCTGGAGGGCGTGGAGGTCGCCGGCGTCGAGATCGTGGACTCCGCCACCGTCGTCGTCACCCTCAGCGCCCGCTCGCGCCCGCCCTTCCTGCCGTGGGGCGTCATCCCCGCCCGGGGGTTCACCATCCGGGCGGCCGGCTCGGCGCGGGCGGTCGTCTCGCCGTGAGGCCGTCCCGCGCCCGGCCCGGGGGCGGGCGCGCCGTCCCGCCGGCTCAGCGGCGACGGCGGGACGGGGCGGGTCAGGCCGCGCTCAGGCGGGAGCGCCGGCCGCGGTGCAGGCGGGAGCGGTGCAGGCGGGAGCGCACCCCCGCGCCGCGGCGCCGGGCCAGCTGGGCGATGCGGGCGCGCTTGACGGTCAGCAGGACGTTGACGCCGACGATGATGAAGAAGACGTTGGCGATGGCGCTGGGCCAGGCGCCGGTGCGGGCGCAGTTGATGAGCAGCAGCGCGGAGGCGGACAGGTTGAGCGCCTGGTACCTCAGCGAGTCGCCGGCGATGCGCCCCTTGGAGACCAGGGCGTAGGCCAGCAGGAACTCGGCGGCGCCGATCCAGCCGCCGATGGAGATGAGGACGGGGAGCACATCGTTCACGGAAGGGAATACTGTCCCTCCGGTAGGTGAAGTTCAATCGCAGGAAACTGTAGCCGGACTGTAGAAGAACTGAAACGATAGTCACATGAGGATAACGCCGTCGCGCCTGTCCGTCCTGCTCGCCGTCCATCGGGCCGGGGGCATCGTCGCCGCCGCGGACGCTCAGCACCTGACCCCCTCGGCCGTCAGCCAGCAGATCAAGCTGCTGGAGAGGGAGGCGGGCGTGCGCGTGCTCGACCGCGAGCCCACCGGGGCCGTGCTCACCGACGCCGGACGGGTGCTCGCCGGGACGGCCGAGCGCATCGAGGCCGAGCTCGCCTCGGCCCAGCGCGAGCTCGCCGAGCTCGACGAGTCCGCCCCCGCCGGGCACGTGCGCATCGGCTCCTTCTTCACCGCCATCCGCGCCCTGCTGCTCCCGCTGCTCACGGTCGTCGAGCGGACCATGCCCGGCGTGGTGATGACCATCGAGGAGACCGAGGAGCGCAGCGGCCTGGCCCGGCTGCGGCGCGGCGAGCTCGACCTGGTCCTCCTCGAGCGCGACGAGCGCACCCCGACCGACCCGCCGCGCCCCATGGCGGACGTGCCCGTCCTGGACGAGTCCTGGCTCGTCGTCGTGCCGCCCGGGCAGGCCGCGCCCCAGACGCTGTCCGACCTGGCGCGCGTCACCTGGATCGCCCTCGACCCCTCCACCGCGGGCGCCTACGCGCTCGACAGGCTCTCGCGACGGCTGGGCACGCCCCTGAGCACGCGCCACGTCGCCTACGACTACGACGTCGTCCTGGCCATGGTCAGCCTCGGCCAGGGCCACGCCCTTCTGCCCGAGCTCGCCGTCGTCTCCGGGCGGGTGCCCGACGGCGTGAGCCTGGCCCGGCTGCCGGGGCTGGGCGCCCGCCAGATCGTCGTGCGCCACCGACGGACCCGCTCCGACCCCGGGCCCGCCACGCGCGCCGTCCTCGACGAGCTCCTCATCCGGGCCGCCGCCCTCGGGCTCGGCTGAGGGCGGGCCGGCCGCCGCCGCGCCGACCGGGGCGAACGGGCCGGTCGGCGCGGGCGCGGGGCCGCCCTGGCGTAGACTCGCCGCGTGGCCACCGACTTCTCCGCCGAGATCGAACGACTCCGACACACCTACGCCTCCATCGCCGCGGTGACGGACCCCGAGGCGCTGCGCGCGCGCATCGCGGAGCTGTCCGAGGCCGCCGCCGCCCCCGACCTGTGGGACGACCCCGAGGCCGCCCAGGCCGTCACCTCCGACCTGTCCCACGCCCAGGCCGAGCTGGGGCGCGTGCAGGAGATGGGCTCGCGCATCGACGACCTGGAGGCCATGGTCGAGATGGCCGGGGAGGAGTCCGGGCAGGACGCCGACGACCTGCTCGCCGAGGCCGCCGCCGACCTCGCCGCCATCTCCAAGGACCTGTCCGAGCTGGAGATCCGCACCCTGCTGAGCGGGGAGTACGACCAGCGCGACGCCGTCGTCACCATCCGCTCGGGCGCGGGCGGCGTGGACGCGGCCGACTTCGCCGAGACGCTGCTGCGCATGTACACCCGCTGGGCCGAGCGCCACGGCTACCCCGTCAAGGTCCTCAACACCTCCTACGCCGAGGAGGCGGGGCTCAAGTCCGTGACCTTCGAGGTCCACGCCCCCTACGCCTACGGGACCCTGAGCGTCGAGGGCGGCACCCACCGCCTGGTGCGCATCAGCCCCTTCGACAACCAGGGGCGCCGCCAGACCTCCTTCGCCGCCGTCGAGGTCATCCCGCTCATCGAGTCCACCGACCACATCGACGTGCCCGAGACGGACATCCGCGTCGACGTCTTCCGCTCCTCCGGGCCGGGCGGGCAGAGCGTCAACACGACCGACTCCGCCGTGCGCATCACCCATATCCCCACGGGACTGGTGGTGTCCATGCAGGACGAGAAGTCCCAGATCCAGAACCGCGCCGCCGCCATGCGCGTGCTCCAGTCGCGCCTGCTGCTGCTCAAGCAGCAGGAGGAGGACGCCAGGAAGAAGGAGCTGGCCGGGGACGTCAAGGCGTCCTGGGGCGACCAGATGCGCTCCTACGTCCTCAACCCCTACCAGATGGTCAAGGATCTGCGCACCGGCTACGAGGTCGGCAGCCCCGACGCCGTGTTCGACGGCGATATCGACGGCTTCATCGACGCCGGCATCCGCTGGCGCAGGCAGCAGGAGCAGGGCGGGCGGTGAGGGGCCGGAGCCGTCCCCGCTCCGGGCGGATCGGCCCCGTCATGATCCCCCCGCCGCGCCCCGGCCCGGCTCGACGCCGTCGGCGTCGCCGGTCCGCCGGCAGCGGGCCTCGACCCACTGCCCGACGCGCCGCGTGAACTCCTCGGGCCGGCACAGGCTCGAGGGGTCGAAGGAGTCCGCGATGACGTCGAACTCGGAGTTCGCCAGCGCCTCGTGGGTGCGCCGCATCATCTCCACGGCGAGGGCGGAGTGGTCGCCGACCAGGCACAGCGCCGGTGTGCGGCAGGAGCGCAGGAGCCGTTCGTAGTGCACGGCGTTGACCGCGCGGCGCTGGAGGATCAGGTCGCGGGGCCGCGCGGCCAGCAGGGCCCGCGCCATCGCCTCGCCCGCCCGCGGCCACTTGCCGTAGGCCGCGCGGATGCCGGCCGCCAGGGTCCGCGCGGGCGCGAGCCGCAGCGCGAGCGGCTGGAGCCTCGCGGGCGCGAGCCGGAACCACTCCGGGACGGTGCGGGCGCGGGTGTCGCACAGGCTGTCGCAGATGACCGCCGAGGCCGCGAGCGCCCCGTGGCGCAGCATGAGGGTCTGGACGAGGACGCCGCCGTAGGAGATCCCCACCAGGTGGGCGCGCTCGACGCCGAGCCCCCGCAGCGCCCCGGCGATCGCGTCGGCCTGGTGCGTCAGGACGTCGTCGACCCGCAGGTCCGGCAGCGAGGGCGATCGCCCCGTTCCCGGCACGTCGAGGCTCACGCACCGGAACCGGTCGCGCAGGGCCTCGACCTGCGGGGCGTACATGGTGTGATCGCACCCCAGGCCCGGGATGAAGACGACGGTCGGCCCGCGGCCGACGGACTCGATGAACATGACACTCCCACTACGAACGTAGTAACTACGATCGTAGTATATCTCGCGGGAGGATTCGGTGCCGGAACCGGCCTCGCGACGGCGGGCCGGTCACGCCCGCGGCGCGGCGCCGGCGCCGGTCCGGCGACTCAGCGCGTCGATCAGCTCGCGCACGCTCGTCGGCTCCGGGCAGATGGCCCGGGCGAGCTCGAGGCCGGTGAGCAGCGCCGCCAGCGCGGGAGTGGTCAGCGGGATGTCGTCCGTCCTGGCGCCGTCGAGCCGCTCGAGCATCTCCGCGCGGATCGGGGCGATGGCCCGGCGCAGCCCGGGGTCGCGCTGGGCGAGGATCACGAGCTCGAGCCACGCCAGGGACAGGTCCTCGTCCACGGCCCCCTCCGGCGCGGCCAGACGGCGGCGGGCGATCTCGCGGGCCACGGCCCCCACCAGCTCGTCGCGGCTGCGGAAGGCGTTGCTCGTCGTCCCGTCGGGCACGCGGGCGGCGCGGTCGACCGCCCGGTGCGTGAGGGAGTGCGGGCCGCCCTCCTGGAAGACGGCCACCGCTGCGGCGAGGACTTGTTCTCGACGTGTCATATTCCCCTCCGCTGCGCCCCTTCGCCCTTCACTGTACGAGAAAAGGGGTCGCGGCGGAGGGTGAGGGGGCGCAGCGGGGGAGAGGGGCGCGGCGGACGCGTGCACCGCCTCACTCCCGGGCCCGTCGCCGCGGCCCGCCCGCTCGCCTAGGCTTGGCCGCAGTGCGCGCGGAACCGTCCGGGCAACCGGTCGCCGTCGTCGCGCAGGCATCCATCACCCGCACTCCGACGAAAGGCGCGGCGAAGCAGTGGCCGAGTACATCTACCAGATGATCAGGGCGCGCAAGGCGCACGGCGACAAGGTCATCCTCGACGACGTCACCATGGCGTTCCTGCCCGGCGCCAAGATCGGCATGGTCGGCCCCAACGGCGCCGGCAAGTCCTCCATCCTCAAGATCATGGCCGGCATCGACCAGCCCTCCAACGGCGAGGCCCGGCTGAGCCCCGGCTACAGCGTCGGCATCCTCATGCAGGAGCCCGAGCTCGACGAGGGCAAGACCGTGCTGGGCAACGTCGAGGAGGGCGTGGCCAAGATCAAGTCCAAGCTCGACCGCTACAACGAGATCTCCGCCGCCATGGCCGATCCCGACGCCGACTTCGACGCCCTCATGGAAGAGATGGGCGCGCTCCAGACCGAGATCGACGCCGCGAACGCCTGGGACCTGGACTCCCAGCTCGAGCAGGCCATGGACGCCCTGCGCTGCCCGCCGCCCGACGCCGAGGTCAAGAACCTCTCCGGCGGCGAGCGCCGTCGCGTGGCCCTGTGCAGGCTGCTCCTCCAGGCCCCCGACCTGCTCCTGCTCGACGAGCCCACCAACCACCTCGACGCCGAGTCCGTCCTGTGGCTGGAGCAGCACCTGAAGAACTACGCGGGCGCCGTCATCGCCGTCACCCACGACCGCTACTTCCTCGACCACGTCGCCCAGTGGATCGCCGAGGTCGACCGCGGCCACCTCTACCCCTACGAGGGCAACTACTCCACCTACCTGGAGACCAAGGAGAAGCGCCTGGAGGTCCAGGGCAAGAAGGACGCCAAGCTCGCCAAGCGCCTCAAGGCCGAGCTGGAGTGGGTGCGCTCGTCGGCCCGGGGCCGCCAGGCCAAGTCCAAGGCGCGCCTGGCCCGCTACGAGGAGATGGCCGCCGAGGCCGAGCGCACGCGCAAGCTCGACTTCGAGGAGATCCAGATCCCGCCGGGCCCGCGCCTGGGCGGCCTCGTCCTGGAGGCCAGGCACCTGACCAAGGGCTTCGACGGGCGCACCCTCATCGACGACCTGTCCTTCACGCTGCCGCGCAACGGCATCGTCGGCATCGTCGGCCCCAACGGCGTGGGCAAGACCACCCTGTTCAAGACGATCGTCGGCCTGGAGGGGCTCGACGGCGGCGAGCTCAGGATCGGCAAGACCGTCAAGCTGTCCTACGTCGACCAGGACCGCGCCGGCATCGACCCCGAGAAGACCCTGTGGGAGGTCGTCTCCGACGGCCTGGACCACATCAGGGTCGGCAATGTCGAGATGCCCTCGCGCGCCTACGTGGCCGCCTTCGGGTTCAAGGGCCCGGACCAGCAGAAGCCGGCCGGGGTCCTGTCCGGCGGCGAGCGCAACCGCCTCAACCTGGCGCTGACCCTCAAGGAGGGCGGCAACCTCATCCTCCTGGACGAGCCGACCAACGACCTGGACACCGAGACCCTCTCCAGCCTGGAGAACGCCCTGCTGGAGTTCCCCGGCTGCGCCGTGGTCATCACCCACGACCGCTGGTTCCTCGACCGCGTCGCCACCCACATCCTGGCCTGGGAGGGCACCGACGAGGACCCGGCCCGCTGGTACTGGTTCGAGGGCAACTTCGCCTCCTACGAGGAGAACAAGGTGAGGCGCCTGGGCGCCGAGGCGGCCCGCCCCCACCGGGTCACCCACCGCCGGCTCACGCGCGGCTGAGCCGAACACGCACGATTGAGTCGAGCAGGATATGAGTGCTTCCGGACCCTCGTGGACCGCCGAGGACGCCGCGGCCGATTGGATGCGCCGGCACGGATTCCGGGACGCGACCGTCATGAACGGCGGAGTCGACACGGGCGTCCACGTCATCGCCTCGCGCGCCGTGGCCCAGGTGAGGACCAGCCTCACCCCCGTGGGGCCCGAGGACCTGTCGCGCCTGGTGCGCGACTCCCGGGGGATGCCGGGGTGCCACCGGATCCTCTTCTCCCTCTCCGGCTACTCCGAGGCGGCGAGGAACTACGCGGAGGAGCACGGCATCGCCCTGCTGGTGGTGGGGCGGAACGGCTCCGTTGTCCCGGCCAACGCGTGGGGCGAGAACCTGTCCGGCTCGCGATTCGGGGGCGGTCCCCTCGCCATGCGTCCGCAGGCCCCCGCGGCCCTCGCGGCCCCGATGGCCCCGGCCAGGGGCTCGGGCTGGAAGCACCCGGTGACCTGGTACGCCATCGGGGGGTTCTCCCTGGCGGTGGCGATTGCAGGGGTGTCGAACATATCCAAGGGCGAGGATGTCGCCGCAACGATCGGCGTCATGCTGTTCTTCGTCATCCTGGCGTGGGTGTCGTTCCGATACGCGCGGGGGCTGGAGCGACGGCGGCGGTGACCCGGCCGTCGGGGCGGCCGCGGTCTTCCGGAGTCCGGGCCCGGCCCCGGCCCGGGGGTTAGGTTGGGCTACGCTTGCTCCGGTCGCGGCGGCCGCCCGCCGTCCACATCGCGGCGACCGCCCGCCGTCCACAGCAACGCTCACAGCAAGGAGAGTCCCCATGCCGAAGAAGAGTCGCCTCGTGCTGCTGATCCCCGCGACGCTCAGCCTGCTCCTCGTCCTGGGGGTGACGACGGTCTTCTCCGCGTGCCATCAGAAGCCCGACGGCACCTGGATGCACTGCCACAGCTGCCAGAACACCGTGGCGGCCTCCGGCGGCGGCCTCCTGGTCCTCTTCGGCGCCTCCTCCCTCATCACCAACCGGGCCGCCAGGCTCGCCGTGCAGGCGGTCGCGACCATCGGCTCCGCGGTCGTGTTCTTCATCCCCGGCGTCATCTGCCCGATGTGCATGATGCGCACCATGAGGTGCTACACCGTCTTCCAGCCCTACGTGAGGATCATGTCCGCCCTCATCGCCGGCTCCGGCGTCGGCGTCCTGCTCGGCTCGCTCAGGCGCCCGCGGGTCCCCGCCCGGGCCCACCGGTGAGCGGCGACCTGTCCCTGCGCCGAGTCCCGCTCAGGACCATTCGCGCGCACCCCGTGCGCACGGCGGTCGTGCTCGTCCTCGGGCTCGCCCAGGCCGCCTGCGTCTTCAGCGGCCTCGTGCTCGTGCAGGGCGCGAGGCAGGAGCTGTCGCTGGCGGAGCGGCGGCTCGGCGCCGATATCGTCGTGTACCCGACCGCCGCCCTCCAGAAGATCGACAAGGACGACCTGACCATGCTGGGCACCCCGGTGGAGTGCTACCGGGAGCGGTCGATGCTCTCGCGCATGAACTCCAACGACGACATCGAGTCGGTCTCCTACCAGATCTACATCGCCGACACCGCGGCGGACGGGGGGAGGACCTGGATCGTGGGCTACGAGCCGCAGACGGACTTCGTCATCGCGCCCTGGCTGGAGGAGGGCGACGACGCCGCCCCGGGCCCCGGCGTCGTCGCCGGCAGCGACGTGGACGACGCCGGCTCGGGGACCGTCACGCTGTTCGGCCGGCCCTGGCCCGTCACCGCCCGCCTGGCGCGCACCGGCTCCGAGCTGGACCGCGCCGTCCTGGCCGACATGGACACCCTGGGCCGGCTCATCGACGCCTCCCTCGACGCCGGCATCGACACCTACACCTCCCTCGACCCCCATCGCGACTACTCCGTGGCGCTGGTGCGCGTCGCGGACAGGGGCCGCACGCAGAGCGTGGTCGACTGGATCAACATCTACGTGCGCAAGGTGACCGCCGTCGGCGGCGGGGAGCTGCTCACGGGCACAGCCTCCGCCATCCGCGGCCACTCGGGCGCGATCGCCGCCCTGGCGGGCCTCGCGTGGCTGATCGTGCTCGCCGCCCTGGCCACCGCCCAGTCCATGCTCATGAACCAGCGCCGGGGGGAGCTGCGCGTGTGGCGCACGATCGGGGCGTCGCGCGCCACCATCGAGCGCGTCATGGTCCACGAGGCGCTCGTGGTCCACGCGGCGGGGGCCTGCGCGGGGGTGGCGCTCGCGCTTCCCCTGCTGGCCGCCTCCGGGCCGGCGACGGGCGGGGCGCTCGCCCCGGCGCGGGCGCTCCCCGCGGCCGGCGCCGCACTGCTCGTCTCACTGCTCGTCGGGTGCGCGAGCACGTGGCTGACGGTCAGAAGGGCCGCGCGCGCACTCGACGGCCAGGAGCTCCTGACGCCATGAGGCGGGATGATCGCATGCTCTCGCTCAGAGGGATCGCATGGATGAATCTGCGCGGCCACCCCGCGCGGACGGCGGCGCTGATCGTCTTCACGGCGCTCATGACGCTCGTCGTCTTCGGCGGCGCCCTGGTCGTCCAGGGGGTCCGCCAGAGCCTGGAGACGGTGCGGGCCCGCCTGGGCGCGGACATCCTCGTCGTCCCGGACGACGCCGGGAGCGAGTTCGACGCCCAGACCGCCCTGATCCAGGCCGAGCCGGGGTACTTCTACATGGGGGCCGACGTGCTCGGACGGGTCGCCGCGACCCCGGGCGTGGAGCGGGCCTCGGCCCAGCTGTTCCTGGCCTCCACCCGGGAGAGCTGCTGCTCGGCCCGGCTCCAGATCATCGCCTTCGACCCGGCCACCGACTTCACCGTCCAGCCGTGGATCGAGGACGCCCTGGGCGAGGGCGCCATCGGCGAGGGGGACATCGTCATCGGGAGCAATGTGACGGCCGGCGAGGGCGGCACCATCCGCCTGTTCGGCAACGACCTGCGCGTCGTCGGGCAGTTCGCGCCCACGGGATCCACGCTGGACGACGCGGTCTACATGAACTTCGACACCTTCGGCGCCGTCGTGAAGTCCTCCGTCGACAAGGGCCTCAACAAGTACGGGCCCGCCGCCTCCGGAGACGTCATCTCCTCGGTGTCGGTCGAGGTGGGGCCCGGCCACGACGTCGACGCCGTCGCCGCCGATATCGAGAGCCGGGTGGACGGCGTCACCGCCGTCACCTCCAAGACCATGGTGTCGGGGATCGCCGACGGCCTCGCCGCGATCTCGCGCACGGTGGCGGTGCTGATCGCCATCGTCTGGGCGACCGGCCTGACCATGACCGTCCTGGTCTTCACCCTGACGATCCGCGAGCGGCGCGGGGAGTTCGCCGCCCTGATGGCGGTGGGGGCCGGCCGCGGCGTGATCGCGCGGATCGTGGTCGGGGAGGCCATGACGGCCGATCTCATCGGCGGCGCCGCCGGCATCGCGGTCTCGGGGGTGCTGCTCGGCTCGTTCCGCACCCTGGTCGGGCAGGTGCTCGGGGTCGGCTTCGTGCTGCCCCCGGCGGGGGCGGTGGCGGCGCTGGCCGCGGCCTCACTGGCCTGCGCGGGGGCCGCCGCGGGGCTGTCCTCGTGGGTCGCGGTCAGGAGCATCAACCGGATGGACCCGAGCCTGGTGCTCAGGGAGGGCGAGTGACATGAGTGACGCGAGGATCGAGGCCAGGGGCGTGGCGAAGGACTACCCGCGCGCGGGCGCCTCCGGCGGCGTCCTCACCGCGGTGCGGCCGCTGGACCTGGAGCTGGGCTCGGGGAGCCTGACGGTGATCACCGGGCGCTCCGGCAGCGGCAAGAGCACCCTGCTGAGCATGCTGGCCGGCATGCTCGCGCCGACGTCGGGCACCGTGCTCCTCGACGGCGCGAACCTGTACTCCCTGGACGAGAGGTCCCGCTCGCGCCTGCGCAACGCGAAGATCGGCCTCGTCCCGCAGGGGCACACCGCCCTGCGCGCCCTGAGCGTGCTCGACAACGTCCTGCTCCCGTCGGTCCTGTACTCCCGGCGGCGCCCTCCCCGGCAGCGGGCGGAGGACCTCCTGGAGGCGGTGGGCATCGCCGAGCCGGCGCGGGTCGGGCCCCACGAGCTGTCCGGCGGCGAGCTGCGCCGCATGGCGGTCGCCCGGGCCCTGCTCATGGAGCCGGTCGTCGTGCTCGCCGACGAGCCCACGGCGGGCCTCGACGAGGAGAGCACGGCCGCGGTGCTGGAGCTGCTGCGCCAGACGGCGCAGGAGGGCGCGGCCGTGCTGGTGGTGACGCACGAGGAGGGAGCGGCGCGCTTCGCGGACCGCGTGCTCACCATGGACGCCGGGGAGCTGCTCTAGGCGGGGGCGGGGCCCCGCCGGTCCGTCGGCCCGCTCAGCCCCCGCCCCCGTCGTCGCCCGCGACGCGGATCCGCCAGCGGCCCGGGCCGCCGCCCGCCGGCGGGCCCGACGCCGCGGACGACGGCGTGCGCACCATGCCCTCCTGGGCGATGGTGGACACGAGCCGCCCCGAAGCGTCGAAGACCTCCGCGCGCGCCATGGCCCGCCCCCCGGTCGAGGAGGGGGAGTCCTGGACGAGCAGCAGCCAGTCGCCCACGTCCACGTCGCGGTGGAACCACTGGGCGTGGTCGAGGGTCGCCAGGCTCATCCCCTCGCTGCGCCAGCTCAGCCCCTGGCTGCGCAGCGCCGGCTCGAGCATGACCTGGTCGCACATGTAGGCCAGCAGGGCCCGGTGGACGGTCTGGTCCGCCCCGGCCGGCACCCGGCCGCGGGCGCGCGCCCACAGGCGCTGGCGGCCGACGCCGCGCCCGTCCGGCCGCAGGTAGACGCCCCCCTCGACGTGGCGCAGGTCGAAGGCGGCGGTGCGGCCCAGGAACCTGGCCACCGGGTGGTCGAGCGTGCGGAAGATCTCCAGGGAGCTGACCAGTTCGTCGGGGCCGGGCACCTCCGGCGGGTCCAGCTGGACGTCGGCGCCGGCCTGGCGCTCCTGGAAGGAGGAGATCATGGCCAGGATGGGCACCCCGTTCTGGGAGACGGTGGTGCGCCGCTGGGAGAAGGACCGTCCGTCGTGCAGGCGCTCGACGTCGAAGCGCAGGGGATCGTCCGGCTCGCCGCCGCGCATGAAGTAGGCGTGCACGGAGTGCGGCAGGCGCGCGCCGTCGCCGTCGTCGATCATGGTCGCCGCGGCGGCCAGCAGCCCCTGCGCGACGACCTGGCCGCCGTAGATCCGCCCCGAGAGCTGGGGCAGGGACCGCCCCGTGAAGGAGTCCGCCCCGTTCCCCCCGTCCGGGTCCCCGGTCAGCGCCAGGACGCGGGTGACCGCTCCCAGCGGCTCCTCGACGGCGGGGGGAACGGGGTAGGGGGTCGTCACAGACCGAGCTCCTCCAACACCGGCAGCTCGGCGCGCACCGCCGCGCGGGCGTCCTCGGCGGTGCGCGAGTCGATCGCGATCTGCGCCAGGCGCCGGCAGTCGGCCAGGTCGACGGACTTGAGCACGGCGTCGACGTCGGGCAGGGCCCGGGCGGTCATGGACAGGCTGGCCACGCCCAGGCCCACGAGGACGACGGCCAGGGCCGGGTCCGCGGCCGCCTCGCCGCACACGCCCACGGGGCGCCCGTGCGGCGCGGCGCCGTCGCAGGCGGCCTTGATCAGGCGCAGGACGGCGGGCTGCCAGCCGGTGGACAGGTAGGCCAGGGAGGACAGGAGGCGGTCGGCGGCCATGACGTACTGGGTCAGGTCGTTGGTGCCGATGGAGGCGAAGTCGGCGTGCTCGAACATCTTGTCCGCCATGAGGGCGGCGGAGGGGACCTCGATCATCATGCCGGCGATCTTCAGGCCGTGGGCGCGGGCCTGGTCGGTGAAGGCCTTGGCCTCGTCGGCGGTGGAGATCATGGGGGCCATGACCCACACCTTGGCGCTGGTGACGGCCTCGGCCTTGGCCAGGGCCTGGAGCTGGTGCTCCAGGACCTCCGGGTCGCGGCGGGCGGTGCGGTAGGCGCGCACGCCCAGCGCGGGGTTGGCCTCGGTGGAGTCGGTGAGGAAGGGCAGGGGCTTGTCCGCGCCGGCGTCGAGGGTGCGCACCACGACCTTCTTGCCGGGGAAGGCCTCCAGCACGCCGCGGTAGGCCTCCACCTGCGCCTCGATGGTGGGCTCCTCGGGCTGGTCGAGGAAGCAGAACTCGGTGCGGAACAGGCCCACGCCCATGGCGCCGGCCTCGGCGGCGCTGCGGGCCCCGGCGGCGTCGCCGACATTGGCCAGCAGCTGGACCTCGTGGCCGTCCCTGGTGGCGCCGTCGCCGTTGAACACGCGCACGCGGCTAGCCAGCTCGCGGGCGCGGCGCAGCGCCTCCTCGCTGGGGTTGAGGGTGATGCTGCCCTTGGTGCCGTCGACCAGGACGATGTCGCCGTCGGACAGCCGGTCGGTGACCTGCTCGCCGGTGCCCACGATGGCGGGCATGCCCAGGGCGCGGGCGAGGATGGCGGTGTGGGAGGTCGGGCCGCCCTCGGAGGTGATGAAGGCGACGACCTTCTCCGGGTTGAGCAGGGCGGTGTCCGCCGGGGCGAGGTCCTTGGCCACGAGGACGAAGGGCTCGGGCAGACGCGGGATGCCGGGCATGGGGGAGTCGGTCAGGACGGCGATGATGCGGTCGCGCACGTCGGCGACGTCCCGGGTGCGCTCGGCCATGTAGCCGCCCAGGGACTTGAGCATGTCGGCCAGCGTGCCGGCGGCCTCCCACACCGCGCGCGCCGGCACGAGGTGGCGCTCGCGCACCTTGGCCTGGGCCGAGGTGGTCAGGGTCGGGTCGGCGGCCATCTGGGCGGTGGTCTCCAGCAGGGTGCGCCCGTCGCCCTTGGCCTCGGCCGCCGAGAGCTCCAGGCTCTTCTTGACGGTCTGGGCGGCGGCGGCGATCCGGTCGCACTCGGCGTCGAGGTCGGTGCCGGCGGGCAGGGTCTCGATGGCGGGCTCGGGGATGCCCGGCGCCATGCGGGCGACGGGGCCGGCGACGAGCCCTGGGCTCACGCCGATTCCGGTCAGGGCGGTGGGCTGTGCGTCTGACGTGGCCATGGGTACTCCTCAACGGTGACGGAGGCGGGGTCGCGCTCATTGTGCCCTGTTCGGGCCGGGTTCGGGAGGTTTCCGCCACAGGTGAATCACGTGTGACACATTCGGGCGGGCGCTCCGGACCCGCCCGGCGGGGCCCGCGGGCGGCGCGGCGGGCGGTTCGGGGCGCGGGGGGATCCCGATCTGGGATAAAGTGATGGCGGACACTCACGACCAGCGAGGAGAACCTATGAGCACCGCATCGGACATCGTCAAGGGCCTGGGGGGCCGCGACAACATCACGGATCTGGAGCCCTGCATCACGCGCCTGCGCGTGGAGGTGGTTGACCAGGAGAGGGTCGACGAGGAGGCCCTGCGCGCCGCCGGCGCCTTCGGGGTCGTGCGCTCCGGCCGGGTCGTCCAGGTCGTCGTCGGGCCGACGGCGGACACCCTCGCCTCCGAGATCGCCGAGCTGGACTGACCCCGGCCGGTCGTCGGCCGGTCCGCCCGCCATCGCGCCGCGCCCGCCTCGTTGGCCGGCGCGGCGCCTCATCGTGTGCAACGCTTGCAGCAAGATATCATGTCTGCTGCCGAGCCCGACGCGCCGACGCCCGGAGCCGGCAGCCCCCAATCCGCACAACGGGGCCCCGATGCGGCGGTCCCGCCCCACCCGCGCGTCAGCGCCTGATCACAAGGCCGTTCCCGCTATGACCGACTCCCGTTCCGCATCCGAGCCCGCCGGCGAGCGCCTCAGGCAGCTCGCCGAGGCCCACGGCATCTCCACCGAGTACTGGGACTTCCACGGCAATCTCGCCTCGCCCTCGCGCGACACCCTCGTCGCCGTCCTGCGGGCTCTGGGCGTGGCCGCCTCCACGCCGGTGGAGGTCGAGCACTCCCTGCGCGAGGCCGGGCTCGCCCCCTGGCGCCGCGTCCTGCCGCCCGCCGTCGTCGTGCGGGGCGGGATCCAGAGCCCCGTCGTCGTCCACGCGCCCGACGGCGCCGCGCTGCGCCTGCGCGTGCAGCTGGAGGACGGGGACCAGCGCGAGCTGTCGCAGACCGAGGACTGGACGCGGGCCCGCATGGTCGACGGCGTGCGCACCGGGCAGGCGACCTTCATCATCCCCGCCGACCTGCCGCTGGGCTGGCACGAGCTCATCGCCGAGGTCGGCGCGGTCGACGGGGACGAGGGGGCCGGCGGGACCCGCGGGAGCCGTCCGACGCCGGCCCGCACCGTCACCGCCGCCCTGGCCGTCACCCCCGACCACCTCGACCTGCCCGCCGCGCTGGGTCAGCGCGGCTGGGGCGTCATGGCCCAGCTCTACTCCACCCGCTCGCGCGGCTCGTGGGGGGTGGGCGACGCCGACGACCTGACCGAGCTGGTCAGCTTCCTGGGCGATGAGGGCGCCGACTTCCTCCTCATCAACCCCCTGCACGCGGCCGAGCCCGCCGGCCCCATGACCGCCTCGCCCTACCTGCCGGTCACCCGCCGCTTCGTCAACCCCATCTACATCCGCCCCGAGTCCATCGGCGAGGTCTCCCGCCTGTCCGGGCCGCGCCGCTCCCTGGTCCAGTGGGCCCTGGAGGAGGTCCAGGACGCCAACCTCTCCGCCGAGCCGATCGACCGCGACGCCGCCTGGAAGGCCAAGTGCGAGGCCCTGGAGGTCATCTTCGCCGCCGGGCGCAGCCGGGCCCGTCAGCGCGACTTCGAGCGCTTCCGCGCCGAGCAGGGCGAGGGGCTGGAGCGCTTCGCCCTGTGGAGCGCGCTGATCGAGAAGTACGGGCCCCAGGAGGACTGGCCGGCCTGGCTGCGCGACGCCGGCTCCGCCCACGTGGCCAACGAGGCCCGCGTCCTGTCCGACCGGATCGACTTCTTCGCCTGGCTCCAGTGGATCGTCGACGAGCAGCTCGGCCGCGCCCAGGCCGAGGCCAGGGCCTCGGGGATGGCCCTGGGCGTCATGGACGACCTCGCGGTGGGCATCCACCCCCGCGGGGCCGACGTGTGGAGCGACCCGGAGGCCTTCGCCCGCGGCATCCAGGTCGGCGCGCCCCCGGACATGTACAACCAGCTCGGCCAGAACTGGTCGCAGCCGCCGTGGAACCCCGTCCACCTGGCCGCCAGCGCCTACCGGCCACTGCGGGACATGGTGCGCACGGTGCTGCGCCACGCGGGCGCCCTGCGGGTGGACCACATCATCGGGCTGTTCCGCCTGTGGTGGATCCCCGAGGGCATGGGCGCGCACGAGGGCGCCTACGTGCGCTACGACTACGAGGCGATGATCGGCGTGGTGCTCCTGGAGGCCCACCGCGCCGGCGCCGTCATGATCGGGGAGGACCTGGGGACCGTGGAGCCCTGGGTGCGCGACTACCTGGCCGCCCGCGGGGTCCTGGGCACCGCCGTCCTGTGGTTCGAGAAGCAGGAGGACGGCTGGCCCAAGCAGCCGGGCGGCTACCGCCGGCTCTCCCTGGCCACCGTCACCACCCACGACCTGCCGCCGACGGCGGGCTACCTGGCCGACGAGCACGTGGCCCTGCGCGAGCGCCTGGGCCTGCTCACCGACCCCATCGCCCAGGTCCGCGCCGAGGCCCGCATCGAGCGGGACCGCATGCTGGCGCGCCTGCGCGAGCACGGCCTGCTGGACGCCAACCCCTCCGAGCGGGAGATCGTCGAGGCCCTCCACCGCTACATCGCCCGCACGCCGGCCGCGCTCGTGGGCGTGGCCCTGGTCGACGGCGTCGGGGAGCGCCGCGCCCAGAACCAGCCGGGCACGGACCAGGAGTACCCGAACTGGAAGCAGCCCCTGGCGGACGGGTCCGGCGAGGTGGTCCTCGTCGAGGACCTGCCCGGCAATATGCGCCTCCAGAGCCTGCTCGCCGCCGTGCGCGACAGCTTCGGCCAGGAGTGACCCCGCGGGGCCGGCCCCTTCCCCCTCCGGACCGGCCCCGGGGGTCTCAGGCCCAGGTGAAGGCCGTCATCTTCGGTGACAGGGCCGTTCCGGGCGGCGCCAGGACCAGGTCCGACTCCCCGGCGTCCAGGGCGACGACGGGCACGACCGGGCTGAGGCCCTCGGCCTCGATGCGCTCGGGGCTGAACGAGATCACGGGGTCCCCGGCCTCGACGGACTCGCCCTCGGAGGCGTGGACGGTGAAGCCCGCGCCCCCCAGGCTCACGGTGTCCAGGCCCAGGTGGACCAGCACCGCCCGCCCGCCCTCGGCCGCGACGACGAAGGCGTGGGGGTGGACCTTGATCAGGGCGCCGCGCACGGGCGCGAGGGCCGTGACCCGCCCCCCGGTGCGCTCGGGCTCGAGGGCCAGCCCCGGGCCCACGAGCCGGCCTGCGAAGACCGGGTCGGGGACGTCCTCGATGCCGATGACCGTCCCGGCCAGGGGGGCCCGGACGGTCAGGGTCACCGCAGGTCCTCGATGTCCTCGGCCAGGGTGTCGGCGCTGGGGCCGACGACGACCTGGACCGTCCCGCCCCGGCGGACCACGCCGTGGGCGCCCGCCGCCCTCAGGGCGGCCTCGTCGACGAGCGAGCCGTCCTCGAGCTCGCAGCGCAGACGGGTGATGCAGGGCTCGATCTCCACAATATTGTCGAAGCCGCCGAGAGCGTCGACGATATTCCGGGCCTGGGACATGGGGTTCTCCTGTCTGGGAGCCGGCGCGGGCCGGGCGAGGTGAGGGCGGCGGGCGGGTCCGAGCGGGCTCCGGCGCCTGGCACGGAAGTGGTCCATACCAGCGGTCATCGTACATGCTCGCGGTCCGCTGTCCAGCGGGCCCGGGCGGGCCGGGCGCGGGCGGGCGGGCGTCACGCGGCCGGCTCCGGATCGGCCGGGAGCGCGGCGGGCGGCGCCCCGGATCCGGGGCGCCGGCGGCGCGGGCCGGGGGCGGCCACGGGCACCCACAGCGTGTAGCGGTCGGCCCGGTACAGGGAGCGGGAGTAGTCCACGGCCAGCTGGTCGTGGAAGGTGCGCCGGGTGATGTCCAGGGCGGGCGCCCGCTCGGGCACGCCCAGGAGGGCCGCCTCCTCGGCGGTGGCCGCGCGCCCCTCGATCATGTCCTCGCCCCACTCGGGCGCCAGGCCCGCCCTCGTCAACTCGCCGTAGACGGAGAAGGTGAGGGGGCCGTCGAGCAGGCGGGGCAGGAGGCGGGCGGGGATCCAGTTCTCCTCGATGGCCATGGGCGTGGAGTCGGCCGTCAGCAGGCGGCGCAGGTGGTGGACGGGCGCGCCGTCGTCGAGCTCGAGGGCCTCGGCGACGACGGGGGAGGCGGGCGCGGTCGCGGCGATGAGGAAGACGGCGCCCGGGATCATGCCGCGCCGGCGCATCTCCTCGGTGAAGGAGGTCAGCCGCAGCTGCAGGTCCACCTTGGGGGAGGCCACGAAGGTGCCCTTGCCCTGGTGGCGCTTGAGGACGCCGTCGACCACGAGGGTGTCGACCGCCTGGCGCACGGTCATGCGCGAGACCCCGAAGAGCTCGCACAGCTCCCGTTCGGAGGGCATGGGGGCGCCGGGCTTCAGGCCCTGGGCGATGAGGGCCAGGAGGTGCTCGCGCACGACGACGTACTTGGCTCGCGACCGGAGTGCGGATTGGGCGGGGGTCATCGGTGTCTCGGATCAAGTGGTGGGCCGGTTCGTCCTCGAACGGCCTCGTTGGGCTCTATTGTGCCCCTGCGCGGGCCCGGCGGCGCGCGGAGCCGGCTGGAGGACGGTGAAACAAATGAGGGGCCGCTTGACAAGCGCCGCGGCGTCGACTTGTCTTAGGCCCCAGTGGTCCAGATGTGTGCTGCGACACCCGACTGGGCCACTGGTCCCTACCCCCCTCCAAGGGGTACTCACAAGCCGCGGCCCCACGGCCGCGGTGTCCCGAAATCTGGAGAACAACGTGTCAGACAAGAAGAAGTCGAGCGGCGCCTTCGCCGTCGCCCAACGGCTCGGGCGCTCGCTCATGCTGCCGATCGCGACGCTGCCGGCGGCCGGTCTGCTCATCCGCCTGGGCCAGGAGGACATGCTCGGCGCCAAGGGCCTGGCCCAGCACCTCGCCTGGATGCAGCCCGTGGCCGACGTCATGGCCGCCGCCGGCGGCGCCGTCTTCGACAACCTCCCGCTCATCTTCGCCGTCGGCGTCGCCGTCGGCTTCGCCAGGAAGGCCGACGGCTCCACCGGCGTGGCGGCGCTCTTCGGCTACCTGGTCTACCGGGGCGTGACCTGGGTCATGGCCCCCATCGTCATGGGCAAGCCCGGGCCCCTGGAGGCGAAGCAGCTCGAGTGCCTCCACGGCCTGGACGCGAACACGGACAAGATCGCCCAGGTGGGGCCCTGGAACCAGGGCGTGAAGGTGTGCAACCTGGCCACCCAGACGCCGATCAACTACGGCGTGCTGGGCGGCATCATCATCGGCATCACCGCCGCCCTGCTGTGGCGGCGCTTCTACCGCGTCAAGCTGCCGGACTGGCTGGCCTTCTTCGGCGGGCGCCGCTTCGTCCCGATCGTGACCTCCGTGGTCGCCATCGTCATCGCCCTGGTGCTGTCCTTCATCTACCCGGCCTTCAACTGGCTGCTCAACGAGAAGATCGGCGGCTGGCTCGAGAGCGCCGGCGCCCCGGGCGCCACCGGCTTCGGCGCCCTCGCCGCGGCCTTCGTCTTCGGCACGGTCAACCGCCTCCTCATCCCCTTCGGCCTGCACCACCTGCTCAACTCGCTGCCGTGGTTCCAGCTGGGGCAGTGCACCAATGCGGACGGCGACGTCCTCCACGGCGACAACACCTGCTTCCTGGCCGGCGTCAACGGCACCAACGACTGGACCGGCTCCTTCATGACCGGCTTCTTCCCGATCATGATGTTCGCCCTGCCGGCCGCCGCCCTGGCCATCTGGCGCACGGCCCGGCCCGAGAGGCGCAAGGCCACCGGCGCCCTCATGGTCTCGGTCGCCCTGACCGCCTTCCTCACCGGCATCACCGAGCCCATCGAGTACGCCTTCGCCTACGTGGCCTTCCCGCTGTACGCGGTGCACGCGGTGCTCACCGGCACCTCGCTGGCGGTCGTCAACACCCTGGGCGCCAAGGACGGCTTCTCCTTCTCCGCCGGCGCCATCGACTACCTGCTCAACTTCCGCAAGTCCGCCGACCTGTCCGGCGGCGTCCTGCAGGGTCCGATCATGATCGTCATCATCGGCCTGGTCTACGCCGTCATCTACTACTTCGTCTTCAGCTTCCTGATCAAGAAGCTCGACTTCAAGACCCCCGGCCGCGAGGACGACGACGTCGACTCCTTCAAGGAGGCCCAGGCCGCCGCCGCCCAGTCCACCGGCCAGGCCTCCCAGGCCGCCGGCGCCTCCGGTCAGGGCGGCGGGAAGAAGGCGCGCAACAAGCAGCGCTGAGCGCCTCCGCCCCCTCACCGGATCGGATCCGCCCGGTATCGCCCGGTCGCCGTCCGGCGCGGCGGACGGCGGACGCGGCGGGCCCCGGCCCCCTCACGGGGCCGGGGCCCGCCGCGTTCATCGCGCGATGCGCCGGGGCGCGGCTCAGGGCGCTGCGCGCCTCAGCCCCGGGACTCGCGCTCGCGGGCCTGGACGAGGGCCGCCCGGCGCGTGTCGTCCAGGTTCTCGCCCACGATCCGGCGCAGGGCCGCCGGGGCGCCCGGGTGCTCGGCGAGCCAGGCCTCCAGCGCCCCCGCCGGGTCCGCGCCCTCCAGGCCCACCGTCGCCGTCGACCACAGCTCCGACAGCAGGTTCTCCGCCATGTGGAAGGTGCGGGTCTCCCAGATGACCAGGATCCGGCGCGCGTACTCCTCGACGAAGGGCGCCAGCAGTTCGGGGCGGCGCTCGACGTCGTTGAAGCCCCGCAGCGTCTTGACCTGCGTCTCATTGGGCATGGTGGCGTTCTCCATGAGCTCGCGCCAGACGGCGGCCTTGGCCTGCGGCGTGGGGACGGCGGCGCGGGCCTGGGCGGCCCGCTCGCGCCCCGTGGTGGTCCGGTCGCGGGCCTCCTCGGCGGCGATGGCGGCCTCGTCGGCGCGCCCCGCGGCCACCAGGCCCACGAGCAGGTCCCAGCGCAGGTCCTGGTCCACCGCGAGGCCCGCGAGCGCCTCGGACCCGTCCAGCCAGGCGGCGACGGCGCCGGTCTGCTCCTCGGTGACCGCGTGGGCGGCCACGGCGCGCACCAGCTGGAGCTGCTTGTCGCCGCCCGGCTCGGCCGCCCGGGCCAGGTCCAGCAGGTCCTGGGCGACCCGCGGGGCCCGTTCGGCGCGCACGGCCGGCGGCAGGTAGGAGCTCAGGCAGGTCGCGATGCGGGCCAGCAGCCCCTGGACGACGGAGGAGTGGGTCTCCACCGCCAGGGCGGCCAGGGCGGCGTCCAGGTAGCGCGAGGCGGGCAGCTCGCCGTCGCGCACCATGTCCCAGGCCGAGGCCAGGACGATGGAGCGGGGCAGGGAGTCGGCGAACAGGGCGATGCCCTCCAGCCCGGCGGCCAGGGAGGTCTCGTCCGGGCGGACTTTGGCGTAGGTGAGGTCGTCGTCGTTGAGGACGAGGACCTCGGGACGGCGGGCGCCGACCAGTCCGGGCACCGGCGTGCGCTCCCCGTCCACGTCGAGCTCGAGGCGGCCGGTGCGGCGCAGCGCGCCGTCGACCCGCTCGTAGGAGCCGATCGCCACCCGGTGCGGGCGCAGGGAGGCGGGGGAGCCGGCCGGGATCTCCTGCACGACGGCGGCCGAGGAGATGACGCCGTCGTCGTCGGCGGCGACCTCCAGGCGCAGGGTGGTCACGCCCGCCTCCTGGAGCCACAGCCGGGTCCACTCGCCCAGGTCGCGGCCGGAGGTCCTCTCCAGCTCGGCGAGCAGGTCGGCCAGGGTGGCGTTGGCGCGGGCGTGGGCGGCCAGGTAGTTCTTGATGCCGGCGAAGAAGTTCTCCCGGCCCACGTAGCCCACCAGGGCCGCCAGGACGGAGGCGCCCTTGGCGTAGGTGATGCCGTCGAAGTTGACCTCGACGTCGTGCAGGTCGTTGATCTCGGCGGACACCGGGTGGGTGGAGCTGAGCTGGTCCTGGTTGTAGGCCCAGCCCTTCTCAATGGTCTGGAAGGTGGTCCAGGCGTCGGTGAAGCGCGTGGTCTCGGCGGTGGCCAGGGTGGAGGTGTACTCGGCGAAGGACTCATTGAGCCACAGGTCGTTCCACCACTTCATGGTCACCAGGTCCCCGAACCACATGTGGGCCAGCTCGTGCAGGACGGTGACGGCGCGCCGCTCCACGCGCGCCTCGACGGGCCGGGAGCGGAAGACGTAGTCGTCGCGGTGGGTGACGCACCCGGCGTTCTCCATGGCCCCGGCGTTGAACTCGGGCACGAAGACCTGGTCGTACTTGGCGAAGGCGTAGGGGGTGCCGAACAGGTCCTCGTAGTAGGCGAACCCCCTGCGGGTCATCTCCAGGATCTCCTCGGCGTCCAGGTGCTGCTCCAGGGAGGCGCGGCAGTACACGCCCAGCGGCACCACGCGCCCGTCGTCGGCCCGGTACTCGCCGGTGGCGCCCCGGTAGGGGCCGGCGACGACGGCGGTGATGTAGGAGCTGATGGGCTCGGTGGGGGCGAAGACGAAGGTGGCGGCCCCGTCGCGGCGCGCGGGGGCGGGCGTGGGCGAGTTGGACAGGACCGTCCAGCCCTCGGGCACGCTCACCGTGAAGGCGAAGGGGGCCTTGAGATCGGGCTGCTCGAAGACGGCGAAGACGCGCCGGGCGTCGGGCACCTCGAACTGGGAGTACAGGTAGGTCTCGCCGTCGGCCGGGTCGGTGAAGCGGTGCAGGCCCTCGCCGGTGCGCATGTAGGCGCAGTCGGCGACGACGGTCAGCTCGTTGTCGGGCGCCAGGTCGCCCAGCACGATGCGCGAGTCGACATAGGTCTCGGCCGGGTCGAGCTCGCGGCCGTTGAGGACGATGGAGCGCACCCGCGGGGCGATCAGGTCGATGAAGGTGGTGGCGCCGGCGGCGGCGCGGAAGCGCACCGTCGTGGTCGAGCGGAAGGTCTCCTGGGCGGCGTCGGCGGCGCGGGACAGGTCGAGGGCGACGTCGTAGGCGTCGACGGCGAGCAGGTCGGCGCGGGCGGCCGCCTCCTCGCGGGTCAGGTTCTGACCGGGCATGAGTGCTCCTTGTCGTGGGTGGGGTCGGCGAACGGGCGCCATCCTCTCACCCGGCCCGGCGTGCGCCGGCTCATCCGGCCGGTCGGCAGCGGCCGGGGACGTAGCCGTAGCGGGCCAGGACGGCGTAGGTCTGCGGCGTCGGGTAGGCGACGAAGGTGTTGTTGACGACGGGGGCCGGGACGTCGACGACCTCGACGGAGTCGGCCCCGACCCCCAGGGCGGTGCGGGCCAGGCCGATCAGGCCGGTCAGGCCCGTGGAGGAGTCGACGCCGAGGTTGCCGGTCAGCGTCCAGGCCAGGGAGTGGGCGGCCAGGGGATTGTGGGCCCGCTCGCGCAGGCCGGTCATGACGGCCCGCATGACGACGCCGGTGTAGCGGCTGCGGCGGGCCGCGCCCTCCTCCTCGGACAGGGCGACCCAGTCGCCGTCGCGCCGCACCCGCGGGTGCCGGGAGCGCACGAGGGCGAGGGCGTCGATGCCGTTCAGGTGCTGCGCGCCGGCCTGCGGCAGGTCCAGGCCGGAGGACTCGTCGCGCACGGGCTCGTCGACCTCGACGTCGACGCCGCCGGCGGCGTCGACGATCCGGGCGAATTGGGCCATGTCGACCGTGATGAGGTGGGTGGTGGTCACCCCGAGCTCGCTGCACAGCAGGTCCACGGTGCTCTGGGGGCCGGAGAGGTAGGAGACGGCCAGGCGCCTCCGCTCGGAGAAGCTCGGCCCGATGGTCAGGTCCCGGGGGATGACGAGCACCGTCAGCCCGTCGGGCCGGGGCTGGAGGAGGGCGATGACGTCGGCGCGCTCGCCGTCGTCGGCCTCCGTGGCGGCGCCGTAGCGGTCGGGCCCCGCGGGCGCGTCGGCGCGCGAGTCGGTGCCGATGATGAGCCAGGTCTCGGCCGGGGCCGCCCCCGCCCCGGGGGTCTGCGGGCCCGGGGCGGGGCTGGGCGCGGTCAGGTCGAGGCGCTCCAGGCGCGCCGACAGGGCGGTGACGTCGGCCAGGACCAGGGCGAGGGCGCAGACCAGGATCGGGACGAGGACGGTCAGGACGGGGCGCCGACGGCGAAGGGCGGCCGCCCGGGCGCGCATGAGCGCGATGGCTCTGCGCACCCGGGCGGCCGGCTGCTCGGGCGCGGGCTCCGGGTCGGACGCCCGCACCCTGGTCACCGGGGGAGGGACCCGTCAGGCGGCCCGACGGCGGGCGGCGAGGATGCCGCCGGAGGCGAGCAGGCCGCCGGCGACGACGGCGATGCCCAGGCCCGCGCCGGTGTTGGCCAGGCCGGACTTGCCGTTGGCGGGCTTGGCGGCGGCGGTCGTCGGGGCGGCCGGGGCCGGGGCCGGGTCGGCAGTGGTCGGGTCGGCGGTCGGGCTCGGGCTCGGGTCGATCGGGATGTCCTCGTCCTGGATGTTCCACCAGCCGTTGACCACCTCGATCGGCTTGCTCACCAGGCCCTCGCCGTACGTGGAGCCCCAGATCTCAATGAGGTACTTGCCGTCGGGCAGGTCCGTGGGGACGTCGCCGGCGTAGGTCACGCGGCCGGTGCCGTCGGCGGTGACCGTGAAGAGGTTGCGGACGTGGTTCTCGGTGTCGGCGTTGACCAGGTAGCCGATCACCTCCTCGCCGGGGGTGAAGCCGGTGAGGTCGATGTCGAAGCGCTGGTGGTCGTATTTGCCGTCGCCGTCGGTGTCCGAGGAGACGATCGCGGCCTTGCCCTCCACGTCGGTGGAGTCGATCTCCAGGTCGGCCTGCTCGCCGCTGGTCGTCTCGTTGTTGTAGTTCATGCAGCCGAAGTTCACGACGCCCGCGGAGGGGTCGCTCAGGCCCTTGTCCTTCACAATGCCGGGGATGTCGAGATCGACCGACCAGGTCCCGTCCTCCTTGGCGGTAACGGCGCCCTCCGCAACCGATTTGGCCGCCTCCTTGGGAGTGAAGACGGCCCAGGTGACGGTGGAGGGCTTGCCGTTGACGGGGGCGCAGCCGGTGCCGGTGACGGTCACCGGCTTGTCGGGGGCGGTGCGGATGACGTCGCCCTTATCCAGGTGGAGACCCGACTCGTCGGCGGCGACGGGGCTGGCGAGGGCGGCGCCCGCCGCCACGAGGGCGAGGGCGCCGCCGAGTGCGGCGATGGAGCGTCCAAGACGCATGTGATCCTCCAGAGAGATGGGAGTTGTCGGAAGATGCCGGGGATGACATCCTTCATCCTTCCGCAAGGAAGTCTCGCACCCGGCGCAGCGCGCTCACAAGGCCCTGACGGCATATGTCACGATTGTGTCTCGAAGACCGGGGCGTTCCACACGATAACACATGCCGCAGTCGGCGCGGGGTCTCATGGGAAGACCTCCCCGCGCCCCGCCGCTCGCACGCCCCGCCGCCCAGGCCGCGCAGATGAGGAGGAACGGTCATGAGGATCGTCCTGGCCCCCGACTCCTTCAAGGAGAGCATGACGGCGCGCGAGGCCGCCCGGGCCATGGCCGAGGGCGTGAAGGACGCCGATCCCCGCGCCCGGACGGTCCTCGCCCCCATGTCCGACGGCGGGGAGGGCTTCGTCGACGCCGTCGCCGCCGCCTGGGGCGCCGACCTCGTCGACGCCGACACGGTTGACGCGCTCGGCCGGCCCATCCGGGCGGTCTACGGCCTGAGCGGCGGGCGCGCCGTCATGGACGTCGCCGGCTGCGCCGGCCTGGAGCTCATCGCCCCCGCCGACCGCGACGTCCTCAGATCCAGCACCGCGGGCCTGGGCCTGCTCATGAGGGACGCCCTGCGCCGCGGCGCCCGCACGATCCTCCTGGGCATCGGCGGCTCGGCCACCAATGACGCCGGAGTCGGCATGCTCCACGCCCTGGGGGCCGGGCTGCTCGACGCCGACGGCCGCCCACTCGCCCCCCGCCCCGACCAGCTCGACCGGCTCGCGGCCATCGACGCCTCGGCCCTGGCCCCGCTCCTGGGCGGCGCGACCATCAGGGTCGCCTGCGACGTCACCAACCCCCTGACCGGGCCGAATGGCGCCACCGCCGTTTTCGGCCCCCAGAAGGGGGCGACCGCCGACCTCGTCCCGCGGCTCGAGCGCGCCCTGGAGCGCGTCGCGCGGGTCAGCGGCCACCGGGACCAGGCGGACGCGCCCGGTTCGGGCGCCGCCGGAGGCCTCGGCTTCGCGCTGCGGGCCTTCCTGGGCGCCGAGCTCGAACCGGGCGCCGAGCTCGTCGCCCGGCAGATCGCCCTGCCCGAGGCGGTGCGCGGCGCCGACCTCGTGCTCACCGGCGAGGGGACCGTCGACGCCCAGACCCCGGCGGGCAAGACGCCCGCCGGAGTCGCCCGCATCGCCGCCTCGGCCGGGGTGGACTGCGTCGTCCTGGCCGGGCGCGTCGGCCCCGGGGCCGAGCGCCTCCTGCGCTGCGGGGCGACCGAGATCATCGGCATCGGCCCGCCCGACGAGCCCCTGGCGCGGGCGCTGCGCCGCGGCCCGGACAATCTGCGCCGGGCGGTCGGCCAGTACCTGCGGCGCCGGCGCACGGACCCCCGCCCGCCGGCGGGCCCCGCCCGCCTCACCAGATGGTGACCCGCTCCTGGGGCGCCAGCCACAGCGCGTCGTCCTCGCCCACCCCGAAGGCCTCGTAGAAGGCGTCGACATTGCGCACGATCCCGTTGCAGCGGAACTCCGCCGGCGAGTGCGGGTCGATGGTCAGCAGCAGGCGCGCGCGGTCCTCGCGGTCCTTGCCCCGCCAGATCCGCGCCCAGGAGTAGAAGAAGCGCTCCAGGGCGCTCAGCCCGTCGATCACCGGGGCGTCGTCGAAGGAGCCGATGCCCCCGCGCCCCAGGGCCAGGCCGTAGGCCTTGAGCGCAATGCCCAGGCCCCCCAGGTCGCCGATGTTCTCCCCGATGGTCAGCGCCCCGTTGACGTGGGGCACCTCCTCCACCGGAGTGCCCTCCCGCCGGGCGGCGGCCACGAGCGAGGCCGGCCGGTAGGCGTCGTACTGGGCGATGAGCGCCCGCGTGCGCGCCCTGAAGGCCTCGCGGTCCGCCTCGGTCCACCAGTCCTCGACCCTGCCGGTCCCGTCGAAGGCCGAGCCCTGGTCGTCGAAGCCGTGGCCGATCTCGTGGCCGATGACCGCGCCGATGGCCCCGTAGTTGACGGCGTCGTCGGCCCCCGGGTCGAAGAAGGGCGGCTGGAGGATGGCCGCGGGGAAGACGACCTCGTTCATCGTCGGGTTGTAGTAGGCGTTGACCGTCTGCGGGGTCATGTGCCACTCGGCGCGGTCCACCGGGCCGGCCAGCCTGGTCAGGTCCCGGGCCAGGTCGAAGGCCTCGACGCTGCGCACCGAGGCCATGAGGTCGCCCGGGGCGACGACGACGCCGGAGTAGTCCCGCCAGGTGTCGGGGTAGCCGATCTTGGGGGTGAAGCGCGACAGCTTGTCCAGGGCGCGCTCGCGGGTGGCCCCGCCCATCCACTCCAGGGAGGAGATGGAGGCCCGGTAGGCCTCGATGAGGTCGGCCACGAGGCGCTCCATGGCGGCCTTGTGCTCGGGCGGGAAGTGCCGGGCCACGTAGACCTCGCCCAGGGCCTCGCCCAGGCACCCCTCGACGAGCCCCACGCCCCGCTTCCAGCGGGCCCGCAGCTCGGCGACGCCCTGGAGCCGCCGGGAGTAGAAGGCGAAGCTCTCCTCCACGAAGTCGCTCGACAGCAGCGGGGCGCGGCCGTGGACCGCGTGCCAGGCCGCCCAGGCCCGCAGGTCCTCCAGTGGGGTGGAGCGCCAGACGCCGGCGGCGTGCGCCAGGTAGTCGGGCTGCTTCACGATCGCGCGCGACAGGAAGGGGCCCATCTTCGCCCCGGCCGCCGACGCGGCCGCGGCCACGCCCTCCCGCCAGGCCCCCCAGGGCAGGTCCGGGGCGGAGGAGACGATCTCGTCCCAGGTGCGCGGGTTGTTCATCTTCTCGACGTCGCGGCAGGTCACCCGGTCCCAGTGGCCGGCGGCCAGGGCGGTCTCGAGCGCCATGACCCGTTCGGCCAGGTCCTGCGCCGTCGCCCCCAGGCGGGCCGGCAGCCCGGCCGACTCCGCCATGCGGGCGATGTGCGCGACGTAGTCCCGGCGCAGGTCGGCCTGCGCCTCCTGGCGGTAGTAGGACTCGTCGGGCAGGCCCAGTCCGGCCTGCCCCACCCAGGTGGTGTAGTGATCGGGGTCGTTGAGATCGTTCTCGACGTCGACCCGGATGACGCCGGAGAACCCCGTGGCGATCCCGGCCCCGATCGCGCGCGCCAGCGCCTCCTTGTCCGTCGCGCCCAGCAGCGGGGCCAGCTCCGCCTCCAGCGGGGCGGCGCCCAGGGCCTCGATGCGCCCGGCGTCCATGAAGGCGGCGTAGAGCGCGGCGATCTTGCCCCGCGGTGTCGTCGGGGGCCCGGCGTCGGCCGGAATCTCGGCGGAGAGCTCGTCGAGAATGGCGCGGCAGGCCTCCTCCGCGGCGTCGCGCAGCACCGTGAAGGAGCCGGTGGAGGGCCGGTCGGCGGGGATCTCGGCGCGGGCCAGCCAGGCGCCGTTGACGTGGCGGAACAGGTCGTCCTGGGCGCGGACCGACTCGTCGACGGCGGCGGTCTCCAGGACTCCGGCGAGGACGGCGGGCGCGGGGGAGGGGGCTGAAGTCATGGCGTCCAACCTAGCGGCGCGCGCAGCGCGCGCCCAGACGCCGTTGATACGATGCAATATGTTCGCGTGAGGCACAATCGGCGCATGCGCATTCACATCGGCACCGATCACGCAGGATTCGAGCTCAAGACCCGCCTCGTCGAGCACTGGCGCTCCCGGGGGCACGAGGTCGTCGACCACGGCGCCTTCGAGTACGACCCCGCCGACGACTACCCCGCCTTCTGCTTCGCCTGCGGCGAGGGCGTGGCCGCCGACCCCGGCAGTCTCGGCGTGGTTCTGGGCGGCAGCGGCAACGGCGAGCAGATCGCCGCCAACAAGGTCCCGGGCGTGCGGGCGGTCCTGGTGTGGTCCGTGGAGACGGCGCGCCTGGCGCGGGCCCACAATGACGCCAATGTCGCCGGTTTCGGAGTGCGCCAGCACTCGGCCGGGGAGGCGGTGGAGATCCTCGACGCCTTCCTGGCCGAGCCCTTCCCGGCCGAGGCCCGCCACCAGCGGCGCCTCGACCAGATCAGCGCCTACGAGCGCGCCCGCCCCCGCGCCTGAGCCTGGCGGGGGCGCGCGCCGTCGGCTACGGTTCCGCCCATGCCCGAGGGCCACACGATCCACCGACTCGCCGCCGCCCTGAGCGAGCTCTACGCCGGCCGGCGCCTGGCCGTCTCCTCGCCGCAGGGCCGCTTCGCGGCCGGGGCCGCGCGCCTGAACGGCCTGGTGCTGCTGGGCGCCCGGGCGCACGGCAAGCACCTGTTCCTGCCCTTCGCCCCCGCGGCGGACCTGCCGCTCGACGACGGGGCCGTCGTGTGGCTGCGCGTCCACCTGGGCCTGTACGGCGCGTGGACCTTCGACGGCGACGCCGAGTTCACCGCCCCGCACGCCATCGGGGCGCCCCGGCGCCGGGTGGGCGAGCGCGGCGAGCACGCGCTGCGCCACGGCGGCGGCTCCGCGCTGTCGGGCCTGTCCGGAGGCGACGACGCGGCGGCGCCCGCGCCGGGGCTGTGGGAGCCGCCCGAGCCGCGCGGGGCGGTGCGCCTGCGCCTGGCGGGCGAGCACGGCGTCGCCGACCTGACCGGACCGGCCGCCTGCGAGCTGCTCGACGCCGAGGGCCTGGCCGCCGTGCGCCGCCGGCTCGGCCCGGACCCGCTGCGGGCCGACGGCGACATCGAGGTCTTCGTCGCCGGGGTGCGCAGGCGGCGCCGGCCGATCGGCGAGCTGCTCATGGACCAGTCGGTCATCTCCGGGGTGGGCAACATCTTCCGCGCCGAGACGCTCCTGCGCTGCGGGGTGAGCCCCTTCCGGGCGGGCAGCCGCCTGTCCGCGGACCGGGTGCGCTCCCTGTGGCGCGACCTGGTCCCGCTCATGGAGTACGGCGTGGCCACGGGCTTCATCACCACCGTCGAGGCCGCCGACGTGCCCGACCCGCTGCCCGAGGGGGACGAGGAGGCCGCGCGCTGGTACGTCTACCACCGCACCGGCCGCCCCTGCCTGCGCTGCGGCTCCCCCGTGCGCGAGAGGACGACGGCGGGGCGCCGCCTGTTCTGGTGCGCCGCCTGCCAGCACTGAGACCGGCCGGATCCGGTTCGGGTCCGCGGCGCGCTCGCGCGGACGGACCCGGCCGCGGCGATTACGGTTGGGCCGTGAGCACGCCCTCCATCCGCCTGTCCTCGGGCCCCTGGTCGCCCGCCACCGCCGGTCTCCTCACCCGCGACCACCACCTGACCGTCCCCTTCGACCGCTCCGGCGACGGCGATCGCCGGCCCGACGGCTCAAAAACCCTGAACGTCTACGCCCGTGAGATCGCCCTGGCCGAGGGCGGTGCGGCGCCCGTCGACCCGACCGCCAGGCCGCCGCTGCTCTTCCTCCAGGGCGGGCCCGGCTGCGAGGCCCCCCGGCCCTCGGCCGACGCGGGACTGGGCTGGATCGGCGCGATCCTGGAGCAGTACCGGCTCATCCTCGTCGACCAGCGCGGCACCGGCGCCTCCACGCCCGTCGACCGTCCGGACGCCGGGGGAGACGCCGCCGGCACGGCCCGGCTGCTCAGCCACATGCGGGCCGACGAGATCGTCGAGGACTGCGAGGACCTGCGCCGGGGGCTGGGGATCGAGCGCTGGAGCGTGCTGGGGCAGTCCTTCGGCGGCTTCTGCGCCACCCGCTACCTGTCGGCGCACCCCGAGAGCCTGGAGCGAGTCCTGCTCACCGGCGGCCTGCCCGCCGTCGGCCACTCGATCGACGAGGTCTACGCCCTGACCTTCGAGGCCATGCGGGCGCGCAGCGAGGAGTTCTACGCCCGCTACCCCGGCGACCGCGCGCGCTTCGCGGCCCTGGTCGAGCTGGCGTCGGCCGGGGCGCTGACCACCGCCGCGGGCGACGTCGTCGGGCCGGAGCGGCTGCGGTCGCTGGGCTCCGCCCTGGGGGCGAGCGGCGGCACGGACGCCCTCCACCACCTCCTGGAGCGCGACCCGCGCTCCTGGGCCTTCCGCTGCGACCTGGGCGCGATGCTGCCCTTCGGCGGGCGCAATCCGCTGTACGCCGTCCTCCACGAGTCCTGCTGGGCCGACGGCGCCCGGACCCGCTGGGCGGCGCAGCGGGTCCGGCCCGCCTGCTTCGAGGCGGACCCCACGCTGCTGACCGGTGAGCACGTGCGCGCCGACTTCTTCGAGGAGGATGCGACGCTGCGGCCCTGGCGGGAGGTGGCCGAGCTGGTCGCCCAGTGGCAGTGGCCGGGCCTGTACGACCCGGCCGCGCTGCGCGACGGCGGCGTGCCGGGGGCGGCCGCCGTCTACGTCCGGGACGTGTACGTGCCCTTGGCGACGTCCCTGGAGACCGCGGCCCTGATCCCGGAGCTGCGCACGTGGGTGACCAGCGAGTTCGAGCACGACGGGTCGCGGGCCAGCGGGGGAGGGGTCTTCCGGCGCCTGCAGGCGCTGGCCGCCGGCGCCGTCCTGCGCTGAGGACGGCGCCGGCGGCGCGTTGTCGGCGGCTGTCGTCGACTCAGTGGCTGACGACGGTGGTGCCCTCCTCGGCCCAGTTGTAGATCCACTCCGCCTCGGAGACGGGCATATTGATGCATCCGTGCGAGCCGGAGTAGCCGAAGCTGGAGCGCCACGGCGCCCCGTGGAAGGCGTAGCCCGAGTAGAAGTAGGACACCCAGGGCACGTCCTCGGTCACGTAGGTGGAGCCGTCGGCGTTCTCCCCCTGCATCGTCTGCACGCGGTGCTTGAGGTAGATGTGGTAGGTGCCCGTGACGGTCGGCGTCGCCGGGGCGCCGTCGACGATGCTGACCGGGCCGTGGACGACCGTGGCGCCCTCGTAGGCGGTGACGGTCTTGTTGGACAGGTTGATGTCGATCCACTTCTCCCCGGGGGCCGCCTGGTAGATGAGGTTCTCCGCCCCGTCGGCGATGGTCTTGTCCTTCCAGGTGGCCTCGATGACCTCGGTCTCGAAGGCTCCCGAGTAGGGGCTGCCCGAGCCCAGCGCCCGGGTGATCGCGGTGGTCAGGGCGTCCACATTGGTGACCTTCGTGCCGTTGACGGCCTCGACCCTGATGCCCACGACGGCGCCGCTGGAGTTGACGTTGCGCTCGCCGTTGACGGGCTCCTCGGCGACCTCCTCGCTCTGGGACTGGACCCAGGCGGAGACCTTGGCGGAGTCCACCGAGAGCGTGGGGACGGTGCCCTGAGTGCTGGTCACCGTGATCCAGGAGGCCTTGGTGGCGTCGTCGGCGGTGAAGGAGTTCTTGCCGTCGGGCGTCTTGATCGTCACGTCCTGCTCGACCCAGTGGTTGGCCTGGTCGGCCACGGTCTGGGCCTGGGCGTCGGAGACCGTGGGGGCCTGCGTGACGTAGTTCAGGGTGATGCTCTGGGGCTGGAGGGAGGTGGCGGCCCGCGTGGCCGCGGCGACGGCCGCGGCGGTGTCCAGGCTGACGCCCTCGGAGCCGGGAGTGGTGGTGAAGGAGGTGCCGTCCTCGTCCAGGACGACGGCGGCGTCGGTCGCCTTCGCCCGGTCGTCGGGGATGAGGCCCATGGTGTAGGTCTCGGCGGTGGCCTGGTCGCTGGTGATGACGACGGAGACGTCGTGCGACGTCACGAGGGCCCTGAAGCGGTCGAAGACGTCGGCCGAGGCGGCCATGGCGGCGTCCGCCGTGGCCTCGGCGTCGACGGTGGTGCCCAGGTCGGCCAGGGCGGCCGTGGCGCTGACGTCGCCGTTGATGGTGACCGTGGCGGCCGCGGCGCGCTTCTGGACGAGGGAGACGATCTGCTCCCGGCTCATGCCGGCCACGTCGACCCCGGCGACGGTGGTGCCCGGGACGGCGAGGGTGGCGTAGTGGGAGGCGTAGGCGTAGCCGCCGCCGGCCAGTGCGCAGACGAACAGCAGCGCCGCGGCCGCGACCCAGATGGGCCAGCGGCGGCGCGCGCGCCCGGCGGGGGCCGCGCTCGCGCGGTTCTCGGCCTCCGGGGCTCTTCGGCCCTCCCAGCCCTTCCAGCCCTCCTGCACCGCCTCGTCGCCGGCGGGCGGCGCCTCGGGGGCGGACGCGACGGCGGAGGCGGGGGCGACCGACGGGGGCAGGCCGCCGGAGTCGGCCGAGGGCGCCAGGGCGGGCAGCGCCCGGCCCCCGGTCGGGCCCGGCTCGGCGGGGGTCAGTGCTGAACCGGCGGCCAGGGCGTCGGCGGCGAAGAAGTCATGGCCGGCGCCGGGGACCCCGTCATCCATGTCGGTCGGGGCGGCGAAGTCGGGCGCCGGGTCGCCGGGCGGGGCGGGGGCGCCCGCCCCGGCGGCGTCGGGTATGGAGACGGGGGTCGCCGCGGCGTCGGGCGCCGGGGCGGCGGAGCCGGGCGCGTCGTCGGCCGAGACGGCGTCGACGGCGATGGGCGCCGGGGCGGCGTCGACGGCGGCGGAATCGGGCGCGTCGTCGGCCGAGACGGCGAAGTCGGGCGTGGGGACGACGGGGCCCGCCGGGGCGGCGGAGCCGGGCGCGTCGTCGGCCGGGGCGGCGTCGACGGCGATGGGCGCCGGGGCGGCGTCGTCGGCCGAGACGGCGAAGTCGGGCGCGTCGTCGGCCGAGACGGCGTAGTCGGGCGTGGGGACGACGGGGGTCGCCGCGGCGTCGGGCGCCGGGGCGGCGGAGCCGGGCGCGTCGTCGGCCGAGACGGCGTAGTCGGGCGTCAGGGCGACGACGTCCGCCACGATGTCATCGGCCGAGGCGGCGGCGGGCGCCGGGGCGCGTCCCGCGGCGTCGTCGGGCGTGGGGGCGCTGAGGACCGGGGGCCGACGCACTCCGGTGGTCTCGCCGTAGGGCGTGCTCAGGACGGTGGTCTTCGCGCCTTCGAGATCGAGATCTTCCTCGGGCGCCTGCTCGAGGGCGGGTCGTTCTTCGTCGTGCATTGCTGTCCCTGTCTGCAGGTCCCGGCCGGGCTGACCGGGACGCCAACTGAGGACTCTCGCGGCAAGCGCGGAGCATCCATGGCCCATCACAGTCGGGTATCGGTCGAAAGTCAATGAACTGACGAGGCGATGGGGCTGTGAGATCGTCCATGCGCCCGCCGCGGCGCCGCGGACCGCCGGTTCGGGCGGCGGCTGGACCGGTCGCGCGGCGCGGTTAGACTCGGATCCATGTCTGCCATCTCCTCCGCCGAGGTCGCCCGTGTCGCGGCCCTCGCCCGCGTGGCCCTGACGCCCGAGGAGGTGACGCGCCTGGCCGGTGAGCTCGACGCCGTCGCCTCCTCCTTCGCCCGGGTCACGAGCGTGGTCACCCCCGATCTGCCCGCCACCTCGCACCCGGTCCCCCTGACCAATGTGCTGCGCGAGGACGTGCCCGGGCCGACGCTCGACGTCGATGAGCTCCTGGCCGGCGCGCCGGCCAGCCGGGACTCCATGTTCCTCGTGCCCCGGATCCTCGGAGAGGACTCCGCCTCATGACCGCCACCTCCCTCATCCGGGCCACCGCCGCCGAGCAGGCGGCCGCCCTGGCCGCCGGCGAGGTCTCCTCCCGCGAGCTGACCCGGGCGCACCTGGATCGCATTGCGGCGGTCGACGGCGTCCTGGGCGCCTTCCTCGACGTCGACGCCGCCAGGGCCCTGGCCGACGCCGACGCCGCCGACGCCGCCCGCGCCGCCGGGCGGGCGACCAGTGAGCTGACCGGCGTGCCGGTGGCCGTCAAGGACCTCATCGTCACCCGCGGCCAGGTCACCACCGCCGCCTCGAAGATCCTGGCCGGCTGGGTGCCCCCCTACGACGCGACCCTGGTGACCAACCTGCGCGCGGCCCGCCTGCCGATCCTGGGCAAGACCAACCTCGACGAGTTCGCCATGGGCGGGTCCACCGAGCACTCGGCCTTCGGGCGCACCGCCAATCCCTGGGACACGGGCCGGATCCCCGGCGGCTCCTCGGGGGGCTCGGCGGCCGCCGTCGGCTCCTTCGAGGCGCCGGTGGCCGTGGGCACGGACACGGGCGGCTCGATCCGCCAGCCCGCCGCCGTCACCGGCACGGTGGGCGTCAAGCCCACCTACGGCACGGTCTCGCGCTTCGGCGTCATCGCCATGGCCTCCTCCCTGGACACCCCCGGCCCCATGGCCCGCACGGTGCTGGACGCGGCCCTGCTCCACGACGTCATCGCCTCCCACGACCCGCTGGACTCGACCTCCCTGGCCGACGCGCCGCGCGGCATGGCCGCCGTCGTGCGGGCCGCCCGGCGGGGGCGGGACCTGAGCGGCCTGCGGGTCGGCGTCATCGCCGAGCTCGACGGCGGCGAGGGCTACCACGAGGGCGTCATGGACTCCTTCCACGCGGCCCTGGGGCTGCTCGAGGCGGCGGGCGCGGTCGTCGAGACCGTCTCCCTGCCCCACCTGGAGTACGCCCTGGACGCCTACTACCTCATCATGCCCGCGGAGGCCTCCTCCAACCTGGCCCGCTACGACGGCATGCGCTACGGCCTGCGGGTCGAGCCCGAGACCGGGCCCGTCACCGCCGAGACCGTCATGGCGGCCACCCGCGGGGCCGGCTTCGGCGACGAGGTCAAGCGCCGCATCATCCTGGGAACGCACGTGCTGAGCGCCGGCTACTACGACGCCTACTACGGCTCGGCCCAGAAGGTGCGCACCCTGGTGCAGCGCGACTTCGCCGCCGCCTGGGAGGGCGCCGACGTCCTCGTCTCGCCCACCGCCCCGATCACGGCCTACCGCTTCGGGGAGAAGGACGACCCGCTGGCCATGTACAAGCTGGACGTGACCACCATTCCGGCGAACCTGGCCGGCATCCCGGCCATGAGCCTGCCCTCGGGGCTGAGCGACGACGGCCTGCCGGTCGGCTTCCAGGTCCTGGCCCCCCAGCGGGCCGACGACCGCCTCTACCGCGCCGGCGCGGTGCTCGAGGCCGCGCTGGAGGAGAGCTGGGGAGGGCGCCTGCTCGATCGGGCCCCCGCCCTGGAGGAGTCGGCGACCGCCGTCGTGCGCGACGGGGCCCGGCGCAATGAGAAGGAGGCCTGAGATGGCTGACGAGCTGATGGACTACGACGAGGCCGTGCGCCGCTACGACCCGGTCGTCGGCCTGGAGGTGCACGTCGAGCTGAGCACCGCGACCAAGATGTTCGACGCCGCCCCCAACGCCTTCGGGGGCGAGCCGAACTCGCGGGTGACCCCCACGAGCGTGGGCCTGCCCGGGTCACTGCCGGTGGTCAATGCCAGGGGCGTGGAGTACGCCATCCGCATCGGCCTGGCCCTGGGGTGCGAGATCGCGCAGTCGTGCCGCTTCGCGCGCAAGAATTACTTCTACCCGGACCTGGCCAAGGACTTCCAGACCTCCCAGTCCGACGAGCCCATCGCCTTCGACGGCGCCGTCGAGGTCGAGCTGGAGGACGGCTCCTTCTTCACCGTGCCCATCGAGCGCGCGCACATGGAGGAGGACGCCGGGAAGAACACGCACGTCGGCGGCGCCGACGGCCGCATCGAGGGCGCCGACCACTCGCTGGTGGACTACAACCGCGCGGGCGTGCCCCTGGTGGAGATCGTCTCGCGCCCCATCGAGGGCGCGGGGGAGCGGGCCCCCGAGGTCGCCGCGGCCTACGTGCGCACCCTGCGCGACGTCTTCCGGGCGCTGGGCGTCTCCGAGGCCCGCATGGAGCGCGGCAATGTGCGCGCCGACGTCAACGTCTCCCTGCGCGAGAGCCCCGACGCGCCGCTGGGCACCCGCACGGAGACCAAGAACGTCAACACCTTCCGCGGGATCGACGCCGTCGTCCGCTACGAGATCCGCCGCCAGGCCGCGATCCTGGCGGCGGGCGGCGAGGTGCTCCAGGAGACCCGCCACGGCCAGGCGGACGGCACCACCCGCGCCGGGCGCGTCAAGTCCGACGCCGACGACTACCGCTACTTCCCCGAGCCGGACCTGGTGCCGGTGGCGCCCGCCCGCGAGTGGGTCGAGCAGATCCGCGCGGCCCTGCCCGAGCTCCCGGCGGCCCGGCGCCGCCGTCTCAAGGCCGAGTGGGGCCTGGCCGACGACGAGATGCGCGACGTGGTCAACGCCGGGGCCCTGGACCTCATCGAGGCCACCGCGGCGGCCGGCGCGAGCGGTCAGGCCGCCCGCAAGTGGTGGATGGGCGAGCTGGCCCGGGCCGCCAAGGACCGCGGGATTGCCCTGGAGGAGCTGGCGGTGTCCCCGGCGCAGGTCGCCCAGCTGCAGGGCCTGGTCGACTCCGGGCGCCTGACCGACAAGCTGGCCCGCCAGGTGCTCGAGGGCGTCCTGGCCGGGGAGGGCGACCCGGGCGCCGTCGTCGAGGCCCGCGGGCTCGAGGTCGTCTCGGACGAGACGGCGCTGCTGGCCGCCGTCGACGAGGCCCTGGCCGCCCAGCCCGACGTCGCCGAGAAGATCCGCGGCGGCAAGGTCAAGGCCGCCGGCGCCATCGTCGGCGCGGTCATGAGGGCGACTCGCGGCCGGGCCGACGCCAGGCGCGTGCGCGAGATCGTCATGGAGCGCGTCGCCCGGTAGGCGGCGGTGTCCGCGCGCGGAATGTCCGCGCCCCTCCGGGGGCGGCGGTGTCTCGCTCGGCGGAATTCGCAAATTCGATATCGGGGACGGCCCGGGCCTCCACTAGGCTCGAAGCGATTTACGAGAACTCGCGTCCGGCGCGGACCGCGCGCCGGACGCCCGATGGAGGAACATTCATGGTTCAGCCAAGCCCCAGCTACACCGTCGCCCTGCGCCTGGAGGTCCCCGCCTCCCAGAAGGCGGTGGCCACCCTCGTCGACACGACGGCGGCCACCGGCGCCATCGTCAACGGTGTGGACGTCGCCGACGCCGACGGGAACCGGCTCATCGTCGACCTGACGGCCGACACCCGCGACTCCGCCCACCGCGCCGAGCTGGTCAGGGCGATCGGGGCGATCGAGGGCGTCACGGTCAATAACGTCGGCGACTCGACCTTCCTGGCCCACGTGGGCGGCAAGATCGCGATCACCTCGAAGTACCCGATCCACAACCGCCGCGACCTGGCCCGGGTCTACACCCCCGGCGTGGCCCGCGTGTGCAAGGCCATCTACGACCACCCCGAGCGCGCCCGCCAGCTGACCATCAAGAAGAACACGGTCGCCGTCGTCACCGACGGCACGGCCGTGCTGGGCCTGGGCGACATCGGCCCGTCGGCCGCCATGCCGGTCATGGAGGGCAAGGCCGTCCTGTTCAAGCAGTTCGGCAACGTCGACGCCTGGCCGGTGGCCCTGGACACCAAGGACCCCGAGGAGATCATCGCCATCGTCAAGGCGATCGCCCCGGCCTACGGCGGCATCAACCTGGAGGACATCGCGGCGCCCAAGTGCTTCGACATCGAGGCGCGCCTGCGCGAGGAGCTCGACATCCCGGTCTTCCACGACGACCAGCACGGCACGGCGATCGTCACCCTGGCCGCCCTCATCAACGCCCTCAAGATCGTGGGCAAGAGGATCGAGGACGTGCGCATCGTCCTGTCCGGCGTGGGCGCCGCGGGCAGCGCGATCGCCAAGCTGCTCATGGCCCACGGGGCCACCGACATCGTCGGCTACGGGCGCACCGGGGCGCTCGACGGCGCCCACACCGAGGGCATGAACGAGCACCGCAAGTGGCTGGCGGAGAACACCAACCCCCGGCACGTCACCGGGGACCTCAAGGAGGGGCTGGTCGGCGCGGACGTGCTCATCGGCGTGTCCTCGGGGAACCTCCTCAAGCCCGAGGACCTCAAGGTCATGAACGACGGCGCCATCGTCTTCGCCATGGCCAACCCGACGCCGGAGGTCGACCCGATCGGCGCCGCGGACCACGCCGCGGTCGTGGCGACGGGGCGCTCGGACTTCCCCAACCAGATCAACAACGTGCTGGCCTTCCCGGGCCTGTTCCGCGGCCTGCTCGACACCGGCATCACGAACATCTCCACCGAGCTGCTGCGCGCCGCCGCCACCGGCATCGCCGGGGTCATCTCCGACGACGAGCTCAGCCCGGTCTTCATCATCCCCGGGGCCTTCGACACCCGCGTGGCCGAGTCCGTGGCCTCCGCGGTGCGGCGCTTCGCCGAGTCCTGATCGACTTCCCGGGGTGCGGCGGGGGGCGCGGGCGGACTCGCCCGCGCCCCCGCCGCACCCCGGGGAACCGGTTACCGCGCCGCGCGCTCGATACGTCCCGGGGAGGCCCGGACCGCGCGGATCGCCCCGGCGCTCGGAGCAGCGTTTTGTGTCCTGGATCATGCGGCTTCCGGCTTGACTCACCGGGGCAAGACCGGTCTAAACTAACCCCCGCTGCGTCGAGCACGCTCGGTTCCGACCGGGTTGAGTGCTGGGCGGGTTCCGCCTCGCGGAGGCCACCAATGTGACTGGGATCTAAGATCCCGAGGTTGACTGCGGTGAATCGCTTCCCATATGATGGCGGATGTCGCTCGCCGGAGCGAAGGGGGTCGAGAGGCCTTCCGAACAGCGGCTGGGTGTGTTGTTTGAGATCTCGATAGTGTGTCATGTTTTGTGTTCGTGGTTTTGGCGGAGGGGTTGGGGTTTCTCTCTTTTTTTGGGGGGTTGTTCTGGCTTGTCCGTCGTGTTTTCTCGGGCTTCTGGGGTTTTCTGTGTTTCTCGTTCGTTCTGCTCCATGTGTTGGGGTGGGGGGCGGGTTGCGGGGGGTTCCGGGGTTCGGGGTTTGGTGCGCCCGGGTGTCTTGCTTCCTTTTCGTGGGGGGCGGGTCGGTGGCTTGCTTCCTTTTCGTGGGGGTGGGCTTGGGGTGCGCCTGCGCGCGCCCGGTTCCTGAGTTGTCCGGTTCTGGCTGTGGTCGGGGTCGGTGGTCGGGTTCGGGGTGTGCGCGTCGCCCGGCTTCCTGCTGTGTTGTGGTGGGGGTCGGGTTGTGCCCGGTTTCCTGTTCGTGTTCGCGGTGTTGTTGTCGTGTTCGCGGGGGGTTTTCGGGTGTTGTTTTTTCCGTCCGGTGCTTCTCGTGTCTTCTGGTTCTGCGGTGCTTGGTCCTTTGTTGGGTTGTGGTTTCCGCGGGGTTGGGGGGTTGTGGGGGGTGTCGGGTTGGGTTGGGGTTGTTTTTTCTCCGGCTTCTGTTGTACTGGCCCGGGCTTGTTTCCGGTTTCCTTCGTGGGGGCTGGTTTGGGTTTGGGTTGGGTTTTGTTTGGAGAGTTTGATCCTGGCTCAGGACGAACGCTGGCGGCGTGCTTAACACATGCAAGTCGAACGGGCCCGCCCCTGTTTTTGGGGGTGGGTTGAGTGGCGAACGGGTGAGTATCACGTGAGTAACCTGCCCCCTGC
>NZ_AUBL01000010.1:0-22268 GCF_000429225.1 Actinomyces dentalis DSM 19115
TCACCCGTTCGCCACTCAACCCACCCCCAAAAACAGGGGCGGGCCCGTTCGACTTGCATGTGTTAAGCACGCCGCCAGCGTTCGTCCTGAGCCAGGATCAAACTCTCCAAACAAAACCCAACCCAAACCCAAACCAGCCCCCACGAAGGAAACCGGAAACAAGCCCGGGCCAGTACAACAGAAGCCGGAGAAAAAACAACCCCAACCCAACCCGACACCCCCCACAACCCCCCAACCCCGCGGAAACCACAACCCAACAAAGGACCAAGCACCGCAGAACCAGAAGACACGAGAAGCACCGGACGGAAAAAAACAACACCCGAAAACCCCCACCACAACAAGCAGCAGAAGAAACCGGGCACAACCCGACCCCCACCACGGGAACCGGGCAACACGCGCACCCCCCGCCCGCCCCCCAACAAGCAAGGAAGCAAGACACTCAGGCGCGCGCAGGCGCACCCCAGACCCGCCCCCCAACAAGAAGGAAGCAAGACACCCGGGCGCGCCAAACCCCGAACCCCGGAACCCCCCGCAACCCGCCACCCACCCCAACAACAGGAGCAGAACAACGAGAAACACAGAAAACCCCAGAAGCCCGAGAAAACACGACGGACAAGCCAGAACAACCCCCCAAAAAAGAGAGAAACCCCAACCCCCCGCCAAAACCACGAACACAAAACATGACACACTATCGAGATCTCAAACAACACACCCATGAGGTTTCGAGAAGGACCTCAGTCCCCATCCGCCCCTCAAGGCGACCGGATCAGGATAAGCAGACAGATCCTCTCCGGTCAAGTTCTCGGGCCTGTGACCCGCATCGCTCAACCTTTGGAAGACCCCCTGCGCGATCATCGCAAGTCCCTCCCGGTCCGCCGTCGCCAGGGCCGTAACCCATCGCGACAGCGGGAGGAATGCTAACCACTGCCCCGACCGCTCCGTCAACTCCGTCTATCGTGATGTGCGGCACGAAACGCGCAGCAGACGGGCCGCCCAACAAACCGGACCGCCGTGACCACCGCCGGCGTCCGAGTGAGGACGGGTCCGCGTCACGGAGTTCGCGGCGGGAGCGGCGACCTCGTCAGCGGGAGGTGCAGGCGAGGATCAGGCGGACGACGGCGTCGTCCTCAACGCGCGCCAACGCGGCGGGCGGCACGGGAAGGATGGTTGCGGCGACCACGAGGAGGCCGCATCCGCCGCGGTCGGATCCGGCCCGAACCCGACCGCGCCGCGCACTGCCGACGAAAAGCGGCCACCGCCTCGTGGCGGTGGCCGCTTGCCGGTGGAGCTAGGGGGATTCGAACCCCCGACCTTCTCATTGCGAACGAGACGCGCTACCAACTGCGCCATAGCCCCGAGTGCGCGATGATCGTAACCGCGGGTCGCCGGACCCGCAACTCCGTCACCCGTGACTCGAGCCACGCAGGGAGGACGGCCTGATGCTCCGACACCCTGGGGCGCGGCCGGCCGTCGGCGGGTCCGCTCACGCCCCGGCCGCGCGCCGGCGCTGGAGGACGGCGTCGAGGTCGATGGGCGGCCGCAGGGTCTCCCCCACCTCGGCGGGCACCGAGGGGCGCGCCGAGGTGGGCCGCGCCGGAACCGGCGCCGAGGGCCCCGTCTCGTCGTCGAGCTCCTCGATGGCGCGCTTGGGCGCCGAGGCGACCAGGGTGTAAGTGGGCGCGGGGACCTGCACGGGGTGCCAGCCCTGCGGCGGGGTCACCGAGACGGCCTCCGTCGAGCCCCGGCGCGAGGCGACGACATTGCGCACCACCGTCCGAACGGCGTCGTCCACGGCGTCCTCCGCCCGTTCGGCGTCGCGGGCGCCATCGCGGTCGGGCGTCCCGGTCGCCCCGTCCTGGGCGCGGGCGCCGGACTGCGCCCGCGCCGCGACCCCGATGGTCCTGTCGGTCCCGGGTCGCGCCGTCGACTCCTCGCGCTCGACGGGCCGGGACGCCTCCGCCCGCGCCTCGGACCCCGCCCGCGCCTCGGCTCCCGCCCGCGACCCGGACTCGGCCCGAGCCCCCTGCGCGGAGCGGCGGGTCTCCGCCCGGAGCCCGGCCTCGGCGGGCCGGGACGCCCTCCGTCCCGCGCTCTCCGCAGTGCGTCGGTCCTCGGTCCGCGCCCCGGCGCGCGCCTCGGCGCGTCCCCCGGTCCGCGCCCCGCTCTCCGCGGGCCGATGGGCCTCGGCCCGCTGCTCCTTCTGGCGCCCGGGCTCCTCCCGCGACTCGGCCCCGGTGCGCGATCCGGTCCCGTCCTCGTCCTGCGCCTCCGCGACGCCGATCCCCCCGGTCAGCCGCATGAGCTCGGTCTCGAGTTCGGCGACCCGACGGCTCTCGCGCCGATCGGCCATCATGGCGGCCCTGGCGGCCCTGCGCCCGGCGGCCATGGAGCCGGCGAGCAGGGCGCCCGGGACCAGGGAGAGCCACCACGGCAGCGCGGTGAAGATCGACGCCGCCACGGTCCCCAGCAGGACCCCCAGCAGGGCGCTGGCCAGGGTCGCCCGGCGGGACGCGGCGACACGACGACGTTCGCGGGCCTCCCGGTGGACGTGGCGTGCACGGGCGAGCTCCCGCTCGGTGCGCAGGGCTCGCACGTTTCTCACAGCGGGCCTGTTCATCGCCCTGACCTCCGGTCGTCGTCGAAAGATCCTCGCGTGCCCGCTGCGTTTACAGGCCTCGTCGGCGGCGTCGGAACTCAATCCCGTGGCCAGAACCCGCAGCTCGGAGGAGTAGCGGTCCTGGGTCCGGGACAGTTCCATCGCCTCACGACGCCCGACCAGGAGCGGAAGAAGGTACGCGGCGAGAACCGCTACGAGCGCAATGAGCGCCCCGATCTCGATTCCCACGCAGCTACGGTATGCGCAGGCGAGCATCGTGCACGCGAGCAACGCCGAGCGCGGGTGCCCTTCCCGGTCTTCATTCAGGCTGCCGGCACGGCACCCGCGTCACTCATGCATGTTTCGTCACGATCGCCTCAAACGCCACAGGGCGGAGCCGACGGCGTCCGACCCTCGGCTCCACGCCCATCTTTCGGCCCCGCGCTCGGCCAGTCGCGCCACGAAACCCGGCTGCCCGGCGACGTCCTCGGCCAGGACCGCGAAACTCAGATGATCGGCCCAGGCGCCGTCTATATGCATGAGCCCGCGCCGCAGCCCCTCCTCGTGCAGCCCCAGACGACGGCACACCGCCAGGCTGCGCGCATTCTCCGGCCGCACGTCGATCTCCACCCGGTGCAGCCCCACCTCCGGGCCCAGCAGGTGGTCCAGGACCATGGCCGCCGAGAGCGTCACCACGCCCCGGCCCTCCCACGGAGAACCTATCCAATAGCCCAGGCTCGCCGCGCTCAACGACCCCCAGTGAATCGGCGCCACCGTCAGCTGCCCCGCGAAATCGCCGTCGGCCTCGATGACGAAGGGCATGGCCTCGCCGCGGCGCGCCTGCCGGCTCTGGAGCCTCACGTACTGGCGGAAGCGGTGCAGCTCCTCGCCCGTCCCCGGCGGGATGGTCGCCTCCCACGGGCGCAGCCGGGCGTCGTCGGCCAGCCGCAGGCGCCTCCAGGCGATCTCGTCCGAGCACCGCAGCGGACGCAGCGCCACCGTGCGCACCCCGCGGGCGAGCCCCCGCCCGGTCAGGGACTCCTCGGTCAGCGTCGTCGGCCAGGCGAAGCGGCGCGGCGCGGCCACCAGCCGCCCCAGGCGCCTCCACCACCGGCCCGCCACCGTCTCAGGCATCCAGCAGCAGGCAGTGGAGCCTGTCCCCGGCCACGACCGTGCGCGTGTCCTCGGGGACGACGGCGATGGCGTTGGCCCGCGCCAGACCGAGCAGCGGGGTGGTCCCGGGCGCCGCCACGGGCGAGGCCCGGTAGCCCCTCGTGGGGGAGCCGGTCAGGTGCACCGGCACGAACTCGCGCTTGCCGGCCGGGGAGCGCCAGCCCGCCGAGACGGTGGCGGGCAGGGAGGAGCGGTGCAGCGCGGACCAGCCCGCGATCTGGCGCAGCACCGGGCGCACGAAGGTCTCGAAGGCGATCTGGGCGCTGACCGGGTCGCCGGGCAGGCAGAAGATCGGCGTGCCCTCCACGGTGCCCACCCCGAGCTGGCGGCCGGGCGACATGGCCACGGCGTCGAAGCGGACCGAGCCCAGCGGCGCCAGGACGTCCTTGACCGTGTCGCCCTGCCCCACCGACAGGCCGCCGGTGGTGATGAGGACGTCGGCGCGCACGAGCTGGTCCTCGATGGTCTCCCTCAGGGCGCCCAGCTCGTCGGGCACGGCGGCCACGCGGAAGGCGCGTCCGCCGGCGTCGGTCACGGCGCAGGCCAGGGCGTGCCCGTTGGCGTCGAAGACCTGCCCGGTCTCGCGCGGCCGGCCGGGCTCGACCAGCTCATTGCCGATGGAGATGATGACGACGCGGGGGGCCGGGTGGACATTGACGCGGTGGCGGCCGAGCCCGGCCAGGAGGGCGATCTGCCTGGCGGAGATGCGCGACCCCTTCGGCAGCACGGTGGTGCCCGCGGTCACGTCCTCCCCGCGGCGGCGCACATTCGCCCCGCTCTCCACGCGCGCGCGCACCTCGACCCGGGAGGTGCCGCGGTCCGTGGCGGTCCAGGGCACGACGGCGTCCGCGCCCTGGGGCATGGGGGCCCCGGAGTCGATGATGACGGCGGAGCCCCGGACCAGGTGGATGGGGCGCACGTCCCCGGCCCGCACGTCGTCGACGACGTCGAGGCGCACGGGGCGGCCGGGGAAGACGCCCGCGAGGTCGTCCACGGCCACGGCGTAGCCGTCCAGGCCGGCCATGTCGACGGCGGGCAGGTCCAGCTGGGCGACGACGTCCTCGGCCAGGACGCAGCCGACGGCGTCGAGCAGGACGACGTCGAGGGGCGCGGCGGCCTGGGCGATGTCGAGGCAGGCGGCCAGGTGCTCGGCGACGGATCTCATGGGTGCCCTCCGGGTCTCGACCGGCACTCGCCGTCCCGGTCTGTTCGCGCCCAGGCTACCCGGCGCGCCCCGACGGGACGCGGCGACGCGGCCGGTGCGGACGGGGCCGGTGCGATCTACCCGCCCCGGGAGCCTCCGCAGGCCTTACGGGCCTGAGAGGATACGCCCATGAGTACCCAGGCGCACGAGCTTCCCGACACGGGGCGGCTCGACATCGACGATGCGAAGGAACGGCTGAGGCAGGTGCTGCGTCAGCATCGGCGCAAGCGTCATCGGCATCCCGCCCGCGGTCACGACGCGGTTTGCGAGTCGCTGACCACGCACGCGCTGGAGGCGGTGAAGGGGATGGACCGCGTCGCCGCCTACGTGTCCGTGGGCCACGAGCCCTGCACCCGGCTGCTGCTGGAGCGCCTCACCGAGCGCGGGGTCCGCGTGCTCCTGCCGGTCCTCGGCCCGCACCTGTCGCGCAGCTGGGCCTACTACCGGGGGGCGGCGGACCTGGCCGAGCGGGCCCCCGGGCGTCCCCCGGAGCCCAGCGGCCGGGTCCTGCCGCCGGAGGAGGTCGAGCGGGTCGACGCGCTCCTCATCCCCGCGCTCGCCGTCGATCGCGGCGGGCGGCGCCTCGGGCAGGGCGGGGGCTGGTACGACCGCCTCCTGCCGCTGCGGGCCGACGGCGTGCGCGTCTTCGCCATGGTTCACGACGACGAGCTGGTGGCGGGCCCGCTGCCCACCGAGGCCCACGACGAGCCGGTCGACGCCGTCATCACCCCCGAGGAGTGGTTCCTCCTGGAGGGTTCGGCCTTCGCCTCGGAGCGCTGAAGCGGTCGGCCGCGTCACGCGGGCCGGACCGCCGGCGGCATCGCCCTGGCCGCCCTGACCGGGACGGGCCGCCGCGAACACGGGCCGGGCGCTCCGGGAGCGCTTCCCAGCGCACACAACGCCGCCCGGGCTCCACAGGACCCGATGGCGCGGGGGTCGTCCACAGCCCCGGCAGGCCGTGAATGCGCTCGCGGCCCGACCGCGGGACAGTGAGGGGCATGACGCGCCCCGCCGCCCGAACCCCCGCCACTCGCTCCCCCGCCGCCCGAACCCGGCCCTCGCTGCTCCTGTGGCGCTGGCGCCACCTCATCGTCGGGCTGGCCGTCGGGGCCGCCGTCCTCGTCGCCCTCAGCGTCCTGCGACCCGCGCCGGACTCCGGCGTCGAGGTCCTCGTGGCGGCCCGGCCCGTGAGCGCCGGGACGGTCCTGACCGAGGCGGACCTGGAGCGGCGCACCGTGCCGGCCGGGGCCGCTCCCGAGGAGGGGCTCGCCGGGGACGAGGTCGTGGGCGCACGCGCGACCATCGCCCTCGAGACCGGCACTGTGCTCACCACGTCCATGACGAGCGCAGCGCTAACCGCCGATCTGTCCCCCACCGAAAGGGTCGTGCAGGTGCCCGTGGACGTGGGCGCCGAACTCGCCGTTCCCGGGGCTCGGGTGGACCTCGTCGCACCGCCCGCGGGCGGCGTCGGAGATCCGATCGCGGGCGGTGACGCGGTAGTGGGCTCGGGCGCCCGGGTGCTCCTGAAACAGACCGAGGAGACCGACAATAGTTGGACATCGGGGACAAAGGTCACACTTATAACCTTGGCCGTTCCGGCGGAGCAGGCTACCCTAATTGTCGCAGCGGCTGCTCGAGGATCACTTGGCATCATCCTGAGCCCGTAGCGCCGCAGCGGCCGGCCACCGCGGGCCGCGCGGTCCCCTCCAGCGACGTAGAGGGGCGCTCCTGCGCCCTCACGCACAACGAAAGGTCCCCCATGCTCAAGGGCTTCAAGAAGTTCATCTCCCAGGGCAATGTCATCGATCTCGCCGTCGCCGTCATTATCGGCAACGCCTTCAAGCCGATCGTCGACAAGGTCACCGAGACGATCATGGGCATCATCGGCCAGGTCATCGGCTCCCCGAACTTCGACTCCGTGGGCAAGTTCTCGCTCCTGAGCAACCCGCAGGGCGACGCCGACTACATCTACCCCGGCGCGATCCTCACTCAGGTCATCAACTTCCTGCTCATCGCCGCGGCGGTCTACTTCTGCATCGTCCTGCCCATGAACAAGTTCAAGGAGCGCATGAAGAAGTCCGAGTCCGAGGCCCCCGCCGAGCCCACCGACGTCGAGCTCCTCACCGAGATCCGCGACCTGCTCGCCGCGCAGAAGCAGCGCTGAGCGCAGAGGGCGAGAGGGCGCGACAGGCGGTGCCGCAGTCCCCGGGGTCCCCGACCCCGGCATCACCGCCATTCTCCCCTTCATGGTGCCCGCCGGCCACCGCGGTCGGCGGGCGCCGTCGCATCATCGCCGCCCGCAGATCGGCCGCCCGTTCGGATGCTCTCGACGGCGACCCCGTCGCATCGCCACCGCATTGAGTCCTTCTGGACGGCGGTACAAGGTCGGGGGTCGGCGTGCCGGCGCCGGCGGGGGCGGATGCGGTCTCCCACGGCCGTGTCGACCGCGCCGTCCGTCTGCGCGTCCCCGGCCCTGAGGAGGAGCCGCTGTCCGGGATGCGCTGGAGCTCGGTGACAGTGCGCGTCCCCGGCCCTGAGGAGGAGCCGATTCTCCCAGCACACCGCCAGCGGCCCCACCCCCATGCCGGATCCCGCCGCGCCGGGGGCGCCGCCCGGGGCGCGAGAGCGTCGCCCGACCCGCGAGCACGTCACCTAACCCGCGAGCACGTCTGCTAGAGGTACGTTCTCGTGGGTTAAGTGACGTGCTCGCGGGTTACCCGACGATCTCGTGGACCCGGCCGAGGCGGAATGGGACGGGGACCGGGTCCGGGTCCGCGTTGACCCCGAACCGTCTTCCAGCCGATTCCCGGACCGGGCTGGCGCGGGTCGGGACCAGTGCGGACCGGGCCCGGCTTGCGTAATGCCAGGTCAGCGCGACGCAATCCGCCTCAGCTCGCACAATGCGAGCCCGGAGCGACGAAATCCACCTGCGCTCGATCCGTGCGAGCCCGCCTGGCGCAATGCGAGCCCAGGTGACATCGCTAAAACGACTCCCCCGGGGGGGGCGCCACGGCCGCAATGGACCATTGCACACCTGCAGGTCGACCCGGCCCCCGGGGCGCCGCGGCCGCGGGGAAGCCCGGCGCGAACAGTCCGCGCCGCCGACGCCGCCAGAGCCTCGCCAGCGCGGGGGCACGGGACGACGTCGACGGCGAGCGCGCGCCAGAGCCTCACCAGTGCGGGGGCACGTCGCGCAGCAGCCGCGAGTCATTGGCGCGCGCGTCGCCGTCCGGGCGCGAGCGGGCGTCGGTCAGGGCGTCGACACGCCGACGCCGCGCCTCCTCCGCCGCCGCCTCCGGCAGTTCTCCGCGCGCCACCCGCTCCCGATCGGCCGCCGACAGCGCCACCACCCGGCGGCGGCGCCGGGGCGGGGCCCCGCTCACCGGCTCCGACGCGCAGCACGAGATCGGGCCCGTGCCCTTGGGACCGCCGGCCCCGCTCATCGGTTCCAACTCCCCAGTCCCGTCCACCGGTTCCGCCCCGCTCATCGGTTCCGGCGCACCGCATTGGTCAGGACCGCATCGATGCCCGAGCCGCGCCGGATCAGCGCCAACGACATCCGCAGCTCCTCGACCTCCTCGGCCTCCTCGCGCTCCACGCCGTCGGAGCGGATCCAGGTCACGAGCTCGTCGAGCTGGTCGTCGGAGTAGGCCTGCAGGGGCTGGGCCGGCGCGATCGGCGGCCGCGGCCCGCGCGCGGGCGGACTGAGCCGCTCCACAGCCGGAACGGAGCCGCTCTCCTCCGGGTCCGGCTCGGCCACCGCGGGAACCGGCGGCGGGGCCGGCTCCGGCTCGGCCTCCTTCTGCGCGGCCGCCTCGCGGGCGATCATGACGCTCAGGACCTGCTCCTCGATGGCGGTGGCCTCCGCCTCCGGGTCGACGAAGACGGCGACGGAGTAGGCGGTGTGAACCCGCCAGCCGCGCTGCTGGAGCCGCTCGATCCAGTGCCGGTCGCGACGGCGCAGGCTGGGCTCGGCCATGTAGTCGGCGTCGTCGGTCAGGACGGCCACGAAGAGCTCGCCCGGGTAGTCCGGGTGCCCGATCGCCAGCGGGATGCGGACCCCGCCCTCGACCCCGTAGAGGGGGATGACCGTCAGGCCCTTGCGCCACAGGTGCTCGGCCAGGTCGATCAGAAGGCGGTCGGGCGCCCGATCGCCGTCCTGCGGGATCTCCTCGGCGCGCCCGGCCGCGCGCACGAGGATCTCGCGCAGCAGGCGCGCCCCGGGGGAGTGCAGGCGCTCGGGATCCAGGTCCTCGGCGGCCAGGCAGGAGACGACCTCCGTCGAGTCCCGCGAGGCGCACAGCGCCTCCACCAGACCCACCATGCCGCCGGTGCCGGCGACCGAGTCGAAGGTGTGGATGGTGCGCCCGTGCGGGGTCTTGGCGTAGCCGACCGACAGGATGACGTGGTCGCGCCGCAACGAGCGCGCCCCGTCCAGGTCCACCACCACGAAGGGCTCGGCGATGCCGGCGGCGAAGAACTTCTCCAGGGCCGGGGAGCCGGCCGCCGCCGCGGAGGCCGCCGAGCGGATCTCCTCCGCATGACGGGCATTGAGGGCGACGACGCCCAGGGAGAGCTCGGGGTGGATCAGCGCGTGGTCGGTGACGAGGTTGACCACCCGTTCGACCTCCGCGGGCACCGACTCCACCGCCGCCCGTCCCGGGGCCGGCATGCCGCGGCCCTCAACGAGGGTGAGGGTCAGGCGCGAGTCGCGGGGCGGGGCGGGGATGGCCTCGACGACGCCCTCGTAGCCGTTGGCCGCCAGGAAGGCGGCGATGCGGGCGTCGAGCGTGTTGCGGGTGGTCGGCAGGGTGACCGAGGGCAGCAGCGGCCCCAGCTCGGAGGCGAGCCCCGTCGTCGCCCGGCGCGGGTCGCCGACCACCAGCACCTGCTCGGCCCGCACGAAGGCCGGCAGGGCCTGCGGCACCGGCATGTGGGCGCTGGCGTCGAGCACGGCGAGGTCGATGACGGCGTCGGGGGTCAGGACCTGCGGGACGAGGGTCGGCGGAACGATCCACACGGGTCGGGCGATGAAGGCCACCGGGTGGGCGGCGACGATCTCCCGCAGGGGCACCCCGTCCTCGCGGGACAGGGCCACGTACAGGGCGCGGGCGGAGGCCTTGTCCGCCTCGACCGCCGCGCGCACGCGCCGCGCGTAGGCCTGGGACACCGGCCCGGACAGCGAGTCGGCCTGGGCGGAGTCGAGTTCGCGCAGCGCGTCCGCCCTCTCCCCCAGGATGCCGGCGTGGAGGTCGGCCAGCTCCGGGTCCTCGCGCAGCACCTGGGCCAGGAGGGAGGACCACCAGCAGTAGGCCAGCTCGGTGTCCAGGTCGTCGTCGGGGACGCGGCGATCGGCCAGGTCCGCCACGAAGGCCGTCAGGCCCAGCTCGTCGAGGTCCGCCACGACCCGGTTGAGCTCGGGCATCTTCTGGGCGGTGGCGTCGTCCTCGGCCAGGGCGCGCACGCGCGCCAGGAGGTCCTCCAGCGGCAGGTCCATGAGCTCGGGGGCGCCGGAGCCGGCGCCCAGGATCGGCTCCAGGTCCTCGACGGCGTCGCGGGCCTGGACCGCCGTGGCCTGCATGGTGTCCAGGCCCTGCGGCAGGCGCGGCCAGCCCCCGTCCGGGTCGTGGGTGCGCCAGGCCTCGCGCCGCTGCTGGACCTTGACCAGCTCGGCGTGCAGGTCCTCGACCGGGCGCCCCGGACGCACCAGGTCCTTGGCCTGCTTGAGGAAGCGGCGCCGCTCCGCCCCGGACATCTCCACGGCGTGCTCCTCGCGCCACTGGCGCGAGGCCGTGGCGATCACCATGTCGGCGGCGGAGCGCTCGAAGACCTCGGGGATGAAGACGTCGAGGGACTCGCGCACGCCGTCGAGCACCTCCAGCTGCTCGCACCACTGGCTCAGGGTCGTGGCCCGCGACATGCCCGTGGCGTCGGCGATGTCGACGCTGTAGTCGCGCACCGCGGGCAGGAGGTCGTCCGCCAGGCGGCTGAGCTGGGTCAGGGCGTCCGTGGCCTCGTCGATGTCCGCGACGTCGATGCCGTTCCACGCGGAGGTGGAGGTCTGCGGCTCCATGACGCCCAGGTCGTGGGCGCGGTGGAGCAGGCGGCGGGCGCGGGCCATGCCGGCCCCGTCCAGGCGCTCCAGGCACCCGGGGGCGACCCGGGCGGTGGTGCGGATGCGCTGGCGCCCCGTCGTCAGCTCGGCCAGGTGCTGGAGCGCCTCGTAGGCGGACACGCCCCAGGGCTCGCGGCGCAGGTGCAGGGCGTTGATGCTGCCGGTCAGCCGCTCGCGCACGGAGCGCAGCCGCTCGCGCAGATCCACGATGGCGGGCACGTCGAGCTCGGGCGGCCGGGCGCCCAGGCCCTCCTTGATCTCCTCGGCCGCGTGGCGGCGCCAGGCCGGGTCCTCGGTGAGGTCGAGGACGAGGCCGCCCAGACCCATGTCGCGCAGCGCCTCGGCGACGGCGTGGCCGTCGGCGCTGGAGGCGGGCACGTGCAGCACGGTGCGCCCGGAGGCGGCGGCGTCGGCGACGACGGCCGCCAGGGTGGCGGCGACGTCGGATCCGGGCGGGGCGTCCAGCAGGATGGAGGCGCCGGAGCTCACGGCCTCGACTGCGTCGAGCTGGCCGACGTCGAGGTCGCCGGCGCCGCGCTCGCGCTCGGGGGCGCGGTCCTCCGGGTCGGGCGCGGGCAGGGGGACGTCGAGGGCGGCGCGGGCGTCGGGGTCCCCGGCCAGCGCCGCGACGAGGGCGGAGGCGCGGGCGCGCTCCATGGTGGCGTCGAAGTCCTCGATCAGCGCCTGGCCGGGGTGGACGAAGGCGCCGACGACGAGGTTCTCGCGGACCAGGAAGCCGGACAGGTACTCGCGGCCGAGGCTGCCGATGCGGTTCAGGGCGGTGCGCGGGGTGAACCCCTCCGCGCCCAGGGCGGCGTGGGCCACCGCCTCGATGTCCGCGCGGGAGCCGGCCTGGCGCAGGGCGCGGGTGAGGACGGGGTTGACCTCGATCGAGGGGTCGAGGGCGAGGGTGGCGTCGGCGCTGGAGGAGGACAGGCGGACCGGGCGCAGGAGGACCGGGGCCCTGACGGTCCGCGTCCGCCTCCGGGGCTCCGGTCCGTCGCCGGGGACCTGGGGCACGGGGACGGTGACGTCGTCGGCCTGGAAGGCGGCCGATCTGAGGGAGTCCGGGCCCGATCCCGCTCTCACGCCACTGCGCGGGGCGGGGGCGCCGCCGAGGGCGTCCGGGGCGGGCTCAATGGCGACGGGACCGGCCTCCTCCGCCTCCTGCGACTCCGAGTCCGGCGAGGCGGGGACGACCTCCACCCAGGAGGCGACCCCGATGGCGAGGTAGACGGGGGCGACGCCGAACTGGCGGGCCAGCTGGTCGGTGCGTCCGGCGACCTTGCGCAGGCACTGGCGGGCGACGCCCAGGGCGCCGCGCTCGCGCACGAGACTGGACAGGTGGGTGGGGCGGCCGGCGTAGAGCTGGGCGAGCCCGGAGGGGTGGGCGGAGGTGAGGTCGACGACGCCGTCGAGCTGGGTGATGTCGTCCAGGCTCGCCGTGCCGCCGAGCTCGATGAGCTGTTCCCGCCAGGCGCTCAGGGCCTCCTCGACGAGGGCCTCGCGGCGCTCGGAGGGGGGAGGGCCGTCGAACCCGGGCGCCGCGTCGGCGGCGGGCGCGGGCGCGGACCCGGGCTCGTCGTCCTCTTCCGGCTCGGGGGCCGAGGAGACGGGGCTGACGTCCTTCGGCTCGTCGGCAGGCGAGGCGCTTCTGCGGCGGCGGCGGCCGAATGAGAAGAATGGAGGCGTCATATCCCCAACATAACGGCGATGAGACGGCACACTGCGCCGACGCCCCGAACGAAGGGCGATCAGGAACCTGTGGCGCGGGCCGCCGCGCGGCCCCGTCGCCCCCGGCGCGCCCCGCGGTCCCGCACCGGGCGCGCGGCGCGGGACCGCGCGACGCGCGGTGCGTGCCCCCGGCGCGATTCGAACGCGCGACACCCGCTTTAGGAGAGCGGTGCTCTATCCCCTGAGCTACGAGGGCCTGCGAGGCGCAACCCTACCAGGAGAGCGCGGGCCGCTCGAACCGGGGGCGGCCGAGCGCGCCGACGCGACCTCGGGCCCGGCCCCGCGGGGTCAGGCCCGGGCCCACGGGGTGCCGCTGTTGCGCTCCGACGACGAGGCCTCGTCGCGGCTGCGGGCCGGCACCACCATGACCGGGCAGGCGGCGTGGGACAGGACGCCCTGGCTGGTGGAGCCCAGCAGCAGGCCGGAGAATCCCCCCCGCCCCCGGGAGCCGACGACGACGAGGTCGACGGCGGTGGAGAACTCGCTCATGAGCTGGGCGGCGTTGCCGTCCAGGGCGTGACGGCGCACGGTGACGCCGGAGTGGCCCTCGACGGCGGCCGCGACGGCGCGGTCCAGCCCGCTGCGCACGTCGGTCAGCACCTGCTCGCGGTCGACCGCGGCCGGCAGCCAGGCCAGCGCCCCGGCGCCCGAAGCCATGGGGACGGCGGCGATGGCGGTCAGCTCAGCCCCCCAGACCTCGGCCTCCCTGACCGCCCAGCGCAGGGCCTTGCGCGCCGAGTCCGAACCGTCGACGCCGACGACGATGCGCCCCACGGGCGTGTACTCGGCGCCCTCGACGTGACGGGGGACGACGACCGTCGGGCAGTGCGCGTGGGCGGGCAGCGCGGAGGAGACGGTGCCCAGCAGCCGGTCGGCGAAGCCTCCCCCGCCCCTGGTGCCCACGACGGCGAGGGTGGCCTCGTCGGACAGGTCGACCAGCACCCCGGCGGGGTCCCCGGTCTCGAGCGAACTGGTCACGGTCACGCCCTTGCCCTGGGCGCGCGTGACGGCCTCGTCGACGACGGCCTGCGCGCCCGAGCGGATCGCGGTGTCGTCGAGCGCGGCGTATCCGCCGTCGAGCGAGGCGGTGGTGAAGGAGGGGAGGGAGTAGGCGCACAGGATGTGGACGCGCCAGCCGCTGCGGGCCGCGCGGGCGACGGCCCAGTCCACCGCGCCGAGGGACTCCGGTGAACCGTCCGCCCCAACAAGGACTACTTTGTCTTCCGCCATGGATTCTGCCCCTTTCTGCGGGCATCGGGAGTCCGACATGTCCCATTCTGACCCCGGAGGGCGGTGTGCTTCAAACCACTCGCGCCCGGTGAACGCCCGTGTCCCGATCCGTTGCGCCGTCGTCGGCCCGGAACCGGCCGCCCCGTCCCGCCACTAAAGCCCGTCCCCGGCGGCGGAACGACGGCGCCCCGCCGCCTGGTCGGCAGGGGCGGGGCGAGGGACGTCGGTGGGAAGAGGGATGAGGGGGATCAGGCGACTCGCACGAAGCCGATCGGGGTCTCGTAGATGTCGCGGTAGACGACGCCGGTGGACTCGTTGCCGGCGTCGATCATCTTGCCGTCGCCCGCGTAGATGCCCACGTGGCCGCCGAAGTAGACGATGTCGCCGGGCTGGGCCTCGGCGGCCGACACCATGGTGCCCGCCGCCGCCTGGGCGCCGGAGGTGCGCGGCAGGGAGATGCCCATCTGGGCATAGACGTACTGGACGAAGCCGGAGCAGTCGAAGGCACTCGGGCCGCTGGCCCCGTACACGTAGGGGGAGCCGACGTACTGCATGGCGATGCCGACGACGCCGCCCGCGGTCGAGGGCGGCGCGGCGGGGGTGGAGGCGTTGGAGGCCTGGGCCTCCGTGCCGGAGTCGGAGCTGGCCGCGGCGGTGGTCGCGCCGGAGTCGGCCGTGGTGGCGTTGGAGTCGTCGGCCACGGCAGGGGCGGGGGCGGGAGGCTCCTCGGCGGGCGGGGCCTCGACGGTGACGCCTGAGACGTCGGTGAGGTCGGCGGGAGCGACGACGTCACCGGTCACGATCGCGTCGTTGACGGTGACCGCCTCGCGGGCGTCGGCCGTGAGGGCGCCCAGGCCCGCGGTCTGCTGAAGAGAACCTGCGGAGGCGGCGACCTCGGTGGAGCTGGCGGCATTGGCGCCAGAGGCGATCATGGTCAGGGCCAGGCCGGAAGAGGCTGCGACCACCAGACCGCGACGGGTGGCGGGAGCGATGTGAGAGATCGGGGTGAGTGGACGAGTCGCCTTGCGGTGACGTGCCGAACTGCGGGTGGTCATTGGGTGTGCGTCTCCTAGTGCTGCCGACGGGGTGAGCTGTCGGGTTCGGGCTGGAGAAGCCCGGCCCGCGCGATGCGGGCTTCACCCCAGAGACTCCGTGATCGAAGTCGTGGTTGGTTCCCCCGTTCCCGCCGCTCATGATGGGAACTCCCCAGAACCGGACGGCGGGACTGAGCACCGGCTCGGGGCACCGCGAGGCCTGTCCTCGCGACAAGATGAACAGTACCCGATAGCAAGGCATGCCGTCACAATCAAATAACACACACCGAAGTGACGCCCATCACGCCTTGTCAATCGGTTAATAGGAGGAACCACCTCCTCCATCGGGAGGAGACGGTTCCAATCCTCTGGACCGACGGCTCGGTCAGCCGAGTCAGCCGACTCGCAGGTAGGTGGGGCTGCCCCAGATGTTGGTGATGCTCACACCGGGCCCGGGGGTCGAGTGCAGGACCTGGCCGTCGCCGGCGTAGATGCCGACGTGACCGGGCCACCACAGGATATCGCCGGGACGCGCCTCGGAGGCCGAGATGACGGTCCCGCTGTTGAGGATGTCGCCCGACTGGTGCGGCAGCGAGATGCCCATCTGGGCGTAGACGTAGGAGACGAAGCCGGAGCAGTCGAAGCCGCCCGGGGCCCCGCCGCCCCACGCATAGGGGGTGCCGAGGTAGTTCGAGCCGATGGCCACGGCGTCGGAGCCGACCCCCTGCGGGACGGCGCTCGAAGCCGGGACGGCGGTGGACTCAGCGGCCTCGTCCTCCGTGGAAACGGCGGGGGCGGCCTGGGCCTGCTCGGCGGCGGCCTGCTCCGCCTGGGCCTGCTCGGCGGCGGCCTGCTCGGCAGCCGCCTGTTCCGCCTGGGCCTGCTCGGCAGCCGCCTGCTCGGCAGCGGCCTGCTCCGCCTGGGCCTGCTCAGCGGCCTGCTCGGCAGCCGCCTGCTCAGCGGCGGCCTGCTCCGCCTGGGCCTGCTCAGCAGCCGCCTGCTCAGCGGCCTGCTCAGCAGCGGCCTGAGCGGCGAGCTCCTCCTCGGAGGGGCCGGGCGCCTCGGTGGCGACCTCGGAGGTGGCCGGGGTGTCCGCGTCCGCGACGACGTCGGCGTCCACCTCGATCGGGGTGTTCTGAGTGATGAGGGCCTCGGCCTTGGCGGTGGCGGGACCGATGCCCAGAGCGCCCGCGGAGCGCTCAAGGCTCTGAGTGTTCCCACCGGCCGCGTTGGCGGCGGAGGTGATCATGGTCAGGGCCAGACCGGAGGAGGCGGCGACGACGAGGCCGCGGCGCAGGGCCGGGGCGGCGTCGCTCAGTGGGGTCAGCGGTCGGGCCGCCTTGCGGTGGCGCGCCAGGTTGCGTGAAGTCACGGGATTCTCCTGAAGAGCCGACGGAGTTAGCTGTCGGGTTCGGGCGGGAGTCGCCCGGCCCGCGTAATGCGGGCTTCACCCCGGAGGCCCTGGCCGTGGCCGGGACCGGAAAAGTGGTTCCCCCGGGCCCGTCGGTCGGTGTCTTAATGGAAGCGGCGAACGCCGACGGACTTGGGCTCCGCCCACCGCTTCACGTCCGATGAAGCCGAACGTTAACGCCAACGCTATACGAGCCGTGCTACACCGCGCGACCATCCCGCCGGGTGACTTCGATCGCCCCGCCCCCGCCGCGACCCCGCCGCGCATCCGGACGCGTCTCGCCCCGCGAGCCGGCAGGGGGGCCGGTCGCGGGGCGAGACATGTAGGGATGGGGGTGGGGTCTGAGCGCATGTAGGAGGATAGGGTACTGCGCGCCGCCGGGGCGGAGACCAGGACCTTCAGCGCACCGGGAACCCGGAGGCCGGGGCCCGATCCGGAGGCCGGGACCCTCAGCGAGCCAGGAAGAGGTGGCGGGCGACGTCGTCGGGCAGAACGACCGGCTCCTCGGCGCCGGTCACGATCCGCACGCCGCCGCCCGTCCGACGCAGGCGGATTCGAGCGCCCGCGACGATCCGGGCGTCCTCCAGCGAGGCGAGGAGGGCGGCGTCGGCCTGGATCGGCTCGCCGATCCGGGTGATGACGGCCTCGGTGCAGCCCTCGTGGGCGGCGAGGTCCGCGCTGCGCTCATCGTCCGAGGGATGGGGGTGCTCGGCGCTGCGCGGCGGGATCGGGTTGCCGAAGGGGTCGGCGGTCACGCCCCGCAGGATGAGGTCCAGGCGGTCCTCGACCTGCTCGCTCATCACGTGCTCCCACCGGCAGGCCTCGTCGTGGACGAGGCGGCGGTCCAGCCCGATGACGTCCATGAGCAGTCTTTCCGCAAGGCGGTGCTTGCGAATCACCTCGGTGGCCCGTCGTCGGCCCTCATCGGTGAGTTTGAGGGAGCGGTCCTTGGCGACGTGGATGAGGCCGTCGCGCTCCATGCGGGCCACGGTCTGGGAGACCGTCGGGCCCGAGTGGCCGAGGCGCTCGACGATGCGGGCGCGCAGCGGAGGAACGCCGTCCTCCTCCAGTTCGTAGACGGCCTTGAGGTACATCTCCGTGGTGTCGATGAGCTCGCTCATGCCGGTGCCTCCTGGGAGCGGTTGCGGTGCACCCGGAGGGTGCCCGACGGCGGGGCGGGGCGGACTCCCGAACCCCCTCCCAGGATATCGGGGCGGCTCAGCGGGGGTCGGCGGACGGCGTCTCGAATGCGTCGCCATCGGGCGGGGCCGCGCCGGACGGAGCGGCGTCGGGCCCGACGGCGCCCGGGCGGACCGGAGCGGCGTCGGGCCCGACGGCGGGACGGTTCTGGGCGCCGTCGGACCCGGCGGCGCACAGGAAGGGCCGGGAGGAGGAGTAGGCCAGATCCGCGCACCGGTGGCGGCGGACCCAGGCCATGGCCGCCAGGGCGCTGACGATGGCCGCCGCCCCGCCCGCGGCGATGCCCGTGCGCGGACCCCACTGGTCGCTGACCCAGCCGATGACCGGCGCGCCGACGGGCGTGGTCCCCAGGAGGAACATCATGTAAATGCTCATGACCCGCCCGCGCACCGCCGGGGAGGTGGTGAGCTGAATGGTCTGGTTGGCGCTGGTGAGCAGGGTCAGCACGCACAGGCCCACGGGGATCGAGGACAGGGCGAAGAGCGGGTAATTCGGGGCGGCGGCCATGAGCAGCGAGGAGATCCCCAGGAGGAGGGCGGCGATGATGACGGTGCGCACGCGCGGGGTCTTGCGCCGCGCCGCCCACAGCGCGCCGGACAGGGAGCCGACCGCGAAGATCGACGAGACGGTGCCGTAGGCGTCGGACTCCAGGTCGAAGGCGCTGCGGACCATCGCGGCCATGGTGACCTGGAAATTGAGGGTGAACATGGAGACCACGGAGATGACCACGATAATGATGAGCAGGTCCGCGCGGCGGCGCACATAGGTCAGGCCCTCGCGCAGCTGTCCCCTGGCGCGGGCGGCGCGCGGGACGTCGTAGAGCTCGCCCGTCCTCATGATCATCAGGGCCAGCGCCGGGCACAGGAAGGTCAGGGCGTTGACGAGGAAGACCCACCCGGGGCCCACCCAGGCGATGACCAGGCCGCTGGCGGCGGGCCCGAGCAGGCGCGCCGCGTTGAAGGACGCGGAATTGAGGCCGACGGCGTTGGCCAGGCGGTCCGCCGGGACCATGCGGGCGACGAAGATCTGACGGGCGGGCGCGTCGTAGGCGACGGCGAGCCCCGAGGCGACGGCGGCGAGGTAGACGTGCCACAGCCGGGCGCCCCCGACCAGGACGTCCAGCCCGAGCACCAGCGAGACCAGGCCCATCGAGCTCTGGGTGACGATGAGCAGGCGGCGCTGGTCCACGCGGTCGGCGATGAGGCCGGCGTGGACGGAGAAGAGCAGCGCCGGCAGGAACTGGAGCGCCGTGGTCAGGCCGGTGGCGGAGGCGGAGTCGTCGGTCAGGACGCGCAGGACGAGCCAGTCCTGGGCCACGCGCTGCATCCAGGAGCCGGTGTTCGCGATCAGGGCCGCGAAGAACCAGACCCGGTAGTTGTGGAACCTCAGTGACTCGAAGATGGACACGGCGGGAGGGGCCTTCGATTCGTGACGGGTGCGGGTGATTCGCCGGCTCCGCCGCGAGACGGCGGTCGGGGTGGGCCGAGATATTCTACTCCTCGGTCGGTCGGGCCGACGGCGGGGGCGGGGGCCCCGCGGCGCCCCCGCGAAACCCCGCCCCCGCCGTCGGCCGACGAGGACCGCTCAGGACACGCCCAGGATCGCCCTGATGGGCGTGAGCGTGAAGTAGACGATGAACAGGACGCCGGCCACCCACATGAGCGGGTGGATCCGCCTGGCCCGCCCGCACCCCAGCTGAACCACCAGGTGAGCGATGAAGCCCGCGCCGATGCCGTTGGTGATCGAGTAGGAGAAGGGCATCATGATGATGGTGATGAAGGCCGGCAGGGCGACCTCCGGGGACCTCCAGTCGATGTCCGTCACCTGGGTCATCATGAGGAAGCCGACGACGACCAGGGCCGGGGTGGCGGCCTCGTAGGGGACCATCGAGACGACCGGCGCGAGGAACATGCTGGCCAGGAACAGCGTGCCGGTGACCACGGAGGCCAGGCCCGTGCGCGCCCCTTCGCCCACGCCCGCGGCGGACTCGACGTAGGCGGTGTTGGAGGACACCCCGCCCGCGCCGCCGGCGATCGCGGCCAGGGAGTCGACGACGAGGATCTCGCGGGTGCGCGGCGGGTTGCCGCTCTCGTCGAGGAGGTCGCCCTCGGCGCCGATGGCGACCATGGTGCCCATGGTGTCGAAGAAGTCGGCCAGCAGCAGGGAGAAGACGAGCAGGACGACGCTGACCGCGCCGACCTTGTTCAGGGAGCCCAGGAGGCTGAATTGCCCGAGCGTGGTCGGGTGCGGCATCTCGACCGGGGAGCCGGACAGGGACGGGACGGACAGGGACCAGCCCGTGAGGTTGAGCGGGCCGTGCTTCTCATCGTCGTTGAAGGCTCCCAGGTGGGCGACGGCCTCGATGATCGCGGCCAGAACGGTGGAGGCCGCGATGCCGATGAGGATGGAGCCCCTCACCTTCCGCACGTGCAGGATGATCATGAGGAACAGGCCGAAGAGGAACACGAGGACCGGCCAGCCCTGAAGCGACCCGCCCAGCCCCAGCTCCAGCGGGGTGCCGCCGGCTCGCACCACCTTGGCGTCCACCAGGCCGATGAGGGCGATGAACAGGCCGATGCCCACGCTGATCGCGGTCTTGATATGGGACGGGACGGCCTTGAAGACGGCCTCGCGGAAACCGGTGAGCACCAGGACGAGGATGATGACGCCCTCGATGACGATCAGCCCCATGGCGTCGGCGTAGGTCATGCCGTTCATGCCGACCAGGGTGCAGGCGACCATCGCGTTGATGCCCAGCCCCGCCGCCAGGGCCATGGGGTAGTTGGCGACCAGGCCCATGAGGATGGTCATGACCCCGGCGATCAGGGCGGTGCCGGCGGCGATCTGCTCGGGGGCGCCCAGCGGGGCCATGCCCTTGTCCTTGTTGGACAGGATGAGCGGGTTGAGCACGAGGATGTAGGCCATCGTGAAGAAGGTGACGACGCCGCCGCGGACCTCGCGGGCGATGGTCGAGCCGCGCTCGGTGATATGGAAGAAGGCGTCGAGGCGGGAGCGGAAGCGGAAGCGGGAGAAGAATGCTCTCCGGGATGTGGGGGTGTGTGTACTCACGACGCGATCCTTCCAGATGCGACCGGTCCGGCGCGCGCCGCGACCACGGTGCGGATGTTCCGATCCGGCGGCTCCCGCCCCGGGCCGGGGCGCCGTGGGAGGCTGGAGCCATGAAGATCCTCCTGACCGACACCAGCTGCATAGACCCCTCCCCCATCCGCGACGCCGGGCACAACGTCGTCCTGTTCGACGAGGCCGCGCCGGTCCCGGTCGAGCACCGCGACGCCGAGGGCCTGGTCCTGTGGGGCGGCGGCGGGTCGGGGAGCGCCGCGGTCCTGGCGGACATGCCCGGTTACCTCACCCGCCTGCGCTGGATCCAGACGCTGGCCGCCGGGCCGGACAACGTCCTGGCCGCCGGCTTCCCGGACTCGGTGGCGATCACCTCGGGCCGCCACTTCCACGACCGCACCGTGGCCGAGCACGCCGCCGCCCTGGCGCTGGGCTGCGTGCGAAGCCTGCCGACGGCGGTGCGCGCGGCCGACCGCCACGAGTGGGAGGCGGCCCTGGGCGGCGCCCACCCCATCCACGACCCGCACCGCCTGACGACGCTGTTCCAGGCGCGGGCGCTCGTGTGGGGCTTCGGCGCGATCGGGGTCGCGACGGCGCGGCTGCTGACCGCCTTCGGGGCGAGCGTGCGCGGGGTCGCGCGCTCGGCCGGGCAGCGCGCCGGCTTCGAGGTCATCGCGGTCGAGGACGTCGAGTCGGCCCTGCCCTGGACCGACCTGCTGGTCATGGTCCTGCCCAGCACGCCGCGGACGGCGGGGGCGCTGAGCGCCGAGCGCCTGGCGCTGCTGCCGCGCCGCGCCGTCGTGGTCAATGTGGGCCGCGGCGCGACGGTGGACCAGGCGGCCCTGGAGGCGGCCCTGCGCTCGGGCGCCATCAGCGCGGCGGGGCTCGACGTCACCGACCCCGAGCCGCTGCCCGCCGACTCCACGCTCTGGGACGCCCCGAACCTGCTGCTCACCCCGCACGCCGCCGGGGGCCGCGTGGTGGGGGCGGTGGAGCGGATCATCGCCAACGCGGCGGCGGTCGACGCGACTCCGCCCGGCGAGCCGATCACCGGCCTGGAGGCCCAGATCCCCCGCCCCTCCCGCTGAGACCGCATGCCCCTCAGACGCGCCCAGAGGCCCGCGCCAGGTCCCCCGCCCCTCCCGCTAACCTCGGTTTTTCGTCGTGGGGTGCCGGGGGTGGGGGTGAGGGTGCTCCTTCTCCTGGGATAATGCGGATTACTGATGTCCGTGCATGTCCAGGGGAGGGGCACCCTCGTGGTGAATGGTACCGGGTTGTACCCGGCTGTGGGTGTGGAGTCGGGGGAGGTGCCGGCGGTGGGGCCGGCCGGGGCGAGGCTGCTGACCGGGACGATCCGGGCCGTGGGCCTGGACACCGCGCTGTCGGGGGCCCTGGCGCCCTGGCGCAAGCCCCTGGCGGTGCACGACCCGGGCAAGATCGTGGCGGATCTGGCCCTGTGCGCGGCCCTGGGCGGACGCACCCTGTCGGACCTG
>NZ_AUBL01000010.1:22278-98231 GCF_000429225.1 Actinomyces dentalis DSM 19115
CAACCCAACAAAGGACCAAGCACCGCAGAACCAGAAGACACGAGAAGCACCGGACGGAAAAAACAACACCCGAAAACCCCCACCACAACAAGCAGCAGAAGAAACCGGGCACAACCCGACCCCCACCACGGGAACCGGGCAACACGCGCACCCCCCGCCCGCCCCCCAACAAGCAAGGAAGCAAGACACTCAGGCGCGCGCAGGCGCACCCCAGACCCGCCCCCCAACAAGAAGGAAGCAAGACACCCGGGCGCGCCAAACCCCGAACCCCGGAACCCCCCCAAACCCCCCACCAACCCCAACAACAAGAACAAAAAAAACAAAAAAAAAAAAAAACCCAAAAACCCCAAAAAAAAACAACGAAAAGCCAGAACAACCCCCCAAAAAAGAGAGAAACCCCAACCCCCCGCCAAAACCACGAACACAAAACATGACACACTATCGAGATCTCAAACAACACACCCACCGGGACTCCACGATCCGCATCCGCGGACCGCCTCCTCCCGGAAGCGCTCGAGGAGCATCGGTCAGCCGCACGTCCGAAGCAGATTCCGGACCGGAGCCGGCGGTAACCGGTCTCCTACGACTTTCCAGTCCTCGGCCTCCGTCGGGTCATTGGATCTCTCCATCCCCGCTCGGGCCGGAGAGAACATTACGCACCGGTGGGGAGGCGGTCAAACCGAGAGACGGTGAGCCCGCGCACAATGCGGGCCCACCGTCCTGTCCGTCCTGTCCGGGGCGATTCTTCGCCCCGGCGCCCCGTCAGGGCCGTCGCGCCACGGCCAGGGTGCGCCGGCCCTTGCGGACCAGTACCACGCCGCCCGCCAGCAGCTGCTCCTGGGCGATCGGGGCGTCCTCGTCGAGCACCTTGACGTTGTTGAGGTAGGCGCCTCCGGCGGCGACCGTCTTGCGGGCCGCGCCGCGGCCCCTCTCCAGACCCGCGCTCACGAGCAGGTCGACGATCGTGGATCTGCCCACCATCAGCTCCGCCGTCGGCAGGTCGGCGACCGCGGCCAGGAGCGTCGCCTCGTCGAGCTCGCCGAGGTCGCCGCGCCCCCACAGGGCGGCGGTGGCGGCCTGCGCCCGCGCCGTCGCCTCGGCCCCGTGGACCCAGGTGGTGACCTCGCGGGCCAGAACCCGCTGGGCCTCGCGGGCCCTGGGGTTCTGGGCCGTGGCCGCCTCGAGGCGCTCGATCTCGTCCCGGTCCAGGAAGGTGAAGATCTTCAGGAAGCGCACGACGTCGACGTCCTCGACCCGAAGCCAGAACTGGTAGAAGGCGTAGGGGCTGAGCATATCCGGGTCGAGCCAGACCGCCCCGCCCTCGGACTTGCCGAACTTGGTGCCGTCGGCCTTGGTGATCAGGGGGTTGGTCATGAGGTGGACGGAGGCGCCCTCCACCTTGTGGATGAGGTCCACACCCCCCACGAGATTGCCCCACTGGTCATTGCCGCCGATCTCGAGGGTGCAGCCGTAGCGGCGGAAGAGCTCGAGGTAGTCGTTGGCCTGGAGGATCTGGTAGCTGAACTCCGTGTAGGAGATGCCCTCGTCGCCGGCCAGCCGGCGGGCCACGACGTCCTTGGCGAGCATCGTGCCCATGCGGAAGTGCTTGCCGATGTCGCGCAGCAGGTCGATGGCGCCCAGGTCGCCGGTCCAGTCCAGGTTGTTGACGATGCGCGCCGGGTTGTCGCCCTCGAAGTCCAGGAGGTTCTCCAGCTGGGCCTGCAGGCTCCTGGCCCATCCGGCGACCACGTCCTTGGAGTTGAGTGGGCGCTCGCCCCTGGCCCTCGGGTCGCCGATGAGGCCGGTGGCGCCGCCGACCAGGGCCAGGGGATGGTGGCCCGCCATCTGGAGGTGGCGCATGACCTTGATGGCGACGAGGTGGCCGTGGTGCAGACTGGGCGCCGTGGGGTCGAAGCCGCAATAGAAGGTGAGCCGCCCCCCGGTGAGCGCCGCGCGGAGCTCGTCGATATCGGTGTGCTGGGCGATGAGGCCCCGCCACTGCAGCTCGTCCAGGATATCGGTCACGGTCCTGTCGCCTTCCATGGGTCGGGCTCAGTGCCTCCCGCTGAGCTCGGGGCCGGGCGTGCCGCTCCGGCGCGGTTAGTGTGCCACGTCCGACGGCGCGGCTCCGGCCGTGTCCGCAGCATCGATGCGAGTCGGGCAAGCGGGTCGCGGCCGGGGCCCGCCGGCGAAGGACCGCCGACGCGGGCGGGAGCGGAAGCTGTTCAGGAGCTCGGCGCCCCGGGCGAGATCACCGGCAGGCCGACGACGGCGGCCGCCCGCCCCATGCGCTTGTCGTAGGTGACGATCGCCGTCGCGCCGCAGCGCAGGGCCGCGCACACGTGCAGCGCGTCCAGGGACCGCAGGTCCGGTCCGCCGATGAGCCCGGCCTCGCTGTAGAGGGAGGGCGGCATGTCGTAGATCGTCAGGGTCGCGAGGAATGTGCTGACCGCCTCCTGCGTGAGCAGCTCGTGGCGGTGGACCGCCCGACGCAACTCGGTCTCGAGCAGGAGTGCGCTGATGAGGTCCGGCCGATCGGCTCGCAGACGCTCGGTAAGCGCCGTGGACTCGGACTCCCGCTTGATGAGCTTCATCGCGGCCGAGGTGTCGAGGTACCACCTCTTCATCGGTCGTCCCGGATCGCGGCCATGGTGACCTCACTGGGCTCACCGGACGTGATCCACGGAAGGTCCAGTTCCCAGATCGACCGGGTGGCGGGCCTGATGCACCTCAGGTCCGAATCATCCGACAGGGGCACCAGGCGCGCCACGGGAACCCCCCGACGGGTCACCTCGAGCACCTCGCCCGCCTCGACGCGGCGCAGCACGGCCCCGCTGTCGTTCCTCATCTCCCGCTGACTGATCTGTGCAATAGTCATGCACCAAGTGTAGCGTGGCGTAGCATCCATGGTCGAGGGCGGTGGCCGAGAACACTTTCGGACCCCGATCTCCCCCGCCGTTCCCGGCGCGATCCCGCTCATCCGCGCGGGCCGGGCGTCGCCTCCCGGCCCCTCGTGGTGAGAGAACGGAGGGGCGCCGCCCGTTCGCGTCAGGCCGCCCCGGGCCGGTCCCAGGTCAGGCGGTAGCGCCAGTACATGCGCCGCCGCAAGCGGCAGCCGGGCAGGACGCGCGCCGCGACGGCGCGGATCTCGCGCAGCGACTCGCGCGGCGGCGCGACGGGCACCCCGATGTCCCGCACCTCCCGGTGCCACCGGCTCGCGACCCAGTTGGGGAGGACGCTCAGGGCGCTCAGCGCCCGGTCCCCCAGGCCCTCGTCCGCGGCGAGCCCGACGACGCACAGCCGTCCGCCCGGCGCCACGAATCCGGACAGCGCCCTGAGCCCCTCCTCCAGCGGCAGGTGGTGGAGCACCGCCACGCAGGTGACGGTCCGGAAGACGCCGACTTCGCCGCGCAGCGCCGGGTCGAGGGCATCGGCCCGGCGCACGACGGCGCCCCGGACACCCGCCAGGCGCGCCCGGGCGCGCTCGACGGTCGCGGGATCCGCCTCGATGCCGACCGCCTCCTCGCACACCGCCGCGAGCCGCTGAACCAGCAGTCCCTCCCCGCAGCCGACGTCGAGGGCCCGCCCGCCGCGCCGCGCGGCGTCGGCCACGAACTCGTCGTGGAAGGCCGAGTTGTGGTTCCAGTAGGTCGCGCTCGTCCCGCTCACCGGGCCCTCCTGCGCCGGGGCGCGGCGGCCCTGTAGGGGGAGACGGTCGGCTCGCCGTCGATCCAGAAGCGCCAGGGGAAGGCCGCGCCGCCGCCGGGCCCGGCCACGCCCGTGCGCGGGCCGGTGCGGATGAGCGAGTCGGCCACGGGCGCATCGGGCAGCGCGAGGCTCAGGCGGGCGCCCCGCTCCCCCAGGCGGACCCCGTCGTCGTCCCGGGTCAGGCCCAGGGCCCGGCACAGGCGGGCCGGTCCGCGGGCCAGGTCACGGTCGGCCCTGGCGGCGGGCCGACGGCGCCGGGCCAGGTCCGCCCCCGCGGTCACCTCGCCCGCGCGCAGGAGCACGGCCCGCGACAGCCCCTCGGGCCCGCACACGATATTGGCGCAGTGATGCATGCCGTAGGTGAAGTAGACGTAGACCGCCCCGGCCGCCTCGAACATCGTCGCATTACGGGCGGTGCGGCCGCGGAAGGCGTGAGAGCCGGGGTCCTCCTCCCCGCGGTACGCCTCCACCTCGGTGAGCCGCACGGCGACCGCGCCCTCGGAGTCCTGCGCCCGCAGGACCGCCCCCAGCAGGCGGGGGCACACCTCCAGCGGGTCGCCAGCGAGGAGGTCGAGGACCTCCCCCAGGGCGTTCGGCGCACCGGCGGGGGCGGGTCCGGCGCCCCGGGGCGCTGTCACGTCAGGCCCCGGTCGAGGGTCCGGAGGCGTCGTCGCCGGAGGATCGGGAGTGCGAGGGGCCGCCCGGCGCCGCGGGGCGGTCGAGCACGGAGCCCTCCCGGCAGAAGGCGCGCAGCTCGGCGGCGCGCGCCGCGGCGCGGGCCAGCTGCTCGGCCACCCGGGCAGGCGCGGTGCCGCCGCGGCCGCGGCGCGCGGCCACGGAGCCCTGCGCGGACAGGACCTCGCGCACGCCCGGGGTCAGGCGGGGGTCGATGGCGGCGAAGTCGTCGTCGGTGAGGTCCCACAGCTCGACGCCCCGCTCCTCGCACCGCCTCACGCAGGCGCCGGAGATCTCGTGGGCGCTGCGGAAGGGCACGCCCCGCTTGACCAGCCACTCGGCGACGTCGGTGGCCAGGGAGAAGCCCCGGGGGGCCAGCTCCGCCATGCGCTCCAGGTGCAGGGTCATGGTCCCGATCATGCCCGCCACCGCCGGGAGCAGGACGGCCAGGGTGTCCACGGCGTCGAAGACGGGCTCCTTGTCCTCCTGCAGGTCGCGGTCGTAGGCCAGCGGCAGGCCCTTGAGGACGGCGAGCAGGCCCGTGAGGTCGCCGATGAGGCGGCCCGCCTTGCCGCGGGCGAGCTCGGCGACGTCGGGGTTCTTCTTCTGCGGCATGATCGACGAGCCGGTCGAGAAGGAGTCGTCGAGGGTGACGAAGCCGAATTCCTGCGTGTTCCAGATGATGATCTCCTCGCTCAGGCGCGAGACGTCCACCGCGGTCATGGCCAGGACGAAGGAGAACTCGGCCACCACGTCCCGGGCCGAGGTGGCGTCGATGGAGTTCTCCGCGGCGGAGTCGAACCCGAGGTCGGCGGCGACGGCGTCGGGGTCCATGCCGAGCGTGTTGCCGGCCAGCGCCCCGGAGCCGTAGGGGGACACGGCGGCGCGCGCGTCCCAGTCCTCCAGGCGCTCGACGTCGCGCATGAGCGGCCAGGCGTGGGCGAGCAGGTGGTGGGCCACGAGCACCGGCTGGGCGTGCTGCATGTGGGTGCGCCCCGGCATGATCGCCCCGCCGGCGCGGGCCGCCTGCCCCGTCAGGGCGTCGACGACGTCGAGGACGAGGCCGGCGATATGACGCGCCCGGTCGCGCAGGTACATGCGGATGAGGGTGGCGATCTGGTCGTTGCGGGAGCGGCCGGCGCGCAGGCGCCCGCCCAGGTCGGCCCCGGCGCGCTCCAGGAGGCCGCGCTCCAGGGCGGTGTGCACGTCCTCGTCGGCGGGGGCCGGGGCGAAGGCCCCCGACACGACGTCGTCCTCGAGCCGGTTCAGGGCGTCGAGCATGCCAGCCAGCTGGGCGTCGTCGAGCAGGCCCGCGGCGGCCAGCGCCCGGGCGTGGGCCCGCGATCCGGCGATGTCGTAGCGGGCCAGGCGCCAGTCGAAGTGGGTGGACGCGCTCAGCGCGGCCAGCGCGTCGGCGGGACCGCCGGTGAAGCGTCCGCCCCACAGGCTGACCCCCGCGGGGGCGTCGGGCCGGACGGGCTGGGCGCGGCGAGTGCCGGACTGGCTGCTGGACTGGCTCATGGCCCCATGATGGCCCATGGGCCCGTCGGCGCGCGCGAGCGGGCGGAGCGGCGGCGGACCCGCCGCGCCGCCCGCACGGGGAAGAGGCCATGTTCCATTCGTCACGTTTTCCGCCGTATTCCATGCCATCATGGGGCATGACCACTGCATCGGACGCCCTCTTCCCCGGCAAGCACTTCATCTCCACCGTGCTCGAGGCACTGGACACCAAGACCCGCATGACCGGCGCCCTCGCCCAGCGCTACCTCATGCGCGCCGCCATGGCCGGCATGATCGTGGCCGTCTTCTACGTCGTCAACTACGCGATCGTGGGAGTCCTCGACGGCCTGCGCCTCGGGGGGACCTCGATGGCGGGCGTCGGCAAGATGCTCGGAGCGCTCTCCTTCGGCCCCGCGCTCGTGTTCATCTACTACACGAAGTCCGAGCTGCTCACCAGCAATATGATGGTGGTGGTCATCGGCTACTACTACAAGCGCATCTCGGCGTGGAGGGGTCTGCGCGTCCTGCTCATGTGCCTGACAGGCAACTTCATGGGCGGCCTGGTCTTCGCCGTCGTGTACCGCTTCTCCACGCTCATCGAGGGGGCCACCGGCGAACAGGCCGCGCACTCGGTGGAGGCCAAACTCGCCTACCTGTCGTCGGCCTCGGGGGTGGCCGACCTCTTCATGCGCGCGATCCTGTGCAATTTCATGATCAACCTGGCGATGCTCCTGATCTACAACGGCTTCATCCACGAGGACTGGTCCAAGATCTTCTCAATGATCATCGCGGTCTTCGTCTTCGCCTTCCTCGGATTCAAGCACTCGGTGGCCAATACGGTCCTGTTCACCGTCGTCGGCCTGACCCACGGCATCGACGTCCTGCCCGCACTGGGCAACGTGGTAGTCGCCCTGCTGGGCAATTTCGTGGGCGGGGGCCTGCTCATCGGCGCCTACTACGCCTACGCCAACGACGACTCCCACTGGACGAACCGCAGGGACCGGAGCCCGGACCTGAAGACGGAGTCGGCCGGGGCCGCCGAGTAGCTTCACGCCGCCCGTACCGGCGCCGCCCTGAGGATCGGCGCGCCGGGCGGGCATCGGGCCCGGCGCGCCGGTCACCGCCCCCGCGGGGTGAGCGGACTCGCCCAGGGCTCACTGCGCTCGAGCTCGATCATGCGGTGCAGCCCGAACCAGGTCTCCAGGGCGCACACCACCACCCAGTTGCCCTCGCTCAGCAGCCGCGACTCGGTGAAGGACTGCACGACCAGCGCCGTCATGAGCAGCGCCGGCAGGAGCACGGAGGCGTCGAAGTCGAGATGGTCCGTGGCGAGGCGGAAGGACCGGTAGACGAGCGTCACCACGAGGACGGCGATGAGCGCGCCGCCGACGACCCCCGTCTGGAAGAGCGCCTCGACATAGGCGTTGTGGGCGCTCATCGTGGGCGTCCCGTCGGGGCGGACGACGAGCGTGCGGAACAGGGGCATCCACGGGGGCCAGTACATGATCCAGCCCCAGCCGAGAATGGTGTGCTGCTCCCACAGGTCCATCACCCTCGTCCAGATCTCCCACCGGCCGCTCAGGTCCGAGCTGCGGCCCAGCAGGTCCGTCACCTGCGAGTGCAGGCCGAGACCGGCGGCGGCCAGGGCGACGCCCAGTGACAGGGCGACGCCGCTGACGAGCCGTCTGCGGGCGACGGGGACGTGGCGCATGAGCCACAGGACGGCGGTGATGACGACGCAGACGACGACGGCGACCAGGACCGTGGCGGAGGCGGTCAGGGCCAGGACGAGGGCCGACAGGCCCGACCACACGACGAGGCCGAAGGGGCGCACGCGCCGGTCCGCCCACCTGACCGCCGTGCACAGGAGGGTGAGCAGGGCGATGAAGGCGAGCGGGTTGCGGTTGCCGACAATGCCCTGGATCGGTCCGCCGTGCAGGATCTCGCCGTTGACCCAGTAGTAGGAGATGGGCACCGCCTTCCAGTCCTGCATGTACACGGGGATCAGGGGACGGCGCAGGACGAGGCCGACGTAGAGCTCCAGCAGGATACTCAGCACGAGGATCGCCTCCAGGGCCCGGCTGAGGGCGTCCGTCATCTCCCGCAGGGACAGGCCGCAGGCCAGTAGGACGCCGACCGCGGTGGTGGCCAGCATGAGGGCGCCGGCGAGGGCCGTCGCAGCCGGGTACTGGGACCACAGGACGCTGGCCAGGCACAGCGCCGTGTAGGCGCCGGTGAGGGGCGGCAGCGCCCGCCGGGGCACGCGGTGCCCCTCGTGGAGGAAGACGAGGAGCAGGATGACTTCGCTGATGGCGGCGATGAGCCCGAAGGCCCACCAGCCGACCGCATTGCGCACGCCCTGACCGGCGAAGGTGAGGAAGAACGCCCACGTCCCCAGGGCGGGCAGAAGCCGGCGCCTGGATCCGCCGACGGTCCTTCTGCGCGCCCGATCGGCCGTAATCGGGTCTCTCATACCACCTCCTGCGGACGGGGACGATTCGCCACGGCCTTCCTCCCGCGAGCGGGTTCGACCACGGCGGGAGGCACGGGTGTCAACCGAAACGATCCACGCATAATGAAAACTTAGCATCTGCCCGCGCCCCTCACGTCAGTTGCCGCAACGCAACCGGCAATGAGTGCGCGACCCGCGCCCGAGGATATACGGCCCGGCAATGGATCAGCCCCCGTGGCGCCGTGTCCACGGGGGCTGATGACGTCGGCCGGGTTCGACCCGGCCGGAGGCGGCGGGCCGGCTCAGAAGCCGACTCCATTGCCCTCGCGCACGTCGCGGGCGGCCGCGAGCTTGGACTGCATGCCGTAGATCTCGATGAAGCCGCGCGAGGAGGACTGATCGAAGGTGTCGCCGGTCTCGTAGGTCGCCAGGTTGAAGTCGTACAGGCCGGTGCCGGTGCGGCGCCCGTCGACGGTGGCCCGCCCGCCGTGCAGAACCATGCGGATATCGCCGGAGACGTACTTCTGGGTGTCCTCGATGAAGGCGTCCATGGAGCGCTTGAGCGGGGAGTACCACTGGGCCTCGTAGACGAGATCGCTCCAGGCCTGCTCCATCTGCCTCTTGTAGCGGCGCTGGAGGCGCTCCAGGGTCACCGCCTCCAGGGCCCGGTGGGCCTCGATGAGGGTCACGGCGCCGGGGGCCTCGTAGATCTCGCGCGACTTAATGCCCACGAGGCGGTCCTCGACCATATCGATGCGCCCCACGCCCTGGGCGCCGGCGCGCCGGTTGAGCTCCTGAACGGCCTCCAGCGGGGTGACGTCCCGCCCGTCGATGGCCACCGGGATCCCCTTGGCGAAGGTGATGATCACCTCGTCGGGCAGCGGCGGGTAGGTGGGGTCGTCGGTGTAGACGTAGACGTCCTTGGTGGGGGCGTTCCACAGGTCCTCCAGGAACCCGGTCTCAACGGCCCGGCCCCACACGTTCTGGTCGATGGAGAAGGGGTTGTGCTTGGTGGTCTCGATGGGCAGGTGGTGCTTCTCGGCGTAGTCGATGGCCACGTCGCGGGTCAGCGCCAGGTCGCGCACCGGCGAGATGCAGTCCATGTCCGGGGCCATGGAGGTGATGGCCACCTCGAAGCGGACCTGGTCGTTGCCCTTGCCGGTGCAGCCGTGGGCCACCGTGGAGGCGCCGAACTCGCGCGCCGCCCGCACCAGGTGCTTGGCGATGAGCGGGCGGGACAGGGCGGACACGAGCGGGTACACGCCCTCGTACAGGGCGTTGGCCTTGAGCGCCGGCATGCAGTACTCGGCGGCGAACTCCTCGCGGGCGTCGGCCACGTAGGCCTCGACGGCGCCGCAGTCCAGGGCCCGTCGGCGGATGACCTCCAGGTCCTCCCCGCCCTGGCCGACGTCGACGGCCACGGTGATGACCTCCCGGCCGGTGGCCTCCCCGATCCAGCCGATGGCCACGGAGGTGTCGAGGCCCCCGGAGTAGGCGAGGACGACGCGGTCCTTGTGCTCGCTCATGTGTTCTCTTTTCTTGTCATGGCGCCCGTGCCCGGGACGGATCGTCCGGGGCCGACGGCGTGGGGGATGCGGATGGGAGACGAGCGGAGTGGGGCCCCGCCCGGAGGATTCAGTGGCGCGCGGCCGGGTCCGCCAGGGCGAGCAGGTGCGCCGCGACGTCGGCGGTGACATCCTGCGTCCGGGTGATGACGAGCACGGTGTCGTCCCCGGCGATGCAGCCCAGGACCCCGGGCAGCATGGCGTCGTCGACGGCGCTGGCCAGCAGCTGGGCCGCGCCGGCGGGGGTGCGCAGCACGAGCTGCTGCCCGGCCCACTCGGCCGTGACGAGCAGGTCCGCGCACCAGCGCGCCAGGCGCGTCGTGGTGTGCTCGGCCAGGGAGCCGCCGGGGGGCGAGCCGACGTGGACCTGGCCGGGGGCGCCCGCCTCGGGGATGGCGTAGACCTGGGCCCCCCCGGCGGAGCGGATCTTGGTGGCCCGCAGTTCGACGAGGTCCCGCGACAGGGTCGCCTGCGTCGTGCTCATGCCCCGCGCGGCGAGCGCCTCGCGCAGCTCGGCCTGGGAGCGGATGCGCTCCTTGGCCAGGATCCGCGTGATGAGCGCGTGGCGGGCCGCCTTGGTCTGCGGGGCCGCGTAGGTGGAGTCGTGGTCGGTCATGCGGGGCCTGCCTGGGTCAATCGGTCGGCGAGCACCCGGCGCAGGACCGCGGTGAAGCGGTCCGCGTCGGCGTCGGGGAGGATGAGGGGCGGCGCCAGGCGGAGCGTGTCCGGGCGCGGCGCGTTGACGATGAAGCCCCGCTCCATGAGCTCGGCGGCGACGGCCGCGGCCGGGCCGACGGCGTCGGCCAGCCCGACCCCGCGCAGCAGCCCGCGCCCCCGCACGCCCGTCACCCCGGGCACGGCGGCCAGCTCGGCCGACCAGCGCGCCCCGAGCGCGCCCGCCCGCTCCAGCAGGCCCTCGTCGCGGATCGTGGCGATGACGGCCAGGGCCGCCGCGCAGGCCACCGGGTTGCCCCCGAAGGTCGTCCCGTGCTGGCCGGGGCCGAGCAGGCCGGCCGCGGGCCCCGTGGCGACGACCGCCCCGATCGGCACGCCGCCGCCTAGGCCCTTGGCCAGGGTGACGACGTCGGGCGTGACGGACGGGGCGAGCAGGTGGTGGGCCATCCAGGCGCCCGTGCGGCCCATGCCGGTCTGGACCTCGTCGATGATGAGCAGGGCGCCGGCGCGCCCGGTCAGCTCGCGGGCCGCCTCCAGGTAGCCGGGGGGCAGTTCGCGCACGCCCGCCTCGCCCTGGATGGGCTCGACGATGAGGGCGGCGACGTCGGGCCCCATGGCGGCGGCCAGCGCGGCCTCGTCCCCGGCGGGGACGAACTCCACCCCGCCGGGCAGCGGCTCGAAGGGCTCGCGGTAGGCGGCCTTGTGGGTCAGGGCCAGGGAGCCCATGGTGCGCCCGTGGAAGGCGTCGGTCAGGGCGAGGACGCGCGGGCGCTGCGCCCCCCCGTGGCGCCGCGCGATCTTGAAGGCCCCCTCGTTGGCCTCCGTGCCGGAGTTGGCCAGGAAGACCCTGGAGTCGGCCGGGTCGGCGCCGGGGAAGACGAGTCCGATGAGCTCCTCGGCGAGGGTGATCTGCGCCGGGGTGGTGAAGAAGTTCGACACGTGCCCGAGGGTGCTCAGCTGCGCGGTGACGGCCCCCACCACGGCCGGGTGGGCGTGGCCCAGGCAATTGACCGCGATCCCGGCGAGCAGGTCGGTGTACTGGGCGCCGTCGGCGTCCCACACGCGGGCGCCGCGCCCGCGCACGAGGACGCGCTGCGGGGCGCCGAAGGTGTTCATGACGGCCCGCCCGTAGCGCTGCGCCCAGGCCCGCCCGGTTCCGGCGGCCGGGGTCGCCTGCGCGGGGGCGGCCCCGGCCGCGGTGCTCCCGCTCCCGGCGTCGACGGCGCTCACAGCGACTGCCCGCCCCTCGTGCGCGAGCACTTGGTGTGCTCGGGGTAGATGACCGTGCCCACGCCGTCGTCGGTGACGATCTCCAGGAGCATGGCGTGGGGCTGGCACCCGTCGACGACGTGGGCCTGCCCCACTCCCCCGCGCACCGCCCGCAGGCAGGCCTCCATCTTGGGGATCATGCCGGAGTCGAGCTCGGGGATGAGGGCCTCGAGGGCGTCGACGCCGATGCGCGAGATGAGCGAGCTCCTGTCGGGCCAGTCGGAGTAGAGCCCCTCGACGTCGGTGAGCATGATGAGCTTCTGCGCGTCCAGGGCGACGGCGATGGCGGCGGCCGCGGTGTCGGCGTTGACGTTGAGGACCGTGGTCGGGTCGGCGAGGAGCGGGGCGACGGAGGAGATGACGGGGATGCGCCCCTGCTCCAGCAGCTCGGTCACCGAGCGGGGGTCGACCTCGACGACGTCGCCCACGAGCCCGACGTCGACGCTCTCGCCGTCGACCGTGGCCAGGCGCTGGCGCGCCCGCAGCAGGCCGCCGTCCTCCCCGGAGATGCCCACGGCGGCCGAGCCCGTCTCATTGAGCAGGGAGACGAGCTCGCGCTGGACCGACCCGGTCAGGACCATGCGGACCACGTCCATGACCTCGGGCGTGGTCACGCGCAGGCCGCCGCGGAACTCCGACTCGATGCCCAGGCGCTCGAGCATGGCGTTGATCTGGGGGCCGCCGCCGTGGACGACGACGGGGCGCAGGCCCACCTGGTGGAGGAAGAGGACGTCGGCGGCGAAGGCCCGCTTGAGGGAGCCGTCGATCATGGCGTTGCCGCCGTACTTGATGACGATGGTCGCCCCCTTGTAGGCGCGCAGCCAGGGCATGGCCTCCAGCAGGACGGAGGCCTTCTGCGTGGGGGTCAGGTGGGCGGGGACGGCGATGTGTGCGTGATCGGCGGAGTTCATGGCGCTCATGTGGTGTAGTCGGCGTTGATGGTGATGTATCCGTGGGTGAGGTCGTTGGTCCACACCGTCGCCCCGGCGCCGCCGGCGGACAGGTCGATGTCGATGCGGGTCTCGCGCGGGGTCATGTCGACCGCGTCCCGGTCCTGGCCCGGGGCCCCGTGCCGGAAGACGACGACCCCGTTGATGGCCACGTCGACCTCGTCGGGGTCGAAGGGGCAGGCCTCGGCGGGGACCGTGCCGAGCTGGGCCAGGACTCTGCCCCAGTTCGGGTCCCCCCCGGCCACCGCGCACTTGAGGAGGTTGGAGGCGGACACGGCGCGGGCCGCGGCCTCGGCCGCCGCCTCGCTGACGGCGCCGGAGACGGTGATGGCGATGTCGTGGGTGGCGCCCTCGGCGTCGGCGACCAGGCGCCGGCCCAGGCGGGCCAGGAGCTCGGTGAGGGCCCCGCCCAGCTCGGCGGGCGAGGGGCGCGCGCCCGAGGCCCCGGAGGCCAGCAGCAGGACCGTGTCATTGGTGGACATGCAGCCGTCGGAGTTGATCCGGTTGACGGTCCGGGCCACGGCCCCGCCCAGGGCCGCCCGCGCCGCGGCGGCGTCGACGACGGCGTCGGTGGTGATGACGCACAGCATGGTGGCCAGGCCGGGGGCGAGCATGCCCACGCCCTTGATCATGCCGCCCGCGCTCCAGGCGACGCCGTCGGCGGTGCGCGAGACGGCGTCCTCCTTGGGGACCGTGTCGGTGGTCATGATGGCGCGGGCGGCGTCGTGGCCGGCCTCGGGCGTGGGGGCCAGCGCCCCGGCGGCCCGCCCGGCGCCGGACAGGAGGGCGGGCATGTCGAGGGGAACGCCGATGACGCCGGTGGAGCACACGAGGACGTCGTCGGGGCGGACCGGGCGGTGCGGGTCGGAGTCGGTGAGCAGCTCGGCGACGCGGGCGGCGGTGGCGGCGGCGTCGTCGGCCCCCCGGGCGCCGGTGCAGGCGTTGGCGGAGCCGGAGTTGAGGATGACCGCGCGCGCTCCGCCGTCGGCGACGGCGGCGCGGGACCACACGACGGGGGCGGCGACCACGCGGTTGGCGGTGAAGACCCCGGCGGCGACGTCGAGCGGGCCGTCGTTGACGACCAGGGCGAGGTCGGGCCTGCCCGAGGCCTTGAGGCCCGCGCGCACGCCGGCGGCCCGGAATCCTGCGGGGGCGGTGACGCTCACGGGGCGACTCCTTCGGTGACGACGCCGGTGGTCTCGCCCAGGCCGAGGGCGAGGTTGAGGCACTGGACGGCGGCCGAGGCCGTGCCCTTGCCGAGGTTGTCGATGGCGCACATCATGACGGCGACGCCGGCGGCCCGGTCGTAGGCGACCTGCACAGTGGCCAGGCCGGAGCCCGCGACGGCGCCGGTGGTCGGCCAGACGCCCTCCGGCAGCAGGTGGATCAGGGCCTCGCCCTCACCGGGCCCGCCGTAGGCGCGCTCCCAGGCGCTGCGCAGGACCTCGCCGGGGTGCTCGGTGCTCAGCACGGCCTCGGTGACCGGCGCCGTGACGGTGGCGAGGATGCCGCGGCTCATGGGGACCAGGACGGGGGTGAAGGACAGGCGGACGGCGCCGGGCCGGGCGCCGGCGACCTCGAGGTTCTGGACGATCTCGGGGATGTGGCGGTGCGAGCCCCCGACGGCGTAGGGCTGGGCGGAGCCCAGGGCCTCGGCGGCCGTCAGGTGGGGCTTGAGGGCCTTGCCCGCCCCGGAGTAGCCGACGGCGAGGACGGCGGTGACCTGGCCGGCGTCGATGAGTTCGGCGGCGACGCCGGGCTGGGCGGCCAGGGTCACGGCGGTGACATTGCATCCGGGCACGGCGATCCGCCCGGTGGCGGCCAGCAGGTCGCGCTGCGCGCGGGCCTCGCGCTCGCCGTCGTGCAGGAGCTCGGGCATGCCGTAGGTCCAGGCGCCGACGTGCTCGGTGCCGTAGAAGGCGCGCCAGGCGGCGGGGTCGGTCAGGCGGTGGTCGGCCCCGCAGTCGATGAGGAGGGGGGTGCGGCCGGCGCTCGCCGCGCGGGCCTCCAGGGCGGCCGTGATCTCGCCGGAGGCGCCGTGCGGCAGGGCCAGGACGACGATGTCGTGATCGGCCAGGCGCTCGACGTCGGTGGGCTCGATGGGGCGGTCCGCCAGGGCGATGAGGTGCGGGTGGTGGCGGCCCAGGACCGTTCCGGCCGAGGACCCGGCGGTGAGGGCGCCGATCTCGATGCCGGGGTGGGCCGCCAGGAGGCGGAGGACCTCGCCCCCCGCGTATCCGGTCGCACCGGCGACCGCTGCTGTCCACGTCATGCGGGAAGCATACGTGCGGGTGCATAGAAATACGAAATAGGAGGGCGGGGCCCGGGCCGTCGGCTTGCTCACACGCCGCCCCCGCCCCGCCCCGGCGCGCCGCGCCGGGGCGCCGGCGTCGGACCCGGGCGGTCAGGCCTGGGACGTCAGCGTCGTGGCAATGGCGTCCGCCCACCCGCGCACGGCGTCGAGGTCGATGAAGTCGCCCTCCGAGGCTCCGCCCATCCTGGCGATGGAGCGCTCGCGCCACGACAGCTCGGACGGGTCGAAGCGGCCGGGGAAGGTGATGTGGTCCTTCGGGTCCATGGACAGCAGGACGGGGCCGATGCGGCGGGGATCGGCGACCCTCCCCTTCGGAAGGCCGGACAGGCCGACGGAGAAGGCCCAGACCGGGTGGGCGATCAGCGCCCTGTGGAAGCGCTCGGTGAAGTCGACGGCCTCGTCGGTCCAGCGCGTCATGTAGATGGCGCTGCCGATGACGAAGGCGTCGTAGCCCTCGACGCTCGTCACGTCCTCGGGGCGCGCCCGGTCGACGTCGATCCCGGAGGCGCGCAGCCGCTCGGCGATGGCTCCGGCGACCTCATCGGTCGCGCCGTGACGGGAGGAGGAGGTGAGGAGGATCTTCATGGACCCAGTATCGCCAAGCGCGGGCCCGCACGGGTCGAGACGAGGATCGCGGATCCAACAGTGAGCATCACCACACGGCCTTCCCGCCGGGTCCGCCTTCCGCGAGCGCGCAGGTTTCGGCGACTCAGGCGCGCAGCTCGGCCCCCAGGCGCTTGGCGGCGCGCTTGACCACGCGCTTGCGCACGCCCGCCAGCTCCCCGGCCGTCAGGGTCCGGTCGGGCGCGCGCAGGCGCAGGGAGAAGGCCAGCGACTTGCGGCCCTCGCCCAGCTGGGGCCCGCGGAAGACGTCGAACAGGCGCACCTCCTCGAGGAGGTCCCCCGCGGCCTCGCGGATGACCGCCTCGACGGCGGCGGCGGCCACGGCCTCGTCGACGACGAGCGCGATGTCCTCCTTGCCCGCGGGGAAGGTCGACACCGCCCGCACCTGGAGCACGCCCGCGGCCTCGACGGCCTCCAGCAGCGGCTCCAGGTCGATCTCGAGCGCGCAGGCGCGCTCGGGCAGCCCGAGCGCGCGGACGACGCGCGGGTGGAGCTCGCCCGCGTGGCCGACGACGGCCCCGGGGACGACGTCCCGGCCCCGGCGCGCGCCCGGCAGGCGCACCTCGGCGGTGCGCCCGGGGTGCCAGGGCGCACGGGGCTCGGCGGGGGCCGCCACCTCGACGGCCACGCCCAGGGCGCGGGCCGCGATCCGCACGACCTCGACGGCGTCCGACCAGGTCCACGGCCGCGCCGGGCCGAGCACCCCGGCGCGCTCGCGCTCCCCGGCCAGGACGGCGCCCACGTGGGTCGGCTGGGCGGGGATGCCCGCCTCGAGGGCGGCGATCTCCTCCTCACTGGGCCGGCGGTCGACGCCGGGGATGGCGGCGGGGACGGTGCCCGCCGGGAGGGTCACGGCGCCGATCTCGTAGACGGCGACGTCGTCCAGACCGCGCGAGACATTGCGGCGGGCGGCCTCCACGAGGGAGTCGAGCACGGACGTGCGCAGGTACGGCGCGTCCTCCGCCAGGGGGTTGGCCAGGCGCACCGCGTCGCGGCGCGGGTCGCCGGCGGGGATCTCGAACACGTCGTGCACGTCGCCGATGAAGGGGTAGGACAGCACCTGGGTGAGGCCGGCGTCGGCCAGAGCGCGCACCACGTCGCGGCGGGCGCGCTGGCGCGGCGTCAGCCCCCTCCCGGCCGGCGCGGCGGGCACGACCGCGGGGATCGCGTCATAGCCGTCGAGGCGGGCGATCTCCTCGACGAAGTGGGCGGCGCCGACCAGGTCGGGCCGCCAGGTGGGCGGGGTGACGGCGAGCAGCTCGCCGCCGTCGGCCTCATCGACGCCGGCGGGCTCCACGGCGCAGCCGATGGCCTCCAGCAGCTCGCGCACCCGGTCGGCGCCGTAGGCCACGCCCGTCAGGCGCTGGGCGGCGTCGGCGCGGATGACGATCGGCTCGGGCGGGCGCGTGCGGTCCACGTCGGTGGCGACGGGGTCCGCGGTGCCGCCGCCGTACTGCACGAGCAGGTCGACGGCCCGCTGCGCGGCGACCGGGGCGAGCGCCGTGTCCACACCGCGCTCGTTGCGCCGGGAGGACTCGGTGGGCAGCCTGTGGCGCCGGGAGGAGCGGGCGATGGAGACGGGGTCGAAGTGGGCGGCCTCGATGAGGACGTCGGTGGTGCGCTCGTCGACCTCGGTGTCGGCCCCGCCGAAGACGCCGGCCAGCACCAGGGCGCGCGAGCCCTCGGAGCCGGGCGAGTCGGAGATGACCAGGTCCTCCACGTCCAGGGCGCGCGTGACGCCGTCGAGGAAGGCGAGGGACTCCCCCGCCCGCGCGCGGCGCACCACGATCGGCCCGTGCAGCTTGGCCAGGTCGAAGGCGTGCAGCGGCTGGCCCAGGTCGAGCATGACGTAGTTGGTCACGTCCACGGCCAGGGAGATGGGCCGCATGCCGGCGGCCGTGAGCCGCTCGCGCATCCAGGCGGGCGACGGCGCCGCCGGGTCGACGCCCCGCACGATGCGGGCGACGTAGCGGTCGCATCCGGGGCGCCCGTGGATGGGGCGGGGGTCCTCGGGGACGACGACGTCGAAGCCGCCCTCCCCGGCCTCCGCGACGCCGCGGGGGTACAGGTCCGCGTTGGCGGCGTCGGCCGGGTCGGTGAAGCGCGCCCCGGTGGAGTGGGAGTACTCGCGGGCGATGCCGCGCATGGAGAAGCAGTAGCCCCGGTCGGGGGTGATGTTGATCTCCAGGACCTCCTCGCCCAGGCCGAGCAGCGCGATGGCGCTGGCGCCGGGGGCGGGCGGCTCCTCGTCGCCCCGGCCGTGGGCGGCCAGCCAGCGGTCCAGCACGATGATGCCCGAGTGGTCCTCGCCGATGCCCAGTTCGCGCTCGGAGCAGATCATGCCGTCCGAGACGTGCCCGTAGGTCTTGCGGGCGGAGATGGCGAAGCCGCCGGGCAGGACGGCGCCGGGCAGGCTCACGACAACGCTGTCGCCGACGTCGAAATTGTGGGCGCCGCACACGATGCCGCGGCTGGGCAGCTCGGAGGGCTCCTTGCCGGTGCCGGGGACGTCGTTGTGCTCGGGGCCGACGTCGACGCGGCAGTAGTTGATGACCTTGCCGTTGGTCTGCTCCTTGGCCCGGCGGGTCAGGACCCGCCCGACGACGAGGGGGCCGGTGACGGGGGGCGGGACGACGCGCTCCTCCTCCAGGCCCACCCGCACCAGGTCGGCGGCGAGCCGGGCGGCCGTGGTGCCGGCGGGGACGTCGACGTGCTCGCGGAGCCACTCGATCGGGACGTAGGGCATGTCAGATTCCCCTTCCGGTGGTGCCGAACTGCTGGGAGAAGCGGATATCGCCCTCGACGATGTCGTACATGTCGGCGATGCCGTGGCGCAGCATGAGGGTGCGCTCCAGACCCATGCCGAAGGCGAAGCCGGTGTGGACCTCCGGGTCGATGCCGCAGGCGATGAGCACATTGGGGTTGACCATGCCGCAGCCGCACCACTCGATCCAGCCCGGGCCGCCCTTCTTCTGAGGGAACCACAGGTCCATCTCGGCGCTCGGCTCGGTGAAGGGGAAGAAGGAGGGGCGCAGGCGGGTGCGCGCCTCGGGGCCGAACATCGCCTTGGCGACGTGGTCCAGGGTGCCCTTGAGGTGGGCCATGGTCAGGCCCTTGTCCACGGCCAGGCCCTCGACCTGGTGGAAGACCGGCGTGTGGGTCTGGTCGAGCTCGTCGGAGCGGAAGACCTTGCCGGGGCAGGCGACGTACAGCGGCGGGGGGGCGGCGAGCATGGCGCGGGCCTGCACCGGGGAGGTGTGGGTGCGCAGCACGAGGTTGACCGTCGCGCCCGGCTCGCCGCCCACCGAGGCGCCGTCGACGTAGAAGGTGTCCTGCATCTGCCGCGCCGGGTGGTCGGCGTCGAAGTTGAGGGCGTCGAAGTCGAACCACTCGTGCTCGAGCTCGGGGCCCTCGGCGATGGACCAGCCCATGGCGACGAACAGGTCAGTGACCTCGTCGATCAGCACATCGAGGGGGTGGCGGGCGCCGGCGGCCGTGCGCGCCGTGGGAATGGTGACGTCGACGGCCTCGGTGGCCAGCATGGCGGCCTCGGCCTCGACCTCCAGGACGCCGCGGCGCTCGGCCAGGGCCGCATTGAGCCGGCCGCGGGCGGCGCCGAGGATCTTGCCGGCGGCGGGCCTGTCCGCCTTGTCGAGCGCCCCGATGCCGCGGCCGGCGCGGGTCAGGGCGGAGGCGTCCCCGGTGTAGGCCAGGCGCACCTCCTTGAGGGCGGGCAGGTCGGCGGCGCCGGCGATGGCGGCCAGCGCCTCCTCGACGAGGGCGCTGACGCCCGCTTCGTCCAGCGGCGACAGCGCGTCGGCAGTGTCAGTCATCCGGGGGCCTTCCGATGATCGGGGCGGTGGTCGGTGTCCGCGCCCAGGGTAGTCCGCGCCCGCCCGCGCCCGAAATCGCGGGGCCGGGCGGGCGGACCGCGGCCGGCCCCGGCGACGGGCCGGGCGGGTGGGGGCTTCAGCCCCGTTCCCGCGCCATCTCCCGGGCGATGTACTGGCCGAATCCGGGAACCGTGAAGGCGATTCTGCCCCGCTGCGGAACGTAGATCAGACCCTTGCTGATGAGGTTCGCGCGCGCGGGTCCCAGGGACTGGACCGACCTGTTGAGTCTGACCGCTATGGCGGCGCTCGCCGTCGACTCGCCGGCCTCCTCCGCCATAGCGCCGAGATATTCGCGTTCGGCAGGCGTGATGCGCTCCCACCGCGAAGAGAAGAACATCGCATCGAGCTGCGCCAGCCCGACGGCCTCGGCCCGGCGCGCGTCCGCACCGGTGAAGGGGGATCGGGGCGAGGTCCTCCAGATCGCCGACCCGAATTCTTGCAGGAAATACGGATACCGGCCGGAGATCCTCACCAGATGGGTCAGCGCCTCCTCCTCGAAGCGGGCGCCCATGCGCTCCGCCGGCTCAACCAGGACCCGTCTCGACTCGGCGTCGCTCAGACGACCGATTTGGCGGACCAGGAACATGCGCTCGGCGTACGACTTCGCCGTCGCGAGTCTTCCCGGAAGACTCGGAAGCCCCGCCCCGATCACATAGAAATTCCAGTTCCGCTGACTCGCCTCGTGCTGCGTCGTTATGAGCGCGGCCAGCAGCTCTCCATCGAGATCCTGCATTTCGTCGACGAGAATCGCGAAGGCGACGCGCTCCTCCCCCAGGACTCTGGAAACATCGGCCACCACGTCCTGAAAGTCGAGATCCAGGTTCCCCGTCGAGGCTCGGACCGGATCCCGCTCGACCCCCAGTGAGAACGAGTCGATTCCGAGCGAGACGGAGAAGGAGGACACGGTCGACAGCATCCGTCCCACGGCCGCGAGCGCGCTTCGGGCCTTGTACGCCATGGAGGCCCGGACGAGTCCGGCGGCGATTGCGCGCCTGGCGCGAACCGCCCCGGCCCTCCCCGAAGAAGCCTCGATCTTGACTGCGAACCAATCAGCCTCCGTCACCCTATCCATCATCGCATTGAGCAGGACGGTTTTCCCGACCCCCCTCAGACCGGTGAGCAGAAGCGGACGGGCGGGGCCGAGCCCGCGAGCGGCCCGAACGATAAGGGTATCGAGGGCGTCGATATCATTATCACGACCGATGAGGGCCTGCGGAGGCTTTCCAGAGCCAGGGGTATACGGATCCAGTGCGGCCTGCATGTCACCGACTATAACGGCGTCGGACGATTCCCACCAGCCCCGCCGGTGCTCGGCGTCCCGGGGTGCGCCCCTCCCGTCATGAACCCGGGTGGCCCGGTGTCCGGCCGGCGCCCGCGGGGCAGGGCCGCGATGCGCGCGGACCCGCCGGGCACGCCCGGCGCCCGCCCGACGGGCGACTCGCCGTGCGCGGATGCCGGCTTGACGGTGACGTTGCGTCACCTGCTGGGATGAGCCCATGCGAGTCACCCAGATCGCCGACCTGGCCGGCACCACGCCGCGGGCCGTGCGCCACTACCACCGCCTGGGCCTGCTCGAGGTTCCGCCGACCGTGCGCGGCAGGCGCGAGTACGGTGTGGAGCACCTGGCCCGGCTCCTGCGCATCCGGTGGCTGGCCGACTGCGGCCTGTCGCTGCGCCAGGTCGCCGAGATCCTCGCCTCCGATCCCGCCCCGGTCGAGCCCGCCGATTCGGTCGGCGGCCTGCCCGACTCGACCGGTCCGTCCGGCTCAACCGGTTCGGCCAACCCGTCCGGCCCGGAAGGCTCGGCCAATGACGCGCACCGGCAGGAGGTGCTGCGCGACCTGCGCGCCGCCCGGGGCACGATCGAGGCCCGGCGCCGCAGCCTGGACGAGCAGGTGCAGCGCGTCGATGAGCTCATCGCCCGCGTGGAGGCCGGGGAGGCCCTGGCCCCGGTGCCGGCGGCCCTGACCCGCTTCTACGACGCGATCGAGGCCCGGGTCCGGGCGCTGGGCGGGGATCTGCGCACCCTGCGCACGGAGCGTCAGATGATGCAGATCCTGGGCTCGCTGGGCATGATGCCCGCCAGCGTCGTGCCCTTCGTCGAGGCCTTCGACGACGCCGAGATCGATATGTGCGCGCAGCAGATCATCGGCTTCTCCCGCCTGACGCGGCTGCGCGGCGAGGAGGGCGTCGCGGCCGCGCGCGCCCTGGCCGAGCGCACCGCCGAGCTGGCCGACTGCCACAAGGAACTCGCCCTGACGGTCCTCGACGACCTGCCGGGCGGGGCGATGGGGCGCGCCATGTGGCGCCTGACCCACGTGCTGTCCGTCACCGGCTACCCGCACCCGGCCCAACGGGCCTTCGCCGCCCGTCTGCTCGAGCTCCTGCTCGCCGACCCCGATTTCGCCACCACGATCCGCCGCACGGCGGGGAAGGACCTTGTGCTATGACCGCCACGACCACGTCGGCCGCTCCCGCGCCGACCCCGCGCGCCGCCGCGCCCGACGCGAAGGCGCCCGGCGCCGCCGGCGCCCCCATCCGCGTGCGCGGCCTGGTCAAGCGCTTCGGGCGCCTGACCGCCCTGGACGGGCTCGACCTGACCGTCGCGCCCGGCTGCGTCCACGGCTTCCTCGGCCCCAACGGCGCCGGCAAGTCCACCACCATCCGGGTGCTGCTGGGCCTGTACCGGCCCGACGACGGCGAGGTGCGCGTGCTCGGCCGGGACCCGGCCCGCGAGGCCTCGGCCATCAACCGGCAGGTCTCCTACGTGCCCGGCGACGTGGCCCTGTGGCCGAACCTGACCGGCGGTCAGGTCCTCGACGCCCTGGCCGGCCTGCGCGGGGCGCGCGACCGCGCCCGGGAGAACGACCTCATCGAGCGCTTCGACGTGGACCCGAGCAAGAAGGTGCGCACCTACTCCAAGGGCAACCGGCAGAAGGTGGCGCTCGTGGCCGCCCTGGCCGCGCCCACCCGCCTGCTCATCCTCGACGAGCCGACCAGCGGGCTCGACCCGCTCATGGAGCGGGTGTTCACCGAGGAGGTCGCCGCGGCCGCGGCCGCGGGGCGCACCGTCCTGCTCTCCAGTCACATCCTGGCCGAGGTGCAGCGCCTGTGCAGCGCCGTGACCATTATCAAGGACGGGCGGGTCGTCGAGGACGGCGGCCTGGAGCACCTGCAGTCCCTGGCGGCCACCCGCATCGAGCTGCGCGCCGACCCCGAACGGCTGGCGGCGCTGGAAGCCGCGCTGGCGCCCCTGGGCGCCGTTCCCGAGCGCGACGGGGACCGGCTGGTCCTGCAGGTCGGCTCGCAGCGGGTGCCCGAGGTCCTGGGGGCGGTGGCCGAGCAGCGGATCGTCGATGTGCGCTGCGAGCCGGCGAGCCTGGAGGACCTGTTCCTGCGCCACTACGAGGACGCCCGATGAGCGCGGCGCTGTCCCGGGCCGCGGGCGGGCTGGGCCGGGCCGCGGGCCTGACGCTGCGGCGGCTGCGCGTCCAGGCCCCCGCCTGGGTGCTGCCCCTGTGGGCGCTGGCGGCGGCGACGCCGAGCTACGAGTCCGTCTACCCCTCGCTGGAGGCGCGGACCATGCTCATCGAGGCCATGCGCACCAACGCCGGCACGCGCCTGCTCTACGGCGTCCTGCCGCTGCCCGGGACTATCGGCCAGCTCGCCCAGTGGGAGATCGGCACCTACCTGGTGGTGTGCACCGGTCTCATGGCCGTGCTCCTGACCTGCCGGACACTGCGGGCCGACGAGGACGAGGGCCTGGTGGAGCTGCTGCGCGGAGCGGGCGCCGGACGGTGGACGCCCCTGCTCGCCCCCCTGGGCGTCGTGGCCGGGATCGTGGCGCTGCACGCGGCCGGGATCGGCGTGATCATGACGGCCCTGACCAGGAGTGTGGAGGAGCTGACGGTCCCGGGCGCCTGGGCCCTGGCGGGCGTCGTGGCGGCGGTCGGCTGGGCCCTGATGGGGGTATCCGCGGTGGCGTGCCAGCTGGCCCGCGACGCGGGGAGCGCGCGGGGCGCGTCCCTGGGCGCGCTGGGGGTCGCCTTCGCCCTGCGGGCCGCGGCCGACGACGCCGACGCCTCCTGGCTGCGGTGGCTCAGCCCCATTGCGTGGCGCGACCTGGTCGAGCCCTACACCGCCGACCGCCCCGCGCCCCTGGTGGTCGCCGTCGTCGTCTGCCTGGCGCTGGCGGCGGCGGCCGGGGCGCTGTACGCGCACCGGGAGTACCTGGACGGCTACCTCCCGGACCGCTCGGCGAGCCGACGGCGCTGGCGGGTGCGCGGTTACGCCGACCTGCTGGCGCGCCTGGTCCGGCGGCCCCTGGCCGTCTGGGCGGTGGCGGCGGCGGGCGTCTCGGCGCTGTTCGGGACGATGGCCGGCAGCATCACGGACCTGCTCGAGCCGGGGTCGCCCACGGCCCAGATGGTGGACAAGATGGCGGACGGCAGCCCGGTGTCCCAATTCATGGGCCTGCTCACCGTCTTCACCGTCCTGCTCGTCGTGGTGGCAGCGGTCGGCCGGGCGGGGGCGCTGGCCGGCGACGAGCGCCGGGGGCTGGTGGAGGCCGAGGCCGCGGCGGGGGTCTCCCGGACCCGGCTGTTCGTCGTGCAGGCCGGGGCCGCGGTGATCGAGGCGGCGATCCTCCTGCTCGTCTCGGGCGGCGTGCTCGCGGCGGCGACGGCGGGGCAGACCACCGAGGACCACGCGGTGGCGCGCGCCCTGATCTACACGGTCAGCCAGCTGCCCGGGGCGCTCGCGGCGATCGGCCTGGCCCTGGCCCTGGTGGGCCTGGCGCCGCGGCGATGGCCGCTGGTGTGGGCGGTGGTGGCCTGGAGCGCCTTCGCCCAGTTCCTCGGCGGGCTCGTCGAGCTGCCCGACTGGGCGCGGGACACGAGCGTCATCGGCCACTACCTCGACGTGACCGGCCCGGTGGACTGGAAGCCCCTGGCGGTGCAGGGAGCGGTGGGTCTGGCGGGCGCCGTCGTCGGACTGCTCGCCTACCGGCGGCGGGACCTGGGGGCCTGACCGCCCGACCCCGGCCGGCGCCGGTTCCCCGGTCGGCGCCGGTCGGGGCGGCGCCGATCCTCCCGGCGCCGGTCAGGGCGGCGACGGCGTCGACCCGCCTGCGCGCGGCGAGGAGGAGGACGACGACCGGGATCAGGACGACGGCGGCGGCCGCCATCATGTGGGTCCGACCCGCATTGTGGTGGAATTGCAGGGCGGCGGCGGCCACGGTGACGACCCTGGGCCGCTGATTGGCGATAATGCGCGGCCACATGAAGGAGTTCCACTGATTGACGGCGGTGATGAGGGTCAGGGCGGCCAGGGTCGGTTTCGAGGCCGGGAGGACGATCCGCGTGAGGATGCGCATATGGCCCGCCCCGTCGATCCTCGCCGCGTCGATGAGCTCGCGGGGCACGGACCGGAAGCTCTCGCGCAGCAGGAGGACGGCGCCGGGCGAGGCCAGCATGAAGGGGACGACGACGCCCCAGAACGTGTTCCTCAGCCCCGCCCCGGCGGCCATGAGGTAGAGCGGGACGACGAGCGCCGCCGTCGGGATCGTCATGGCGACCAGGAAGAGCCGGAAGAGCGGCTCGCGCCCGGGGAACCTCAGCTGCGCGAAGGCGTAGGCCGCCAGGACCGAGGAGACCACCTGCGCGCAGGTCACGACGGCCACCGCGGCCAGCGTGGCGCGGATCGCGCCCGCGAGGTCGGCCGAGTCCCCCGGCACGGCGCCGAAGGGGTCCGGGGGCCGGGGATCGGGCGGGACGAGCGGGGAGCGGCGATCCGGGTCCCGGGCGAGGGCGGTCATGAGGCTGAATGCGAAGGGCAACAGCGCGATCGCCGCCGCCGCGACGAGCCCCAGGCGGATGCCGAGGGCGGCGAGTGGGGAGCGGCGGGCCCGGACGCGCCGCCGCGCCCGCCCGCCGCCCGGGCCCGCGGGCGCCTCAGCCGTCATGGGCCGACATCCCGCGCAGGCAGAGGCGCTGGACCCCCGTGACGAGCAGCAGCATGGCCGTCATGGCCAGCGCCATGACGGCGGCCTCGCCCATATTCCAGTTGACGAAGGCCCGTTCGTAGATCGTGTACGCGAGCACCCCGGTGGCCCTGGACGGGCCGCCGCGGGTCAGCGCGTAGACCTGGTCGAAGGTGTTGAGGACCGCGATGAGCGCGGCCGTCGAGACGAGGAGGAGGGTCGGGCGCAGCAGGGGCGCCTTGATGCTCCAGAAGATCTGGCGGGCGGTGGCGCCGTCGAGACGGGCGGCCTCGACGAGCTCGTGCGGGATCGACGCCAACCCCGCGGCGAGGAGCAGCGCGGTGTGGCCGGCGCCGGTCCAGATGACGACGAGGGCCACGGCCGGCAGCGCCCAGGTCGGCGAGGCCAGGACCCCGGTGGACGCACCGGGCGGCCCGGCCGGCGACCCGTGGGCGGGCGCGAGCATCCAGGACCACACCACGCCCAGGGCGAGCGGGGAGGCGGCCCAGGGGATGATGACGAGCGCGCGGAGGAGGCCGGCGCCCCGCACCCCCTTGGCGAGCAGGACGGCCAGGAGGAGGCCGAGCGCGATCTGGGCGGGGACGACGAGGAGGGCCAGCAGGAGCGTGACCCTGAGCGAGGTGAGGAACTCGGGGTCGGCGAGCACCCGGCCCGCCTGGGACGGGCCGACGAACTCGGGGTCGGACAGCAGTCCCCACTTGCGGGCGCTCAGCCAGACGAGGGCCCCCGCCGGGACGATCACGAACAGCAGGACGCCGATCAGGCCGGGGGCGACCAGGGCGTAGCCGGTCAGGGCCTCCCGCACCCGCGCCGCCGAGAGCCCGTGCCGGCCGGGGCGGCGCGCACGCGCCGTCGTCGTGCCCGTCCCCCCGGGCCCCGGGGCGCTCCCGCCGTCGTCCATGGGCCCCATGACCCGTCCCCCGCCCCCACCGGCCTCAGGCGAGCGCCGCCACCAGCGCGACGAGGGCCGACGCCGCGTACACGCAGGCGTAGATCACGTGCAGGGGCAGGTTCAGGCGCAGGTAGCGGGCGAGCTCCGCGTCGGTCAGGTCCTGACCGCTGACCAGCTTCTCCTCGGGACCGGTGAAGCCCGTGAGCGCGTGCACCACGAGCAGGAACGGCAGCGAGCAGGCGGCCGGGACCAGGCCGAGGGGCCCGGAGCCCCAGCCGGCCGCCAGCGCGACGAGGGCGATGAGGAATTGCAGGAGCATCGCCAGGGCGTAGACCCGCTTCAGGCGGGTGCGGCGTCGGAAAAGGGGGTAGGAGCCCTGGAGCTCGCCGATCCGGCCGGTGCGCGCCATGAATGTGAAGTAGCCGCCGATCGTGAGGCAGTACATGGTGAGGAAGCCCGCAATCATGGCGGTGGCGATCACATCGCAGACGATGAGGATGGTGGAGGTCGGCATGCCCGCTCCCTTCGTCGTTCCCGGTCGGGGCGGGCCCGTCCCGCGCACCGGCGCGACGAAGCATGGCACACGGGGCGGGGCGGCCCGGGCGCGTCTTGGAGGGCGGACCCGAACTGCGGACCGCGCGGCGCGCCGCCGCCGATCCTTCTAGCATCGCTCCATGAGGTCCTTCATCGGAGCGCCGCCACTCGACGACGCCGGTCCGCCCCCCGAACCAGCCCCCGGCCCGGCGCCCCGGCCGGAGGGGAGCTCATGACCGCCGCGGCGCCGACGGCGGATCAGGAGGATCTTCTCTCCCTCGTCCTGGACTCCACCAGCACCGAGCAGCTGGCCCGCCAACTGGCGACCCGCACGGCGGAGCAGTGCGCCCGCATGCTGCACGCCCTCAAGGACTTCCTGAGCACGCTCAGCCGGAGGGCCGGCGTCGGCGCCCCCAAGGTCCACCTGACGATGCTCGTGGCCGCACTGGAGACCACGCCCGTCCAGGTCGCCTCCGTCCTGGACCTGTTCGCCTGCTCGGAGCTGTCGCGCAACCGCGAGGCCCTCGACGCCGTGACGGCCTCGCTCATCGCCCGCGGGCCGCAGTGGTGCGAGCGGCTCGCCTCGCACCTGCTGTCCCGGCGCGACCGGCGGATCGAGGCCCTCGCCCCCGTGCTCCACCCCCTGCTGGCGGCCCACGACCTGCCCCTGCCGGAGCACTGCGAGTACTGGACGGGCTGGGTGAGGCTGGAGGCCCAGCACGTCGACTCCCCGCGGTGGACCGAGAGCTTCCTGGCCGCCTGCGCCGCCCCCGGCGCGTTCGCGGCGATCCCCACCGCCGATGCGCGCTGCTACGCCGAGACCGCCTCCAGCGCCCTGGCGCGCGTGCGCGCCCGGGGCGGTCTGGACGACGTCGCGCTCCTGCGGGCCCTCCTGCGCGTCTTCGAGCGCGGCGACCGCCCCGGCGCGCAGAGGGGGGCCCTCATCTGGTTCAGGCTCCTGGGACTGACGAAGCACCTGTGGACCGAACGCGCCCGCCTGTTCGCCGCACTGCCCGGGGCGAGCGGATCCGTCGTCGAGCTCGCCGTCGACTCGCTCCTGGCGGGCGGGCCCGACGGCGAGCCCCTGACGGGCGCCGAGCTGACCGCCCTGGCCCTGGAGGTGCTCCCCCGCAAGGAGAGGGGGCCCAAGCGGGCCGTCCTGGAGGCCCTGAGGCGGGCCGACACGCCCCCCTCCCCCGAACTGACGGACGTGCTCCGGGTCCTGGCGGCGGGCACGGACACGATGACGGCGGCGCTGGCGCAGGTGATCCTGATCCACTGGGGCCCCGGCGCGCCGGCCGCGGGCCCGCGCACCGGGGCCCCGGGCCTGTGGCGCGAGCCCGAGGGCATTGTCCCGGAACCGCTCACGGAGCTCGACGACGCGGCCCTGGTCTGCGGCGAGCCGGGGCTCATCGGCCTGCTGGAGCGGGCCGGGCGGGGCTGGGGCGTCAACGCCATGGTTCTGGAGCAGTGCCTGGCGGCCCTGGTGACGGTGGCGCGCAGGGAGGGCCCGCAGGAGCTGCGCCGGATCCTGGCCGGGACGAGGCCCTGCCACTCGCGCGAGCTCCTGGCCCGGTCGCTGCGGGACTTCGTCGAGGGCCGCATCGAACCGGGGACGGAGCCCCGGCCCGCGACCACCGACACCGGCCCCCTGTCCTTCCTCACGGCCCAGCGGATCCGGGACGTGATCGGGCTGCTCGGCACGATCCCGTGCCTCCTGTCCACCCCGAGCCACGCGGACTGGTCCGTGTCCTGGGAGGCCTTCGCCCAACGTGCCCGCCGCTACCGGCGGGAGGGCGTCGCGCTCATGCCGACCGATGTCGCCATTGCGCTGGCCCGCCTGGACCGGCGTCGCACGCCCTCCGACCTCACCGACTTCGCCCAGCCCATATACGGCCGCGCGGTCACCCTGGAGCGGGTTCTGGAGCACTGGCGGAACCACCCGGCCCGGCGGGGCGAGCTGGAGCTCATGCCGTCGAGGCGCAATGCGGCCGGGTGGTCGACCCCGCCCGCCGATCAGCGGCTCATCGCCGAGGGGGACGAGCCCGTCGTCTTCGACCTTCTCGGGCTGCGCAACGCCTGGTCGCTGCCCTACCACGTGCGCAGCGTCTTCGCCCGGCACGAGCTGGCCGATCTGAGCGGGGCCTTCTGGCCGCCCCGGGGCGGGGACCTGATCGTCGCCCCCGAGTGGGAGTCGACCAGGCTCCTGCTGCCCGAGCACCCCACGCGCCCCGCCGCCGTCTTCCTCGGGGAGTTCCTCCACGCCGAGACCGTCGAGGCGATCGCCCACGCCGGGCAGCTGACCGCCGTGGCGCGCCCCCTGGGCCCGGCCCTCACCTTCGGCCTGCTCGTCCTGGCCTGCGGCGCGCCCGCCCAGCACCGCGAGGCGGTCGCCGAGATGCTTCTGACGGCCTGGGACGAGGAGCGCCTGACGCCGTCGGACCTCCTGGCGGCGTGGCGGAGCCCGTGGTGGGACGCCGACTGGGGCCACGGGCTCAAGCCGCGGACGCACTCGACCGCCGGGGCCGTCGCCACGCTGGACATGGTGGCCCGGGCCGGGGGACTGGCCCTGGTCTGGCCGCTGCTGACGGCCATCGCCGAGGAGCTCGCCGGCGCCGAGAGGCTGCCCGCCGCGACGTCGGGCGTCCTGGAGACCGTGCTGGAGCTGCTGGCCGAGGTGCGGGCCGCGGGCGTCGCCGTCGAGCTGCCGAACGTGACCGCCCTGGCCGCCCGCGGGGGCTCGTCCGGGGCCGTGCGCGCGGCGCGGCTCATCGTCTCCCGCCTCGCTTGATCGAAACCGGCGGAGAAGACACGCGATTCGATGTGATCACCGCCCTGCGCGCCCCCGCCCCGGGGTGGGAGTCGGCCAGCCCCTTCACGCCACTGAGTTTCTGCGGGACGCGTCCCCGCCCCCAGGGGAGTCGGCGCTCAAGAGCGTCCTGCCCGCTCTCACCGGAGACGCGTCCCCGCCCCCGGGGGTGTTGATTCGGTGATGTCACCTCGGGTCGCATTGTGCGAGGTGGGCTCGCGCGTATCCAGCGCAGGCGGATTATGTCGCGCTGAGCTCGCGCAGCGCGAGGTGGGGTGGACCGCGTCGCACTGGGCTCGCATTGCGCAAGCCGGCCCCGGCCCGCACCGGCTCCGGGCCCGGGATCTCGTTGAGCGGACCTGGATTTACGTAAGCCGGCCCCGGCCCGGGTTCCGCCGGCCGGGTCCGCGCCGGCTCGAAGGGTGCGTCTCTTAGCGTGGTGGCGACTTCCGTGCGAGTCCTCCGCCGTGGACGCGAGCGGGCTCGTGGACGACGCTGCGCACGGGATTGTCGCCACATCTGTCCCGTTCGTCCCACCCGTCCCATCGTGGGTGCGGGCGGACCGGACGACGTCGTCGCCGTCGGCGGCCAGGGTCACCCATCCCATCGTGGGCGCGGGCGGGCCCGATCGCCCTGACGACCTCGCGACGCGGGCCGAGTCCGTCCTGCCGCAGACGCGGGCGAGCCGGTGGACGGGCGACCCGGCGGCTCAAAAAGGTGGCCGGCGCATATCTTTCACCCTCCGCACCTCACCCCTTCCGTCCCGAAGTGGCGCAATGACGCCATTCCCCATGAGCGCAGGAGCCGTCGCACCCCCGAAAGATATGCGCCAGCCACCTTTTTCCGCATCGCCGACGCCCCGGGACAGCGACGGCGAGGCGTCTCAGCCGGAGATCATCCCCGCGCGGACCCGGCGACGCCCCGGGACAGCGACAGCGAGGCGTCTCAGCCGGAGATCATCCCCGCGCGGACCCGGCGACGCCCCGGGTTGCGCCGGCGGGGGCCGCTGTCGGCGGCCGGGCGGTCGCCGAGGCCCGCGACACCTCGGTCCGCCCCGGCGTGACCAAGGTCAATGCCTGGCCCGCCGCCCGGCACGCTACCCTCCAGGTGTCATGACACTCAGGGGCGGGTCCCATCGCTCGCTCCCCGCCCTTTCCACTCTTGGAGTCCCCCATGCCATCTGAAGTCCCCACGCCGTCCGCCGCCACCCGCAGCGCTTCCCGCCCGGCGACGGCGCTGCGCGACCTGTCCCACCGCTTCTTCATCGAGGGCCTCACCGGCATGGCCCACGGCCTGTTCGCCACCCTCATCATCGGCACGATCCTCAGCCAGGCGGGCGCCTTCCTGCCCGGCGCCGCCGGCGACGTCGCCGTCATCCTGGGCCGCGTCGCCGCGGCCATCACGGGCGCAGGCATCGGACTGGGCGTGGCCCACCGGCTCAAGGCGGACACCTTCGTCGTCATCTCCGCCGCCGTGGCCGGCCAGCTCGGCGCCCAGGCGAGCGGGCTCCTGTCCGGCACGGCGATCGTCACCGACACGGTCGGCACCGGCCTCATGCTCCGCGGTCCCGGCGAGCCCCTCGGCGCCTTCCTCGCCGCCTACGCCGCCATCGAGGCGGGCCGACGCGTCTCCGGGCGCACCCCCGTCGACATCCTCGTCACCCCCCTGACCACCATTGTCACCGGCGGCGTCGTCGGCCTCATCCTGGGACCGCCCATCTCCTCGGCCATGGCGGCCCTGGGCGGTCTCGTCAACTGGGGCACCGAGCGCCAGCCCATGCTCATGGGCGTCATCGTCGCCGTCATCATGGGCATGGTCCTCACGCTGCCGATCTCCTCGGCGGCCTTGGGCATCATCCTGGACCTGTCGGGCATCGCCGCCGGAGCCGCGACGGTCGGCTGCGCCACGCAGATGGTGGGCTTTGCCGTCGCCTCGTTCCGGGAGAACCGCTGGTCCGGCCTCCTCGCCCAGGGCGTGGGCACGTCCATGCTCCAGGTGCCCAATATCGTGCGACACCCCCTCATCTGGGTGCCGCCGACGCTCGCCTCGGCGATCCTGGGCCCGATCGCCACAGTCGTGCTGCACATCGAGTCCAACGCCGTCGGCTCCGGCATGGGCACCTCCGGGCTCGTCGGCCAGATCATGACGTGGCAGGTCATGGAGCCGGTGTGGGGAGGCGGGCGGACGCTCGCCGCCATCGTCGGCCTCCACTTCATCGCCCCGGCCCTGCTCACCCTCGGCATCAGCGAGCTCATGCGCCGCCGGGGCTGGATCGGCCCGGGCGACATGGCCCTGGCCAAGGCCTGACCACCGGGTCGGCCCATCGCCTCGCCGCACCGCGGCGCCGGGATCAGTGGTGGCGGCGCAGGACCGGGATCAGTGGCGGCGGGGCTCGGTGGCGGCGAGCCTGTCGCGCAGGAGCCGGCGGATGGCCCGGAGGCTCTCGATCCGCTCCTCGACGACGGCGAGCCTGGCGGCCAGGGCCCGCCTCGCCGCCGGGCAGACGGCGGTCTCCTCGCCGCCGAGGCAGCCGACGAGCGGACGCACCTGCTCGCAGCTGAGCCCCACCCCGATGAGGGCGTGCACGCGGCGGGCCCGCTCGACGTCGGCCGGGTCGTAGTCGCGGTAACCGTTGCTCAGCCGGATCGCGGGCACGAGCCCGGTGTCGGTGTAGTGGCGGACCTGGCGCGCCGTCAGACCGGCGCGGGCCGCGAAGTCGCCGATCCTCATGGCGCCCCTCCCCCGGCCTTGACCTTGACACTGGTGTCAAAGTTTAGCGTCCTTGCGCACGGGCCGAACGGCCCGGCGGAAAGGCCCTTATGAGACGCGTTCCCGCACTGTCCTTCGCCGTCATGCTCCTGGTGGGGACGGACACATTCCTGGTGGCCCCGCTGCTGCCGGCCCTGTCGGCGCGCTTCGGCGTCCCGCCCGCGCGCGCCGGCTGGATGGTCTCGGCGTACGCGATCGGGTACTGCCTGACGGCCCTGGTCGCGGGCCCGCTGTCCGACCGGCTCGACCGGCGCCGCGTCCTCCTCGCCGGAATGGCGGCGTTCTGCGCGACCACCGCCGCGACGGGGCTGGCGCGGTCCTTCGCCTCCATGCTGGCGCTGCGCCTGGCGACCGGCGTCGCCGCGGCGGTCGCCGCCCCGCAGATCTGGGCGGCGATCGCCCAGGTCATGCCGGGGCGGCGCATCGTGCCGGCCATGGCGACGGCGACGGCGGGCCTGACGATCGCCCAACTCCTGGGCGTGCCGGCCGGGAGCCTGCTGGCGGTGCGCTCGACCTCCGACCCGTTCGTCGTCGTCGGGACCGGCGCCGCCCTGGTCACTGCCGCGCTCTGGCGGTGGTTCCCGGCGGTGCCCCCGAGCTCCCCGGGCGGCGCCCGCCCGGGCCTGGGCTCCCAGTACGCGGACCTGGCCCGCACACCGCGCGCCGCGGGGCGCTTCGGGGCCTACTTCGTGTTCCAGGTGGGCAATTTCGCCGTCCTGTCCTTCGCCGCGAGCTGGTTCGCGCGGGACTTCCACCTCGACCAGACCGGCATCGCCGCGGCGATGATCGTGCTCGGTGCGGGCAACACCGTCGGCGCCCTGGTGGGGCCCCGGATCGTGAGGCGGGCGGGCCAGGGGCGCACGCTGCTCGCCGGCTCGGTCTGCTACGTCCTCGTCTACGCGGTGGTCGCGGCCGCTCCGGCCCGCTGGGCGGGCGTCGGGCTGCTCGCCGTCGCCTTCACGGTCGGCGGCGTGCTCTTCCCCGTCATGATGAACCTGCTCCAGTCGCTGACGACGTCGGCGCGCGGAACGGTCTCGGCGCTCGCCAGCGTCCTCATGTACGCCGGCTCGACCCTGGCGGGCGTCATCGGCGGCCCGCTGCTGGCGGCCCTCCCCTCGTTCTGGGGCGTGAGCCTGCTGGCGCTGGGGACGACCCTCGCGGCGCTCGGCCTGTGGGCGGCCTCGGACTGCCTGCGCCCGGAGCCGGCCGCCGGGTGAGGGCGAGGGCCGGAGCAGAGGCGGGGACGACGGCGCGGGGCGCTTTCAGCGGGTGCGGGCCTCGACGACGCGCGCGAGCGCCCCCAGGCCCCAGTTGATCACGACGTAGAGCGCCGCGATGATGACGTAGGCGGGCAGGTAGATGTCCAGATGCTGGTTCTGCCGGGTGCTGGAGATCAGGACGTTCCCGGCGTACATGAGCTCGGCGTAGGACACGACGTAGCCCAGCGAGGAGTCCTTGAGGATCGTCACGAGCTGGGTGACGAGGGTCGGCAGCATGAGCCGCAGGGCCTGCGGCGCGAGGATCAGCCGCATGGTCTGGCCCCGGCTCAGCCCCAGGGCCGTGGCCGCCTCGGACTGCCCCCGGTCCAGCGCCAGCACCCCGGAGCGGAAGACCTCCGCCGTCGTCGCCGAGGTGCACATGACGATGGGGATGACGAGCATCCAGAAGGGCGGCAGCGTCGGCCCGAAGTTGGGCACGGCCAGCAGGAAGAAGTAGATGAGCAGGAGCATGGGCACGGCCCGCATGGCGTCGATCCACGCCCCCACGACCGCCCGCCCGCAGCGGCCGGCGCCCAGCCTCGCCCAGCCCAGGGCGACGCCCAGGGGGAAGGACAGGGCCGCCGAGACGACGGTGACCAGCAGTGTCGAGTCCAGGGCGGCGCCCAGGTACCTGACGACCGACTGGCCCAGGAAGTAGCGCCACTTGGGGTAGGCGAGCTGGCCCTGGACGGCGAGCTGGTGGAGCGCCGCGGCCAGCAGGCCGAGCACGACGACGGTGACCACGACGGAGACGACGGCGATCCGGCGCCTGCCCCTGGGGCCCGGCTCGTCGAAGAGGAGGCCGGCGTCCGCCGCGGGGCGGGGGCGCCGGGCCGTGGGAGGGGAGCTCATGCCCGCACCTCCCGTCCCCCGGTCAGACGGCGTTCGAGCAGCCCGCCGAGCCTCGTGGCGCCGAAGGCGAGCGCGAGGTAGGTCAGGCCCGACAGCAGGAACGTGAAGACGGCCTCCGCGTAGTGCAGGTTGAGCTGCTGGGTCGCGTAGGTCAGCTCGTGCACCCCGATGGCCGCCGCCAGGGCGGAGCCGATGAGGCAGGAGATGAAGACGTTGACCAGCGGCTGGACGGTGCGCGCCAGCGCCTGGGGCAGCACGACCTCGCGGATGATGAGCCCGAAGGGCATCCCCAGGGCGCGGGCGGCCTCGATCTGCCCCTTGGCGACGGAGTTGATGCCCGAGCGCACCGCCTCGCACACGTACCCCGAGCCCGCGAAGAGGATCGCGCCCACCGCCGCGGAGAACAGGGAGATCGGCACGCCCACCCGCGGGGCGACGAAGGCCAGCAGGAGCATGAGGCACAGGGTCGGGATATTGCAGGCGATCGTCACCCACACGGCGCCCAGCGCCCGCAGCGGGGGCACCGGGCTCACCCGGCACACGGCGATGAGCGTGCCGACGACGAGCGCGCCGGCGTAGGCGAGCAGGGCGATGCCCAGCGTCATGGCCAGGCCGGCCCCGATCATGCCGAGATTGTCGGTGATCATCCTCATAGCCGTCTCCTTGCGTGGTCGTGCCGATGGGCCCGGGGCGCGGGGGCGCGGAACCGGGCCCGTCAGGCGTCGGGCGTGGGGGTCTCGCCCGTCTCGGCGCCGCCGTTGCCGGGCTCCGGGGCGTCATTGACAGGGGGCGCCGAGGGGCTGTCGCCGGGCGCCGGGGCGTTGTGTGCGGGCGCCGAGGCGGCCCCGCTCGGCTCGGCGGAAGGTGTGGCGCTCGGGGCGGGGGACGCGGTGGCGCCGTCGGTCTCGGAACCGGGCACGGAGCCGATGGCCGGCGGCTTGGGCGCCTCGCCGCCCGTGATGACGCCGATGGTCGCCTGCCAGATCTTCTCCCAGGTGCCGTCGTCGTAGATCTTCTTGAGGAAGGCGTTGACGAAGGCCTTGGCGTCCGAACCCTGGGGCAGGCCGATGCCGTAGGGGTCCTGCGTGAAGGGCTCGCCCACGATCTTGAAGGCGTCGCTGCCCTGCATGGCGCTGAGCAGGAGCGACTCGTCGACGACGTAGGCGTCGACCTGCCTGGTCTCCAGGGCGGACAGGCAGGTGTTGTGGTCGTTGAACGGGGTCTGCTCGGCCTTGGGCGCCGCCTCCTGGAGCGCCTTGATGGAGGAGGAGCCGGACTGGACGGCGACCTTGACGCCCGCCAGGTCGCTCACGCCGGTGATCTTGCTCTCGTCGGCCCGCACGAGCACCGCCTGGCCGGAGGAGTAGTAGGGCCCGGCGAAGTCGATCTTCTTGGCGCGCTCGGGGGTGATCGTGTAGGTGGCGATGACGGCCTGCACGCTGCCGTTGCCGAGCACGACCTCGCGGGTGTCCGAGGTGACCTGGGTGATGTCCAGCAGGGTGCGGGCGTCATTGTTGCCGCCGATGATGTAGCGGGCCAGGACCTGGCCGATGGCGGTGTCGAAGCCGGAGACCTCGCCGGTGGTCGCGTCCTCCAGGGAGAAGACCGGCGCGGTCTTCGTCCCGCCGGTCTTGAGCACGCCCGCCTCCTTGACGGCCGAGGCCCAGGCGGAGGAGGCGACGACGTCGTCGGCGGCCACGGGGCCGGAGTTGATGACCGTGTTGTAGTCGACGGCGCCCGCACTGGCAGAGGAGGAAGAGGAGGAGGAGACGGCCCGGCCGTCGGCACCCGTGTCGGCGCAGGCGGCCAGGACGGCGGCGAGGGAGGCCGCACCTGCGGCGCTGAGGAACAGACGTCGGTTGGGAGTCGCCATGGGCGTGTCCTTTCGTGGTGGCGGGGCGGGGCCGCCGGCGGGCGGCGCCGCGGGGGAAGGGCGGTCAGTGGCTGAGGATCTTGGACAGGAAGTCGCGGGCGCGCTCGGAGTCGGGGGCGGAGAAGAACTGCGCGGGTGGGGCCTCCTCGACGATCTGGCCGGCGTCCATGAAGACGACCCGGTCCGCCACCGAGCGGGCGAAGCCCATCTCATGGGTGACCACGAGCATGGTCATGCCCTCGGCGGCGAGGCTCTTCATGACGTCGAGGACCTCGTTGATCATCTCGGGGTCCAGGGCGGAGGTGGGCTCGTCGAAGAGCATGATCTTGGGGTCCATGGCCAGGGCCCGGGCGATGGCGACCCGCTGCTGCTGGCCGCCGGAGAGCTGGGGCGGGCGCTTGAAGGCCTGGTCGGCCAGGCCCACGCGCTCCAGGAGCTCGCGGGCGCGCTCCTGCGCCTGGGCGCGCGGCCGGTGGCGCACGCGCACGGGCGCCAGGGTGATGTTGTCCAGGACCGTGCGGTGCGGGAAGAGGTTGAAGGACTGGAAGACCATGCCGACCTCGGCCCGCAGGCGGGTCAGCTCGCGGCCCTCCTCGGGCAGGAGCTCGCCGTCGATCTCGATGGTCCCCTCCTGGATGGTCTCCAGGCGGTTGATGGTGCGGCACAGCGTGGACTTGCCCGACCCGGAGGCCCCGATGACGGCGACGACCTCACCGCGGTGGATGTCCAGGGACACGTCGTCGAGCGCCTGGAAGTCGCCGTAGAACTTGCTCACGTGGCTCACGCGCACCAGCGGCCGGTCGGCGGGGGCGGCGTCGGCGGGGATGGGGGAGGAATCGGCAGTGGACACGAGGACCTCGTCTCGGTCGTGAAGGGGGATGGGCAGGGCGGCGTCTCAGCGGCACCGACAGCAACACATCCACATGCGCACTGCATTCCTCCTGAGTCGATCCTGCGCGGGAGACGATCCTCACCGCTGCCATGGGACCTTAGCATCGCGGCGCGGCCAGCGCCCACGAGGTGCCCGAGTACTGAGACGCCGGCGCCCGCTCCCGGCCGCACGCGACGGACGGCGGCAGGAGTCTCCGGACACCACAGCATGTGCGAAAATCGCACACATGGATACGGTCAAGGACTTTGGCGAGCTCGGTGCGCGGATCCGACAGGTGCGGCTGGGAACCGGGCTCGACCAGACCGGACTGGCCCAGCGCTGCCGCCTGGAGCGGACCGCGCTCTCGCGCATCGAGTCGGGCGAGCGGAAGGTCTCCGCCCTGGAGCTCGCGAGGATCGCCGAGGTCCTCTAGGTCACCCTGAGCGATCTCGTCCTGCTCCCGCTCGCGGACGTGCGCGCCGCCCGGCCCCCCGTGGACGAGAACTCCAGGCCCGAGGAGCGCGAGAGCTTCAGGGCCGGCCTCGATCTCGACCGCGCATGGCGGGACCTGTGCCGGCTCCGCGATGACGGACTGCTGGAACCGGTCGACCTGGGCATGGGCGGCGAGGGCATCGGCTCCCCCGAGCAGTCGCGGGCCCTGGCCCGTGAGGTCCGGGGATTCCTCGGCGTCGGGGACGACCCCCTGGGGGCTATGGCGGATGTGGCCGCCGGGCTCGGGCTGTGGTGCCGTACGACGGCGGCCCGGATCGACGGCCTGTCCCTGACCCCACAGCCCGGGCTGGGTGTGGCCGTGATCGGAGAGGCCCTGGAGCCGGGCCGGCGCCGCGCCGCCGCGGCCCATGAGATCGGGCATCACGTCGCCGGGGACGCCTACGAGGCCTCGGGCCACTATGCGGCCCCGCGCGAGGCGGAGGGGAGGATCGACGCCTTCGCCGCCGAGCTGCTTCTCCCCCGGGCCGTCGTGGAGCGGCTGCACAATCCCTCCAGGGACGAGCTCATCGCGATGGCGGCGAACTATCGCGTCTCCTGGTCGCTCCTGATCGCCACCGCCGAGCAAGCGGGCATCGATCTGAAACGGGCGGACGTGTACCTGAATCCTGTCGACGACGACTTCTACCGGGTCGTGGGTGCCAGGCCGGAGGAGGACCTCCGAGCCCCCGGCCTGCCCCGCGCATGGATCATGGCCTGCGCCCGGGCCAGGGACGAGCGGCTGGTGACGCCCCGGCGCGCCTCGGAGCTGACACTCGGAGTGCTCTCGAGCGGTGCGCCCGAATGAGTCGCGACGTGTTCGTGTGGAACGGGCGAGTCCCTTAGCGTCGGTGACGAGATCGTCACTTAACCCGCGAGAACGTCTGCTAGAGGTACGTGCTCGCGGGTTAAGTGACGATCTCGCGGGTTAAGTGACGTGCTCGCGGGTTACCCGGCGATCTCGCGAGCAGCGGTGCACGGCCCCGGGCGTCGCCCCGGCGCCGTTCGTTCCGGCCACGAGTCCCACACGTCCCACGCGTCTCACCAGACTCAGACCCCCGCATCCGCGGAGCCTGCGCAGCGCCTCCGCCTCCCGGATGACCGCCTCGTCTCAGATTCCCGTCCCCGCGGAGCCCGCCCGGGGCGAGAAATGGCGCTCCGGGAGGATCGTTCCGCCCCGCACCCGATGATCGCTTCATGAGAACCGCAGAATCACGCGGAAATCTTTGAGCCTCTTTGAGGTGCCGACCCGAACGATCCTCCCAGAGCGCCAAAATCGGGACTCTCGGGACAACTGACCGCCTCGGCGCACCGCGAATACCGCCCCAGCGCACCGCGAGGTCCGGCACCCGGCCCAGCGCCCGGCTCAGCGCTGCGCCCGCACCGAGGCGTACAGGCACACGGCCGCGGCAGCGGCGACATTGAGGGACTCAGCGGCCCCGAGCACGGGGACGGAGACGACGGCCTCCGCGCGCTCCAGGGCCTCGGGGGCCAGTCCGCGGGCCTCGTTGCCGAACAGCCAGGCGCAGGGCCGGGCCAGGAGCTCATCGGCGTCGAACAGGCCGACCGGCCCGCTCCCGTCCGCGGCCAGGACCGCGAGCCCGGCGCCGTCGAGCGCCTCCAGGACCTCCCCCAGACCCGCCCCCGTCAGCACAGGCAGGTGGAAGAGGCTGCCTGCTGTGGACCGTACCACCTTGGGGTTGGTGGCGTCGACGCTGCCGCGCACGAGGACGACGGCGTCGGCCCCGGCGGCGTCGGCGGTCCGGATAATGGTGCCGGCGTTGCCGGGGTCCTGGGCCTCGGCGAGTACGGCGACGAGTCGGGCCCCGGCGAGCCGTTCCGCCAGGCCCTCCCCCGCCCCGGCGCCGTCCTCCTGCGGCTGCGGGCCCGCAGCCAGCGCCGTCGTCGCCACGACGGCGAGGACGCCCTGCGCGTCCGCGCTCATGGCGGCCATGACCCGCGGCGTGACCGTGTGCGTGTACAGGCCGGCCGCGCGGGCGCGGGCGAGGATGTCGGCGTGGCGGTCGGCGGCCTCGGGCGTGAGGTAGAGGTCGTGGACGTGCGCCGCGGCGTGGCGGACGGCCTCGCCCACCCCCCGCGGGCCCTCGACGAGGAACCGCTCGTACTTGTCGCGCGCATGGCGCCGGGCGAGCCCGGCCACGCGCGCCACCCTCGCCGAGTCCGGGTTGTCCAGGATGTCGGGGCGGGGTGCGCGGGCGCCCTCGGGTCGGGGAAGGGCCACGCCGGGCCGCCAGGTGGTCGAATCGCGTCGGTTGCTCACGGCCCCGAGCCTAGAGGACGCGACGGCGCCGCCCGTGCAGGCGGCGCCGTCGGACGGCGGGCGCCGGGCCATCGACCCGGCGAGTGACGCGTCGCGCGTCCGTCAGTCGCGTCAGGCCCTGGGGGCGTTGACGTCGGCGGGCAGGGCCTTCCTGGCGACCTCGACGAGGGCCGTGAAGGCGGTCGGCTCGTTGACGGCGAGCTCGGCGAGCATGCGCCGGTCGACCTCGACGCCGGCCAGGCCCAGGCCCTGGATGAACCGGTTGTAGGTCATGCCCTCGGCGCGGACGGCGGCGTTGATGCGCTGGATCCACAGGCGGCGGAAGTCGCGTTTGCGGGCGCGGCGGTCGCGGAAGGCGTAGACGCCGGAGTGGGTGACCTGCTCCTTGGCCTTGCGGTAGAGGCGGGAGCGCTGGCCGCGGTAGCCCGAGGCCTTCTCGAGAACAGAACGACGCTTCTTGTGGGCGTTGACAGCCCGCTTCACACGTGCCATGTGATGACTCCTTGAGGTGGTGGACCGGTCAGCGACCGAGCAGCTTCTTGACCTGGCGCAGGTCGGATCCCGCGACCGGCTGGTCCCTGGACAGCTTGCGCTTGCGGCGCGAGGACTTGACCTCGAGCAGGTGGCGCTTGCCCGCCTGCTCGCGCATGAGCTTGCCGCTGCCGGTGACCCGGAAGCGCTTCTTGGCACCGGAGTGCGTCTTGTTCTTCGGCATTTCTGGATTCCTCTTCTCGGCCGCCGGGCGGATGCCCGGGGCTGCGGACCCCACGCGGTCTGCCGGTGGGGCGGTGATGGCCGCGCCGCGCGGCCCTGGTCTTATGAGGCGTCGGCGGGGCGGGAGCCCCGGGAGCCCCTCCGGGCCCCCTTGGCCGCGTGCTTCTCGGCGCGGCGGTGGGCGCGCGCCTCCTCGCGGCGACGACGCTGATCGGACTTGACCTCGGCCTTCTTGCGCGTGGGAGCCAGGACCATGACCATGTTCCGGCCGTCCTGGCGGGGGTGGGACTCGATGTTCCCCAGATCCTCGGTCTCCTCGGCCACGCGCTGGAGCAGGCGGATGCCCAGCTCGGGGCGGGACTGCTCGCGCCCGCGGAAGCGGACGATGCACTTGACCTTGTCCCCGCCCTCGAGGAAGCGCTTGACGTGCCCCATCTTGGTGGCGTAGTCGTGCTCGTCGATCTTGGGGCGGAACTGGATCTCCTTGAGTTGCGTATTGGCCTGGTTGCGCCGGGCGTCACGCGCCTTCATGGCCGACTCGTACTTGAACTTGCCGTAGTCCATGAGCTTGCACACGGGAGGACGTGCGTCGGGCGCGACCTCGACCAGATCGAGATCGGCCTCCTCCGCCAGTCGCAGCGCGTCCTCGACGCGGACGACGCCGACCTGCTCGCCGCTGGGACCGACGAGGCGCACCTCGGGGACGCGGATCCGTTCATTGATACGGGGCTCGCTGATGGTTGTTCCTCACTCCTGATGGTGACGATCACCGCGACGAAGAGGGCCCTCGCCGCGGAACGCGAGCGAAGGCCCTTCATGTGCCCCTGCGAGCACGGCCGCACTGGCGCCCAAGCGCCTGCGACCGCGAGGATCCACCTCGCATGACCCGGTCCCCGCGGGGGACCCAGGTGGGATTGCTCCGCTTGCGTGCCGGAGACGGACTCCGGCCGGTCAGGGAGACTGTACCAGGTCCGTCCCGATTCTCACAGGCCGACGACGGCGCCGTCCGGCCGACTCGCGCGGCCGCGGCCCGGGCACGTCCTAACCGTCCATGCACACGGAGGCGTTCGTCGTGTTCTGCACCAGGGTCGGGGAGGAGGGATTGCTGGTGCTCGTCACCGTGTAACGGCGGGAGGAGGCGTCCGAGGAGGAGAGGGTCACGGTGATCTCCCCCTCCAGCATCATGTGCAGCGACGCCGTCATGGCGGGCGTCGTGAAGGTGCGCCAGTCCTGGCAGAAGAGGTCGTAGTGCCCGTTGTCGCCGCTGCGCACCGGGCTCCCCTCGGCGATCCCGACGATCCTCGTCAGGAGCAGGCGGGCGTCGTCGGCCGTCAGCTCCTCGGCCGTCCCGCCCGGCTGGTAGGAGGGGCACGCGTAGGGCGAACTCAGTTCCTCGGAGGAGACGACGACGGTGCCCGCCGTCCCCTTCCAGCGCGCCCCGTCGGGGGTCGTCTCGCCCGGCCCCGCGATGGCGTCGAGGATGCCCGCGCGCGACGACGCCGAGAAGTACTGCCGGTCCATGGTCGAGTCCGCGACCGTCCAGCAGGCCTGGCGGATCCCGTCGAAGTTGGCGGCGGCCAGATCGTCGGAGAAGGCCTGCAGTCCGCTGACCGCCCCGCCCCCCGACGGCGGCGACACGGTGATGGGGGGCATACTGGCGCTCGGCGCGGGTGCGGGCGCCGTCGACGGCGCGGACGGAGATCCGGGCGCCGCGCCCGAGTCCGAGGCGCTGCGGCTGATCCCCGGCGCGCCCGATGCGGTCGAGGCCTCCCAGGTGAGGTCCCCCGACCCGCCGGCCCCCGCGCTCCCCGGGCGGCCGGGGGCGAGCAGGGTGGCCGTCGTCGCGCCGCCGTCGGTCTGCCGCCCGATGAGGAACCCGAAGCGCCCGGCTCTTTTGACGCGCCTGTGCGAGTTGATCGCGTCCGGCGCGCCCAGGTCCAGCTCCCAGAGGGGGCGGGCGTCCGCGGCCGCGTAGGCGTTGAGGCTGTCGGTGTCGAAGGTGAGGACGGCGTCGCCGACCGGGCCGAACTCGTCAATGCCCGGGAGGGGGACGTCGGGGGCGTCCACCCGGGTCACGGTCTCGGTGTTCGAGTCGCCCCGGTACCAGTCGTCGTCGCGCGACCGGATGCGGCCGGGGCCCTCGATCCCGGCCAGGGCCGTCTCCGGCGTCGGGATGTGCTCGAGCACCTCCTCCGGCCACGCCGAGATGGAGAGCTGACGGTTCTCGATCTGCGCGGCCGGGGCGAGGACCCGCAGGGAGCCGCCGCCGGCGTCGAACAGCTCGACCTTGTACTGGGCCTGCGGGCCGTTGTTGAAGAGGAATCCGAAGGTGAGCACGCCCTCGGTGGTGGCCATCGCCAGGTTGGCGCCGAATCCGCCGTCGGGCAGCTCGAAGCTCGACAGGGTGGCGCCGTCGGTCAGCGAGACGACCTCGTAGGAGGTCCGGCTCCCGGAGCGCCGGGCCACCGCCCAGGTGCTCCCCACCGAGGAGAGGTCCAGGATCAGATCGTCGCGGCGCCACAGCTCCTCGCCCGCGACGCTCCACGCGGCCACGCCCACCGGTACGGCGTTCCCGCCGAGGTTGCCGACGACGACGTCCTGCGCCTCGCCCGATCCGATCCCCATGAAGTCGGTGGTCTCGGGGATCTCGGCGACCGCGCCGTCGCGCATATCGATCAGGCCGACGTTGTCGCACACGACGTGGTTCTGCACGGTCATGGGCAGGCAGTACTCGTCGCCGAAACCGAAGTCGCCCAGTATCAGCGGAGCCTCGACGCTCTCCGAGGCGCGGCGGTGGTCCTTGAGGTCGACGGTCCAGCGGGTCGAGCCGTCCCGCATGTCCACGGCCGTGAGGGTCGAGACGTAGGACCCGTACGAGAGGGCGAAGACCGCCGTCCCCCCGTCATCATCGACCCACGCCCGGACTCCCCCGTCGGAGGACACATCTTTTTCCGACAGCGCCCGCGCATCCCCCGCGTCGGTGTGAAGGGAGGCGCTCCAGGCGCCGAAGGCCCCCTCCTCGTAGCGCGGGTCGAGGCCCGCCGCCGCAGTCGCGCCGGGCGCGGATGTGGACTCGGCGGAGCCGGGGGACGGGCCGCAGCCGCTCAGAGCCGTCGCCAGCACGAGCACGACGACGGCCAGGGCCTTGGGGAAGCGGGATGTCATGGCGGGCGGCCCCTGTGCGGAAGACGAGTAACGGCACTCACAGACTACCCCGGGGAGCCTCATAGCACGCCCGGTTCCGCGAGCGCGGCTCAGGCTCGTCGCGGGACGCCCGCGGGGCGCCTCAGCCGGGCAGCGGGCACAGCTCGACGGCGTCGACGAGATCGGCCCAGGCCGGGTCGGCCATGGCGCGCCGGCAGGCCTCCATGGTCGCGGCGACGGCGGACGCGCCGCCGGAGACCTCGACGCGGATGAAGATCCGCAGCTCGACGGCGGCGCCGGGCTCGAAGGCGACGCCGGCCACGCCCTCCACGGCGCCGAGCCGGGCGGCGATCTCCCGCTGGACCGGCTCGTTGCGCCAGGACGGCGCCCAGTCCCGCCCGTCGGCCAGGGCGACGACGGCGGGGCGCGGCAGGCGCAGGTCGCGGGTGCCGGGGTCGAGGATCCACAGCCGGTCGGTCTCCAGGACGGCCAGCCGGGCGGCGCGGCGCGGGTCGACCGGCACCGGCCGCACGTCGGGGCGCCAGGCGGTCATGGCGGCCGCGCTGGTGAACACGGGCAGGGCGGTGCGCCCGTCGGGGAGGTCGACGGCGAGGGCGGCGGCGTCCCGGGCGGGGTCCTCGGCGCGGGTCCCGGACTCGGGCGCGCCCGCCCGGCCGGAATCGTCGGCCCGGCCGGCTGCGCCGCGGCCCGGGCGGGCGTGGGCGGCGACGGGGACGATGAGGCGGCCGGCCGTTAGCGCCGCCCAGAGGCGGTCGAGGCGGAGGTGGCGCTCCGACTCGGTGTCCTCCAGGGCGGCCGTGACCGCCGGGTCGGCGGAGCCGTCGTCGGAGGCGAAGGGCGTGGGGGCGGCCAGGAGCCGCTCCATCTTGGCCCGCGCCGCCAGGGCCGCCCGCACCTGGGCGTCGGTGGCGGCCAGGGGCAGGGGCTCGCGGCCGCCGGCTGCGCCCGCCTCACGACCGCCGGGCGCGCCCCCGCCCCCGGCCCCGGCCCGATCCCGCGCCGGGTGAGCGGGGTCGGCGGCGGATCCGCTCACGGGCGCACGTCCTCGACCCGGGCGCCGTCGGCGACGGCCAGGGCCTGCTGGAGGGTGAAGTCGCCGTTGTACAGGGCCTTGCCGATAATGGCGGAGTCGACGCCCTGGGGGACCAGGGCGGCCAGGGCGGCGATGTCCTCCAGGCCGGCGATACCCCCGGAGGCGACGACGGGGGCGGGGCTGAACGAGGCGACGGCGCGCAGCAGCTCGAGGTTGGGGCCCGTCAGGGTCCCGTCGCGTGTGACGTCGGTGACGACGTAGCGCGAGCAGCCCGCGGCGTTGAGGCGCTCCAGGGTCTCCCACAGGTTGCCGCCCTCCTTGGTCCAGCCGCGGGCGGCCAGCGTCGAGCCGCGCACGTCCAGGCCCACGGCGATGAGGCCGCCGTGGTCGGAGATGACGCGCTCGGTCCACTCGGGGTCCTCCAGGGCAGCGGTGCCGAGGTTGATGCGGGCGGCGCCGGCCTCCAAGGCCCGGGTCAGGGAGGCGTCGTCGCGGATGCCGCCGGACAGCTCGACCTTGACGCCGACCTCGCCGACGATGCGGGCGAGGAGCTCGGCGTTGGAGCCGCGGCCGAAGGCCGCGTCGAGGTCGACCAGGTGGATCCACCGGGCGCCGGCCTCGGCCCAGTGGCGGGCCGCGTCCAGGGGGTCGCCGTAGTCGGTCTCGGTTCCGGCCTGTCCCTTGAGCAGTCTGACGGCCTTGCCGTTGGCGACGTCAACGGCGGGCAGGAGCGTGAGCATGGCGGCGAGTCCTTCGGGTCGGCGGCGGGCGCCTGCGCGCCCGCGACGGGTCAGAGAGTGGTGAGCCAGTTGCGCAGGAGCCGGGCTCCGGCGTCGCCGGACTTCTCGGGGTGGAACTGGGTGGCGGTCAGGGCCCCGTTCTCGACGGCGGCCACGAAGTCCTCTCCGTGGGTGGCCCAGGTGGTCAGCGGCGGGCGGGAGGGTCCCGGGCCCAGGAGGACGGCGGGGTCCGTCTTGGCGGCGTAGGAGTGGACGAAGTAGAAGCGCTCGTCCTCCACGCCGTCGAACAGGACGGTTCCGGCGGGCGGGCGCACGAGCGACCATCCCATGTGCGGGACGACCTCGGCCCGGAGCCGTTCAACGGTGCCGGGCCACTGCCCCAGGCCCTGCGAGCTCCGCCCGGGGCCGGCGTGCTCGGTCGAGGAGTCGAACATCACCTGCATCCCCACGCAGATCCCCAGCACGGGGCGTCCGCCCGCCAGTCGGCGGTCGATGAGCCGGGGGGCGCCGACGGCGCGCAGCTGGTCCATGACGGAGGCGAAGGCGCCCACGCCGGGGACCACGAGGCCGTCGGCGCCGGCGACGTCGTCCGGGTCGGCGGTCAGTTCGACGTCCGCCCCCACGCGCTCCAGGGCGCGCACGGCGGATCGCACATTACCGCTGCCGTAGGACAGGACGACGACCCGGGGCTGGCTCATGCGCCCACCCTACCGGGCGCGGGGCCCGCGGCGCCCGGCGGGGCGGGCCCCCCGGGGCGCCGGGCCCCGGCGCCGTGCGCCCCGGCGGGCGGGAGGTGGCAGGATCGGCCCCATGCTCCCCGCACCACCGCCCCGGCGCCGCACCGTCGTCCGGGGCCTGTTGACCACCGCGGCGCTGGCCGGACTGGGCGCGTGCGCCTCCGGCCCCGCCGCCTCCCGCGCCGCGGCCCCGACGGCCCCCGCATCCGCCGCCCCCGCCGACCCGACGGCCGCGGACTCCCCCTCCCCCGTCGCACCCGCGGACTCCCCGGCTCCGACGCCGTCGGCCTCCCCGACGCCGGGCGTCCCCTCGCGCGAGGAGATCGTCGCCGAGTTCGCCGACCGGCGGCCCGCCTGGTTCGACATGGTCGGCGAGGGCATCGTGTCGGGCACCGCGGCCGGGGGCGTGTGCCTGACGCTGGACGCCTGCGGAGGCCCCGGGGGCTCCGGGGTCGACATCGACCTGGTCGACATGCTCATCTCCCGGCAGGTCCCCTTCACCGCCTTCCTCAACTCCCGGTGGGTCGAGGCGAACCCGGACCTGACCGACCGGCTCGCCGCCTGCCCGACGGTGGAGATCGCCAACCACGGCACCTCGCACCTGCCGCTGTCGGTGACCGGGGCGTCCGCCTACGGCATCCCGGGCACGGCCGACGCGGGAGAGGTGTGGGACGAGATCATGGGCAACCAGGCCGCCCTGACCGAGCGCACCGGCCGGGCGCCGCGCTTCTTCCGGCCCGGCACCGCGCACTGGGACGACGTCGCCCTGGCCATCGCCGCCCGGCTGGGACTGAGGGCCGCGGGCTTCTCCATCAACGGCGACGGCGGCGCCACCTTCCCCGCCGACACCGTCGAGGCGGAGGTCGGCCGGGCCGGGCCGGGCGACGTGGTCATCTCCCACATGAATCAGCCCGACGCCGGCACGGGCGCCGGCTACCGGGCGGCCGTCCCGGCGATGCTGGCGGAGGGCACTGTCTTCCTCACCCTCTCCGACGCCCTGGCCGCCTCGTGAGCGCGCCCGCCCGCGCGGGGCTCAGTCCCTCCCGTCGCGCCGGCCGCGCAGGCCCCGCCCGAACCAGCGCATGGCCCGGCCGGGGGTGACCTCGCCGGCGCGCAGGGCGCCGTCGACGGCGTCGGCCTTGACGATGCCCAGCAGGATGTCCTCGACGACCTGGTCGACGGCGGACAGCAGCAGGCCCGAGCTGGCCTCCTCGCCGGCGGAGCCGTCCTCGTAGCGGCGCGCCGTGATCGTGCCCGACAGGCCCGACTCGATGCCGACGTCGGTGGCCAGGTCCGCCGTCATGAGGACGACGCCGCCGCGGGACAGGCGAGACAGGGCCTTGGCGAGCTCGGCCGCCTCGGCGGGCTCGGTCTCGACGCCGCCGAGGAGCTCGGCCACGTCCCACTCGGCGTGGGCGGAGACGAACTCCTTGACGGCGATCGCGCCCGAGCGGGCCGGCACGATGGTGCAGTCGAGGTCGCTCATGGCGCACAGGGCCGCCAGCGCGCTGGCGCTGGCCAGGGGGGTCAGGACGACGGCGATCTTGATCGCCTTGGGCGCCTCGGGCGCCGCCTCGGCGGGCCCGGGCGCCGAGTAGGAGTTGTGGGGCACCTCGTCGGAGGTGGGCGCGTGGACGACGCCGCCCGTGGCGTTGCGCCCGCCGGCGCCGGAGGGGCCGGGGCCGGCGGGCCCGGGCCGGGGGGCGTCGGGCTCGACGACACCGGGCTCGGCGGGCCCGACCCCCTCGTCCGCGGATAAGTCCAGGCCCTCGACGAGGGCGGCGAAGGCGGCGTCGATGTCGTCGCCGTCGCGGGGGCCGTCGAGCGGGTCGCGGTCGTCGTGCTTGTCGTCGTGCATTACAGGGCTCCCTTGGTCGAGGGGATTCCGTCCACGCGGGGATCGGGTTGGACGGCGGCGCGCAGGGCGCGGGCGAGGGCCTTGAACTCGGCCTCGGCGATGTGGTGGGGGTCCCGCCCGCAGATGACGCGCACGTGCAGGCAGATCCCGGCGTGGTGGGCGATGGCCTCCAGGACGTGGCGGACCATCGACCCGGTGAAGTGGCCGCCGATGAGGTGGTGGACGAAGGCCTCGGACTCGCCGTCGTGGACGAGGTAGGGCCGTCCCGACACGTCGACGACGGCCTGGGCCAGGGCCTCGTCCAGCGGCACGAGGGCGTCGCCGAAGCGGGTGATGCCGCGCTTGTCGCCCAGGGCGACGCGCAGCGCCTCGCCGATGCAGATGGCGGTGTCCTCCACGGTGTGGTGGACGTCGATGTCGGTGTCGCCGGTGGCGCGCACCCTCAGGTCGATCAGCGAGTGCTTGCCCAGCGCCGTGAGCATGTGGTCCCAGAAGGGGACCGTGGTGGACACGTCCGTGCGGCCGGTGCCGTCCAGGTCGAGCTCGACGAGGACGGACGATTCGCTGGTGGTGCGTTCGATGCGGGCGGTGCGGCTCATGGGTTCCTCTCCCTCGTGCCCTTGCGCGGCTCTTTCACGGCCGTTCCGCGGCCGCGCGCGGCGCCCGGGGGGCGGGTGCCCGCCAGGACGCCGTCGAGGGCGGAGCGGAAGGCCTCCATCTCGTCGGGCGTGCCGATACTGACCCGAAGGTACCCCTCCGGGCCGACGACGCGGATGAGGACGCCGCGCTCGAGCAGGGCGGCGAAGACGGCGTCTCGGTCCTCGAAGGGCCCGAAGAGCACGAAGTTGGCGTCGGACTCGTGGGCGGTGCACCCCCGGCCGCGCAGCCAGGCCACCAGGGCGTCGCGCTCGGAGCGCAGCGAGGCGACCTGGCCCATGAGCTCCTCGCGGTGGTCCAGGGCCGCCAGGGCCGCCGCCTGCGTGAGGGCGGACAGGTGGTAGGGCAGGCGCACGACGCGCAGGGCGTCGACCAGCTCGCGGGACGCGGCGAGGTAGCCCAGACGCAGCCCGGCCATGCCGAAGGCCTTGCTCATGGTGCGGGCCACCGCCAGGTGCGGGTGGCGGGGCCCGGCGGCGTCGGACTCGGCGAGCAGCTCCAGGGCGCTGGGCACGCCGGGGCGGCGGAACTCGCCGTAGGCCTCGTCGATGACGACGACGGCGTCGGCGGCGCCGTCCGCGCCCGCGGGCCCGCGGCCGCGGGCGGCCTCCAGGACGGCGCGCACGTCGTCCAGGGGCAGGACGGTGCCGGTGGGGTTATTGGGGCTGGCCAGCAGGACGACGGCGGGGCGCACGCGCTCGATGGCGGCGGCGACGGCGGCCGCATCGAGGGTGAAGTCCGCCCGGCGCGGCCCGGTGACGTAGTCGGTGAGGGTGTCGCGCGCGTACTCGGGGTACATGGAGTACGTGGGGGTGAATGACAGGCAGGCCCGGCCGGGGCCGCCGAAGGCCTGGAGCACGTGGAGCATGACCTCGTTGGAGCCGTTGGCCGCCCAGACGCCCTCCCAGTCGGGCCTCACCCCGGACTCGACGGCGAGGTAGTCGGCCAGGGCCCGGCGCAGGGCGGGGAAGTCGCGGTCGGGGTAGCGGTTGAGGCGGCCGGCGGCGCCGGCGGCGGCCCGGGCGATGGACTCGACGACGGCCGGGGAGGGCGCGTAGGGGTTCTCATTGACGTTGAGCCGCACGGGCACGTCGAGCTCGGGCGCCCCGTAGGGCTCCTCGCCCTCGAGGCCGGGGCGCAGGGGAAGAGTGCTCACGCACGGGAGTCTACGGTCCCCTCCCGCGCCCCGCCCCGCCCGCCGGGACCCGCCCGTGCAGCTCAACCGTGAACGATGCCATTTCGGGACCCGCCCGCGCCCGCCGTCGCCGCCGTCGCGGGCGCCCCGGGGCGCTCCTCGGCGCCCGCCGGCGCCGCTCCGCCCCGCGCTATCGGCCCCGCGGGGCGGGCCGTGCGGGTAGCCTGGAGGCGCCGGGCGATCCAGGGAGCGCGATCCTCATGAGTCAACCACCACAGTCCCAGCAGGTGCGTCCGCCGGCGGTGGCGGGCCTGTTCTACCCCGCCGAGCCCGCCCGCCTGCGGGCCGACGTCGAGGCCATGCTGGAGGCGGCGCGCCCCGCGGCCGGCGACGGCGCCCCCGCCCCCGCGGCGCTCATCGTCCCCCACGCCGGCTACGTCTACTCCGGCCCCACCGCCGCCCTGGCCTGGGCGCGGGCCGGGGCCCTGCGCGGGCGGGTCCGCAGGGTCGTCATGCTGGGGCCCACCCACCGGGTGGGCGTGCGCGCCCTGGCCCTGCCCGGCTGCCGGGCCATGGACACCCCGCTGGGCCCCGTGACGGTGGAGGTTCCCCCGCAGATCGAGGCGCTGGCCGTCACCGGGCTGGTGGTCACCCGCCCCGACGTCCACGCCGCCGAGCACTCCCTGGAGGTCCAGCTCCCCTTCCTGGCCACCGTCCTGCCCGGGGCGGACGTGGTGCCCCTGGCCGTGGGCTGGGTCGCCCCCGACCGGGCCGCCGAGGCGATCCTCCCCTTCCTGGGGAGCCCGGACACCCTGGTGGTGGTCAGCTCGGACCTGTCCCACTACCTGCCCCAGACCGAGGCCCGGCGGGTGGACGACGCGACCATTGAGCGCATTCTGGCGCTGCGCGCCGACATCGACCACGAGGAGGCCTGCGGCGCCACCGGCGTGAACGCCCTCCTGCTGGCCGCCGGCCAGAGGGGCCTGCGCCCGCGCCTGCTCGGGGCGGCCACCTCCGCCGACACCATCGGCGACCCCGCCCGGGTGGTGGGCTACGCCGCCGTCGCCTTTTACGAGGAGTAGAGATGCCCGCCATGACCCCGCCCGCCGACGCCGCGTCCGCCCCCGTCCCGCCCGCCGACGCCGGCCTGGTCCTCCTGCCCCTGGCCCGCGGCGCCATCGCCGCCCGCCTCGACCCGGCCGGCCCGACCGGCCCCTCCACCCCGGACGCCGCCCGCCCCGACCCGGCCGGCCCCGCCGCCCGGCGGACCGCCCCGGGGGCCGCGGCGCACGCCGCCCCGGGAGTCGCCGCGCACGCCGCCTGGCTGGACGCGCCCGGGGCGAGCTTCGTGACCCTGACCTCGGGGCGCGCCCCGGGCGGGGCCCTGCGCGGCTGCATCGGCAGCCTCGAGGCCCGCCGCCCGCTGCGCGCGGACGTGGAGGCCAACGCCGTCGCCGCCGCCCTGCACGACCCCCGCTTCGCGCCCCTGACCGCGCGCGAGCTGGACGACACCGTCGTGGAGGTCTCCGTCCTGTCCGTCCCGGCTGCCCTGCCGGCGGCCGACGAGGCCGAGCTCCTGGCCCGCCTGCGCCCCGGCGTCGACGGCGTCGTCCTGTCGGCCTGCGGCCGCCGCGCGACCTTCCTGCCCCAGGTGTGGGAGCAGCTGCCCGACCCGGCCGACTTCCTGGCCCGCCTGCGCCGCAAGGCCGGTCTGCCCGCCGACTACTGGGGGCGCGACGTCGTCGTCGAGACCTACACGGTGACCGCCTGGCAGGAGGCCGCGCCCGGCGTCGTCCCGGACGGGACGCGGGGGCGACGACCATGAGGGCGCCCGCCGCCGGGGCGCCGCCCGCTGACGAGCGCGCCGACGGGCCCCGCCACGTGGCCCGGTGGTGGCGGGCCATGCCGGACGGGCGGCTGCGCTGCGAGCTGTGCCCGCGCCGGTGCACCCTGCGCGACGGCCAGCGCGGGTTCTGCTTCGTGCGGGCCCGCGTCGGGGACGCCATTGTGCTGACCACCTACGGGCGCTCCTCCGGCTTCGTCCTGGACCCCATTGAGAAGAAGCCCCTGGCGCACGTGCTGCCCGGCTCGACGATCCTGTCCTTCGGGACGGCGGGCTGCAACCTGGCGTGCAAGTACTGCCAGAACTGGGAGATCTCCACCTCCCGGCAGTTCGAGACCCTGGCCGCCCCGGCCGCGCCCCGGGCCCTGGCCGCCGCCGCGGCCGACGTGGGCGCGGCGGGCGTGGCCTTCACCTACAACGACCCGATCGTCTTCGCCGAGTACGCCATCGACACCGCCGTCGCCTGCCACGAGGCGGGGCTGCTGGCCGTGGCCGTCTCCGCGGGATGGATCAGCCCCGGACCGTGCGACGAGCTCTTCGGCGCCGTCGACGCCGCCAATATCGACCTCAAGGGCTTCACCGACGACTTCTACCGGCGCGTGACCGGCGGGCGCCTGAACGACGTGCTCGACACCCTCGTGAGGGTGAGGGGGCTGGGCACCTGGCTGGAGATCACCACCCTGCTCATCCCCGGGCGCAATGACTCCGACGACGAGATCGCCGCCGAGTGCGCCTGGATCGTGTCCGAGCTCGGGCAGGAGGTGCCCGTGCACTTCTCGGCCTTCCACCCGGCGCACCGGATGCTGGATGCCCCGCGCACGCCGGCCTCCACCCTGGAGCGGGCCCGCGCCATCGCCCGCGACGCCGGGATCGCCCACGTCTACCTGGGCAACGTGCGCACCCGCGACGGCGCCACCACCCGCTGCGCCGGCTGCGGGGATCTCCTGGTGGACCGCGTCGGCTACCGGGTCGCCGACTACCGGATCACGCCCGACGGCGCCTGCCCGCGGTGCGGCCGCCACGTCCCCGGCATCTGGGACCCGGCCGGACCGCCGCCGCCGACGGGCCAGTGGTGGCCGCAACGGGTCGCCATCGGCGCCTGACGACGGCGGGGCCGGGCGCCTCAGAAGCGCTGCGAGGCCAGGCGGGCGCCCTGGACCAGGGACTCCAGCTTGGACCAGGCGATGTGGGAGTGGACGCGCCCGCCCAGGCCGCAGTCGGTGGAGGCCACGACCCGCTCGGGGCCGACCAGGGACGCGAAGCGTTCGATGCGGTCGGCCACGAGCTCGGGGTGCTCCAGCACGTTGGTGGCGTGGGAGACGACGCCGGGGATGAGGTACTTGCCCTCGGGCAGGGCCACGTCCCTCCAGATCCTCCACTCGTGCTCGTGGCGGACGTTAGCCGCCTCGAAGCTCAGCCCGTCGGCGTTCACGCTCAGGGCCAGGTCGACGATCTTGTCGAAGCCGAGGTCGGTGGAGTGCGGGCCGTGCCACGAGCCCCAGCACACGTGGTAGCGCACCCGGGCGGGGTCGATGCCCCTCAGGGCGTGGTTGAGGGCCTCGATGCGCACGGCGGAGAAGCGGCGGTAGTCCTCCAGGTCGGGGGCGACCTCGAACTGGTCCCAGGACTCGGCCAGGTCGGGGGCGTCGATCTGGACGGCGAGCCCGGCGCCGGTGATCGCCAGGTACTCCTCGCGCAGGGCCTCGGCCCACGCCCACACGGCGGCCTCGTCGTCCTCGTAGTGGTAGTTGCCGATGCGGGCGGCGGCCGCGGGGCTGATAGAGGCGAGGAAGCCCTCCTCGACGGGCCGGCCGGCCCGTTCCAGCGCCGCCTTGAGGGCGGCGACGTCGCGCTCGACGATCCGCCGGCCCGTGTAGGCCAGCTCGCCGGTGACCGCCGGGATGACGGGCGCCGGGGCGCCGGCCAGGTGGATGCCGCTGGTGGGGTCGGAGTAGGCGTCGGCGTAGGCGACCCAGTCGCGCCGGGATGTCATGGCGTCGAGCTCGAGTCTGCCCTCGGGGGCGGGGCGCCTGGCGGCGGCCCGCTCGGGGTCGATGACCTCCAGGCCGCTGAAGCGCTCGAAGGTGTAGAACCACCAGGCGCCGTAGTCGACCTTCTGGGTCATGGCGTGACCGTACTCGCCGTCGTTGACGATGCTCAGGCCGATGTCCGTCTGCCGGGCGACGACGGCGTCGGTCTGGGCCCTCACGACGGCGGCCAGGCCGGCGTCGTCCAGGCGGCCCTCGGCGTGGGCGGCGTTGGCCTTCAGGAGGTCGTCGGTGCGCGGCAGGGAGCCGACGTGGGTGGTGCGGATCTGAACGGTCATGGCGGTCCTGTCGTGGCTGTGTCGCGAAGCCGGGTCTGCCGGCGCTGAGGATGGTACCGGCTCCCCGGCGGCGGGATCATTCCCGCTCCGCGGGGTTCACGGCTCCCCTGTTGTGGCGGCGGCGCGGCATGCAATGGCCGGCCCTCGCACCGTCGCCCGGCCGATCCCGGCGGGCCGGGGCTCCGGCGTCGTCGGCCCCCACCGGGCCCCGGGCGCTACCGCCCGCCCCGGTGCTCCGCCCGGCGGATACGGGCGGGCCGGGGCTCCGGCGTCGGCCGCCGTCCGCCCCGGTGCTCAGCGCCCGGTGACGACCATGTAGATGAAGCAGTACAGGCAGTAGACGTACATCACGCCTCTCAGGACGCGCTCCCGGCCGCTGCCGGCGTCGCCCAGCAGGGCCGGCAGGTCGGCCAGGTGGGTCTTGAACAGCGGGTAGAGGAGGCCGTGCACCGACTGGGTGGTCATGTCGTCGCCGATGCGGTGCACCCACATGCCGGCGGCGACGAGCGCGGGCATGAACCACAGGGCGCTCTCCCCCAGCGCCCACGTCCCCACGACGAAGCCGATGAGGAACAGGGCCCACAGCGTCCCCTCCCGATTGCGGGGCACGCCGAGCCCGCGGGCGGCGATGGCCAGGAGCAGGCCCAGGACGACGCCGTTGCCGGGGCGCACGTCGACGCCGTTGACCGTGACGGTCCAGAAGGTGAGGTCGTAGGTGAGGAAGGCCGCGATGGCGAAGCCCACGAGGCTGTGGGTCCAGGTCCGGTGCCCTCCCTTGGCGATGATGCGGCTGACGGGCCTGGTGACGCCGGGCAGCGCGGTGGCGGCCGAGGAGGAGGGCGAGTCGATGTCCGGCAGGAGGGCCGTGACGCCCATGATGAGCGACGCCGCGACGACGTGGGTCAGGGGCAGGTCCCCGAGCCCGGCGCCCAGCGGGACGGTGGTCACGGTCCCCCCGGCGCTGAGCGGGGGGATGCTCAGCGCCGCGGTGCCGAAGAGGGCCATTCCGGCTGCTACCCCGGAGACGACGTGCGAGTGCCCCATCATGTCAACGTTCCTCCCAGTCTCGGCGTCCGGCCGCGCAGGGGTCGGCGGGCCCGGTGACTGGGTTCTACCTCAGATCGCGGCCGGAGCCCACCGTTCTTCTCGCACTGCGACACGGCCGGGTCAGCGGGCGGGCGCCACCCGCGCCACCCGGGCCCGCGGGCAGCGGCGGTCGACGGCCGGAGAGGCCGCCTGTCCGCCAGTGCCATCCGGACCTGTGGACGGTCAGCGGTCGGCGGGGCCAGCCGCCCTCGTCACTCCCGGTCCTTGCGCCTGCGCGCCCGGACCCAGGCGCGGCGCGCCCTGAACCCGGCGCGGCGGGCCCGGGCGCGGGCGCGGCGCATCTGGCGGTGGAACTCCCGGCGCTCGGCGCGCCCCCGCGGCCCCGGGCCGCACTCCGGCCCGTCGAAGGGCCCGGGCCCGCCGCAGGGTCCCGGTCCGCCGTCGAACGGCTCGGGTCTCCCGAAGGGCCCGGGCCCGCCGTCGAAAGGTCCCGGCTCGTCGCAGGGCTCCGGTCCGCCGTCGAACGGTTCGGGTCTTCCGAAGGGCCCGGGCCCGCCGAAGGGATGCTGTCCGAAGCCGCGCCCTCGCCCGCGCCCGCCGAAGGGTCCCGGTCCCGGCCTCCCGAAGGGCCCGGGCCCGAAGCCGTGCTCGCGCATGCGCATCATGGCCTCGAAGGGCTCGTCGCCCATGCGGCGGCGGGCCTCGGCCATCCACTCGTCGGGGTCCCCGTCGTCGTCGGCGCCGACCTGCTCCTCGAGAGCGGCGATGACCTTGTCGAGGAGGGCCGTGAGGGAGGCGACATCCTCATCGGTCAGGGAGTTCAGGTAGTCGGCGGCCTCGTCGCCGAGCTTGGCGCCGCGCCCGGCCTCGGTGAGGTGGACGAGCATGACGCGCCGATCGGTCGGCGAGGGCCTGCGCTCGACGAGCCCGTCGGCCTGAAGCTTCTGGAGCAGCTCGTTGAGAGACTGCTGACGGATGTCGAGCAGATAGGCGAGTTCGCGGGTGGGGATGGGGCTGTGCATCTGGAGGGCGGCGAGCACGCGGCCGCGCCCCCGGGTGGTGTCCGCCAGCGGACCGCCGCCGCGGCGGCGGTCCATGTGATGGCGTCGCATGAGCCGGTGGAGGCGGTGGAGGCGTTCGTGAAGTTCTGTGCGGATCGTGTCCATGGTGATCTCCTGGTTCGTGAAGGGCACCTTTCTGACCGGTACCTGTTGATCTTTGACGGAAGAGAATCTACAGGCACCCTTCGCAAGGGTCAAGCCACTTTAACAGGAACCTGTATGCCTTGCATCACATTTTGTTCGTCGTCCGCCGCTGAACCGTTGCCGCAACCACCCCCGCCCGCCCCATTCACCCCGCCGCGGGCGCGGGCGGGGCGCAGGCGGAGCGGTCCGGCAGCTCAAAAAGGTGGCCGGCGCATATCTTTCACCCTCCGCCCCGCACCCCTCCCGTCACGAAGTGGCGCAATGACGCCGTTCCCCGGATGCGCAGCGCCGCCGACGCACCCGAAAGTTATGCGCCGGCCACCTTTTCCCGCCCTGTCTTCCCGCCCCGTCGACGCCCCGGACCGCGGCGGCGGGGGCCGCCGGTCGGGCGCTCCGGGTGCGGGCGCGCAGCATCGCCGCGGCCGGAGCCTCCACAGGGGTCGCGCGGCCCCATGAGGCGGAGAAGGCTCCCGCGGAGCCTGTTTGAGGCGGGAAATGGCGCTCTGGGAGGATCGTTCGGGCCAGCACCCCGGATGCGCTCGGCGATTTCCGCATGATTCCGCGGTTGCGACGCCGATGTGGTGAGGTGCGGGGCGGAACGATCCTCCCAGAGCGCCAGAATCGGAATCCGATGGGGGTCGCCGAGCGCCCCGACGCGCCCGGGGTCGGTGGCGGAGCTCCGGCGCGCCCGCGAGGACCGACCCCGACGACCACCCGGCCAAGGACTCCACCGGACACGCCCGATGAGCCGCCAACCAACCCGCGCACCCGCTTGAACCGGCTTCATCAGCGCTCCGGGCAGCACCGCCGATCGTCCCCGCCGACCGCTCCGCCGACCACAGGAGCGCGGACCCGCGTCTGCTGCGCCTCTTTCCGTCTACTACGCCCCTCCACCCTTCACTGTACGAGGAAAGAGAGCGTAGTGGAGGGCGAAGGGGCGCAGCAGACGGAAAGGAGCGCAGCCGAGGGTGAAGCGGGCGCAGCAGGAGGTGAAGCGGGCGCAGCAGAGAGCGAGGGGGCGCGGCGGCGGGCAACCGGATGCATCGAATCGCATGTCGCTTCCGCCGGTCTCGCGCGTCTTTTCCACCGGTTTCGGCGAAGGGGGCGGCGGGGCTAGCGTGACGGCATGAGCCCGCAGCCCCCTGCCCCCGCCTGCCCGCCCGGGTCTCACGCCCATCCCGACGCCGCCCCGACCGGCCCCGCCTCCCCCATCCGCGAGCGCGCCGAGTCCGTCCTGCGCGCGCTGGTGGGGCGCGAGGACGCGGCGCTGCGCGAGGACCAGTGGCGCGCCATCGAGGCCCTGGTCGTCGGCCGGCGCCGGGCGCTGGTGGTTCAGCGCACCGGCTGGGGCAAGTCCGCCGTCTACCTCGTGGCCACCGTCCTGCTGCGCGAGGGCTGGGGCCCGCGGGTCGACGGCGCCCCGACCCCCTCCCCCGGCTCGCGCGCCGGCGCCGGGGCGAGCGTCATCATCTCCCCGCTGCTGGCCCTCATGCGCGACCAGGTCGCCGCCGCCCGGCGCGCCGGCATCAACGCCGTCACCATCAACTCGGCCAACGCCGCCCAGTGGGACGAGATCGAGGCGCAGGTGCGCGCCGGGGACGTCGACGTCCTGCTGGTGTCCCCCGAGCGCCTCAACAACCCGGTCTTCCGCGACGAGGTCCTGCCCCACCTGGCGGCCGGCGCCGGGCTCGTCGTCGTCGACGAGGCGCACTGCATCTCCGACTGGGGGCACGACTTCCGCCCCGACTACCGGCGCATCCGCACCCTGCTCGCCGAGCTGCCCCCGCGCACGCCCGTCCTGGCCACCACCGCCACGGCGAACCAGCGGGTGACCGACGACGTGGCCGAGCAGCTGGCCGGGGGCGCCCCGGGCGAGCGGGCCCCCGAGGTCCTCGTCCTGCGCGGCACCCTGGAGCGCGACTCGCTCCACCTGGGCGCCCTCCTCCTGCCCGACGCGGCGACCCGCCTGGCCTGGCTGACCGACTACCTGCGCGCCACGGCGGGCTCGGGCATCGTCTACTGCCTCACCGTGCGCGCCGCACTCGAGGTCGCCCAGCGCCTGCGCGAGGCCGGGCTCGACGTGGCCGCCTACACGAGCCGGACGGAGGCGGCCGAGCGCGAGGGGCTGGAGGAGGACCTCAAGGCCAACCGGGTCAAGGCGCTGGTGGCGACCAGTGCGCTGGGCATGGGCTTCGACAAGCCCGACCTGGCCTTCGTCGTCCACGTCGGCGCGCCGAACTCGCCGGTGGCCTACTACCAGCAGGTGGGGCGGGCCGGCCGCGGCGTGGAGCGGGCCGAGGTGGTGCTGCTGCCCGGGGCGGAGGACCGGGCCATCTGGGACTGGTTCGGCTCCCAGGGCTTCCCGCCCGAGGACGAGGTCCGCGCGGTCCTGGACGCGCTGGCGGCGGCGCGGGCGGACGGCGAGGGGGTCTTGAGCACCTCGGTGCTGGAGACGGCCACGCACCTGCGGCGCGGGCGCCTGGAGTCGATGCTCAAGGTCCTCGACGTCGACGGCGCGGTGCGCCGCGTGCGCGGGGGCTGGCGGACCACCGGCCGGCCCTGGGTCTACGACGCCGAGCGATACGCGCGCGTGGAGGCGGCCCGGGCCGACGAGCAGGGCCTCATGCTCGCCTACGAGCACCTTTCGGCGCCGCAGTGCCGCATGGCCTTCCTGCGCGGGGTCCTGGACGACCCGGACCTGGAGCCCGCGTGGCGCTGCGGGTCCTGCGACCTGTGCGGGGGCCTGGACCTGAGCCCGACGGCGAGCCGGGAGGAGGTGGCGGCCGCCCGGAGGTCCCTGGACCGCGTCGGCGTCGTCGTCGAGCCGCGCAGGCAGTGGCCCGCCGGCATGGGGCGGTTGGGTCTGGGGGACCTTCGGGGGCGGATCGCCCAGGCCGAGCGGCCCGGGCCCGGCATGGCGGTGGGGCGATTGGACGGCCTGGGCGTGTCCGGGCCGCTGCGCGAGCTGGTCGGCGCGCAGGGCGACGGCGAGGTGCCCCTCGCCCTGCGGGACGCGGTGGTGGAGGTCGCCGGCCGGCTCGGGGCCGATATCGCGGGCGGGTCGGAGCCGGGCGGCGCCGGGGGCGGGGCGCCCGCCGAACCGGGCGGCGGCCCCGGGCCCGGGGCGCCCGCCGGAGCCGGGTCCGGAGCCGACGGCGGGACGGGCGCCGGGGCGGGCGGGCTCGCCGTCGTCATTATCGAATCGCGCCGGCGTCCGCGGCTGGTGCGCCAGCTGGGCCGCGCCGTCGCCCGCACCCTGTCGGCCGCGCCGCTGGGGATCGTGGGGGCGCGGGGCGAGCCGGGGCGCCACGACGTGGGCTCCGCCTTCCGCCTGGCGGAGGTCGCCCGGTCCCTGACGCTGGAGTCCTGGTCGCCGGACGCCCTGGCGCGCCTGCGGGGCGCGCGGGTGGTGCTCGTCGACGACTGGACGGACTCGGGCTGGACCCTGGCGGTGGCCGGCAGGCTCCTGCTGCGGGCGGGGGCCGCGGACGTGCGCCCCTTCGTCCTGGCCCAGCGCTGAGGCCCGGCGCGCGCCCGGACCGCCCCGACCGGGCCCTGCGGCCCGCCCGCCGGCCCGCCCCCGCGTACGGCGTCCCCCGGAGGCGGACGTGGCGCTGCGGTAGGCGGGTCGCCGGCCCGCTCCCGCGTACGGCGTCCCGGGGCGGCCCGGTTCTCCAAGGTCCCGCCGCCGGGCCGATCCCGCGTGGGAGGATGCTGGTCATGGCCGTCTCCTTCCGCACCCTCGCCTGGCGCGACGGCGTCCCCGCCGACGCCCCCGCCGACATCCACGGCATCAAGGACGCCCTGGCCGACCCCGACCTGCTCCTGTGGGCGGACATCGTCAAACCGACCCGCCAGGACCTGATCCTGCTGGCCGAGGAGCTGGGGGTGGGCCGCAACGCCCTGGAGGACGCCGTCGCCCCCTACGAGAGGCCCAAGGCCTCCCAGGAGGACGGCTACCAGTACTTCGTCACCTACGCCACGCTGCCCGGCTTCGCCTCCACCGCGGACGACGAGGACGACCAGCTCAGCCGTGTGGCGGGCTTCGCCTTCCCCGGCGGCCTCATCACGGTCAGGCGCACCGGCGCCCTCGACATGGAGCCCGTCGTGCGCCGGTGGCACAACGACCGCCGGCTCCTGCGCCTGGGCGCCCCGGCCCTCGTCCACGGCCTGCTCGACGTCGTCGTCGACGGCTACTTCGAGACCGTCCAGGAGCTCGACGACGCCATCGAGGAGCTGGAGGACGACCTGTTCTCCTCCCCCGCCTCCCACTCCCAGGAGTTCCAGCGCCGCGCCTACGACGTGCGCACCAAGCTGGTGACGCTGCGGCGCATCGTGCTGCCCATGCGGGAGGTCGTCTCCGTGGTGTGGCGCCACCGCGAGGACTCGATCCGCGAGCTCGACGCCTTCTACGCCGACCTGACCGACCACGTGCTGCGGGCCGCGGAGTGGACCGAGTCCCTGCGGGACATGATCGGCACGGTCTTCGAGACCCACCTGTCCCTCCAGGACCAGCGCCTCAACAACGTCATGAAGAAGCTCGCCGGGTGGGCGGCGGTCATCTCGGTGCCCACGCTGGTGACGGGATGGTTCGGCATCAACGTGCCCTACCCGGGCGCAGGCCAGCCCTCGGGGCTGATCTCCGCCGCGGTCATGGTGGCCGTGCCGACCGTCATCGTCTACATCATCATGCGCCGCAACGACTGGATCTGAGGCGGGCCGGGGCCGGCTCTGCGCGGCGCCGGCCCGTCACGCCGAGCGCAGGTAGTGGATGAGCGCCCGCTCGATAATGACGTCGGCGGTGGTGCACTCGGCCCGCGCCCGCCGGTTGATCTCCTCGTCGAACCTGCTGAGGACAGCGGGCGCATGGGGATTGGGCACCCGGATCATCCCCCCGGCGCCGAGGGCCTCGTGCACCGCCGCGACGATCGCATCGACGTCCCCGTCGGGCGGCCCCTCGACGACGACGGGCGCCTCGGTCCTCATGACGACTCCCCCTCCCACAAGATCTTTCGCCGCCTCACCCGCTCCCCCGCGCGCGGGCGGCCACCTCGGCCAGGGTGCCGGAGACGGGGCCGCCCCGGGCCCCCGGCGCCTCGTCCTGGAGGTAGTACCACCAGAAGGGGGCGCCCCAGGCCCCCTCGCGCCCCAGCGCCGCGGCGGTGACGTGCTCGGCGACGGCGGTGCGCGCCGCCGCCGCGTCCTGGGCCGAACCGAACCACCAGGGCCCGTCGTCCAGGTCCTCCGCCCCGTAGCCGAGCTCGCTGACCGCCAGGCGCCGTCCGGGCAGGGCGGCGCCGAGGGCCTCGAGCACCCGGTCGGCGGCGGTCCCCAGCGGATGCCACTGCGGGTAGACGGACAGTCCGACGACGTCGGTCAGCCCCACCAGCTCCTCGCTCAGATTGTCCCCCACCCAGGTCAGCAGGGAGTGCTCGGCGTCGTCCTGGCCCAGCTGGTAGTACAGCGTGAGCAGCCGCGGGGCGCCGGCGGTGGCGGGGTCGTCGCGCAGGGCGCGGGCGGCCCGCACGGTCCGCTCCACGGCCCGGTCCCCGGTCCACGACCCGCCGAGCTCATTGCCCGTCTCCCAGGCCCCGGCCCCGCCGAGCCCGGCGATCAGGGCGGCCAGGCGCGCGTCGAAGTCGTCGTCGGAGCCCTCGTCCAGCGCCTGGGAGTCGCAGACCTGGACGACGGCGAGCACGCCGGCCCCCCGCAGGCGGTCCAGGGCCCCCCGCCACTGCCGCATGAGCCCGTCGTCCAGCGGGTCCTCAACGACCAGGCGCGCCCCCGCCCCGCCCGGCCCCGCCAGGGCGGCGATCCGCTCCACCTCGGCCTCATCGGGGGGCCGGGTAAGGGTCACGCCGATGAGGGCGTCGGAGGGCGCCAGCGCGGCGCACGCCCCGTCCAGGGCGAGCTGGGCGGAGGCGGCGGCCTCCAGGGCGAGCGCCCCGGCGCGCGCCCGGGCCGGTCCGGCCGCCTCGGCCGTGCAGGCCTCCAGCGCCGCCCCGGTCTTCTGGCGCAGGTCGCGCACCGCCGCGGCGGCGTCCGGGTCGGCCGCCTCCAGCGGGCCCAGGCGCCGGTCCTGGCGCTCGTGGAGGGAGCGGGCGGCCAGCTCGGCCAGGGCGTGACGGCCCGGCCCGGGGATGTCGGCGACCAGTGCGGAGTAGCCGTGGGAGGTGGGCCACGACAGGGTCAGGGCGCAGGCGCGCCCGGCGGGCACCCGCAGTTGGCAGGTGGCCTCCTCCGACTCCTCCAGGGGGGCGTGGGTCACCACCCGCAGGGTGTCGGCGTCGAGCAGCTGGTCGTCCCACCCGTCCTCCCCGGCCCCGTTGGACTGGATCTGCCGCAGCCCGTCCAGGTCGAGCGGGGCGCCGTCGTCGTCGGCGACGTCGAGGAGGACCAGATCCCCCTCCCGGGGGGAGGGATCCGGCCCGTCGGAGCAGCCGGCCAGGGCGAGTCCGCCCAGCGCGAGCCCGCCCAGCCGCAGCGCGTCCCTGCGGGCCACCGACGCCCGACCGGGGCCGAGGCGCACGCGCGCCCCTCAGCCGAGCCGGGCCCGGACGGCCTCGCCGTGGGCGGGCAGGTCCTCGGCCTCGGCCAGGGCGGTCAGCGGACCGGCCAGGGCCTCCAGGGCGGCGGCGTCGTACTCGATGAGCTGGACGGCCTTGAGGTAGGCCATGACGCTCAGGCCCGAGGCGAAGCGCGCGGTGCCCCCGGTGGGCAGGACGTGGTTGGAGCCGGCCAGGTAGTCGCCCAGCGGCACCGGCGAGCAGGGGCCCACGAAGACGGCCCCGGCGTTGCGCACGCGCCGGGCCAGGGCGGGGGCGTTGCTGGTGTGGATCTCCAGGTGCTCGGCGGCGTAGGCGTCGGCGACGGCCAGGCCCTGGTCCGCGTCGCGCACCAGGACGGCGCCCGACTGCGGGCCGGTCAGGGCCGCGCGGACCCGCCCGGCGTGCCGGGTGGCCCCGGCCCGACGCTCCAGGGCGGCGTCGACGGCGTCGGCCAGGGCCGGGGAGTCGGTGATGAGCACGCTCCCGGCGTTGGGGTCGTGCTCGGCCTGGGACAGCAGGTCGGCGGCCACCAGCTCGGGATCGGCCCCAGCGTCGGCCAGGACGGCGATCTCGGTGGGGCCGGCCTCGGCGTCGATGCCGACCGCGCCCCGCACCGCCCGCTTGGCGGCGGCCACGTAGACGTTGCCGGGCCCGGCGACGACGTCGACCCGCTCGCACAGGACGTCCCCGCCGGCGCCAGCGGGAGCCGGGCCGGCCGGGCGGGTCGGGCCGGCGGCGTCGGCCAGGCGGCCAGCGGTCGGGGCGTCGTCGTCGGCCGCCCCGTAGGCGAACATGGCGATGGCCTGGGCCCCGCCGACGGCGTAGACCTCCTCCACCCCCAGCAGGCCGCAGGCCGCCAGGATGGTGGGGTGGGGCAGGCCGCCGAAGGCCGCCTGCGGCGGGGAGGCCAGCGCGATCCGCTCCACGCCGGCGACCTGGGCGGGGACGACGTTCATGACCACCGAGCTGGGGTAGACGGCCAGGCCCCCCGGCGCGTACAGGCCCACGCGGCGCACCGGGATCCAGCGCTGGACGACCCGCCCGCCCGGGACGACCTCGGTGACGCGCTCGACGGGCAGCTGGGCGGCGTGACCGGCGCGGTTGTGGGCGATGGACAGCTCCAGGCCCTCGCGCACGGACGCGTCGAGGTCCGCCAGCGCGCGCTCGATCGCGCTCGCGGGCACCCGCAGGTGCTCGGGGCGCACGTGGTCGAAGCGCTCGGCGGCGTCGCGCAGGGCGGCGGCCCCGCGGGCGCGCACGTCCTCGATGAGGGGGGCGACCGACTCCAGGGCGGCGGCCACGTCGAGGTCGGCGCGGGGCAGGATCGCGGCGAGGTCGCGGGCGTCCGGGTCGGTGTCGCGCAGGTCGATGCGGGTGAGCATGCCCCCACCCTACCGTCGGGCGGCGGGCGGCCCGACCCGGGCCCCGCCCGGCGCCGCGGCCCTCAGCCGAAGAGCGCCAGGGGGACCACCCAGATGCCGTCGGGGCGCTGGTAGGCGTACGGACCGGTGGTGAGGACGACGCCGGCGGCGAAGCGCTCGCCGATCCGGTCGCGGAGCCAGCACAGGTGCTGGACGTCCCGGTCCTCGACCTCGCGCGCCAGTTTGACCTCGATGCCGACCACCCGCGCCTCGGGGTCCTCGACCACCAGGTCGACCTCGTGGTCGCCGTTGCGGGTGCGCAGGTGGCCGACCGCCGCGTCGACGGATATCGCATCCGCCCTGACGCACAGCGTCGCCAAGGACTCGAACAATTGGCCGAGCGACTCCCCGGCGCCGGGGATCCCCCCGAGCAGGCCGTGCGCATCGAGCCCGAGCAGGCGCGCCGCGATCGCCGGGTCGACGAGCTGGTGCTTGGGAGCGACCTTGAGGCGGGGCATGGGCGTGAGCGCCGCAGTCCACGCCGGGACCGGGTCGAGGACCCGGATCTGCGACAGGAGGTCCCGGTAGTTCTCGGTGGTCGATCGCGCCGGCTTATCGGTCACTCCCGCCGTGGCCGCATTCAGTATCGCCGTGTAGGAGGCCGTCGTCGACGACGCCGCGGCATAGGCCCGCATCCAGTTGCGGAGCGTCTGGGCCCGGCGGAGCAGCGCCCCCTGCTCCTCCAGGTCGCGATCGACGATCCTGGTGATGTACGAGTCCAGCTGTATCCTCCGCAGGCGCGGCGGAAGACCGCGGATCCCCGGCAGGCCGGAGGCGGTGATCTCCTCGACGTAGTCGGTCAGGCCGAGCGGGCTCTCAGCGGTGTATCCGGATGCTCCCGCGAAGAGGTCCATCAGTCGCAGTCCGCCCGGCGCCGCACCGCGCTCGGTCAGGGACATGGGCCGCATGAGCACGGACACGATCCGGCCGGCGCCGGAGTGGGAGGCGGCGCCGACGCGGGGCGTTGCGCTGCCGGTCAGCAAAATGGCGGTGGGGGCGTGGTCGTCGACCATTCGGCGCGTCCAGTCCCACACGACCGGGTACTTCTGCCACTCGTCGAGCAGAACGCTCGGCTCGGACTCGAGCACGCTCCTGCCGCCGGCGGCCAGCAGCCGCGCGCTCTCGGCCTCGTCGAGCCGGAAGACCGCGGCGACCCGGCGCCGAGCCGTTTCGGTCTTGCCGACTCCCCTGGCGCCGTCAATGGCGATCGCGGGCAGGGCCGGGAAGACCTCGTCGAGGTAGTCGTCAAGTCTTCTCCGAAGGTACTTCACCGCCCTATCATACAAAACGCCTGGTTCGAACCATGCAGAACGCCGGGTTCGAACCATGCAGAACGCCGGGTCGTATCGGGTGGAGCGCCGGGCCGGGGAGGGGCCGCCGCCGTGCGCGCCCCGCGCCCGGCTCAGGCCCCGCCCGGCGCCGTGTACCGCCTCGTGCGCTCATCCTCGATGACCCCGGCCCAGCTCAGGCCGTAGCCGAAGTCGTAGCGGTGCCCCGCGGAGTCGGTGTAGGGCTCGTAGTCGAAGGGCAGGTCCTCGCAGTGGCGCTCGACGGCCTCCATGGAGGCCGGCAGCCTCACCGGCAGGAGCCCGCTGGGCTCGAAGGCGCCGCGCACGAGGTCCCACACGGCCTCCTGGGACACGCCGAAGTCGACGACGACGGCGTCGGCCAGCGGCTCGAGCTCGGTCAGGACCGCCGGGTTGTGCATGCGGACGACCACGACGACGGGCCGGTCCCCCATGGCCCGGCGCGCCCGGGCCACGAGCTCCAGGTCGCCCGCGTTGGCGACCCGCGCCCGCTTGCCCCTCACGGAGCGGTCCGGGCGGTCCCGCTCGCGGAAGTCCCCGGAGGCGATGGAGCGCTCGCGGGCGGCGTCGGCCGTGTAGGGGGCCCAGGTCAGGCTGATGGGCAGGTAGCCGTTGCCCCCGGCCTCGCGGTCGGCCGCCGAGTAGGACTCGCACAGGGGCGACTCGATGAAGACGACGGCGGCGTCGGCGTCGCGCGGGTCGGCGGCCCGCTCGTACGGGCAGGCGGCCGGTACGAAGGGGTCGACGTCGTGGGCCGGCTCGGTCAGGCGCATGAAGCCCAGCCGCTCCTCGATGCGCCGGACGGGCACCCACACCCGCTGGGCGCGCCCGCCCAGCGGCAGCGCGGGGGCGCCGTCGGCCCCGGGCGCGTTCTTGAGCAGGACGAGGCTGTCGCGCTGGGCGGCGCGCCCCGCCTCGGCGAAGGGCTCACAGCCCACCGTGGCGGCGGAGACGGCGGGGTCGAGGTAGGGGTTCTCGAACAGGCCGGCGCGGAAGAAGGCGCGCAGCAGTCGGGCGGCCGAGGCCTCGAAGCGCGCCCGGGCCGCAGCCTCGCCGTCGCGCTCGGTGATGAGGCGGTGGGCCTCGATGATGGGGGCGGCCTCGCTGTTGCCGCCGAACTGGTCGACGCCGTTGTCGATGGCCAGGCGGTGGCGCTCGGCGACGCCGAGGTCCTCCACCCCGTAGCAGCGCTGCCCGAAATTGCTCATCTGCGGATCCGGGTCGGCGGTGATGCCCCAGTCGGTGCACACGACGCCGTCGAAGCCGTAGCGGCGCCGCAGCATGTCGTCGATGATGACCCGGTTGTAGGAGTTGGCGCGCGGGACGGCGCCGTCGGACCCGTCGTTGAGGACGGCCCCGTCCGGGGCGCGGTAGCCCCAGGAGATCGTGTAGTAGGGCATGACGGCGCCGGCGCAGCCGGTGGGGCCGTCGAGGCGGAAGGCGGCCTCGGTGAAGGGCGCCAGGTGCTCGGCCTCGTTGCGCCCCGGGTAGACGGCGAACTTGCCGAAGCCGTAGTGGGCGTCGCGCCCGCCCTCGCCGGTGCCGCCGCCGGGCCAGTGCTTGACCATGGTCACCACCGAGGCCGACCCCCAGCCGGGGTCCGCGGCCGAGGGCTCGCCCGCGCGGATCCCGAAGGCCGCGCCGGGCTGGGCGCCGTCGGGCTCGGTGGTCTGCATGGCGTCGCAGTAGGCGCGGGCGTAGTCGGACACGAGCCCGCGGTGGGGCCCCCAGGTGTCCTGGAGGCGCATCCAGCGCGGGTCCGTGGCCAGGTCGATCTGGGGGCCCAGCGCGGTGGCGATGCCCAGGGCCCGGTACTCGCGCGAGATGATGGCGGCGCACTCGCGCACCCGCTCGGGGTCGAACAGGGCGGCCATGCCCAGGCCCTCGGGCCAGCGGGAGACGTCGACGGCGGCGGTGGCGAACTCGGCCCCGGAGGACCGCCCGGCGCCGTTGCGCGGGTCTGTGGAGATGTTGACGGGCACGCCCGGCGCCTCGGACTCGGCCAGGGCCTGGAGGGCGTTGTTCCACCGGGCGGCCGTGTCGGCCGACTGGAGGGTGATGGCCAGGACGTGGCGGAGGTGGTCGTCGGAGAGCATGGCGCGCTGCTGGTCGGTCGGCGCCCAGGCGGGGGCGCCGGCCTCCTCGCGGGTCCGGCCGCCGTCGTAGGTGCCCGGGAAGGGGCCGACGCCGGGGTTGGGGACGGCCTGATGGGGCGAGTAGAGCATGAGGCCGGCGATCTGCTCGATGCTCAGCCGCCCGGCCAGGTCGGCGGCCCGCTCGGCGGCGGGCAGGCGCCAGTCCTCGTAGGGCAGGAGCCGGCCGGTGCGGGCCAGGTCCTTGAACAGCAGCCCGTCGACCTCGATGACGGGGGCGCTCGTCGTACCCAGGGTGGGTCCGTGCGGCTGGGTGTGAAGGGTGACGACGGGCTCGGCGCGGCGGGCGGGGGCGGAGGGAGTGTCGGAGTGGGAGTGGGCGAAGGGCGTGTCGGAGCGGGAGGGTGTGGAGGGTGCGGCCGGCATGACGGGGTCCTTCGCGTCGTGATCGCGGCGCGGCGCCGCGGGCGGCCCGAGCCGATGGTCGTTATCCATCATGGATCATCGGCGGCGAGGGGGCATGCGCATTCACAGGTGGAGGAGAGGGGCGCAGCCGTGCGCGGGCGGGCGGTCGAACAGCTCCCACAGACCCCGGGTCCCCTCCAGGCCCGTCGCCCACCAGTCCCGGGGCAGCGCCACCTCCTGCCTCTTCATGCTCAATATCTCCTCATCTCATCGATCGCGCGGGCCCGTGAGACCGCTTCGCCCGGCATTGAAGGAGTCTCCGGGGCACGGTGCGGCGGCGGTCCGTTGAGGCTCTCCGAGTAGAGCTTCCAAGTGTTTGGGACGCAACTTCTTCGCACGTCTGCAGATTTTGGCCCATCTCAGCAGCGGCGCGATCGCATCGCGCTCCTTTTGACTACGGGGCATCCTCCTGGCTCTGACTCCGAGGGGAATCAGTTCCTCGATCACCAGCATCCCGTCGACGAAGCGGGGTCTGCTGCTCAGTCGCAGGTTTCCGTCCGGCCAGATGCCCACGGGCCGGATGCGGACCCGCTCGCCGATCCCGGGCCAGCGCTCCTCTGGAACGGGATCGAAACCCTCCTGCATAAGTGTGGCCCGCAATTGTCCGACCTGCCCGGAGTTCAGGAGCACCTCCACGCCCCAGTCGCAGTGGGCGATGACCGTCCCCTCCTGGGCCGGTCCGAACCCCTCCGGAGGCGGGTACTTCCGCGGCGGGTCGTACCCGCCCACCAGGCCCTCCATGGCGCTCTCGCAACTGGCCAGGCGCACCTCGTCATTGGGGGACCTGTAGAGGTACCTGCGCACCCGGATGCGCTCCCCCACGTCGGGCCAGTACTCCGAGTCGCAGTGTCGCGGGTCGTCGTGAATGGAGCTCAGGACGATGACGCCCTCATCACCGGACTCCTCCAAACGCACACCCAGACCCCAGGGATTATGAGCCGTCACGACGCCCCACTCGATCGGACCCAGCCGTATCTCCTCCACACCTATTCTCCTGACTTCCAGCCTCTGTCGGCGACAAGTATTATATATTCGCGTCCCGGCGGCCGCAACCGACGATCGGCGCGTTGAATATCACTCTAAGGGCGTCCGTCCTCGATTTCCTAGATGCGATATGACGATGACCAGTAGTCATGGGACGACACCCCCACCGTTCATAATTGTCACAATTGCGCGAGCCCGCGAAGAGCGGACCATCATCATGGCGCGCCCCAGAGGCGTCCGAGTCCTGTTCGGATCAGAACAGTATTGTGACGGAGCCCGGGTCTCCTCTGCGGAATGGATCCACCCGCACCGAGGCGAACCTGCTGGTCAGCTCCAGTTCGAAGTCCTCCGCGCACAGGCGGGCGCGCGTATCGTCGCCGACCGGCTCGACGTCGATCGAGCAGCCCCCGGTCGGCAGGGCCCCGCTCGAGCGGACGTCCCGGCACTCCAGGAACTGGAGGCATATGCTCGCCGCGTCGTACCCCTTGCGGCGCCAGCGCTCGGGCAGCGGGTCGGGGGCGTCCGCCAACTCCACTACGACCGACAGGTTGAGCGGGAACGGGTCGAACCGCATCAGGGTGCACACGGCCCCCTCGAGTGAGGCCGGGCGTCTGCCGAACACCTCGTACAGGCCCCTCGCACCGTCAATTCCGGTGGCCCACCAGCCGTCCGGGACAACAGGATCAGTACGCATGACCGCCCCAGAACCACATCGACCCGAAATTCCCCAGGGAGCACTCGTCGGCGCGCACGCGCATCACCCTGCTCTCGCGCATGAGCACCGCCTCGATTCCGTTCTCGTCCGGACCCGGGGCGCGGATGGTCAGCCCGTTCCCGGCCCCGGCGGGACCCGCGCTCAACCGGACTCCTCCCCGCCACTCCAGGGACATGTTCACCCCGTCGTGGATCTCGTTCTTCCACCACGACGGGCGCTCCCCAGGATCGACCAGTACGGACATCCTCAATGAGGCGGACGCCCTCATGCAGTCGAGGGTCAACGACACGGACAGGACGCGGGACCAGTCCACCCTCCGCCCCGGAAACACCGGGTCCAGCTCCGCAACCCCCACAACTCTGGAAATATCAATGACGCCCTCGGGCGCCGGATCAGTTATCCCGACCATAATAGGTTCGACCTCCCACTATGTGATCATCTTCTCCAGGTTTGACGGTGCTTCTCAAGAATGCCGCAGACGACATGCGTATTCACAGGTAGAGGAGTGGCCAGGGTTCTGGTCCGTCGGCGCGGCGGTGGGCCTCCATGTGGGCGATACAGCCCTTTATGGGCGCGGTGATGAGCGCGTCGAAGTCCTGGGCGTGCAGGCGCATGCGCACGCCGCCCGCCTGGGGGCGAATGTCCACGGCGCAGCCGTGCGCGGGCATGGGGCCCGACAGGCGGATGAGCGAGCAGCCGACGATGCTCAGCTTGAGGCTCAGGGCGTCGTGGCCGCGGGCCCGCCAGCGCCGGGGCAGCGGGTCGGGGGCGTCGGCCAGGAGCACGATCGCGCGCACGCCCAAGGGCGAGTGGAGGGCCAGGCGCGTGCACACGGCCCCGTCCAGGCTCGCGGGCCGACGGCCGAACAGCTCCCACAGGCCCCGGGACCCATCCAGGCCCGTCGCCCACCAGTCCCGGGGCAGCACCACCTCCCGCCTCCTCATGCTCACCACCTGTGCGTCAGCAGCGCGGGCTCGCACGAGACGAGGGCGCACTGCCGGCAGACCAGGCGCGTCCCGCCCTCGCCCAGGGCCAGGCGCACCTCGACGCCCCCGCCCGGGGCCGCCGTCAGGGACGGCATGTCCCCGCGGGTCTCGGACAGGGGCTCGAAGCGGACACCGCCCAGGGCCAGGGTGACGTACACGCCGTTGGGCGGCTCGACCTCATCGTCGGACGCGGTCGCGGGCTCCACCCACGCCGTCAGCCTCAGCACGACGGCGCCGTCGGCGAAGTCCAGCCACATGTCCGGCGGCTCGAGGAGCCCCAGCGGGAGCGAACGACTCGGCACGAGCGCATCGAGCGCCTCGACGCCCGCCACCGGGGACAGATCAATAACCGAATCACTCATCGCACGCCATCATACCGGAAAGCCGTAGTGCCCGGAAGTCCCCACGACATTTCCTATTAGCAGGCCGCGGGGCGCGCGTTCAGGGCGGACTACTCCCATGCCCTGCATCTGGGTGACATTCAACGATTAGAATTCTCCCCGCCCGGTCTCGTCGGGGCGTTCACCATTGCGTGCGGACTCGGGGATGCATTCTTCGGCAAGCAACAACGAACGGCACGATAGGGGCGCGAAGGAGGCCCGTGGTGCTTCTGATCGCACCGCTCAGGCGATCCTTGAAGTTCCGCCCAGGGCGTGCGCCCGCGCAATGTCAGTCGGACCGCATTCTCGCCCGACGCCGTGCGGGGCCTGCCTCACCCTACGAATAGCGGTCGCCTCGGCCGCAGTCCTCGCCCGGCGTCGTGCGGGGCCGGTTCGCCCTCGTCTCCGACGACGGCGCGGCCACCGCCTCACCCGGCGTCGTGCAGGACCGGCCCTCAGTCCCATGCGGCGCTGGTAAAGCGGGCGCGGATCCGGGCCGTCAGCCCGGCGCCGGTCAGGAGCAGCTCCTGGTCCTTCCCGCCCGACCCGGCCGGGTCCAGCAGGAGGGCCAGGCCGGTCAGCGGCGGGGCGGGGGCGCCGGAGATCTCCAGGTCCCGGACATTCAGACTCAGCGCCGCCCGCCGCACCCGGCCGGCCCTCCGCCCCCTCGTCGTCGTCAGGCTCCCGGGCGCGCCGTCCGCGGCGCGCAGCACCAGGAGCGTCAACCCCGGCCACGGGGTGATGACGAGGTACGGGCACGCCGCCCCGCGCCACCGGGCCGAGTGCAGGCGGCCCCGATTTTTGTAGTCCACGACGGCGCCCTCCACGCCCCCGGAGGGGCGGGGCGCCGCGTCGTCGGGCCCGCCGCCGCCGGCCAGGCGCACGACGGCGCACTCGACCCGCAGCCGCAGCCCGGCCTGGGCGGCGGTGAGGATCCACACCCCCTCCCGGCCGCCCAGTTCGCAGATGCCGTCGTCGGCCAGGCTCAGGTGCCCGCAGAGGGCCAGGTCGGTGATCCCCTCGCACACCACTCGCGCGCAGGGCACCTCGTCGTCGGGATACCGGAGTCGGGCCGCGGCGCCGGCGGTCAGCTCGAGGTCCAGGCCCAGCGCCCCGCCGGCGCCGCCCAGGTCCACGCCGATCAGGCGCCGGACCCAGTCCGACGAGGCCCCCAGGACCTCGCGCACGTCCAGGGCCCCCGCACGCCGGGCCGGCGCATCGGGGTCGGGCCACTCCGACACCTCGCCGCCCGCCTCCAGCCACGCCAGGGCCTGACCCAGCGGACTGTCCGCCGACGCCGGCCCGAAATCCTCCAGAAGGCCCCGGCGCGCCGTCGCCGAGGCCTCCAGGCGGCCAGCCAGGTCGACGACCGCCAGGCGGACCCTCTGACCGCCGTCGGCGCGACCCAGCGCGTAGATGACCGGCAGGGAGCGCCGGATGATCCCCCTGCACCGGCGGGCGAGGCCCTCGTCGCCCTCGATCCGCTCGATCACCGAGGGCCGCCCGTAGGCGATCTCCACCAGCAGATCCAGCGCGGCCAGAAGCCCGGCGTGCGTGACCCCGCCCGAGCCCAGCGCCGACACGATGTGCGCGACCACCGCCTCGGCGGCCCCGTAGAGCATCCGGTTCGGGCACACATTCGACTCGATCCGCCCGGAGGCCTCCCGCGCCGACTCTCCATCGACCGCCCCCAGCATCCGCCCGACCAGGCCCGGCAGGCCGCCCGGATCACCCGCCGCCCGCAACCGCGCCCACGAACAACCGCTCCTCGGGGTCGACTCGACGTTCATGCGCGACGGCGATCGAGGTGCGGAGAATCGGATAGTGCGTTGATGATCCCGAATCCTTCCGCCAGTAACTGCTGCCGCCCGAGGAGAGCTCCCCGATATTGTCGCAGTCGTCTTCCGGGTCCGCTCCCCGAATCTGGGGCGAACCCGCTCTCCAGCGCATTTCCCTCATGTTCGGAGATCCGAGCGGGCCCTTCTCATCAGGAACGGAGGTTCGGGGCCGGGGGGCGGCGCGGTGGGGGCGGCCGTCCCCGTCTCCGTCCCGGTTCCGTCGCGAGGGGAGACCCGGCCGGCTCCGGGCGCCGATGCGGGGCCGCGCACGATCGGCAGCCGGGGCGCCGCCGTCGGCCGTAACCTGGCGCCATGACGAGTCCCGCACGCCCCGCCGCCGCCCTGTCCGACTCCCAGCTCGACCGCGTCGAGGGGGTCCTGCTCGGCCAGGCGGTCGGCGACGCCATGGGAGCGCCCTACGAGCCGGGGGACATCCCCTTCACCGGGACGCCCGAGCTCCTGGGCGGGGGCTTCGGCGACTACGCGCCGGGCGAGTGGAGCGACGACACGCAGATGTCCCTGTACATCGCGCGCGTGGCCGCCACGGGCGCGGACCTGACCAGTCGGGAGGCCCTCGACGAGATCGCCCGGGGCTTCTGCCGCTGGGTGGCCCTCGACGGCGCCAGCGACGTCGGCGTCCAGACCCGCCGGGTCCTCGGCGCCGTCGTGGACAGCCGCGACGAGCCCGGCATCGCCGCCCGCATGCGCGCCGCCGCGGCCGATCTGGACGCGGCCACCAGGCGCACCGGCGGCAACGGCGCCCTCATGAGGAACGGCATCATGGGCCTGACGCGGCTGGACGACCGGTGGGCGACGGCGGCGTCCGCCCGGGCGGTGGCCGAGCTCACCCACGCCGACCCGCTCGCCGGCGACTGCTGCGTCATCCACGCCGAGATGATCCGCTCCGCCGTGATGGCCCCTCCCTGGCGGGGCGGCCCCCTGCCCGCCGCGGCGGCGGCCATGCGCGCCCTGGACCTCATCCCCGCCGAGCGGCGCAACTACTGGCGCGACCTGTTCGACGGCGGGATCCTGTCCGACTCGCGCTGTCTGGAGCCGCCGTCGGGCGACGGCTTCACGGTCCACGCCCTGGGGCACGCGACGCTGGCCCTCGCCTTCGTCAACCGGGTCCTCGCCGACCGGACGGCCCGCCCCGCGGGCCCGTCGGGCAGGGGCGAGGCGCCGACCGACGGCGGGGCGCCCGCCGGGGAGCCGCGGTCCGCCCGCACCCGGGCGGACCGGATGGACCATGCGGACCGGGCGGACCGGATGGGCCGGATCCTCGTCCGGGCGCTGGAGGCCAGTGAGGACAAGGATACGGTGGCGGCGATCGCGGGCACGCTGGCCGGCTCCCGCCTGGGGGCGAGCGCCCTGGACCCCGCCTGGGTCGAGGCGATCCACGGGCTGCCGCGCCGCCCCGACGGCGCCGAGCGCCGCGCTCGCGACCTGCGCGAGTTGGCGCGGGCGACGGCGCTGGCGGGGCTGGCCGACGCCGCCGGCGAGCGGGGCTGACGCGACCGTCACCGTCGGGGACGGTGACGTTTACACCGGCGCCGCCGGCTGACCGGGCTGACCGGCGCCGCCGGCGAGCGGAGTCGACCGGGGAGCAGAGTCTGCGGGGCGGACCGGGCGGGGGCCAGGCGCCGCCGCCGACGATCGGAGCCCACGGCCCGGCCCGATTCTGGCGTCCTGGGAGGATCGTTCGCTCCCCCGCCCCGTATACGCCCATTGACTTCCGCATGATTTCGCGGCTTTGACGGCGCTGCGGTCGGGTGCGCGCCGGAACGATCCTCCCAGGACGCCATATTCCGCTTCGGGAGGCTCCGCGAGGAGCAGGACCTGAGACTGATGGGGCACACGAGCCGCGTGGGACGGAGTCGGAACCGGCCCGAACCAGATCCTGTCCAAATCTGTTGCAAAGGCGCTCCGCGGCGGGATCGACCGCGAGAAGAAGCGCGGAATATCAACGATTCTCTTCCGGCACTCCGGCACGATCCGGGCCTTTGCAACAGATTTGGACAACCGGCGCCCTCGCAGGCCCTGGGAGAGGCGCCGCGGGCCGGGGCGGCGACCATGACGGGTGCACCGACGGCCGGGCGGGGCCCGCGGAAAGGTCACCGGCCCGCGAGGACACGCTCCGGTCTCGCCCGGGCGGCGCGGACCGCCCGTAGACGCGCCCCGACGCGCGAGAACGCACCTTGGACGCGCGAGATCGTCACTTAACCTCGGTTTTTCGTCGTGGGGTGCCGGGGGTGGGGGTGAGGGTGCTCCTTCTCCTGGGATAATGCGGATTACTGATGTCCGTGCATGTCCAGGGGAGGGGCACCCTCGTGGTGAATGGTACCGGGTTGTACCCGGCTGTGGGTGTGGAGTCGGGGGAGGTGCCGGCGGTGGGGCCGGCCGGGGCGAGGCTGCTGACCGGGACGATCCGGGCCGTGGGCCTGGACACCGCGCTGTCGGGGGCCCTGGCGCCCTGGCGCAAGCCCCTGGCGGTGCACGACCCG
>NZ_AUBL01000011.1 GCF_000429225.1 Actinomyces dentalis DSM 19115
TCCACTCAACGCTCGGCTACCGCACCCCCAACGAGGTCGAACACGAGCTGAGAAGCCGCAAACACGCAGCCTGAGACCACCAAAAACCACGGTCCGAGAAACACCGAGCACTCCACCGCGCCCCGCGGGCGAGGAGCGGACGTCGTCGGCCGCCCAGGCGGTGCCGAGCGGGTACACCACGTTCCACGGGAGGCGGATGTGAGACGACCGGGCTCACACTGTGAAACAAAACGTTCACACCCCGTGTCGTCATCGTGATGTTCGTTACCATGGTGACGGGCCGTTCTTCACCGTTGAGAGGAGGCCCGATGACGACGACGTCCACCGCCCCCCGGGCCCCCGAGACCACCCGCCCCGCCGGGGATTCGCCGCCCCCCGCCGGGGACGCGCCGCCCCCTCGGCGCAGGCGCCGCACCCCCGTGTGGGCCTCCTACCGCGTCCTCAAGGCGACCATGGCGGTCACGGGCACGATCATGGCCATGTTCGTCGTGGTCCACATGATCGGCAACCTCAAGGTTCTCATGGGCCCGGAGGCCTTCAACGGCTACGCCGCCTGGCTGCGTCGGGTCGCCTACCCGCTCCTGCCGCACGAGGGCCTCCTGTGGATCATGCGCCTGGCGCTGGGCGCGTGCATCGTGCTGCACGTGTCCGCGGGGATCATGCTGTGGCGGCGCGGAAGGGGCGCGCGCGGGTCCTTCCGGCGCCGCTCCCTGCCCGCCCGCACCATCGGCGCCCGCTCCATGATCCTCACCGGCGCCCTCATCGGCGTCTTCGTCCTGGTCCACCTCCTCGACCTGACCATCGGCCGCCTCGTCGCGCCCGAGAGCTTCGTCGCGCCCACGACGTCGAACGGCGAGCTGCAGGTCAGCGCCTACCACAACCTCCTGGCGAGCCTGTCGCGCCCCGGCATGGCGGTCTTCTACAGCCTGATCATGCTGGCGCTGTCCCTCCACCTGGCGCAGGGCCTGTGGAACGTGGTCATCGACCTGGGCGGCACCGGCCCGAGACTGCGCAAGCTGTGCCGCGCCCTGGCCATCGCCGTGGCCCTGGCCATCGCCGTCGTCAACGGCCTGCTGCCCGTACTCATCTGCACGGGGGTGATCGGATGAGCGCGAGCGCGCCGCCCGCCGTCGGCGGCCTGTACGACGTCGGACCCGACCTGGACGCGCGCCTGCCCGACTGCCCGCCCGAGCAGGCCTGGGGGCGCCGGCGCGACGAGTACCGCCTGGTCAACCCCGCCAACCGCCGCAAGCTGACCGTCATCGTCGTGGGCGCGGGCCTGGCCGGCTCCGGGGCGGCCGCGACCCTGGGGCGCCTGGGCTACCGGGTGGAGTGCTTCAGCCTGCACGACGCCCCGCGCCGCGCCCACTCGGTGGCCGCGCAGGGCGGCATCAACGCCGCCCGGGCCCGCAAGGTCGACGGCGACTCCCTGGCCAGGTTCGTCAAGGACACCGTCAAGGGCGGGGACTACCGGGGGCGGGAGGCCGACGTCGTGCGCCTGGGCCTGGAGTCCGGGCGGGTCATCGACCACATGGAGGCCATCGGGGCGCCCTTCGCCCGCGAGTACGGCGGCCAGCTCGCCACCCGCTCCTTCGGCGGGGTGCAGGTCTCGCGCACCTACTACACGCGCGGGCAGACCGGCCAGCAGCTGGAGATCGCCTGCGCCCAGGCCCTCCAGGAGCAGATCGCCGCCGGCAGCGTCCACATGCACACCCGCACCGAGATGCTCGACCTCATCGTGGCCGACTCGCGCGCCCAGGGCATCGTCGCCCGGGACCTGCTCACCGGCGAGATCAGCGCCCACACCGCCCACGCCGTCGTACTGGCCACCGGCGGCTACGGCAGCGTCTACCACTACTCGACCCTGGCCATGGCCTCCAACGCCACCGCCACCTGGCGCGCCCACCGGCGCGGGGCGGCCTTCGCCTCCGCCTGCATGGTCCAGTTCCACCCCACGGCCCTGCCGGTGAGCTCCCACTGGCAGTCCAAGACCACGCTCATGAGCGAGTCCCTGCGCAACGACGGGCGCATCTGGGTGCCCGTGCGCCCCGGGGACGACCGCCCGCCCAACGACATCCCCGAGGACGAGCGCGACTACTACCTGGAGCGCAAGTACCCGGCCTTCGGCAACCTCACCCCGCGCGACGTCGCCTCGCGCAACGCCCGCGAGCAGATCGAATCCGGCCGCGGCGTCGGGCCGCTGCACAACTCCGTCTACCTCGACTTCCGCGACGCCCTGGAGCGGCTGGGCAAGCCCACCATCGCCTCGCGCTACGGCAACCTGTTCGAGATGTACCTGGACGCCACCGGCGAGGACCCCTACGAGGTGCCCATGCGCATCGCCCCGGGCGCCCACTTCACCATGGGAGGGCTGTGGGTGGACTTCGACCAGATGTCCACCATCCCGGGGCTGTTCGTGGGCGGGGAGGCCTCCAACAACTACCACGGCGCCAACCGCCTGGGGGCGAACTCGCTGCTGAGCGCCAGCGTCGACGGCTGGTTCGTGCTGCCGCTGGCGGTGCCCAACTACCTGGCCGGACTCGTGGGCAGCAGGCCCCTGAGCCCCGACGCCCCGCAGGCGCTGGCGGCCGTGGCCGACACCCGCGAGCGCATCGAGGCGCTGGCGGGCGTGGGCGGGACCCGCCGCCCCGTGTGGTTCCACCGCCGCCTGGGCGAGGTCCTCTACGCCGGCTGCGGGGTGAGCCGCTCCGAGGCCGGGCTGAGGCGCGCCCTGGAGGAGGTGCGCGCGCTGCGCGAGGAGTTCTGGGCCGACGTCAAGGTGGTCGGAGGTCGGGAGCGCCTCAACCAGGAGCTGGAGAAGGCGCTGCGGGTCGCCGACTTCCTGGAGCTGGCGGAGGTCATGATCCTCGACGCCCTGGACCGGCGCGAATCCGCCGGCGCCCACTTCCGCGAGGAGTACGCCACGCCAGCCGGCGAGGCCAAGAGGAACGACGCGCTCTGGTGCTCCGTGTCGGCCTGGCAGACGGCGCCCGACGGCGCGCACACGCGCCGATCCGAGCCGCTGGGGTTCTCGATGGTGCCGATGCAGGTGAGGGACTACCGATGAGGGTCGAGCTGGAGATCTGGCGGCAGGACGGGCCGCGGGCGCAGGGCTTCTTCGAGAGCCACGTGGTGGAGGACGCCGAGCCGCAGATGAGTCTGCTCGAGCTGCTCGACCGCCTCAACGACCAGATCATCGAGTCCGGCGGCGAGCCGGTGGTCTTCGAGTCGGACTGCCGGGAGGGCGTGTGCGGGGCCTGCGGCTTCCTGGTCAACGGGGTGCCGCACGGGCCGCTGGACACGACCCCGGCCTGCCGCCAGCACCTGCGGGCCTTCCCCGGGGTGACGCGCTTCCGGCTGGAGCCGTGGAGGTCGGCGGCCTTCCCGGTCATCCGGGACCTGGCGGTGGACCGCACGGCCCTGGACGAGCTCATCCGCGCCGGAGGGACCGTGGACGTGGCGGCGGGGACCGCCCTGGACGCCGACGACGTCGCCCAGGGGCACCTGCAGGCCGAGCGGGCGCTGGACTTCGCCGCCTGCATCGGCTGCGGGGCCTGCGTGGCGGCCTGCCCGAACGGGGCGGCGGCGCTGTTCGCGGGGGCGAAGCTGGCGCACCTGTCGCTCATGCCGGCCGGGCGCCACGAGCGGGGGCGGCGGGCCCGGGCGATGACGCGGGCCCTGGACGAGTTCTTCGGGCCGTGCTCGGTGTACGGCGAGTGCGTGCCGGCGTGCCCGGCGGGGATCCCGATCGAGGCGATCGCACGACTCAACCGGGAGGTGCTGCGCGCCGGCCTGCGCGGGCCGACCCGCGACGACTGAATCGGCGCGGCGGGGCCGGTCCCCTTCTCGCTCGCCGCGCCCTCGCCTTCCTCGCCGAGACGTGCACTTTGCCGCCGAGACGTGCACTTTGCACTCGAGAATGACGGTCAGAACTGCCCGCTCGAGTGCAAAGTGCACGTTTCGGCGTCCGGGGCGACGGCGCGGCGGGCGGTGGCGGGCGCGCTCGACCTCGGGCTTGGGCCGTGCCCCCGACGCACCCGGGGCCCGGGGGCGTCGGACGACGTGGACGCGGGTACGGCCGCGGATCAGGCCTCGGGCGAGGACCCCTCAGCCCCGGCCTCCTCGGGCGCGGCTTCGGGCTTGTGGGCGACCAGGGCGATGCCCACCATGTCCTTCTCGTAGCGGGTGAAGGTGCGCCGCATCTCCATAACGCGGGCGCGCAGCGCCTTGTCCCGCATGACGTTCCACATGATCCTCGCGGCGCCGCCCGGCCCCTCGTCGCGCAGGTTGCGGCTCATCTTGAGCAGCGCCATGGGGGCGGTGTCCACCCAGTCGACGACCAGCCCGGCGTCCTCGAGCAGCCCGCGCCACGCGGCGGCGGTCATGGGACGGGCGTTGACGTGAATGGCGCGGGCGAGGTCGCGGCGCAGCTGCGTGTAGTACTCCTCGTCGATGTCGTCGGGGGCCACGCCGAGCTCGTGGATCGCGTAACGCCCGCCGGGCCGCAGCACGCGGGCGGCCTCGGCGACGATCGCCGCCTTGGACTTGTCCCCCTGCATGGTGAGCATGGCCTCGCCGACGACGACGTCGGCGCACGCGTCGTCCAGCCCGGTGTCGGCGGCCTCCCCCTGGCGGACGACGCCGCGATCCCCGACGACGGCGGCCACCCTGGCCGCGGCCTGCGGGTCGCGGTCGATGGCGGTGTAGGAGGCGGGGCGGGCGGCGACGATCTCGGCGGCGGTGCGCCCGAGCCCGGGGGCGAGCTCGACGACGTCGGCCCCGGGCAGACGGGCGTGGTCGAGCATGGCGGCGGTCAGCGCCGCGCCACCGGGTCGCAGCACGCGCTTGCCTGCGCGGGCGAGGACCCAGTGGCCGGGGGCCGTGGCGACCGGCCTGTCGGCGTAGGGCAGAGGGACGTCAGAGGGCGGCTTCTCGCTCATGAGGGGAGCCTAACCCGAGAGGGCGCGCCCACCGCGAGTGATCTTGATCGGGGCCCGGGGCCGGGGCGCTCGCGAAAGACCCGGCGCCATCCCCGGCGGGAGAGGCTCGACGCGCCTACAGATTCGCGGCGCTTTCCGACCGTCGCCGCCGGTCGCGATGATCGTTGACGACGGCGGCGACGACTCCGGCGGTGTTGAGGACCGTCAGGGCGCCCAGGACGATGACGGGCCACAGCGGCGGGACGCGGGTCAGCCAGATCGCCGCCTGGACGCCGGTGACGATGGCCGTGGTGCCCATGATCCATATCTGCGTGCGAGTGCTCATGAGGCATCTCCTTCCTTCCCGGTCCCCGGCGCCGTCTCAATGGCACCGACAGGTGTGCGGCGCGCCCCGCGCCCTGACGCCCCGCCCCGACAGGTTAGCAGCCTCGCCAGACAGCACCTCCATGCATCACAGGCGTGCGGCGCTTCCCGACGGGAGTTCTCCCGTTGTCCGAACCGGCAGTGACATCTCACTGAGCATTTCCCACCGGGTCGCCGGAGACGCTCCGGGGCGGGGCCGGCGCCGCGGTCCGCGAGGACCGCGACGCCGGCCCCTTCCTCGCCGAGATGTGCATTCTGCACTCGAGAATGACGGTTGGAGCTGCACTTTCGAGTGCGAAGTGCACGTCTCGGCGTCAGGGACGCCCCTCGACGCCGAGGATCCCGTGGGAATTGCCACCACGCCAAGAGACTCGCCCTGACCGAAGAACACCACACCAAGAGACTTGACCGCCCCGTCCCGGCCCGCCCCGGTCGGATTCGCGAGATCGTCACTTAACCCGCGAGCACGTCTGCCGGGGGTACGTGCTCGCGGGTTAAGTGACGTGCTCGCGGCCCGGGCGGCGCCGGGAAGTCAGACCCGGGTGACGTGGTCCAGGCTGGCCTCGCCGGCGCGGACGCCGGGGTACTCGGCGGCGGCGCGCTCGCGGCGGTGCATGGCGATGTAGTGCCTCTCGATCGGGCCGGTGTAGACCTGGCGCGGGCGGCCGATGCGCTTGGCCGGGTCGGCGATCATCTCCCGGTACTGGGCGATCCAGCCGGGCAGGCGCCCCAGGGCGAACAGCGGCGTGAACATCTTGGTGGGGAAGCCCATGGCCTGGTAGATCAGGCCCGTGTAGAAGTCGACGTTCGGGTAGAGGCTGCGCGAGACGAAGTACTCGTCGCTCAGGGCGACCTCCTCCAGCTCCATGGCGATCTCGAGCTTGCGGTCGCCCTCGGCGCTGCCCAGACGGGACAGGACGTTGTGCGCGGCCTCCTTGACCAGGGCGGCGCGCGGGTCGTAGTTCTTGTAGACGCGGTGCCCGAAGCCCATGAGGCGCACCCCGCCCTCCTTGTTCTTGACCCTGCGGACGAACTCCGCCGTCGTCATGCCCTCGGTCTGGATCGCGTCGAGCATGCGCAGCACCGCCTCATTGGCCCCGCCGTGCAGCGGCCCGGACAGGGCGCCGATGCCGGCGGCGACGGAGGCGTACATATTGGCGTCGGCCGAGCCCACCAGGCGCACGGTGGAGGTGGAGCAGTTCTGCTCGTGGTCGGCGTGCAGGATGAGGAGCATGTCCAGGGCCCGCACCACGGCCGGGTCGATCTCGTAGGACTGGTAGGGCATGCCGAAGGTCATGTGGAGGAAGTCGTCGACGTAGCCGCGCTTGGGGTCGGGGTAGAGCAGCGGCAGGCCGATGGCGCGCCGGGCGATGTAGGACACCATGGTGGGCATCTTGCTCAGCAGCAGGACCGTGGCGAGCTCGCGCTCGTAGGGGTCGTGCGGGTTGAGGGTGTCCTCGTAGTAGGTGGCCAGGCCGGAGATGCCCGCCTGGAGGATGGCCATGGGATGGCCCGAGGAGGGGAAGGAGGTGAAGAAGGAGCGGAAGTCCTCGTGCAGGAGGCGGTGGCGGGCGATGCGCCGCTCGAAGCGCTCGAAGGTGGCGGCGTCGGGCAGCTCGCCGTTGATGAGCAGGTAGGCGACCTCCAGGAAGGTGGAGGACTTGGCCAGCTCGTCGATGGGGTAGCCGCGGTAGCGCAGGATCCCGGCCCCGCCGTCGATGTAGGTGATGTCCGAGGTGCACGAGGCGGTGTTGGTGAAGCCGGGGTCGATGGTGACCAGGCCGGTGTCCCTCAGGAGCCTGGCGATCCCGAGCCCGTCGGAGCCCTCGGTGGCCAGGACGCGGGGCAGCTCGAGCGCGGTGCCCTCGATCGTGAGCCGCCCCTGGCCGTCGCCGTCGGACGGGGACTGGGGGGCGGGCCGGGTGCTCGCGTCGGTCATGGTGCCTCCTTGCGGGTCGACGTCGGGCCCTCGCCGCCCGCGGCGGGCGGGCGGCCCGCCGGGCCCGGGCCCTTTCCACCGGCCACTCTACGGCCCGGGACGTTACCGCCCGGACACGGGCGGCGAGGGCCCCGCACTCAGTCCCCCCGATCGAGCTCGTGAACCTCGGTCCGGCCCGCGCGCGCCCGCTCGTAGGCGTCGAGAAGCCTGCGGGCGTTTCATCCCGGGGCTCACGCCTCCCCCAGGTCGAAGCCGTTGGTGGCGATGACCCGCCGGTACCAGTCGAAGGACTTCTTCCTGTGGCGGTCGTAGGTGCCGTTGCCCTCGTCGTCGGCGTCGACGTAGACGAAGCCGCTGCGCCTGGACATCTGGCACGTCGACATCGACACCAGGTCGACGCAGCCCCAGGGCAGGTACCCCATGACCTCGACGCCGTCGTCGATCGCCCTGCCGACCTCGGCGATGTGACGGCGGAAGTACTCGATGCGATCGTCGTCGGCGATGGGCCCCTCCCCCTCCATGGACTCGTAGAAGCCGATGCCGTTCTCGACGACGAACAGGGGCAGGCGGTACTTGTCGTACATGGCGATGAGCGCCAGGCGCAGCCCCTCGGGGTCGATCTGCCAGCCCCACTCGTTGGCCCGCAGGTAGGGGTTCTTGACCCCCTCGGACAGGTTGCCGCTCACCCGCTGCCTATCCGCCTCGTCACGGGTGGTGACCAGCGACATGTAGTAGCTGAAGGACAGGAAGTCGACGGCGCCGGACGCCAGGTCGTCCCGGTCGGCCTCGGTGACCTTCACGCGCAGGCCCCGGCGCCGCCACATCCGCGTGACCCACTGCGGGTACTCGCCCAGGACCTGGACGTCGGAGGCTATCTCGTTCTCCCTGTTGGCGCGCTGGGCCAGCAGCTGGTCGTGCGGGTGGGCCGTGAGGGGGTAGTAGAGGGTCTTGGTGAGCATGCAGCCCATCTGCGCCGTCGGTACGAGGTCGCGCAGGAGCGCGGCCGCCCGGGCGGCGGCGACCAGCTGGTGGTGCAGGGCCTGGAAGCACGCCTCCTCCATGTCGCGACCCTCGAACTGCTCGGCCAGCAGGCCCGCCGAGGTGAAGGGGTGGCGGAAGACGGAGTCGATCTCGGTGAAGGTGAGCCAGTACCCGACCTTCCCGCCGTACTGGCGGAAGCAGACCTCGGCGAAGCGCATGAACAGGTCGATCATCGCCCGGTCGTACCACCCGCGGCGGTTGAAGACGGTGGCCAGCGGCTGCTCGTAGTGGTGCAGCGTCACCATCGGCTCGATGCCGCGCTCGCGCATGGCGCCGAAGAGCCGGTGGTAGAAGCCCACGCCCGCCGGGTTGGGCGCCTTCTCCTCGCCGGTGGGGAACAGGCGGCTCCATTGGATGGACACGCGCAGGACCTTGAAGCCCATCTCCGCCATGAGGTCGAGGTCCTCGAGGTAGTGGTGGTAGAAGTCGTTGCCGCGGCGCTTGCCGTAAGGGCCCTTGAAGTCGGTCCACTTCAGGGCCCGCCGGACCTCCGCCATGGTGATGGCGTGACCGGCCCGGTAGTCCCTGGGGTCGACGTCGGCCTTGTAGCGGGTCACGTCGGCGACGGACGGGCCCTTGCCCCCGCTGTCCCAGGCGCCCTCGCACTGGCTGGCCGCCAGCGCCCCTCCCCACAGGAAGCCCTCGGGGAACACGGGGGTCAGGTCATTCAGGGCGGTGCTCATGGGGCAGCGGCCTCCTCGCTGTTGTCAATGGTCGTCGGCGCGCCCGCTCCCGCGCCGGGCGCGATCGGCGAGCGCGGCGGGGACCCGCCGTCGACCACGGCGGGGGATTCGCGTCGGCGCGGCGGCGGTCGGGACGAGGGCCTGAACGGACCATACCCCTGCGGCCGGGTCGGGGCCGCCGCTTCCCGCCCGGCCGCGCTCGCGGCCACATGCCCTTCCCGGGCCGGCGGAGTCCCCCGCTTCCCGAAGAACCGTCCAACAACCGGGGAAGAACCCGGTACGACCGGCGCATCGGCGTCGTTCCGCCGGAAGATCCCGGTCCGCAGTGCCCGGGCGGCCCGGGCGGCGCCGAAGAGTTCTTGACGAGTTGTTTCAACAACTTCGCAATTACTTCGTGTACGACGTCGTTCAACGGGCCCTGAGCGCCATCGCCGCCGGTCAGCGGCGGAACAGGTCGGTGGCCCGCAGCCTGCTGCAGGCGGCGGCCACCCGCTCGTCGGTGCCGGTCAGACTCATGCGCACGCGCCCGGCCCCGGCCCCGCCGTAGAAGTCCCCGGGGGCGACGACGATGCCGAGCTCGGCGAAGGCGCCCACCAGGTCGAGGGCGCTCATGTCCTCCGGGCCGCTCAGCCACAGGTAGAGGCCGGCCGCGGAGGCGGGGTCGTTCGCCAGCCCGGCCTCGGCCGTGGCCGCCAGCAGCGCCTCGCGGCGGGCCCGGTAGGCCTCCCTCTGGGCGGCGACGTGCTCGTCGTCGGCCAGCACGGACACCATGACGGCCTGGACGGGGGCCGGCACGAGGAGCCCGGAGTGCTTGCGGATCTCGGTGACGGCGCCGACGAGGGCCGGGTCGCCGGCGAGGAGGGCGGCCCGGTAGCCGGCGAGGTTGGACTGCTTGGACAGGGAGTACAGGGCCAGGAGCCCGGTCGGGTCGGGGGCGCCGTCGGGGCCGGTGCCGCTCGCGCGCGCGTCCAGGAGGCTGGGGACGCCGTCGGCGGCCCAGGGCTCGGCCCAGGCGAGCTCGGCGTAGCACTCGTCGGAGGCGACGACGGCGCCGCGACGGCGCGCCCAGGCCACGATGCGGGCGAGCTGGGAGGTGCTCAGGACGTGGCCGTCGGGGTTGCCGGGGCTGTTGAGCCACACGAGGGCGACGGGGGCGTCGTCGGGCAGCTCCCAGGTGGCGGGGTCGGCGTCGGTGTCGACGGGGACGGGGGTGGCGCCGGCGATGCGGGCGCCGACGTCGTAGGTGGGGTAGGCGGCGCGCGGGTGGAGGACGAGGTCGCCCGGGCGCACCCCGAGCTGGAGGGGCAGGAGGGCGACGGACTCCTTGGAGCCGATGGTGGGGATGACGGCGTCCTCGCCCAGGCCGCTCACGCCGCGGCGCCGCCTCATCCAGTCGATAATGGCGGCGCGCAGGGTGTGGGTGCCGACGGCGGCCGGGTAGCCGGGGGCGTCGGAGGCGGCGGCGAGGGCGTCGCGGGCCACGGCGGGCGTCGGGTCGACGGGGGCGCCGACGGCGAGGTCGACGACGCCGTCGGGGTGCTGCGCGGCGCGGGCCCGGTAGGGGCGCAGGGAGTCCCAGGGGAAGTCGGGCAGCGCGAGCGGTCGGGGCAGGATCGAGGCGGTCATGGTCCGATCCTCCCACCGCCCGGCCCTCGCCGCTCCTCCCCCATCCCCTCGACGCCCCCATATTTCCCAGCAACCCCGTATCGCCCGGCGGCCCCATATTTCCCAGCGGCCCCACTCCCGCCGCCCGGCCTTCCTTCTTCCCCCCGCCGCCCGGCAACCCCATATCGCCCAGCGGCCCCACTCCCGCCGTCTGGTCCCCTCCCTCCCCCGCCGTCCGGCACAGAGCCCCGTTCCCCACACCTTTTCACGATTCCCACGACCGCCCAACCGTCCCTGTTCTTCCCGACCCGGCCCGCGAGATCGCCGGGTAACCTCCGAGCACGTCACTTAACCCGCGAGCACGTACCTCTAGCAGACGTTCTCGCGGGTTAAGTGACGTGCTCGCGCGTCGGGGCACCCGTCGTGGTCGCCATCCGGCGAGCGACGGCCCTACCCGAGGGGTCCGCGGGGGCGCAAGTTGTCCAAATCTGTTGCAAAGGCCCAGATCGCACCGAAACGCCGGAAGAGAAACGTTGATATTACGCGCTTCTTCTCACGGCCGATCCCGGCCCGGAGCGCCTTTGCAACAGATTTGGACAAATTCCCGCCCCGAGTCGCCCCAGGAGTCCCACCAGCATCACCGCACTAGCATCCCCTGCGACGGCGAGCCCGGATGAGGACGGTGGGGCCTCCGGGGCGGTGCGCCAGGACCAGGGTGCGTCTCTAGGTGCGTCTCCTAGTGCGGCGGCAATTCCCGCGGACTCCCGCCTAGCGCCCCGCCCCGCCGATTGTCCCGCATAATGGGACGGCGTCTCGCATGTCGTGACGCCGCCGACCCAGAATTCGTCTGCTACGCCCCTTCGCCCTCTACTACGCCCCCTTTTCCCGTACAGCGGAGGATGAAGAGGCGTAGCAGACAGAAAGAGGCGTAGCAGAGGGTGGATGGGCGCGGCGAGGGCGAAGAAGCGCGACGACCGATCACCCGATGCATCGAATCGAATGTCTTCTCCGCCGGTTTCACGTGCGTTTTCCGCCGGTTTCGGCGAAGAGGAGCGGGACGGGAGAGGAGGGCGGCCCTCACTCGTAGCCGTTGGCTTCCTTCCACTCCTCGTTCTGGGGCGGCAGCGCGGCGACCATGGGGTCGTCATAGGGCTGCGGGCCGACCGCCTGGGCGCCGCCCGGCGACCCCAGGCCCTTGAGGTCGAAGAAGTCGATATTGGCGCGGGTGTAGTCGGCCCACTCGTCGGGGACGTCGTCCTCGTAGAAGATCGCCTCCGTGGGGCACACCGGCTCGCAGGCGCCGCAGTCCACGCACTCATCGGCGTTGATGTACAGGCTGCGTTCGCCCTCGTAGATGCAGTCCACCGGACACTCGTCCACGCACGCACGGTCCTTGACGTCGACACAGGGCTGGGCGATGACGTAGGTCATGCGCATCTCCTCTCCTCGCCGGTCAAGCCGCAGGCGCGGCCGCATGCACGGCCCCAGTATCGTCCGCCGGCGCCCGCCGCCCAAGACGGCGCCAACGTGGGCCTGGGCACGCGGTCCGCCGGTCGGGACGCGCGCGTCTTTTCGTCACGACCGGCGTCCGCATACGCGCGGCCCGTTCCCAGGGTGCGCAGGGCGGCGTCGGTGAGGTAGCCCGGCGTCCGCATACGCGCGGCCCCGCCGCTCATCGTCGCCTTCATGGTCGTGGGCCTGTTCCGGCGTCCGCATACGCGCGGCCCCGCCATGCCGCCGCCCGGCGCCCGGTCCCCGCCGGCATTCGCCGCGCGGCCCGCCCGCGGCCGACTCAGCCGGGCCCTCCCGGGCGGGCCCGCCCGACGGCAAGCGCGGCCCCCGGCTCAGCCGCAGACGACGGGATTGTCCGAGTCGTAGGAGGTGCTCAGGACGTCGTCGGGCAGCTTCTGGCCGTCCGGCTTGGTCCGCGAGCGGGTGACGGTGATGTCGAACCCCTGCGCGCCGCCCCCGTAGGGGACGCAGTTCCCGCCGCTCTGGCGCTGGGTCTGGTAGGCGCGGTAGTTGTGGGGAGTGCCGTTGTCGATGCTCACCTGGTAGTACGGGGTGCCCCACAGGCGCACGTGCACCTCGCCGTCGACCGCCCAGGCCTGGACCATGACGGCGGTGGGCGTGGAGTTGCCGAACTTGACGTCCAGGTTGCCGGTCCACAGGGTGGCCTCGCGGCCCGCCGGGTAGCGGGTGAACCAGTAGTTGTGCGGCGTGTGCTCGACGTCGTCCATGCCGGCCTCGAAGCCCGCGTTGAAGACGGTCGTGGCGACCTGCGAGAGGCCGCCGCCCATGGCGTCGGTGTGCTGGCCGTTGGTGACCACTCCGGCGGAGGCGAAGCCGTGCTCCTCGTCGATCGGCCCGAGGGCCTCGGTGAGCGAGAAGACCCCGCCCGGCATGACGACGGTTCCGTTGATGGCGGCGGTACCGGCCACGAGGTTCTGGGTGCGGGCGGCGTCGGGGTAGTAGGGCGTGGAGTACTCGCCGATGACCTGGTTCATGCCCCAGTCGGCGGCGGGCGTGGTGACCGCGGGGGCCTGGTCGATCATGGGCAGCGCAATGCGGCGCTCCCCCGCCCCGCCGTCCTGGGTGGCGGCGGTCAGGACGTTGGCGGCGAGGGCGTCGGCGTCGACGACGGTGCCGCCGTGCGCCTCGACGTAGACGGGTTTCGCGTCGGCCCTGCCCTCGATGGTCCAGGTGGCGTCCTGCACCGGGGACTCGATCTCCGGGCCCATAGCGGCGAGTACGGTCTCGCGCAGCCCCTGGGGGTCCAGAGACGCGGTGATGTCGCCGTCCGCCGTGCCGATCCTGACCAGCTCGGCGAGCTGCTCCGGAGTCAGCACGACGGTGGGCCGCCAGGCCCTGGCGGCGGCGTCGGTCCCCTCGACCGTGATGGTGAAATCGCCGGACAGCAGCGGGGTGAGGACCTTGTCGATGAGGGTCTGCGCCTCCTCATCGGTGATGGCCGGCCTGGCCTCGCCGTCGGGCAGCTCGATGGTCTCCCGCCCGAGCGGCCAGTTCTCGCTCAGGGTGGTGACGGCCGAGTCGACGTCGAGCCCGGTGCCGATGCTCCCGGGGATGAGGACGGGCGTCGTCCCATTGAGGGTCACGCCGGCATCGGAGGCGCCCACGGCCAGGACGTCCAGGCGGGCGTCGAGGGCCGTGGTCAGGGAGCGGGCGTCGACTCGGGTGACGGCGTCCACGTCGGCGCCGCGCAGGCGCCCGATGAGGGTGAGCGGGTTGAGGGTGAATCCCGTGAGCCGCTCGACGCTGGCCCGGGCGTCCACGCTCACGCCGGACTCGGCGGGCACGAGCGTGTCGGTGGCGTTGCCGACGACGAGGGTGACCGGCTGGCCGAGCTGGGCGTTGATGGCGCCGGCGACCGTGCTCTCCGCCTGCGCGGGGCTCATATTGCCGACGGCGACGCCGGAGACGGTGGAGCCGGCGAAGATGTGCTGGGTGGTGGCGAAGGCGGCCGCGCCCCAGACGAGGACGAGCAGCGCGGCGGCGCCGAGGGCGAGGAGGAGCCGACGGCGGCGGGCGGGCGCCACGGCCTCGGACTTCTTCTGCTCGGCCGGGGCCTGTTCGGCGGCGACCTGCTCGTCCCGGGCCTCCCCGGACTCGTCGTCGGCGGCCTCGGACGCAGCAGCGACCCCGGACTCGTCGTCGGCGCCCTCGGACGCAGCAGCGACCCCGGACTCGTCGTCGGCAGCCTCCTCCGCCTCGCTGCCAGCCGGAGCCCGGCCAGTCGCGCCGATCGTGCCGACAGCCTCTTCGGACGCGTCGTCCCTCTCGGGCGTCCGCGCGGCGATCGGCACGCTGGGAGGCAGCGGCATATCGGCCGTCTCAGCGCCGGCGTGGTGTTCAATCGTCTTCGACGGCGCGCCGGCCGCGGATTCGTCGCCGGCCGCGGATTCGTCGGCGGTGGCGGGCGTGGGCGCGCTGAGCGAGAAGTTCGGCCGCAGCGGAGGGCGGGCCGCGCTCGCGCCGACGGCGGTCGCCTCCGATGCCCGCTCGGTGGGCGGCGCGCCGGCGGACGGCGGAGCCGGGGTCGATTCATCAACGGCCTCCTGCGCGGACTGCCCCTCGATGGCGGGCTCAGCGGACCGAACCTCCTCAACGGCAGGCCCCGACCCGGCGGCGGCCTCCTCCGCGGCTTCCGACTCGGCGGTCTCCGACTCAACCGGCTCGGCAGGCTCTGCGGACCGCTCCCCCTGGGCGGACTCCTCGACCCCGACAGCAGTCTTATCCACGGCATCCGCCTCCTCGGCGGACTCCCCCTGGACGGAGTCCACGACCTCGACAGGCCCCTCCGGCTCCGCAGTCTCGGCGACGGCATCCGCCTTCTCAGCAGACTCCGGCTCCGGCCCGGCGGACTCCGACTCAACGGGCTCCGGATCAGCGGACTCCTCCGATTCGACCGGCTCCGCGGTCTCTGCGGACTGCTCCTCCTGGGCGGGCTCCTCGACCCCGACAGCAATCTCCTCCGCGGCACCCGTATTCTCGTCGGCCTCCGGCTCGACAGACCGAGCGGCCTCAGTCTCAGTCTCAGCGGACTCGGCGACGGTCCCCGTTTCGACGGCGGCGGGCTGGGCGGGCTCGTCGGCCTCCGGTTCGACGACGGACTCGGCGGGCTCCTCCACGGGCGCCTCGGACTCCGGTTCCGACGTCACCTCCACCGGAACCGACCCAGCCTTCTCGGCGACCACGGACTCGACGGACTCCTCCGACTCAACGGGCTCCGGCCCGGCGGGCTCCGCGGGTTCCTCGACGGGCGGCTCCGGCCCCTCGGCGGCGGGCTCCTCATCGGCCTCCGCCTTCGCCTCCGGCCTCCGACCGGCGGGCGGCGCCGACTCGACCTCGGACGGCGCCACGACGGGCCCGTCCTGCGACGGGGCGGACGACTCCTCGACCGACCCGAGGTCCTCGGGCGCGTCGTCGGAATCGAGCAGGGGAACAGTGCCACTCATGCGGCGATCCTCTCCGTGAAGACCGGCTCCTGGGTATGGGGGAACCTGGGTATGGGGAAAACTACGGGGGTCAGGCCTGCGCCCGACGACGCCGGGCGGCGTCCTTGAAGCGCTCCTGGGAGTCGAGGATGACCTTGCGGATGCGCACGGCGTCGGGGGTGACCTCGACGCACTCGTCGTCGGAGGCGAACTCGAGGGCCTCCTCCAAGGTGAGGCGGCGCGGCGGCACGAGCCCCTCGAAGACGTCGGCCGTGGAGGAGCGCATATTCGTCTGCTGCTTCTCGCGCACCACGTTGACGTCCATGTCCTCGTTGCGCGGGTTCTCGCCCACGACCTGGCCCTCGTAGGTCTCCTGCCCGGGCTCGACGAAGAAGGTGCCGCGGTCCTCCAGGCGGATGAGGGCGTAGGCGGTGACGGTCCCGGCGCGGTCGGACACGAGCGAGCCGGTGGTGCGCGAGACGATCCGGCCGGCCCAGGGCTCGTAGCCCTCCGCGATGGAGGAGGCGATGCCGGTGCCGCGCGTCTCGGTGAGGAACTGGGTGCGCAGGCCGATGGTGCCGCGGGCCGGGATGAGGAACTCCATGCGCACCCAGCCCGTGCCGTGGTTGGTCATGGTCTCCATGCGGCCCTTGCGGGCGGCCATGAGCTGGGTGACGGCGCCCAGGTACTCCTCGGGCACGTCGATGGTCATGCGCTCGATGGGCTCGTGGCGCTTGCCGTCGATGGTGCGGGTGACCACCTGCGGCTTGCCCACGGTCAGCTCGAAGCCCTCGCGGCGCATCTGCTCGACCAGGATCGCCAGCGCCAGCTCGCCGCGCCCCTGGACCTCCCAGGCGTCGGGGCGGGAGGTGGGCAGCACGCGCAGGGACACGTTGCCCACCAGCTCGCGGTCCAGGCGGTCCTTGACCTGGCGGGCGGTGACCTTGGCCCCCTTGGTGCGTCCGGCCATGGGCGAGGTGTTGATGCCGATGGTCATGGAGATGGCTGGGTCGTCGACCTTGATCAGCGGCAGCGGCCGGGGGTCGTCGGGGTCGACGAGGGACTCGCCGATGGTGATGTCCTCGATGCCGGCGACGGCGACGATGTCCCCGGCGCGGGCCTCCTCGGCGGGTTTGCGCTCCAGCCCCTCGGTGACCAGGAGCTCGGAGACGCGGGCCGAGGCCAGGCTCCCGTCGTGGCGGGCCCAGGCCACCGTCTGGCCCTTGCGCAGGGTGCCGTTGTGGATGCGCAGCAGGGCCAGGCGCCCCAGGAAGGGAGAGGCGTCCAGGTTGGTCACGTGGGCCTGCAGCGGCGCGTCCTCGTCGTAGGCCGGGCCGGGGATGCGCTCGATAATGGTGCGGAAGAGGGGCTCGAGGTCGCCGTTGGCGGGCAGTTCGCCGTCGGCGGGCGCGGTCGTGTCCGCCCGGCGGGCCTTGGCGGAGGCGTAGACGACGGGCACGTCCAGAACGGCGTCCAGGTCGATATCGGGGTGCTCGTCGGCCAGGTCCGCGGCCAGCGACAGGAGCAGGTCGGTGGTCTCGGAGACGACCTCGTCGATGCGCGAGTCGGGGCGGTCGACCTTGTTGACCACGAGGATGACCGGCAGGCTCGCGGCCAGGGCCTTGCGCAGCACGAAGCGGGTCTGGGGCAGGGGCCCCTCGGAGGCGTCGACGAGCAGGACGACGCCGTCGACCATGGACAGGCCGCGCTCGACCTCCCCGCCGAAGTCGGCGTGGCCGGGGGTGTCGATGACGTTGATGGTGATGCCCTCGGGGTGCCCGGCGGCCGCGGCGGCGGGTCCGGCGTAGTGGACGGCCGTGTTCTTGGCGAGGATGGTGATGCCCTTCTCGCGCTCCAGCTCGCCGGTGTCCATGACGCGCTCGCCGGTGGCCTCGCGCGTGGCCCGGGCGCCGAAGGCCCCGGCCTCCCAGAGCATGGCGTCGACGAGGGTGGTCTTGCCGTGGTCGACGTGGGCGACGATGGCGACGTTGCGCAGGTCCTGGCGCACGGTCATATGGAGCTCTTCTTCTCTTCCGTCCGGGAGGGCGCGCCCGAGGGTGCCGTGGACCTGTGGGCGGGCGCTGCGGCGCCGGGCGCACAGCGGGTCAAGGGTAGGGGCGCCCCGGGCGCAGCGCCATGACGGGGATGACACGACCCCTGTGCGGCCGCTCACGCGCGGTCTGCGGGCGGTCAGAGCAGCGCCGTGGCGGCGATGAGGGCCAGGTCCGCGGCCAGGGCGAGGAGCGCGGGCAGGCGCGGGGCGGAGGCCGCGGCGGGCGGCGGCCCGCTCCGCGCCTCGCCCGGCGCTCCTGACGCTCCCCCTGCTCGCGCCGCTCCCGCAGTCCCCGCCGCCGCGCCGTCCGGACGGCGATCGGGCGCTCTTCCCCCCCGCTCGCCTTCCCGACGGCGGTTCAGGCGCTCCTGCCGGTGCGCCAGCCGCTCCAGGACCGCGTGGTGCGCCGCGCGCCGGTCGGCGTAGGCCTTGAGGAGGTCCCCGGCGGAGTCGGAGTCGAGGCCGGTGCGGTAGGTCGCTCCGCCGGGGTCGAGGAACTCCTCCCGCACGCCCCGATGCTCCAGGGCCGTCCCGACGGCGCCGACGCGGCCGGCCCCGCCGAGCATCTCCCTGCGCCGCATCTCCTGACGCCGCCGGAAGGAGGTGACCAGCCCCCCGGGGCGCTGCGCGGCCGACGCCACCACCCGGCCCCCGCCGTCCAGGAGGATCTCCAGGGACCAGCGGGTTCGGCACCCGACGACGTCCTCCCACCGGAGGGTGTGCCTGCGCCAGGCGTTGCTCACGGTGAGGGCCTCATCGGAGAGGGTCACGCTCGGAGCCCACCACAGCGCCCAGGCGGCCAGGACGAGCAGGCCGGCCCAGCCCAGGGCGCGCAGCCCGTTGCGGGCCCCGTCGCTGACGAGGACCGCGGCGACGCCGACGGCGGCCATGACGGCGACGACGACGAAGCCGAGTCGCCCCGGAAGCGAGCGGATGATGATGGTGGGCACGCCCCCATCCTGCACCGTCGGGCCCGGCGGGGGGAAGTGGACGGCCCGCGCCCGGGGCGAGGCCCCGGGCGCGGATGCCGGCGACATCGCCGGGACGGACGGGCCCGAGACCTCATGGCCCCGACCCCCGGCCCCGGGCGCGGGTGCGGGCCGCGCGGGCCCGTCCGGCGGGCGCTCAGTCGGCGAGGTAGCCGATGTCCTCGCCGTGGAACGAGGCCAGCCCCATGGCGCCGAAGTTCGCCAGGCCCTTCGGCACGGCGGTGAGCTCCTGGCGCTCGTAGATCGGGAAGTTCATGACGTTCTCCCAGATGAGCTTGTCGCACTCGTTGGCCAGGCGGATGCGCTCGGCGCGGTCGGTCGTCGTGGCGATCTTCTGGATGTACTCGTCGATCTCGGGCACGGAGATGCGGGAGTAGTTCTGCAGCGCGCCGGTGCCGTAGATCTGGCCGATGTTCGCCATCGGGTACTGGGTGCCCTGCCAGGTGAAGGACGTCATCTCGTAGTTGCCGGTGTTGATGTAGTCCTTGAAGTAGCCGTTGGTGTCGACCGGGACCAGCTTCACCTCGATGCCGACCTCCTTGAGCTGGGCCTGGAGGAGGTTGGCCTCGTTCTCCGTGGTGGGGGTGCCGGAGGGCAGCGTGAATCCGAAGGAGAGGCGCTGCCCGTCCTTGACGCGGATGCCGTCGCTCCCCGGGGCCCAGCCAGCGTCGTCGAGGAGCTTCTTGGCGGCGTCGACGTTGTAGGTCCAGTCCCCGCTGTTGTCCTGGTAGCCCTCCTGGTTGGGCATGAAGAAGCGGTTGCCCAGGAGCAGCTTGGAGGCGTCGACGGGCAGTCCGGCCAGGGCGGAGGAGGCGATGGCCTCGCGGTTGCAGGCGCGCACAATGGCCTGGCGCACCGACTTGTCGGCGAGGACGCCGGTGGAGCAGTTGATGGTGAAGTGGCGCCACTGGAGGCCGTAGTTCTGACGCACCTCGGCGTCGGAGCGGCCGATGCACTGGGTGTAGACGTCGGCGGAGATGATGTAGTCGATGACATCGAGCGACTTGTTCGCGAAGGCGGTGGCCTCCGCGGCGGAGTCGAGGACCCGGAAGGTGACCTTGTCCAGCTTCGGCGCCTTGCCCCACCACTTGTCATTCGGGACCAGGGTGACGAGCTGCTGGGAGTTGTCGTAGGAGTCGATCTTGAAGGGGCCGGCGAAGAAGTCGTTGTTGAAGTTGGCCTCCCCCGCCATGGCGTTGTTGAAGGTGTCGGCGTCCTTCATGAGCTCCTTGGGGCTGAAGCCCGACAGGACATTCGTCCAGTCGGGGAATGCCGCCTTGAAGGTGACCTTGGCGGTGAGATTGTCGACGATCTCGACGCTCTCGACCTGGTCGAGCCCGTCGGTCGAGGCCCACTTGTAGGCCGAGTCGGTGCCGTGGATGAGGGACTCCTTGATGTCCTCGGAGTCCATGGAGCGCCCGTTCCCCCACACCGCCTTCTCATTGAGGGCGACGGTGGCGACGGTCTTGCCGCCCACCTCCTCGGCCTCGTACTTCGTCAGGAAGTCCGGGTTGGGGCTCGGGGTGCCGTCGTCGGCCCAGTCGATGAAGTAGGGGAAGACGAACCACATGACGTGGCGGCAGTCGACGGTGTTGCCGTCGACGTTGAGGTAATTCCAGTTGGCGATGGTGGCCCCCAGGGACATCTTGAGCTCGCCGCCCTGCTTGAGCGCCGAGGGGTCCTTGGAGCTGATGGCGTCGGTCGTGGCGTTCTCGTTGTTCTTGGCGCAGGAGGCGAGGAGGGCGAGGGCCGCTGCGGAGGCGGTGCCGCCCAGGAAGAGGCGGCGGTTCATCATCATCATCGAGGCAACTCCATTCGAAGTGGTGTGGTCGGTCGGCGCCCGGCGGGCGCCCGTGGAATTGTGGGGACTGCGGGGGAACGACGCGGTCCGCGGCGGATCATCGTCGACGGCGCCTTACCGCGCGGGACATGGTATCGGCACACGCGGCGCGGTATCAATGCGCCGCCGCCGGCGGACCGTCCGGGCGCGGCCCGCCGGCCCCGGATCAGAAGACCGAGATCCTCTCGGGGTAGTGGCACGCGACCTCGTGATCCTCCCCCTCGGAGGAGAAGTCCGGCATGGCCCCCAGGCACAGGGACCGCTGGTCCTCGGTGAGGACGTTCTTGAAGACCTGGCAGCGCGTGCGGAAGCGGCAGCCCGACGGCGGGTTCGCCGGGGAGGGCAGGTCCCCCTCCAGGATGATGCGGCTGCGCCCCCGCTCCTTGGCGGGGTCGGGGATGGGGATCGCGGACAGCAGCGCCTGGGTGTAGGGGTGGGCGGGCGCGTCGAAGATGGCGTCGACGTCGCCCACCTCGACGATCTTGCCCAGGTACATCACCGCCACCCGGTCGGCGATGTGGCGCACCACGGACAGGTCGTGGGCGACGAAGAGGTAGCTCAGGCCCAGGGTGGCGCGCAGCTCGTCGAGCAGGTTGATGACGCCGGCCTGGATGGACACGTCCAGGGCGGAGACCGGCTCGTCGAGCACGAGGAGCTTGGGCTCCAGGGCCAGGGCCCGGGCGATGCCGATGCGCTGGCGCTGCCCGCCGGAGAAGTTGCGCGGGTAGCGGTTGGCGTGACTCGGCTCCAGCCCGACGAGCTCCATGAGCTCGTCGACCCTCGGCGCGATATCGGCCCTCCTCCAACCGTTGGCGCGCAGCGGCTCGGCGATGATGTCGAAGATCGGCTGGCGGGGGTCCAGCGAGGCCATGGGGTCCTGGAAGACGATCTGGAGGTCGCGCCGCACGGCCCTGCGGTCGGCCCTGCCCATTGACGCGGTGTCCTTGCCGAGGACGACGATGCGGCCCCGCTGCGGGGCCTGGAGCCCCAGGACCTCCATGAGCGTCGTCGTCTTGCCGCAGCCGGACTCGCCGACGATCGCCAGGGTCTCCCCCTCGCGGACGTCGAAGGAGATGCCGTCGACCGCGTGCACCGTCCCCACCCGCCGCTTGAAGACGGCGCCCTTCATGAGCGGGAACTCCTTGACCAGGTCCGTGGCCCGCACGACCTCCGTGCGCTCGCTGTGGGGCAGGGTGAGGGAGTCCGGCGTCTTGAGCGTGGGGACGGGGAAGATGTCGGTGTAGTCCAGGTTCTCGCGCTCGATCTCCTTCATGCGGCGGCAGGCGCTGTACTGCGCGCCCGCAGCGGGCGGGCCGGCGACGGCGTTGGCGGTGTCGTCGGCGTCGTCGGCGTCGTCGGCATTGGCGGGGCCGGCGTCGTCGGCGGCGTCGCGCACCGGCAGGAGATCGGGCTCGCCCGCCAGGCACTCCTCGACCGCCATGGGGCAGCGCGGGGCGAAGGGGCAGCCGGCGGGCAGGTCCAGCAGCGACGGCGGGTTGCCCTCCAGGGTGGCCAGGGCGGAGTCCTTCTTGGCGTCCAGGCGCGGCAGGGATCCGAGCAGGCCGATCGTGTAGGGCATGCGGGAGCGGTAGAAGATGTCGTCGACGTCGCCCGCCTCCACGATGCGCCCCGCGTACATGACGGCCACCCGGTCGGCCATGCCGGCCACGACCCCCAGGTCGTGGGTGATCATGATGACGCCGGCGCCGGTCTCCTTCTGGGCGGTGCGCAGCACGTCGAGGATCTGGGCCTGAATGGTGACGTCCAGGGCCGTGGTGGGCTCGTCGGCGATAATGAGGTTCGGGTCGTTGGCGATGGCGATGGCGATGACGGCGCGCTGGCGCATGCCGCCGGAGAATTCGTGCGGGTAGGCCCTGGCCCGCACCTCCGGGTTGGGGATGCCCACGAGCTCGAGCAGCTCGACGGCGCGGTCCCAGGCCCTTCTGCGGTCCATCTTCGGGTTGTGGATCTGGAGCGCCTCGACGATCTGGGCGCCCACCGTGTAGACGGGGGTGAGCGCGGACAGCGGGTCCTGGAAGACCATCGACACCTGGGTGCCGCGGATCTTCGACATGTAGTCGTCGTCGCGTCCCAGGAGCTCGGTGCCGTGGAGGCGCACCGAGCCGGAGATCTGGGCGGACTCGTCGAGCAGGCCCATGACCGCCGTCGAGGTGACCGACTTGCCGGAGCCGGACTCGCCGACCAGGGCCAGGACCTCCCCGCGCCCGACGGTGAGGTTGACGCCGCGCACCGCGTTGACCCGCCCGTCCTCGGACGGGAAGGAGACGCGCAGGTCCGTCACCTCCAGCAGCGGGGCGTCGGAGGCGGGGTCGGGCAGCTCCTCGGACTCGAAGGCCGCGACGCTCGGGTTCTTCTTGGGGCTCATGCCTGGCCTCCGGACTTGGACGACGGGTCGACGGCGTCGCGCAGGCCGTCGCCCATGAAATTGACGCACACGAGCATAATGACGACGACGGCGGCGGGCGCGAGGAAGATCCAGGGGTAGGTCGTCGCCGAGCGCTGCCCCTCGGCGATGAGGGTTCCCAGGGAGGTGTTGGGCGCCTGAACCCCGAAGCCGAAGTAGGACAGGGTCGTTTCGCTGAGCACCGCGTAGGCGACGTTGACGGTCGCGTCCACAATGAGGAGGGAGGCGATGTTCGGGATGATGTGGCGGACGATGATGACCGGGCTGGGCACGTTCATGAAGCGCGCGGCATTGACGTAGTCGAGGTCCTTGACGCTCAGCGTCAGGGACCGCACCACGCGCGCCGTGAGCATCCACCCGAAACCCGCCAGGAGGATGATGAACAGGGCGATGGAGCCCTTCGACGCGCCGGCCCGCTGGGAGATGATGGCGATGATGAGGAAGGAGGGGACGACGAGCAGGAGGTCCGTCATCCACAGCGCGATCCGCTCCCACCAGCCCCCGAAGTAGGCCGCCGAGGAGCCGATGACCGCCGCGATGCCCGTCTGCAGGAGTGCGACGCACACGCCGATGAGCATTGACTTGCGGGTGCCCTCGGCGACCATGGCGAAGACGTCGCGGCCGACCTGGGTCGTGCCGAACCAGTGGTCGGCGCTCGGGGGCGACAGGAAGGCCCCCGTGTCCACGTCGGTGAAGGTCCACGAGCCGATCCTGTCGCCGAAGATCGCGAAGCCCGCGACGAGGAAGAAGCCGATCGCGCCGACGACGGCGGTCCGGTTGCGCAGGAAGCGGCGCAGGGTGATCTGGCCCCGGGTCAGCCTCCTGGACGCCTTGGGGTCGTTCTCCCTCAGATCGCCGGCCTCGTCCTCCGAGGCGGGCACATCGGCGGGCTGCTCGACGGCGGAGTGGCCCCCGAGCGTCACCTGCTTGCCGATGGAGTCCATGCCGTTGGTCTGTGAATTGCGGGACATGGTCAGCTCACCCTCACACGGGGGTCGACGATTGCGACGAAGACATCGGACAGGAGCGCCCCCGTCAGCGTGCACAGGCCCGAGAAGGCCACGACCGCCGTCACGCCGTTGATGTCGTAGGTCGAGATGGACAGGATCGAGTACTCGCCCATGCCGTGCCAGCCGTAGACGCGCTCGGTGATGGCCGCGCCGGTGAACAGGGCGGCCAGGGCGAAGGCGAAGTAGGTGGCCATGGGGATCAGGGCGGTGCGCAGCGCGTGGCGCGTGACGGCCTTGCGCTTGATCAGCCCCTTGGCCCGGGCGGTGCGCACGTAGTCGGCCCCCAGGGTGTCGAGCATGAGGTTGCGCTGGTAGCGCGAGTAGCTGGCGACGCCGCCCAGCGACATGGACAGGGTCGGCAGGAACAGGTGCTGGAGCCTGCTCACCACCCCGGAGCCCTCGCCGGTGAATTCGAAGACCTGGTAGCCGGTGGTCCGGTTGAACTCGACGGCGAGGACCTGGAGGAGGATCGCTATGACCATCGCCGGGGTCGAGATCAGGATCATGGACAGCAGCGAGATCACGCGGTCCGAGAGCTTGTACTGGCGGGTGGCGGTCCACGCGCCCAGCGCGACGCCCCCGACCATTCCCACCGCGGCGCCGATGACGACCAGGCGCAGCGAGACGCCGATCTTGGTTCCGAGGATCCCGTTGACCGCCTCCCCCTTGGGGGTCGAGCCCCAGTCCCACGACAGCGCGACGGAGTGGAACCAGGAGAGGTAGCGGTCCCAGACGGGCAGCTCCGAACTGATGTTGTACTCGATCAGACTGGCATTGATCGCATCCCAGTTGAGAGTCGGATCCTCGCGATTCCAGTTGTTGGCCGGATCCAGCGAGGCGGACGCCAGGAGGTACGCCAGCGAGGTCGCGATGAAGAGCAGCAGCGCATAGTTCGCGATCCTGCGCACTAGATAGGGGAACATTCGGTCTTCTCTTCCGGGGGACCGGGCGGGGCCGGGGAGCCGCGGCGGGCCCCGTCCCGTCCAGTTACGGACATCTGCGCACCCACCCGGGCACCCGGAAGATGACACCGTGTGGCGCGGACTGGGCACACGATACCCGAATCCCGAAACGCGTCCGACACGTCGGGGGCGCCGACCGGGGTCCCGCCGCGCGGGCGCGGGCGGCCGTCCGGAGCGATCCGCCCGCGCTCCCGCCGCGGGAGCACGGGCCGCCGACCGCTCGGAACGGCCCGCGAGAGGCCCTCCCCATGCCGCCTCCGCCGGCTAGCGCTCCGGGCCCGCGCCCTCGCCGTACAGGGGGATGGAGGCCCCCGGCACGGCGTCGATGAGCTCGCGGGTGTAGTCCTCGCGCGGATGGGCGAAGAGCTCGTCGGCGGCCCCGGACTCCACCACCCGGCCGTGCTGCATGACGACGACGTCGTCGGCCACCTGGCGCACCACCGCCAGGTCGTGGGTGATGAACAGGTAGGTCAGCCCCAGGTCGGTCTGCAGTTCGGCCAGCAGGCGCAGGATCTGGGCCTGGACGAGGACGTCCAGGGCGGAGACGGCCTCGTCCAGGACGACGATCTCCGGCTTGAGGGCCAGGGCCCGGGCGATGGCGACGCGCTGGCGCTGCCCGCCGGAGAGCTCGTTGGGGTAGCGGCGCATGACCGAGCGCGGCAGGGCCACCATGTCGAGCAGCTCGGCGACCCTGGCCCCGCGCTCCTTGGCGGTGCCGATGCGGTGGACCCGCAGCGGCTCCTCGACGACCCGGTAGATGGAGTACATGGGGTCCAGGGAGCCGTAGGGGTTCTGGAAGACCGGCTGCATGATGCGGCGCAGCGCGAAGAGCTCCCTGGGGCCCAGGGTGGACAGGTCGACCCCGTTGTGGAAGACCTTGCCCTCGGTGGGGTCCAGGAGGTTGAGGATCATATTGGCCACCGTGGACTTGCCCGAGCCGGACTCGCCCACCAGCGCCGTCGTCGTCCCCCGCCGCACCCCGAAGGTGACGTCGTCGACCGCCTTGAGGGTCTTGGCCTCCCCCCTGGCGCCGCGCACGTCGAAGACCTTCGTCAGGTGCTCCACGCGCAGGATCTCGTCAGCGTCCTCGGCGATGGGGCGCACCCCCAGCTCGTCCTCGGTCACCTTGATCCCGGCCGCGTGGGCGCTCTCAATGCGGTGGGAGGCCAGGGAGGGCGCCGACTGGACCAGGCGCCGGGTGTAGGGGTGGCGCGGGTCCTGGAGCACCTCGATGCTCGGACCGGACTCGACCACGCGGCCGCGGTGCATGACGACGATGTGCTCGGCGCGCTCGGCGGCCAGGCCCAGGTCGTGGGTGATGAAGAGCATGGCCGTGCCCAGGGATCGGATCTGGCCCTGGAGGTGGTCGAGGATGCGGCGCTGGACGGTGACGTCCAGGGCGCTGGTGGGCTCGTCGGCGATGAGCAGGCGGGGCCGGGCGGCCAGGCCGATGGCGATGAGGGCGCGCTGGCGCATGCCGCCGGAGAACTCGTGCGGGTACTGGCGCGCCCGGCGGGCGGCGTCGGGCAGCCCGGCGTCCTCCAGCAGCAGGGCCACCTGCTCGTCGACCCCGATCTTCTCCGAGGGGGACAGGTCCTCGCCCTTCTCGGCGGCGGCGATCGCGGCGAGGCGGTCGTCGGCGACGCCGGCCAGGCCGTTGGCGCGCAGAGCCTCCTTGACCTGGAAGCCGATGGACCACACGGGGTTGAGGTTGGTCATGGGGTCCTGGGGGACCAGGCCGATGCTGCTGCCGCGCAGCTCCCGGTACCTCCTGGACGAGGCGCGGGTGATGTCCTCGCCGTCGAAGCGGATCGACCCGCCGGTCACGTGGCCGGTGCCGGGCAGCAGGCCGATGACGGCGGCGGCCAGGGACGACTTGCCGGAGCCGGACTCCCCCACGACGGCCACGGACTGGCCCGGGTAGAGGGTGAGATTTGCCCCGCGCACGGCGGGGACGAGGCCCGTTGAGGAGCGGAAGGCAACCTCGAGGTCGGTGATCTGCAGCAGCGGGGCCTGATCGGCCGGGGTCATCGGGTTGTCGTGGGAACTCACTTGCGCGCCTTCGGGTCGAGGGCGTCGCGCACGGCGTCGCCCATCATGATGAAGCCGAGGACGGTCAGGGCCAGCGCCCCGCCCGGGTACCACAGCACGGAGATGTTGTCGCGCAGGGCGGTCTTGGCGGCGGCGATGTCCGCCCCCCAGGACACGACGGTGGGCGGCAGACCGATGCCCAGGAAGGACAGGGTCGCCTCGGCGACGATGAAGCTGCCCAGCTGGACGGTGGCGGTGACGATGATGGGCGCCGCCGCGTTGGGCAGGACGTGGCGCATCAGGATGGCGAACCTGCCCGAGCCCAGGGAGCGGGCGGCGGTCACGAAGTCCTCGTTCTTGACGCTCATCACCGCCCCCCGGGTGATGCGGGCGATCTGGGGCCACCCGAAGACCGCCAGGACGAGGACGACGGTGAGGATCGAGGAGCGCCCCTTGAACATCTGCATGACGACGATCGCCGCCAGGACGAAGGGCACCGCGAAGAAGACGTCGGTGATGCGGGCGAGCAGGGTGTCCGCCCAGCCGCCGAAGAAGCCGGCCAGAGCCCCGACGACCACGCCCAGGACCAGGACGAGGAGGGTGGTGAGCACGCCCACCGTCACCGAGGCCCGCGCCCCGTAGACGGTGCGGGCGTAGATGTCGCAGCCCTGCTGGTTGAAGCCGAAGGGGTGGCCCGGGGCGGGGGCGCCGTAGGAGTGCTTGAGCTCGCAGAAGGTCGGGTCCGCGCTCACGAACAGGCCCGGGACGAGCGACAGGGCCACGACCGCGGCGATGAGGAGGGCGGAGACCCAGAAGATGGGGCGGCGGCGCAGCTGCTTCCACGCCTCCCCCCACATGGAGGCCGGGGCGCTCTCGTCGGCGACGGCGTCGACGGCGCCCAGCCCCTGCTCGTCGGTCTGGGCGACGTAGCGCTCCTGCCCGGGGCGCGCGACGGATGGGCTGGAATTGTCAGACATAGCGGATCCTCGGGTCGAGGGCGGCGTAGAGGAGGTCGACGAGGAGGTTGGAGAGGATGAAGACGATGATGAGGACGGTGGTGAAGGCCACGACCGTCGGCCCCTCGCCGGTGTTGATCGACTTGTAGAGGTTCCCGCCGACGCCGTTGATGTTGAAGATGCCCTCGGTGACGATGGCCCCGCCCATGAGCGAGCCGAGGTCGGCCCCCAGGAAGGTGACCACGGGCACCAGGGAGTTGCGCAGGACGTGGACGATCATGACCCGCGGGCCGGACAGGCCCTTGGCCCGGGCGGTGCGCACGTGGTCGGCGGAGAGGTTCTCGGCGACCTGCGTGCGCGTCAGCCGCAGCACGTAGGCGAAGGACACCCCGCCCAGCACGAGCGCCGGCATGAGCAGCTCCCTGAACCCGGGGGAGTTGCCCGCCGTCGTCGGCAGCCAGCCCAGCTTGACGCCGATGACGAATTGCAGGACGAAGCCGATGACGAAGGTGGGCACGGCGATGACCACCAGGGACAGCACCAGCGCCGTGGCGTCGAACCACCCGCCCTTGCGGATCCCGGCGATGAGCCCGACGGCGATGCCCGCCACGGCCTCGAAGAGCAGCGCCATGAGCGAGAGCTTGATGGTGACGGGGTACACGTCCGCCAGCTTCTCGATGATCGGGCGCGAGCCGCGCAGGGTGACGCCCAGATCGAGGGTGAACACGCCCTTGAGGAAGAGCAGGTACTGGACGAGGAAGGGCTTGTCCAGGTTGTACTCGGCGCGGATCTGGGCCTGCACGGCGGGGCTGAGGGAGCGGTCCCCGCCCATGGCGGCGACCGGGTCCCCCGGCAGGAGGAAGACCATGGCGTAGACGAGCAGGGTGGCTCCGAAGAAGACGGGGATCATCTGCAAGAGCCTGCGGCAGGCGTAGCGGAGCATGGGATTGTCCTCGGGTCGCGGCGCCGCGGGCCCGGTGCGGGCCCGCGGCGCCTGGGCGGGTCAGAAGGCCTTGATCTTCTCGGCCTGCTCCCACAGGCTCTTGGCCTGGGCCGCATCGAAGGCGAGGACCTCGTTGCCGGGCACCGTGGCGCTCCAGCCGGCGATGACCGGGCTGGTGAAGTCGGAGGCCGGGGTGCGGGTGTCGTAGTAGAGCGTTCCGCAGATCTCCTGGCGGTTGATGGCCCGCGACAGGGCGGCCCGGCGCAGGCGGCCCTCCTCGTCCATCTGGAAGTGCTCGGCCTTGACGTTGATGGCGAAGGCCTGGAAGACGGCGCCGGGCTGGTTGACCGCGCGCTCGCCCAGCTCGCTCTTGAAGGAGGACAGGGCGGAGTCCGGGATGGCGTCGATGACGTCGACGGCGTCGGACTGGAGGTCGGAGTAGGCGGCGTCGTAGTCCTGGTAGAAGGTGAAGGTGATGCCCTCGTTGGCCACGGTGCGCGAGCCCTGGTAGGAGGGGTTCTTGGCCAGCACCGCCTGGGAGTCGTGCTCCCAGGAGGACAGGGTGTAGGGGCCGTTGCCGATCGGCTTCTCGCCGAAGGCCTTCATGTCCGCGTAGGCGGACTCGGGCAGGGGGTAGAAGGCCGAGTACCCCAGGCGCAGGGCGAAGTCGGAGGCCGGCGCCTTGAGGGCGACGGTGAAGGTGTGGTCGTCGACCTTGACCAGGCCGGTCAGCTCGGAGTCCGCCTCGTAGGAGAAGCCCTCGATGATCTCGTAGAAGTAGCTGGACAGCTGCTTGTTGCTCAGCAGGGCGCCGTAGTTCCAGGCCTTGATGAAGGAGTCGGCGGTCACCGCGCTGCCGTCGGAGAAGGTCCAGCCGGGCTTGATCTTGATGGTGAAGTGCTGGTTGTCCGTGGTCTCGATGGACTCGGCGACCTCGTTGACCACCGAGCCGTCGGCCTTGTAGGCGACCAGTCCGGAGAAGACCAGGTCGACGATGCGCCCGCCGCCGACCTCGTTGGTGTTGGAGGGCACCAGCGGGTTCTGCGGCTCGGTGCCGTTGGCCAGGACGACGCCGCCGGGGGCGGTGGTCTTGATCTGGGAGTACACCGGCACGGAGTGCCAGTCGAAGACCACGTCGGAGACGTTCTTGGAGTAGCCGCCGAAGCCGTTCTGGTACCACAGGGGGATGGCCGGCAGGTCCTTGAACAGGACGGACTGGGCCTGGGTGTAGAAGCCCAGCGCCGCGGTATCGTCCGACGCCGCGGCCGCCTGGGCCAGGAAGCCGTCGAACTCCTGCGAGGAGTAGTCCGAGTCGTTGGAGCCGGCGCCGGTCTGGTAGACGGCGCCGAGGAAATTGTTCATCGAGGGGTAGTCCGCCTGCCAGCCGGTGCGGAAGGCGCCGACGAGGGTGCGGTCGGTGACCTGCTTGCGCAGCTCGGAGAACTGGGCGACGGGCAGGGGCTCCATGGTGATGCCCAGGGTGTTGGTCACCGAGTTGCAGACGGCCTCGACCCATGCCTTGTGGGGGCCGTCGGCGTTGTAGGCGAGGGTGAGCTTGCCGCCGGAGGCCTGCCCGGAGCCGGAGCCGGCCGAGGCGCCGCCCGAACTGGAGCCGGAGCCGCAGCCGGCGAGGAGGATGGCGGCGACGCCGGCGGCGCCCAGGCCGAAGGATCGGCGCGAGATCAGTGGATGGTTCACGGGGGCCTCCATGTGGGTCGAGATGGCGGTGCTGCGGGCACCGTGGCCGAGCGGGCGAGAGTTGAACTTGACCGTATTTTTATACACGACTATTCACCCCCTCCCGCACCCGCAGTGCGGCGCCTCCACGAGAACGAGAGGCCATTCATCAACAAAAGTGATAAAGGTCACTTCGTCGTGGTCGTGCGGCGGCCCGCCCCCGGGCCCCGCCGCCATGGCGCGCCGGGGCGCCGCGCGGCCGCTCACCGGACGCTCACCAGGCCCGCGCCAGCAGCTCGTAGGAGCGGCGCCGCGCCGCGGCGTCGTGCGCGTAGGTGACCACCAGCAGCTCCTCGGCCCCCCAGCGCTCCGCCAGCTCGTGCAGCCGCGCCGCGACGTCGTCGGCCTCGCCGACGAAGGACAGGGCCATCGCCTGCTCGACGGCGCTCTCGCGCCCCGGCGCGAAGGCCCGCCAGGCGCCGTGCTCCGCCGCCGGCGGATCCAGCGGCCCGGGGCGGCCCCCGACGACGCGGGCCGAGGCCGCCATCGCCGTGGTGAACAGCTCCTCCGCCTGGGCGCGGGTGGGGGCGACCATGACATTGACCCCGGCCGCCACCCGCGCCACGCCGTCGGGCGAGCTGGGGGCGGAGGCGTCGAAGACGGAGCGGTAGGTGACCACCGCCGCCTCCGCCTGGGCCGGGGCGAAGTGCGAGGCGACCGCGAAGGGCAGGCCCAGCGCCCCGGCCACGCGCGCGCCGTTGACCGACGAGCCCAGGATCCAGGCCTGCGGGCCCGTCCCCTCCCCCGGCACGGCGCGCACCCGCCGGAAGGGGCCGGTCGTCGCCGGCGCCTCCTCCACCAGCCGGGATGCGGCCGCCGCCAGGCGCGGGGCGTGCGCGTCGCCGGCGGCCAGGGAGGTGGGAACGGCGGCGTCGGCCCCGGCGGGCATGAGGGAGCCGGGCACTCCGGCGGTGGCGTCGCGCGGGATCCCGCCCAGGTAGGCCAGGGTCTCCAGGACCTCCTCGGCGAAGTGGCGCGGATCGGCCCGGCTTCGCCGCAGGGCCGAGGCGGTCAGCGGGTCGGTCCCCGGCGCCCGACCCAGGCCCATCCCCACGCGCCCGGGGTGGAGCGTCGCCAGGGTCCCGATCTGCTCGGCGATCACCAGCGGGGCGTGGTTGGGCAGCATGATCCCCCCGCTGGCCACCCCTATTCGCCCGGTCGCCGCCAGGACCTGCCCCATGAGGACGGTCGTGGCCGCGGCCAGGTACGTCGTCGAGCCGTGGTGCTCTGCGATCCAGTAGCGGCGGTACCCGGCGGCATCGGCGGCCCGGGCCAGGGCGATCATCTCCCGCAGGGCGTCGCGGCGGCTGCGGCCCGCCGAGACCGGCACGAGATCGAGGACGGACAGCGCCGGTTCGGTCTGGGCGACATTGCTCATGGCGGCCACCCTACGGGCCCGGGCCCCGCCGCGGCGGGCGCCCGCGCCGGGCGCGACTCAGCGCGCCGTCGCACCGCGGACGTCAGCGCCCCGTCGCGCCGCCCGGCGTCAGCGCCCCGTCGCGGCGCCGGTAGACGGCGGCCAGGACCGCGCCGGACAGGTTGTGCCAGATGGAGAAGACGGCGCCGGGCAGGGCCGCCTCCGGCAGGGCGGCGAAGTGCTTGAAGGCCAGGGTGGCCGCCAGCCCCGAATTCTGCATGCCCACCTCGATGGAGATCGTGCGCGCCGCCCTCTCGTCGCGGCCGACCGCCCGGCCGACGAGGTAGCCGAGCAGGTACCCCAGGCAGTTGTGCGCGGCGACGACGAGCAGGACGAGTGGCCCGGCGGACAGGATCCTGTCCGCCGAACCGGACACGACCGCCAGGACGACGTAGCAGATGCCCGCCACCGACACCCAGGGCATGGCCGGCAGGACCCGCTCGACCGCGCGCGGCAGCAGCGCGCGCACCACGAGGCCGCCGACCACGGGGACCAGGACCATCTCGACGATCGACAGGGCCATGGACGCGGCGTCGACCGGCAGGTACCGGCCGGCCAGCCACCCGGTGAGCAGGGGCGTCATGACCGGGGCCAGGAGGGTCGATATGGAGGTCATCGTCACCGACAGGGCGACGTCCCCCCGGGCCAGGTAGGAGATGACGTTGGAGGAGGTCCCGCCGGGGGCGCAGCCGACGAGGATGACGCCCGTGGCCAGCGCCGCGTCGAGGCCGAGGCCCCTGGCCAGGAGCCAGGCGAGCAGCGGCATGATGACGAACTGGGCGACGACGCCGGCCAGGACGGGCAGGGGGCGGCGCACGACGAGGACGAAGTCCGGCGGGGTGAGGGTCAGGCCCATCCCGAACATGATGACGCCCAGGGCCCAGCTGGTGCCCGCGCCCAGCGGGGCGAAGACCCCGGGCAGGGCCACGGCCAGGAGGAAGGCCGCCAGGATGAGGGCCGGGAAGACCGTGACGGCCGTGCGGGCCGAGCGGTCCTCCCCGGCCGACTCCGAGGGGGCCTCGGGGCCGGCCGGGGAGGCCGACCCGGGAGTCGGGTCGGGGGGATTGGGAACTGAGGGAGTCATGACTCAGTCATATCCCGCTCCCCCGCCGCGCCGACGGACGTTCTCACAGTCCGATCGGGTACCGGCGCGGTTCGCCGAGTCCGACGTCGGCGTCGGCGTCGGAGGTTCTATCCGCGGCGGGGGCGCGCCGCGCCGTCCGGGGGCTGCCGCCGCTCGGTTCCACTGGTCCGCGGCGGGGGTGCGGGACGGGAAATGGCGCTCCGGGAGGATCGTTCTTGGCCGCCGCCAACCGCGGCGCCGCTAGAACCGCGGAGTCATGCGGAATCCGCTCGGTGGTTCCGATGCGTCGGTGCGAACGATCCTCCCAGAGCGCCAGAACGGGACCGCCGGCCCGCCCAGCTCAGCCGCGAGCGCGGCGAGCGGGCAGCAGGGCCGCGACGGCCGACTTCAGCAGGTCGCCGACGACGAAGGGCGCCAGACCCATCGTCAGCGTCGCGCCCCAGGCGGCCCCGGTGGCGGCCTTGAGCCAGATCAGCCCCGGCACGTACACGACGGCGGAGGCCAGGACCATCAGGCCCGCCCGGCGCAGCACGGCGGCAGCGGCGCCGCCGCGCCGGGCGCCGGAGGCGGGGGCCGGCCGCGGGGCGGTGGCCGCGCCGGCGACGACGGCGGCCAGGCCGTAGCCCAGCACGTAGCCGAAGGATGCGGTCATGCCGCTGTGCCACCCGGCCAGGACGGGCGCGCCCAGCGCCGCCGCCGCGGCGTAGAGCGCCACCGAGGCCAGGGCGCGGCGGGCGCCGAGCAGGCCGCCCGCGCCCAGGACGGCGAGGGTGCCCAGCGTGACGGGGACCGGCGTGAAGGGCAGGGGCAGCCTGATCTGCCCGATGAGGGCGATCGCGACGGCGCCGGCGAGCACGAGGGCGGACTCCCGGGCGACGGTCGCGCCCAGCGTGCGGCGGGCCGCGCCGTCGGCCGCGACGGTGGCGCCGGTGGCGTCGTCGGCAGTGCCGGCGGGAAGAACCGAAGGAACCTGCTTCATTGTCATGCCACAACCGTAGAGGATGAAGCGGGGCGCGTCACCGCATGATTCCGCCCGTGACCATAAGAGCGTCTTGTACTTTACCTCCAAAGGCGGTGAGTCCGCGGTGCGGGTCCGGCGAGCACGGCGGGAGCCCGGCATCCGGCCAGCGCAACGGGCTCGGCGGGCGCCCGCTGGACACGGCGGGCGCTCACACGTGCGCCCCCACCCAGACGAGCAGATCGGCCGTCACCTGCTCCCGGTTGGTCTCATTGAGCAGCTCGTGGCGCGCCCCCGGATACAGGCGCAGGGACACCTCCCGCACCCCGGCGCGGCGATAGGCCGTGGCAACCTCGCGCACGCCGGCCCCATCGCGCCCCACCGGGTCGGCGCTGCCCGAGACCACCAGGATCGGCAGACCGGCGGGGGTGGCCGCGAAGGTCTCCGGCCGCCCGACCTCGACGCCGCCACGGGCCAGGTCCCGGTAGAAGGCGGCGGTGCAGGTGAAGCCGCACAGCGGGTCGGCGATGTAGGCGTCGACCTCCGCGCGCTCGCGGCTGAGCCAGTCGAAGTCCGTGCGGGCGGGGGCGAAGGCCCGGTTGTAATTGGCGAAGGCCCGGCGCTCCAGGAGGACGGAGGGGTGGCGGGGGCCGCGCAGGCGCACCTCGGCGCGGGCCAGGCCGATACCGGCGCGACCGAGCAGGCCCGGGTCGCCGATGGTGCCCATGATGATGAGACCGGCGAGGCCCTCCCCGTGGCGGGCCGCGTAGCCGCGCGCCAGGATCGAGCCCCAGGAGTGGCCCATGAGGACCAGCGGGGCGCCGGGCCAGGCGGCCTCGACGTCGGCCCGCACGGTTCCCAGGTCGTCCAGGACGAGGCTCCAGCCGTCGGCGTCGTCGGTGTGACCGCGCTCGTCGGGCGCGGCGATCGTGGCGCCGTGCCCGCGGTGGTCGTCGGCGACGACGGCGAAGCCTGCCACCGCGGCGGCGGTGGCGAAGCGCTCGTAGCGCCCCGAGTGCTCGGCCATGCCGTGCACCACCTGGATGACGGCGCGGGGCGGGCCGTCGGGCAGCCAGCGGCGCAGCGCCAGGGCCCTGCCGTCGACGGCGGTGAGTGTGGCGAGCTCGGATCTCACGGCGTTCCTCGTTCCTCAGCGGGCGGGACCGTCCCGGCCAGACGTCGTCATAGACGTCCAGACGCCCTCGTTCCTCAGCGGGCGGGACGGGTCCCAGCCTACTGGCGCCGGGCCGCCCCCTCGTCGCCCCCCTCGCCGAAACCGGCGGAGAAGTCACGCGAGACCGGCGGAAAGCGCGCATCGGGGCCTCCCCGCCGGAAAGCGCGCATCGGGACCTCCCCGCCGAGGACGTCGAGCACCCGGCCGGGTCGGGCCCCGGCGCGCTCCGTCCCCCGCGAACGCGTAGGTTTTCCATGGTCGCCCATCCGGTCCAGGCGACTCCCACTCCGTCCCCGCGAACGCGCAGGTTTCCAGTCGAACGCGCGGGCGGGAGGTGCGCGTTCGACTGGAAACCTGCGCGCTCGCGAAGTCGGGGCGGGGGCGGCCGGGGAAACGGGGCGGACGCGGGACTGGGAGGAGCGGAGTTGGGAGGAGCAGTGCTGGGAGGAACGACGGCGGAGGCCCTCACGGGCAACGGCAAGCAGGCCCTGGGCCTCGTCGCCCGCGCGCTGCGCAGCCGGGGCGTGCGCACCGTCCTCGTCCCGCGCTACCGCTGCGAGGCCGTGGTCCTGCCCTTCGAGCTGGAGGGAATGGGGACGCGCGCGGTCGACGTCGGCCCCGACCTGCTCCTGGAGCCGCGGGCCCTGGCCGCGGCGCTCGCCGACGAGCCCGGAGCCGCCGTCCTGCACTGCGAGACCTACGGCAACCGGGCGCGCGGCGACCTGGCGGACCTGCTGGTCCGGGCGCGGCGCACGGGTCGGGTCGTCGTCGTGGACGCCACGCACTCGCTGCTCGATCGGCCTCGGCTCCTGGACGGCGCGGCCGACGCCGTCGTCGCGAGCCTGCGCAAGCTGCTGCCCGTGCCCGACGGCGCCGTCATCGCGTGGGACCCCGCCGGGCCGCTCGACACGCCGCTGTCCGCGGGCGTGCGCGAGATGGAGCGCCGGGAGGCCGATGCGCGGGTCGAGTCGCTCGGGCTGGCGCTGCTCGACGCCGAGCGCGCCTTCGCCCGGGCTCCGCGGGCCGCGCCCGCCGAGCAGGCCGCGCGCGAACGGATGCGGCGGCGCGTGTGTGAGATCGCCGCGCGGCACGAAGCCGCGATCGAGCAGGCGCTGACGCCGGTTCCCGCGAGCGCCTCGACAGTTCGGCGGCTGACGGGAGGGGCCGGGCGATCGGCCGGGCGCGCCGCGCACGCACGCGCGCTGCACGAGGCCGTCGCGGCCATGACGGCCGGGCACCCGGCGGGGGCGCGCGTGGTCAATCCGGGCTCGGTCGGCTGCGTCGCCCTCCAGGGACCCCGACTGCTCGTCGAGGAGCTGGCCGGGGCGCTGGCGCGGGCGGGGCTGTGGGGGCCGGTGTCCTGGGACAATCCGGACGATCCGGGGTCGCCAGACGGGCCGTGCGGACCGGAAGCATCGGGCGGGCCGGAGAATCCAGGAACGGCGGACGGGCAGACCGCGTTGAACGGGCCGGACGATCCGCGAACGGCGGGAGCGCCGGGCGGGTTGGCCGTGCCCGGTGTGCCGGGCGCGGCGCCGGGAAAGGCTGCCGGCGCGGAAGAGGCGGCCGGTGCGAGACCGTGGCCCGCCGTCGTCACACTGCCCACCAACGCGCCCGAGCGCGCCGACGAGCTGCTCGACGCCGTCGCCCGCTCGCTGCGGGTGCGACCCTGACCGGAGACCCGGCTGCGCGCGGCCCGGGCCGCCTGCCGCAGGGACCGCGGGCCCGGCGAGCCGCTCCGGTGAGGACGGTCGGCGCCGCAGTCGGACCCGACCGCGCGAACGCGGGGTCCTGAGGATTCTCCACCCCGGAGCGTCAGGAGACGGTGACGCTGCCGGAGGCGGCTCCCGTGGCGGCGCCGCCGTTGGCTGTGGTCACCGTGATCGAGGATGTGGACATGGTCATGACGGCGCGTCCCTCTTCTCGTGCGGACTGGCGTCCGGGCGGGCGCCGGTCGGCGGGGCCGGGCCGGGCTCCGCGGGCGCCCTCAGGCTGTCCAACGGCTCTGTCGAGCGGGCAGGCGCCGTCCATGACTGCGCTGTGAGAGCGCGGCGCCCGACTACCGTGGCGGTATGGCCGTTCACGTCTTCTCCCTCGTCCCCGCCGCCTACGTCATCCTCCTGCGCGAGAGCGGGCGCGGGCCCGAGGTCCTCCTCCAGCTGCGGCGGGGCACCGGCTACATGGACGGCCACTGGGCCTGCGGGGCGGCGGGGCACGTCGAGGCGGGCGAGTCCGTGCTCGACGCGGCGGTGCGCGAGGCCCGCGAGGAGATCGGCGTCGTCGTCGACCCGCGGGCGCTGGAGCCGCTGACGGCGATGCACCGCAGCAACGACGTCGGCGGGGCGGCGCTGGAGCAGCGGGTCGACTTCTTCTTCGCGCTGCGCCGGTGGGAGGGCGAGCCGGTCGTGCGCGAGCCCGCCCGGACGGGGGGTCTGGCGTGGTGCCCGCTCGCGGGACTGCCCGAGCCGGTGCCGCCGCACGAGCGGGCGGTGCTGGAGCTGCTGCGGGAGTCGTCGGCCGGGGGCCGGGCGGTGCCCGCGATCACGACCTTCGGCTTCGCGCCGGGCGAGGACATCGACCTCTACCGCCGCACCCGCGAGCACTGAGCCCTCCTTGGGGCCCCGGCGGCGACCCCGCCGGCATCAGCCGCCCCTGCCGGGCACTGAGCCCTCCCCCGTACCACCGGGAGCGGGCCCGGGGCCCGCCTCGGCGGCCTCTGCCCCGCTTTCCCCGGGGGCCGGGGGCGGAAAGTGGCGCTCTGGGAGGATCGTTCGGACGGCCGCCCCGGATGCGCTCGGCGGTTCCCGCATGATTCCGCGGTTCTTGCGACGGCACTGTCGGGTGGGTGCCGGAACGATCCTCCCAGAGCGCCATTTCCCGCCCCCATCGTCTCCCAGACGAACGGGGTGCGAACCCGCTGAGACGCATGGGACTCTTGGGACTGGCTCGGACGGGGGCCTGTCCAAATCTGTTGCAAAGGCGCTCCGGGCCGGGATCGACCGCGAAGAAAAGCGCGGAATACCAACGATTCTCTTCGCGCCTCCCGGCGCGATCGGGGCCTTTGCAACAGATTTGGACAACGGCCGGGCGAACGGGACCCGGAATGGCCAGCGGCTAGCGGGGCGCGGACCCGCCGAGGCGCGGGGTCAGACGCCGAGGAACTCCATAATGGCGGGCAGCTCCCGACGGGCCTGCACCAGTCCCGCCTCATAGGCGCCCACGACGCGGTCGTAGCGCAGCTCGCCGTTGGCGATCGGCATGCGGTCGGGCCGGAAGAGGTACACGCGCCCCTCCCGCTGCCCCTGCTCCAGGTCCTCCAGGGTGCGGTTGTAGTTGGCGGGCCGGCTGATGATCGCCTCGGCCACCGCGGGCCGGCGCCGGAACAGGCGGCGGTAGACGCCCGGGCGCTTCTCGGCGGGCTTGCGGTAGCCGACGGGGCGCGTCATGACGACCAGCATCTTCTCGTAGCCGTCGGCCGCCGCCGCGTCGGTGGCGAAACCGCCCGTGGATCCCAGCGCGCCGTCGAGGTAGGGCGCGCCGTCGATATACACGATGGGCATGAGCACCGGCATGGAGGAGGAGGCCTGGCAGCGCGGCAGCAGGTCCTCCAGCTCGTCCATGTCCCCCAGGCCCCAGTAGACCTCCTCGCCCGTGTCGCAGCGGAAGGAGCCGATCCGCACCGTGGCGGGCGCGGCCTTGAAGGTGGGCCAGTCGAAGGGGAAGAGCTCGCCGGGGGCGGAGGTGTGGCGGTAGATGTGGTCGGAGTTGAAGTAGCCCCGGCGCCGGATGAAGCTGCCCCAGCCGCCGGCCTGGGGATCCGTGGTCAGCCCGACGAAGGCCTCCCGCGTGCGCCACAGGTCGCGCGAGACCATGTTGACGGTGTTGGTGCAGCCCGCCGAGATCCCCCCGACCCACGGGAAGAACAGGCCCGCCTCGAGGAGCACCTGGACGAGGGCGGCGGTGTAGGTGCCGCGCATGCCGCCGCCCTCGAAGACGAGAGCGACGTCGTCGACCCGGGTCGTGATCGGCGCCGGGGCGTGCTCGGGGAGGCCGTAGGGAACCGGTCGGGTGCTGCTCATCGCGGCCAGCCTATCGGCGGGGGTCGGCGCGGGCGGGGCGGTCTCGAACAGTGGCCGACACCGGCGCCCCCGCGCAGGGGCGGGGCGTGGACGGCGGGAGGAGCGGGCACGTAACGTGCGTCTCATGACCACGCCGACCATCCTGACTCCCCTGCCCATGCGCGGGCGCACCGCCCGCAACCGCCTGTGGCTGCCGCCCATGTGCATGTACTCCGTCGAAGCCCACGACGGCGTCGCCACCGACTGGCACGTCCTGCACTACGCCACCCGCGCCGCCGGCGGCTTCGGCACCGTGATCGTGGAGGCCACCGCGGTGACGCCCAACGGCCGCCTGTCCCCCGCCGACCTGGGCCTGTGGGACGACGCCCAGGTCCCCGGCCACCGCCGCATCGTCGAGGCGATTCACGCCGCCGGCTCCCTGGCCGGCGTCCAGCTCGGCCACGGCGGCCGCAAGGCGGGCACTCCCCCGTGGCGCCCCGACGACGCCGCCGGGGCCCGCACCACCACCATCGAGGGCTGGGACCTGGTGGCGCCCAGCGCCATCGCCTACCCCGGCCACGCCGCGCCGCGGGCGCTCACCGGGGAGGAGATCGCCGCGACGACGGCCGCCTTCGCCGACGCCGCGCGTCGCGCCGCGGCGGCGGGCTACGACGTCGTCGAGCTCCACGGGGCCCACGGCTACCTCATCCACGAGTTCCTCTCGCCCCTGTCCAACACCCGCGACGACGAGTTCGGCGACTCGCCGGCCGGCCGGCGCCGCTTCGTCCTCCAGACCGTCCGGGCGGTGCGCGAGGCCGTTGACGACTCCACGGTCCTGGACATCCGCCTGTCGGCCACCGACTGGACCGAGGGCGGCCTGACCGGCGGGGACACCGCCGAGCTCGCGCCCCTGCTCGTGGCCGCGGGCGTCGACGTCCTGCACATCTCGACCGGCGGGAACGCGCCCGCGCGCGTGCCCGTGGGGCCCGGCTACCAGGTGCCCTTCGCCGCGCAGGTCAGGGCGGCCGTGGCCGGGACGGCGACGCCGGGGGGCGGCGAGCCGGTGGTCGTGACGGTGGGGGTCATCACGGAGGCCGCCCAGGCCGAGCAGATCGTGGCCACCGGGCAGGCCGACGCCGTCGCCGTGGGCCGCCCGGCCCTGCGCGAGCCGTACCTGCCGGTGCGCTGGGCCCACGACCTGGGCGTCAACGACTGGCGGGCCGCCGGGCTGCCGATCCAGTACTGGCGCGGCGCCTGGCGCTGACGCCCGTTTTGACGCGGCCCCGCGCCGCCGCCGGAATGACGGCCGGAAAAGGTGGCTCCCGCGTATCTTTGGCGCCCCGTCGGCGACAGTCCACTGGGACAAGGGGCGAGATGACGCCGTTCTACCGCGTCCGCGGCGCCGTTGGGCGTCCGAAAGATACGCGGGAGCCACCTTTTCCCCGTCCCGGTCGGCCCCGCGAGCCCCGCTCGAGCGCCCTGCGACAGGGGGCGCGGGTTCACAGCGCGTCGAGGTAGAGCCAGCGGCCGGCGCGCCTGACGAAGCGGCTGCGCTCCTCCAGCTCGTCCTCGATGACGCGCCCGCGGCCGTCCCCGGTCAGGAAGCGCGCCGTGAAGGCCACGACCGCCTCCTCGCCGTCCGCCGCCCCCGCTCCCCCGCCGACCGTCTCGCGGACGGTCAGGCTCAGCCACCGCGTCCCGGCGTGGCAGTAGGGGCCGGGCGGGCGCGTGCGCGGGTGCCAGGAGCGGAAGAGGTGGTCCTCGTCGCCGACGACGAAGGCACTGAAGCGCGAGCGCATGAGCGCCTCCGCGGTGGGCGCCGGCTCGCCGTCGAGCACGGGCGAGCAGCAGTGGGCGAAGGCGGCGCCCGAGCCGCAGGGGCAGGGGTCGGCGCCGCGCACGCCCCCGCTGCGCACGCCGCCGGCACTCCCGTCGCCGACACCCCCGCCGTTCCCGCCGCTCCTGCGGGCCGCGGCCCCCGCCGGGCCGCGGGCATCGCGCACGCCGCCGGTGCTCCCGCCGGCGGCGGCGCCTCTGCCGATGGCGCCCGCGCGCGCCCGGCTCACCGGCCGCCCCAGTAGGCCAGCAGCGCCTGCGCCAACCAGGGTCCGTCCTGGACCCCGCACATCTCCCGCTGGGAGTGCATGGACAGCAGCGGCTGGCCGACGTCGACCGTGGTGATCCCCAGGCGCGTGGCGGTGATCGGCCCGATCGTGGAGCCGCAGGGCACGGCGTTGTTGGACACGAACTCCTGGTGGGGCACGCCCGCGGCGGCGCAGGCGCGCTCCCACACCGCCGCGCCGACGGCGTCGGTGGCGTAGCGCTGGCTCGCGTTGATCTTGAGCAGGGGGCCGTGGTTGAGGCGGGGCCGGACGACCGGGTCGTGCAGGTGGGGGTACTGGGGGTGGACGGCGTGGCCGGCGTCGGCGCTCACGCACAGCGAGCGGGCCAGGAGGGCCTGGCGGGCGTCGCCCTCGAAGCCCATGACGCGGGCGAGCCTGCCCAGGACGGATTGGAGGAGGGGCCCGGCCGCCCCGGAGCGGGTCGCCGAGCCGACCTCCTCGTGGTCGTTGGCGACGAGGACGACGGCGTCGACGGCGGCCTGAGCATCCCACTGCGCCCCGTCCGGGCCGCCGCCCCCGCCGGCCAGGGCCTGGAGGGCGACGAGCCCGGCGTGGACCGAGGTGAGGTTGTCCAGGCGGGAGGAGGCCAGGAACTCCCCGTGCCGCCCGAAGCGGGCGGGGGTCTCGGTGGGGAAGGTGAGGACGTCGTGGGAGGCGAGGTCGGCCGGGCTGATTCCGGCGAGCTCGCACAGGTGTGCCTCGACGGCGCCGGGCTCGCCGCGGGAGGCGGGGTCGTCGAAGCGCGCCGGGCCGGTCGGGTCTTCCGCACCGGTCGGGCCGGCCGAGCCGCCCGCACCGCCCGGGCCACTCGCACCGCCCGCACCGCCCGGGGCCCCGCCGCCGGCGACGGCATCGTCGAGCAGGCTCCACAGGGGCAGCAGGTGGGCCTGGCGGTCGAGGCGGAGGGAGTCGTTGACGCCGCGGTCCAGGTGCGGGGCGACCTGGGCGACGCGGGCGACGGGCCCGGTGCGCACGAGGTGGACGGCGCCGTCGCGGGTGACGAGCCGGCCGGCGAGCCCGAGCTCGCGGTCGAGGAAGGAGTTGAGCAGGGGGCCGCCGTAGACCTCGGCGTTGATGAGCTGGTATCCGCAGCCGCTCAGGGCGGCGGAGGGCTTGAGCTTGAGGGCCGGGGAGTCGGTGTGGGCGCCCACGATGCGCACGCCCGTGCGGCCGGTGGGGCGCTCGGGCAGCATCCAGGCGATGAGGGCCCCGTCGCGCACGACGCAGCCGCGCCCCGGCAGGTCCCGCCCCCAGGCGGCGGTCTCCTCGACTCTGCGGAAGCCGACGGCCTCCAGGCGCCGGGCCGCCTCGGCGGCGGCGTGGTAGCTGGAGGGGGAGGCGGTGACGAAGTCGATGAGGCCGGCGGTGTAGGCGTCGACGTCGGTGAGGGCGGGCGGGGGCGCCGGCGTCGAGGCGCCGGGGGCGCCGGAGGCGGGCGGAACGGGCGGGGTCGTCGGAGTGGTCGGCATGCGCCCCAGTGTGGCACCGCCGCGGGCCCGGGCCGGGAGCGGGCCGGTCCGGCAGCTCCGCAGCGCCGACAGTCGTACCCCGCCCGGCCCGGCCGCGCCGACCCTCCCGCCCATTCCACTGGCGGGGACGGGCGGTGCATGACGATGATGAGCAGCATGAACGCGCTTCCACCCATTCCACCGGCGGGGACGGGCCCGATCCGCGCCATCCTCTTCGACGCCGACGGCGTCCTCCAGATCATCGGGACCCCGTGGCGCCGGGCCCTGGCGGAGGCGGGCGGCGAGGAGTTCGCGACCCGCCTGCTGGCCGAGGAGGGCCCCACCCTGGAGGGTCGGCGGCGCCTGCTGCCCTTCCTGGAGGAGCTGGCCGGACAGCTGGGCCTGAAGTCGACCGGCCGCGAGCTGCTCGAGCTGTGGAGGCGGGCGACGCCGGATGCGGCCGCCCGGCGCCTCGTGACCGACCTGCGGGCGGCCGGCTACCTGACGGTCCTGGCCACGAACCAGCAGTGGGAGCGGCGCGAGTGGATGCGCGCGCACCTGGACTACGACGGCCTGTGCGACATCGACGCCTACTCGTGCACGCTGGGCGCGGCCAAGCCCGACCCCCGCTACTTCGCCGCCGTCCTGTCCCTGGCCGACACGCGCCCGGACCGGGCCCTGTTCGTCGACGACAGCGCCGCCAACATCGCGGCGGCGGCCTCACTGGGGATCCGCACCCTGCACCATCCGGCGGACGCGGGCGGGGCGGTCCTGCGCGATGGCGTCGTCCGGGCGCTGTCCGCCCCCTGACCGGGCCCCGGCCGCGGGCCGCGACCGAGTCCAGTCCCTACCGGGTCCCGACGGCGGGTCGCCCCGGCCCGGGGCGCCGTCGCGGCCGCCCCCGCGAGCCGATCGCGGACCCGCGGGTCCTCCTGGAGGAGGAGTGAGATTCATCCGCTGGGTCTTGGCGGATACATAGGATTCGCGCCAGACTCGGCCGAGGGGCGACGCGCGGGCGTCGCAACAGGAAGGACCGGAATGACGCGACCCACACAGGCGACCAGCTCCGCCGACACCGCTTCCGCCGCCGGCGCGCGGCCCGCGGGGGCGCCCGTCGACGGGACCGGGGGCGCCCGCGAGGCGGGGGGCGCCCGTACGACGGCGCCCGCCCGCAGGGCCGCCGTCGCCCGCGAGCGCATCAACCAGCGCCTCGACGACCCCTCCCGCCGCGCCCCCCGCGTCTTCCGCCACGCGATCCGCCGCCTGCACCGGCTCCTGCCGCCGGCGCTGCGCCGCCTGGTGCCGGTCACGTTCATCGGCTACGCGTTCATCAACGGCTCGGCCTTCGTCCTGGACATCTCCCTGCTGTGGGTCATGTACGAGCACCTGCACTGGTTCTACCCGCTGGCCGTGAGCGTGGGCTACGCGGCGGCCGGCCTGTACTCGCTCATCCTCAACCGCTGGCTCAATTTCCAGGCCCGCGGGCACCTGGCCGCGCAGGGCTCCCGCTACCTGGTGGGCCTGGCGAGCCAGTACGTCCTGTTCATCCTGGGGCTGTCGAGCCTGCTGCACTGGGCGGGGGTCAACGCCGAGCTGGCGCGGGTCGTCTCGGCCTGCTGCGAGGGCGTCTACCTGTACACCCTCATGCGCCTGTGGGTCTTCCGCGGCACGCCGGAGCCGGGCGACGACGAGCCGGACGAGGGCGGTCCCGACGGCGGGCCCGCCGTCCGCCCCGCGCAGGTGAGCTCGACCGCCCTGTGAGGCGCGCTGGCGTGCGCGCGGGCCCTCGCGGGCCGGCGGCAGGCCGACGATGGCCGCCTCGGCGGCGCGCCCGCGCAGAGCCTCGCGCCCGCCGTCGGCCCGCCGGCCTCACCAGAAGGCGCGCGCGGTCTCGGCGGGCCCGTCCAGCTCGGTGAAGCCGGCGTCGACGACGGACACGGGCCTGCGCGCGGCCTCCCACCGGTCCCGGTCGGGGAAGACCGCGCGCACGCGGTAGCCGTCGCGCGCCCAGGCCCGGCGCAGCCCGTCCGGCATGAGTGGGCTCTGCCAGGCGAGCTGGGCGGCGTGGGCGACCTGGGCGCAGAGCTTGCCGCTGGTCATCGTCTCCAGGGGCGTGACCTCGATGGTCACCAGCGCCCCGGTGGACGCCGACTCGGAGCCCAGCTCGATCGGCGGGGCCGGCGCCGCGCCGTCGGAGCCGGCCGCGCGCTCGATCGCGGCGGTGACGGCTGCGGGCGGCGGGGGCAGCCGGTCGCCGTGGGGGAAGTGGGTGCCCTCGACCTGGGTCTTGGCCAGGGCGGGCGGCAGGGGTCGCACGGGGCCGGGGACGAGGGCCCGAGCCTGCGCCGGCGCCCAGCCGGTCGGCCCGTCCTGGGCGATGGTGACGCCCGGCAGGGCGCCCACCTCCTCCCAGCGGCGCCCGCGCGCCCGGCGGACGAGCTTGCGGATCCGCCCGCCGCGCCAGTGGGCGACGGCCTCGTGCCAGGGGCCGCCCGCGGCGGCCTCGGGACCGGCCAGGAGGGCGACGACGGCGCGGGCGGCGGCCTCGGCCACGTCGACGCGGCGGGCGGGGTGGACCTTGTCGTAGTGGACGGCGATCTGCATGCCCCAGGGCGCGGCGGGGTCGGCGGGCCCGGGCGCGAGCGCGGTCAGGGGCGAGGCGGGCGCGGGGCCGGGCGCACCGGCGGGTGCGGCGAGGGGGCTGTCGGCGGGTGCGGGCACGGGACCGACCCTAGTGGACCGCCCTGGCCCATTGCGGGCGCGGGCGGGGCATGGCGGTCGAGGAGGCCGCCGGGGCGGGCGCCGTCGCCCATCGCGGGCTGGTGGGGCACGCTGGTGGGGCCCGGGCGGGCGCCCTTCGGCCCGTCGGGCGCGCGGCGGTACGGTCGACCCCATGACCCAGCCGCCCCCACCGCCCCGGACGACGCCGCCGGGCTCCCGGCCCGACGCCCCCGCCGCCCCGACCATGACCAACGGCGCGACCGTTCACGGCAGGGGCGGCGTTCCCGGGCTGCGCCACCCCCGCGAGATGGTCCTCGTCTGCGTCTGCACGGGCCTGACGGTCCTGACCTACGGCGCCTGGCTGTGCGTCCTGGTCCGGATCGCCGCGACCTCCTCCGTCAGCGCCTCCTCCGTCTACGCCCTGCTCACCGGCGGGCTGGTCGGCCGACTCCTCCTGCTCCTGCCCGCCATGCCCTTCGTGATCTGGGTGGGCCGCGCCCTGCTCTACGCGGAGATGCGGGCCTCCGGGGTCCGGATGAGCCCCACGCAGTTCCCCGAGGGCTACCGGATGGTGGTGGAGGCGGCGGCCGCCTTCGGGATGCGCCGAGTGCCCGACGCCTACGTGATCCTGGGCAACGGGACGGTCAACGCCTTCGCGGCGGGCCACGGCCTGCGCCGCTACGTGGCGGTCCACTCCGATCTGTTCGAGGTGGGCGGCGCGGCGCGCGACCCGGAGGCGCTGCGCTTCGTCATCGGCCACGAGGTCGGGCACCTGGCCGCCGGGCACGTCTCCTTCACCCGGCTGATCTGCACCCGGCTGGCGGGGCAGATCCCCCTCATCGGGCCGGCCCTGTCGCGCGCCCAGGAGTACACGGCGGACAACCACGGGTTCGCCCTCGCCCCGCGGGGCGCGGCCGGCGTGATCGGCCTGCTGTCCGGTGGGAAGTACCTGGGCGCGCAGGTCAACCTCCACGCGATGGCGGACCGGGCCGCCCGGGAGCGGGGCCTGTGGCTCCACCTGGCCGTGTGGGCCGCCTCGCACCCGGTGCACACCTGGCGGGCCCACGCCCTGCGGGACCGCAGTGCCCCCGGGCGCCTCATGATCCGTCCGGCGGAGTCGACGGCCTGGTTCCCGCCCGTCCAGCCGACGGGCCAGCAGCGCTCCGGGGAGTGGCCGACCCCGGATCAGGTGCTCGCGGTCCTGGACTCCGCAGGTCCGCGCACGCGGGTGGAGGAGCAGTTCGGCCGCTACCCGGGCGTGGACTACGACCAGCCGCGCGACGTCTGGCGCCTGGCGGATCCGACGCCGGCGGCCGGGAGCCGGTCCGGATCGGACGGGCCGGACGCTCCCGGGCGGCCCGCCGCCCCGGGAGACGGGGGCCGGTCCGATCCGGGCGCCCCGGGCGAACCGGGCGCCCCGGACGGGCCGGGCCCCGGGGGCCGCCCGGCGCCTCAGAACCTCTGACCGATGCCGCGCAGGCGCCCGAGCCCCCGGATCACGACGGCGACGACGAGGAATCCCCCGGTCACGCCGGCGATGTCCTACTCGCCCGCGGCCCCGGGGGCGGGCTCGTGGACCATGACCACGCCCCGCCCACCCGCGAAGGTGATGCCCGCGTACTCCTCGACCCGCTCCGTCTGCGTGAAGCCGACCGCGAGGTGCAGCCCGATCGAGGCGTGCCTGTCGGCGTCGACGACGCTGACCACGGGCTCGCCCGGGTCGAGGGCCGCCACCGCGTCCAGCACCGCGCCCAGCAGCGCCCGGCCGATGCCGTGGCGGCGGGCCCGCGGGTCGACGATGAGTCCGGAGACCGTCCATCTCTCGGGGCGCCCGGTCCCCAGGTCCCCCGGCAGCACGAAGGCGCCGGAGAGCGCGACGGGGGCGAGCCGGTCGTCGCCGACCTCCTCGGTCCCCGCCTCAGCCTCCTGCTCGACCGGCATGAGGGCGAGCAGGAGCACCGGCAGCGCCTCGATCATGCGGGGCGCCTGCGCCAGGGCGTCCTCGACGCCGGTCCCCCGCAGCGCCAGCAGTCGGGCGACGCGGGCGGCGTCGTCGGGCGAGGCGGGGCGGATCACGAGGCCCGCGGCGGATCCGCCGCGGGCCCGGGGGGCTTGGTCGGCGAAGTCGTTCACGGGGCCAGTCTTCCACGGCGGTCCGCCGACGCTCCGGGGCCATCGGCGGGCCCGGCGCCGAGCCGCGCGGCGGCGCCCCCGCCGCCCGCGGTCGTGGCCGTCGGCGGGCCCGACGACGGCGCAACCGCGGGATCCCGCCCGGAGCCGTCGTCCCCAGACGGACCCGGAAGAACGGTTATCCACAGGGCTCGACCGGGGGCGTGGACTGGCGGCGCCGCCCGTCCCTACCCTCCAGTCACCAGTCCCGGAGAGGAGAGCCCCATGCGCCCCGCCAACCGCCGTTGTTCCGATCCCCCCGCCCGCCAGCGCCGGCGCGCTCACACCGGCGCCGCCTTCGGCCTGGCCGGGCCGCGCGCCCGCGGAGGGGACCTGGACGAGACCACCGTCATGGAGATCGCGCTGGCCATGCGCGAGAAGCTGGCCGCCGCCGGCATCACCACCGAGCTCGCCCACGGGGAGACCGGCATCGAACTGCACGGCACCGGCGAGTACGAGACGATGGTCAGCTCCCTGGGGCCGACCGTCTTCGAGCTCGCCGGTCACGACCGCGGCGAGTGGGACCGCATCCTGGACGTGCGCGTGGACCAGGCCGTCCGGACTCTCGCGAGCGTCAAGAGGAGGTGGCCCGGCACGCCCGAGCAGTGGCGCGCGGCGGTGCGCACTCGCCTGATCGACCCGGACGTCTCCTGCCGGTACGGGTCGCCGGTGCACCGGCCCTTCGGCGGCAACCTCGTCCTGACCCTGTACCTGCGACTGGACGGCGGGGTCATGCCGATCTACTCCGAGCACCTGAAGGACTGCCCGCTGAGCGCCGACGAGCTCTTCGAGGCCGGTCAGCGCAATACCGACCGCGCGCCCCTCGTCCACTGCGGGCCGATCGGCGCCGGGGCCTGGGCGCTGCACGGGGAGGGCTTCTTCACCGCCTCGAAGGCCGCGAACCTCGGAGCCGTCCTGGACGGGATCGATGTCGGGGCCGACGCCGGAGTGCTCTTCTGCCTGCCCCACAAGCACGTGCTCGGCCTCCACCCGATCGACCCGGACGACCCGTACTGGGCGCTCAATTCGATGGCGCTGCTCCACCGCGATGAGACCGACCGGCACGTGGACCCGATGCTCTCGCCCTTCATCTTCCACCGCGCCCCCACCGGCGAGGTGGAGGCGGTGGCAGTACCGGGCGGGGTCATCTACGACGACCCGCGCGTCCTCATCCTGCCGGCGCCGCGCTTCGACGCGATCCTCGACGCCGCCGGCTGCGAGAGCACACCGGTGCGATGCGCCGGAGCCGGCGATCGGCTCTCCGGGCGCATGGGTGCCGGGGGCGGCCTCAGATCTCCTGGACGGGGCGCCGCCGGAACCCGCGCAGGGTGAAGCCGGCGCCGAGCAGCCCGGCGGCGAGCACCAGACCGGTCAGGGTCACGCCCGTGACCGGAAGGGGACCCCACCCGGAGGACGAGGTCCGCTTGGAGTCGTCGGGGGGCGGGGCCACCGCCACGGGGGCCGGGCTCGACCCCGCCGAGGCGGAGTCGTCCGCCGGCGCGTTGTCGACGGGCAGCGCCCCCGGATCCGAGGTCCCCGCGGCGGCGGTCGCCCCGGCGGCCTGGCGGGTCGCCTGCGCCGTCGGCTGCTGGGCGGCCGACGGCGGCGCGCTCGGCTTCTCCGGGGCGGCGGGGGCCTCCTCGGCGGCCTCGGGGGTGGAGGGGTCCGGGGCGGCGGGGGTCGTCAGGTCGGGCGAGGCCGATGCGGACGGCTCCTGGGGGGCGGTGGGCGCGCCGTCCGTCCGGGTGAGTCCGGAGGCGGCGGCGTCCGGGTAGGCCGCCAGGCTCTGGGTCACGTACCAGGAGTCGGTGGAGGGGCTGTAGGCGATGCCGATGCCCACGGCGTTGGCGTCGGCGGCCGTCATCTTGGCGCGGTCCTCCTCGGAGGCCATCCACTGGTCGACGATCTGGCCGGCGACGTCGGCGCCGTCGGCCTTGGCCTGCACGGCGACGATCTCCGCGCTCGAGCTCGAGCCCGCCGGGTAGGAATTAGCGAAGTTCGGCCTGTGCGAAACGGCGCCGTCGGCGGCCATCTGCTCGGACTGGGCCTGGGCGGCGGCGTCGAGCTGGACGTACCGCACGAGGGGGGCGCGCCCCATGCCGGCGCGCAACTCGTTGACCCTGCCCAGGATCGTGGCGGCGTAGGCCTCTCCTTCCGCGCTGTCCGGGGTCGGACTGGCCACGACCGCGGCGACGACGACCGGACCCTGCGGCACAGGGGTCGCAGAGGCAGCCGCCAGGGGAGCGGCAGCGGCAAGCGCTGCGGCGGTCAGCGCCAGCGGGAAGCGGGCGGGGGTCCTCATCGGTCGTCCTCTCGAGTCGGGACCTGGCTACGATAGCCCATATGAGGCTCGCCGGTCACGGCGAGATAACAGAGTGCTCACTGAGGGTGGGGAATGGAACCTCAGACTTCACACTCATCCACTGTAGCATCAAACCGTGGAAGGCGGGAAGGCGTCACCGGTCGCGCCCGAGGAGCCGGGCGATCCCCCGGCTCCCGGGGCCGGATGTCCGGCGGCCGAGCGGATCACCGGTCCGCGCCGGGCCCCGGCGGCCCCGTCCGCGGGCCCCGGCGGCCCCGTCCGCGGGCCCCGGCGCCCGCGGACGGAGAGAAGTCCCCATTGGGTCCGCACGCGCGCGCCGCCGATCATCGTCCTGACACCGGCCCCGGCCGCCGGTGGAACCTGACCGCCGTCCGGACGAATCACCGCCAGACAAGGAAACAGCACGTGAGCACCACGATACTCAGGCACATCGTGACCCTGTCCGCCACGGCCGCCCTCGCGCTCGGCCTGAGCGCCTGCGGTCACAACGCCACGAGCGGCTCCGCCGCGTCCAGCGCCCCGGGGGCGGGGGCGCCGCGGACGGGCGCCCCGGGGACCGGCCCGGGCGCCCCCGCCCCCGGGGCCTCCGCGATCCCGACCATCCCCGACAACCCGAACGCCGACGTGTCCACCGGCGGCTCCTACACCGCCTCGGTCGACGGCGCGCCCTACGTCATCGACGACGCCTCCGTCGCCTGCGTCAAGGCGGAGGGCATGACGACCCTCACCGTCGCCTCCCTCAGCAGCACCAGGGACAAGAGCATCATCGTGCTCCTCAACGACTCCGGCGGCGTCTCCGGGCTCACCATCGGCATCGAGGGCGGTCAGAGGATCAACTACGTCGAGGGCGCGCCCGTCGGCAGCGCCACGGCCACGATCGACGGCTCGACCTACACCATCACGGGCAGCGCCCCGTACGTGAACACGAGCACCCCGGCCGCCTCCGGGCTCAAGTCCTACGACATCACCATCACCTGCTCGTAGCGCCGCACCCGGCGCCGTCGGCCCGCACGATCGACGGCGCCGGCCTGTTAGCGTCGTCCCCATGACCTCCCACGCGACACCCCCCGGGGCGGCGCCCTCAACCGCGTCCGCCGCCCGCCGCCCCCTGCCCGACCCGGGGCCCATGGCGCTCCAGCCCGAGGAGCCGCAGGCGCCCGCCTGGTACGCCTGCGGGGCGCGAGCCTTCGCCGACCGCGTCCTGACCGCCCTGGGCCGGCCCGCCGACCGCCCCGGAATCATCGCGGTGGACGGGCGCAGCGGGGCGGGCAAGACCACGGTCACCTCGCGGCTGACCGCCGTCGTCCCCGACGCGCGAGTGCTGCACATAGACGACCTCGACTGGAACGAGCCCCTCTTCCAGTGGGACCACCTGCTCGTCGCCGCGCTGACCGGCCTGCGCCGCGACGGCGCCCTCGACATGACGCCCCCGGCCTGGCCGCTCCACGGACGCGCCGGCTCCATCGTCATCCCCGCGGGCGCGCCGCTGGTGATCGTGGAGGGCACGGGCTCGGGGATGCGCGCCGTCGCCGACCTCGTCGACGTCCACATCTGGATGCAGACCGACGACGACGTCGCCGAGCGGCGCGGCATCGCCCGGGACACGCGGGACGGCACGAACGGCGACGCCGAGGAGTCCGTCCGCTTCTGGCACTGGTGGATGAGCGGGGAGCGCCCCTTCTTCGCCGCCGACCGGCCCTGGGAGCGCGCCCGCTTCATCGTCTCCGGCCAGGCCCTGCCCGGGCTGGCCGACGGCGAGATCGCCTGGGCGGACGGCCCCCTGACCCGCTGACGTCGGGGCCGGCGGCCCGGCCGCTCACGGCCGATCGAGCCCGACGCTCCGCCCGGCTGACGCCGACTCGGCCTTCTCGACCCCAGCAACCGGCTCGACGTCGGCGTCCCCGGTCTCGGCCGGCTCGACGTCGGCCCGCACGGCCCGCACGGTCCGCTCGGCCCGCTCGGCCTCGGCGATCTGCTCCATGCCCGTCTTGCGCGACAGCGGCACCTCCGGCAGGAGGAGCGCGATGATCGACGTGAGGACGAACAGCGGGATCATCCAGCCGAAGATCGGCAGGAGGGCATCGGCGTAGGCGCCCGCGACGGCGTCGTGGAGCGCGGCGGGCAGCCGATTGACCAGGGCCGGCGTGAGCGAGGAGGTGTCGGCGTCCCCGAACTGGGCGAGCGAGGCCCGCGCCTCCGGATCGGAGCCGGAGGCCAGCGCCCCGATCCGATCGGCGAGACTGGAGGTCAGGTTCGAGGAGAAGGCCGCGCCGATGAGCGAGGCGCCCAGCGAGACCGCCACCTCGCGGAAGAAATTGTTGCCGCTGGTGGTCGTGCCCAGATGCCGGGCGGGGATGGCGTTCTGCACCACGGTGACCAGCAGCTGGAAGAACAGGCCGATGCCCGCGCCCATGACGAAGGTGGCGGCCGAGACCTGCCACACGGGCGACGCCGTCGTCAGCCGGAAGAGCCAGAAGGAGGCCGCGGCCGCAATGAGCGCGCCGAGCACGGGGTAGACCCTGTAGCGGTCGTTGCGGGCCACCAGGACGCCCGACAGGATCGAGGCGGCGAGCATGCCGATGGTCATGGGCACCAGCAGCAGCCCGGAGACGGTGGCCGAGTACCCGTAGACCATCTGCAGGTAGGTGGGCAGGTAGCTCATGACGCCGATCATCCCGCCCATGGCGAGCATGCCCACGACGGTGGCCACGACGAAGGTGCGGTTGGTCAGGATCGACCAGGGCAGGATCGGATCGGCGGCGCGCGTCTGCGCGAGGGCGAACAGGCCCCAGCACACGGCGCCGGCGGCCCCCAGGCCGATGATGACCGGGCTGGTCCACGCGTACTGGTTGCCGCCCCAGGTGGCCATCATGACGATGGCCACGGCGCCGGCGTTCATGAGCACCAGGCCCCACCAGTCGATGGGGCTGGTCAGGCGGCGGCCGGGCAGGCGCAGCACGACGGCGATGGCGGCGAAGGCCAGGACCCCCAGCGGCAGGTTGATCCAGAAGGTCCAGCGCCACGAGACGGAGTCGGTGAGCCAGCCGCCGATAATGGGACCCAGGATGGAGGCGATGCCGAACATGGCCCCCATGGGCGCCATGTAGGTGCCGCGCACGCGCGGCGGGATGAGGTCGCCGGTGATCGCCTGGGAGGAGATCATGAGGCCGCCGCCGCCCAGGCCCTGGATGAAGCGGTAGACGATGAGCTGGGTCATGGTGCCGGCGGTGCCGCACAGGGCCGAGCCGGTCAGGAACAATCCGATGGCCACCAGGAAGAGGTTCTTGCGCCCCACCAGGTCGCCGAGCTTGCCGTAGACGGGCATGGCCACGGTGATGGCCAGGGTGTAGGCGGTGAGGATCCAGGCCATGTGGGCGGCCCCGCCCAGGTCGCCCACGATGGTGGGCAGGGCGGTGCCCACGATCGTCTGGTCCATGGCCGACAGGAACATGACGACCAGGAGGGAGGCGTAGACCGCCCAGAAGCGGCGGTCGGGGCGGAAATCGGCCCCCGCCGGGGCGGGGGCGCCGTCGGCGCGGGCCGACGGCGTAGCGGACTGAGTCATGGATGGTGCCTTTGCTCGATGGAACGGGTGCTTGTGAGAAGTGGCGGGCGGGCCGCGGGCCGGACGGGCCGGGCCGTCGCCGGTCGGGGCGCCGGCCGGCGGGCGTCAGCGGGTCGGGCGCGGAACGGAGCCGGCAGGCGCGAGTCCTGCGGATGCCGGGCCGGCGGGCGACGACGGCGCGGTCAGGACCTCGCCCAGGGCCGCGGTCACGGCGCGGACGGCATCGGCCAGGCGGGTCCTCTGCGGCTCATCCGGAGTGTCCTCGCCGGCCCACAGGTCTATGGCGGTGCGCTGGATCGCCATGGCCAGGGCGACGACGGCGCGGACCCGGGGATCGTCGGGCGCGGCCCCCAGGCGCCGCGCGACCGCCTCCGCCAGGGAGAGGGAGATCGCCCACAGCCGCTCGTGGACGGCCCGCTCCACCTCCGGGTTGTCGCGCACGACCTCGGGGCAGGCCAGGAGCCAGTCGCGCTCGGGCTCGACGGACTCGGCGCCGGCGGCGAGGAGGGAGCCGAGGTCCTCCAGCAGGGCTCCGGTCCCGGACACGAAGGCCTCGACGTCGTCGGGGTCGGGCGGCTCCAGCCCGACGACGAGGAGGTCGGCCTTGGAGGAGAAGTGGTTGAAGACGGTGCGGCGGGAGACCCCGGCGAGGGCGGCGACGTCGTCGACCGTCATGGCGACGTAGCCGCGCTCGCGGGTCAGGCAGAGCGCCGCCGCCCGGATGGCGGCGCGGGTGCGGCGCGCGTGGGCGATGCGGAGGTCGGGTCTGGTCATGCCTCAATCATGCACTCAGTGCAGGATTGCACTTAATGCAGAAATCTGCGAGATTAGTCACTCGACTCCGGCGGCGATCCGGCGATCGCAGCCGCGCCCAGGGGCCGCGCCGGCCGCCCTCGGCACCGACATCGCCGACCAGGCGGCCCAGCCCGCAGCCCAGATCGACGATGGCGGCCCCGGGGCCCGCGGGGGCCGTGCGATCGCGGCGGTGCGGGTGGGACTCCTGGGGCGGTCCGGGGCGGGGCGTGTCCAAATCTGTTGCAAAGGCGCCCCGGGCCGGGATCGGCCGCGAGAAGAACCGCGGAATATCAACGATTCGCTTCCGGCACTTCGACGGGATCCGGGCCTTTGCAACAGATTTGGACAAACAGCGCCCCTCTGGCGCCCCCGGGGCGGGCTCCGTCGGACCAATTCGCCCCACGACGACCGCGGCGCACCCCCCGACACCGCCCTCAGTCCCCGACCGGATCCGCACCGCACCGGAAGACTCGGCCCCGCCTCCGGTCAGGGTGGCACTCCGGCCGAATCCATGACACGTTAATCATTAACGTGTGATGATCAGCTGTTGTACGACACGTTGTGCAACATCTTGAGGAGGATCGATGGGACGGCGGGTCACCCGCTTCTGGGAGAACCCTCACGAGGGCGGCCTGCGCCGCCGGGACCGGCGCTCCGGGGAGTACCGGGCGTACGTTCCCGACCCCCTGGTGGGGGCCGCCCTGGTCCTGAGTCCGGGCACCGAGGCGCTGGCGGCCCGGGCGGAGGCGCGCGTGCGGGCCCTCGGCGCCCTGCCGGACATGGCGGGGATCGCACGGTTCCTCCTGCGCAGCGAAGCGATCGCCTCCTCCCGGATCGAGGGGGTGGCGCCGTCGGCCCACAGGGTCGCCCTGGCCGAGCTGGCGCAGCAGGAGAAGGTCAGGGGGCTGAGCGAACAGGCCCGCGCCGTCGCCCGCAATGTGACGCTCGTGCGCACGGCGGTGGAGAAGCTCTCCGGCGCACGACCGGTGACCGCCGACCGTCTGCTGGCCCTCCACCGCAGCCTGCTGCCCGACTCCCCCGAGCACCACGGCATCCGCTCCACCCAGAACTGGGTGGGGGGCTCCTCCTACCACCCGCTGGACGCCGACTTCGTGCCGCCGCCGCCCGAGCTGGTGCCGGATCTCGTCGCGGATCTGCTGACGTACCTCAACGGCGCCACCCATGCCCCGCTCATCCAGGCGGCGCTCGTGCACGCCCAGTTCGAGACGATCCACCCCTTCGCGGACGGCAACGGCCGGGTGGGGCGGGCGCTCATCCACACGGTGCTGACGCGCCGGGGGCTCCTCGCCGGCATGATTCTGCCGACGAGCCCGGTCCTGTCGACGCTGAGCGACGAGTACATCGAGGCGCTGTCCTGCTTCCGCAAGGCGGGGGATCCCGACTGGCCGGACGCGCTGGGCGATCCGGGCGGACCGGGAAAGTCGGGCGATCCGAACGGGCCCAGCAGACCGGGCGGACCGGGCGGGCCGAATGAACCAGGCGAGTCCGACGGCGGCCGCGACGCGTGGATCTCGTTCTTCCTCGGGGCCGTCGTACTGGCCTGCGATCAGGCGGAGAGGATCTCCGCCGAACTGGCGGACGTACGGGAGGAGTGGAATGAGAGTCTCCAGAAGTGGGTCGCCCGCGAGGGCGGCGGCCGGGCACTGCGGAGAGACTCGGCGGCCCTGCGGATCCTGGAGGGGCTGCCGGGCGCCCCGGTCCTCACCATCGCGACGGCGTCGAGGATCTACGGCGTTTCGCGCACGGCCTCATCCCGGGGCCTGGAGACCCTGCGGGCCGCGGGCATCCTGACCACGGAGTCGATCGGGGCCGGGCGGCGGGCCTACACGGCGCGCGCCGTCCTGGACACGATCACCTGGGTGGAGCGCCGCCTGGCGAGCACGCGCTTCGACACCCGCATCTGCGCACCCGCGCGGGCTGTCCCCGCAAGGCCCGCGCAGTAGGGCCGACGGCGGGCCCGGGGCTCAGGCGCGGTGGACCCGGGCATCGGATGGTGACGAGGATGGTGTCGGTCTCGCCCGGGGCTCAGGCGCGGCGGGCCTCGTAGGCCTCGATCTCGCCGACCTTGGGGCCGTAATCGCTCGTGGGGTCGTGGCGCAGGTCGAGCCAGATGTCGATGAGCGCCCAGGCCGCGGGCGCCGCGATGACGTTCTGGCCCATGCACAGGATCTGGGCGTCGTAGTTCTCCACCGAGCCTCGCACGGTGATCAGATCGTGGGCGGTCGCGGCCCGCACGCCCGGGACCTTGCCCGCGGCGATGGCGGTGCCCACGCCGGTGCCGCAGATGAGGATGCCGCGATCGGCCTCCCCCTCGGCAATCGCCCGGCCGGCCCGGAAGGAGACCTCCGGGTAGGTGATACCCGGCGCGGACAGGTCGACCACGGAGTTCACGCGCCGGTCGACGGCCAACCGCTCCTTGATCGCATCCTTCAAAACGGTTCCGTTGCCCGGGGCGCCAATGACGAGTCGCATGCGCCAAGCCTCCCAGGTTCCGCCGCGGAGGGCGAGTCAGGCCCCGTCGTAGAAGGCGAGCTCGACGAGGTTGCGATCGGGGTCGCGCACGTAGAGGCTGCGGACGGGGCCGAGCGCGCCCGCCCGGTCGACGGGGCCGAGCTCGACGGGGACGCCGCAATCGGCGAGGCGCGCGACCGCGTCGTCGGGCTCCCCGACGACGACGAGGCACAGGTCGGCGCTGCCGGGGGCGGGGCGGGCGGCGTGCGGGGCGTCGGCGGGGTGGAGATTGATCTTCTGGTCGCCCAGGCGCAGCGCGGTGCGCCCCCGCCCGAAGGTCACGACGTCCAGCCCCAGGACGCGCGAGTAGAAGTCGACGGAGGCCTCGACGGAGGCGACGGTGAGGACTACGTGGTCGATACCGGTGATGCGCACACCGCGATTGTCCCCCTCCGGCGGACCATTCCCTCCGGACTGCGGCTCCCCTTCGAACCGGCGCCCCCGGACGGGCCCCGTCCCCCGGACTGCGGCGCTCCCCTCCCCCACGACCCGCACCCCGGTTTGCAGTACCCCCATCCCCCGGACTGCGGCGCTCCCCGGACGGGCGCAGTCCCGACTCGCGACGGCGCCCGGGATCCGCTGCACCCCGTTGCACCCCGTGCGGGGCGGCCGGCGCGTAGGCTCGCCGCGTCGAGCGTCGTCGTGCAGCTGCGAAAGCGAGCCCACATGGACCTGTTCCACATGCCATCCGCCGGGGAGGTCGTGCCCGCCCTCTTCGTCCTGCTCTTCTGCGGCCTCATCGGGCTGGAGCGCGAAGTGCACCGCAAGGACGCGGGAATCAGGACCCACGTCCTCGTGGGGCTGGGGAGCTACCTGTTCACCCTGGTGTCGCTGTACGGCGCGCCGTCGGGGCTCACGGGCAATATGCGCTGGGACGCGTCGCGGATCGCCGCGCAGGTGGTCTCGGGGATCGGCTTCATCGGCGCAGGGGTGATCTTCTTCGGGCACGACAGCGTCCGGGGCCTGACGACGGCGAGCGCGATCTGGGTGGCCGCCGCCGTCGGAATGGCGTGCGGGACCGGGATGATCACCGTCGCCGCCCTGGTCGTCGCGCTGTACTTCGTGGCCGTCCTCGCCCTGACGCCCGTCATCCGCCGGCTCATCCACCGGGATTCCGAGGGGAGACTGCGGATCACGTACACCGACGGGAGGGGGCTCCTCCGCACGATCCTGGTCAAGGCCTCCGAGATGGGCTTCGAGACCATGGTGACGGCGAGCCGCCAGATGACGCGCAGGGACTGGAAGGGCGCCGTCGTCGACATGCGGGTCAGCGGCAAGAAGGACGTCTCCGACCTGTTGTCGGTCCTGTCCATGGTGGACGGGGTGGTCGAGGTCGAGGTCCTCGACGACGAGCACTGAGCTCCCCTCCGCCGCGCTCCGGGCCCGGTCGATGGCGGTCCGGGAGCGGCGGGGTCTCCGGAAGCTCCGCCGCCGCTGTCCGGGAGCCTCAGCGGACCGCACGGAGATGATCTCCTGGCCAGCGATCCCGCCGTCGCTGTCCGGGAGCAGTCCGGGGGCGTCGACGGTGCGGAAAAAGGTGGCCGGCGCGTAACTTTCGGGTGCGCGACTGCTCCTGCGCACCCGGGGAATGGCGTCATTGCAACACTTCGGGACGGGAGGGGCGCGGGACCGAGGGTGAAAGATACGCGCCAGCCACCTTTTTGAGCCGCCGGACAGACTCACCCCGGTGTCCGCCCGCGCCCGCGGCGAGACGAAAGAGGCGAATGAGGCAAGCGGGACAGACGGGACGATGGTCTCGTGCGCAGCAGCGTCCACGACCCGCCCGCACCCGCGACGAATCGGTGCACCCGAACAATAGGCGACAACGACCCACTGGGCTTTCGGATGCAGATTCGTTCAGCAGGGGCATAGCCACGAAGATGCCGAACCTGGCGCCACCGGGACACCGGCGCAGACCCGGAGGAACGCTCGCTTCGGTGCCACACTGGGGCCACGCGAGTGGAACTGACGCGGTTCCGAGTGCCGCCCGGGCGCAGCGACGTCGTCGAGGAGCGGACGGCCCTCCTGCGCGATCACGAGCAGGCCGTCCGGGAGACTCTCGGGCCGGAGCACATGCACGTCGAGACGATCTTCTCCGAGACGGTCGACGGCGTCGAGTACCTGTACTGGTGCTCCACCCAGGGCGAGGGCGGCAGCGGCGTGGAGTCCAGCGGGCACTGGCTCGACCAGGCCCACCTCGACTTCCGGAGGCGGTGCATCGACCCCGCCTTCCCGCCGGAGAACCTCGCCGTCCGCCAGCACGCGGTGACGGCCGCCATCGAGAACGCCACCGCCCCCTGACCGGCTTCCCGCCGGGCGATGACCGGGTCCCCGGCGGGCGGGCGCCTCACCGCCGAGGGCGAGGAGCCCGGCCCACGTGACGCGAGCCCCGGCGAGCGGGCGCCCCAGCGCGATGATGCGTGGGCGCCCCGTCACGCGATCATGTAGACCATGCCGCGGCCGTCCTCCACCAGGCCGCGGGTGAAGTCCCGAGCCTTGCAGAGGTAGGGCAGGACGTAGTCCGCGCTCGAGGGGCACCGCCACAGACTCGCCACGCTCTCGTCCGGGGACTCGGCGTTGAGATCGCGGCACAACTCACTCAGATCCTGCGCGATCGGGCTCATTTCTTCGGGGGCCAGCACCCGCACCCACGGCTCCCAGCCGGGCGGACCGGCATTGACATTCACATGCCCCTCGAACATGCGGTAGGACGGACGCTCCGGGTGCACCCCGGGACGCTCACGAGTCAGGTCCTGGAGCTCATCCCAGGCCTTGTCGAGATAGAGCATGTCCCTTTTGGGAACGACCTGTCCGTAGAGCCCCGAGCCGATGCGCGCGCCGGGCTCGAAGCCCCAGGCGTCGGCCAGCGGATCGGCGGAGAGGTAGCGATGCGGGTGAACGAGTGCGTCGGCGGTCTGCTCGGCCTCGAAGGCGTATGCGTAATAACGGATTCCCATGGCCCCAGGATGCTCCGCTCCGCTGGCGCGCACCAGGGGGAGGCGGCATCTGTGGATAACCGAAGATATCCACAGGGCAGGCGATTCCGGCTCGGCGCGGCACTGCGTGAATGTAGTCCCTCGAGGGGCGGCTCGACGCCGCGTCGCCGCAGCGGGCGCAGCGAGTCGGACCGGCCGGCGGCGGGGGCGGTTCCGGCACCCCGTCCCCGCTTCGCCTCGATAGTGCATCTCGCATGGTGGGACGGCGTCTCGCATGCCGTGACGCGCCCCGGCTCGCGAGTAGGTCCGGGCGGCCGACAGGACCAGCCGTAGTGGTCGGCGAGATCGGCCCGAACCTGGAGAGTCGATCGATTCGGGGCCACGTCAACACGTTCTTCAGTTACCTACCTCACACTGCCGACTTGGCGGGAGTGCATTAAAATCATTCATGCGAGCAGCACTCTCGCACATGCTTACTGAGAAGCATCACTTCTCAGTCCCCCCACCCCCAGCACCCGCCAAGGAGACAGGCATGCTTATTCATTCAACACACCCTGGCCTGCGGCGAACAGCCTTTATATTAGTGACCCTACTTATCTTCATTCCGGTCACTGCCTGCAGTAGCGGCGACTCTTACAGGCAGATCAGCCCTCCGATTTCATCATCGGAGCTCGAGGGTAAGGACTATAAAGACATAGTCACCCGCTTCGAGAGCGCAGGATTCACTAACGTCAAGACCGAGGCAATCACGGACCTCGTCCTCGGATGGCTGACTTCCGACGGCGAAGTTGAGGATGTGCTAATCGCTGGCGACTCGGATTTCACCAAAGACGATAAGTTCGATCCCGGCACACCGGTGATCGTCCGCTATCATACTTTCCCTTCGGGAGAGTCGACTCCGTCCGAAGCTGCAGGAACTCCGGCACCTCAACCGACTTCGCCCTCGAATACGCAAGCTTCTGGCGCACCAACGCCCAAGGATGAGCCCTCTACTCCGACGCCGGCACAGACGCCGGAAAATCTAACTGCAGAAAATAATCCCGACTTGGCGAACCTACTGTCCCTAAAGAATCCGGACGACCCATCCGTCTCCGCTTTCGCCAACAACCACAAAGGACAGATAATCGAATTTGACGGCTGCGTCGTGGATGTCGCCCCTTATGGATCAACACGAACCCGTTTCACCTACCTGCTGTCTGCGGGCGACTTCGATCCAGACAGCGCACTGGGTCCAAATTTCCAATTCTCTGACATCGGCTACTACGACTTCCATTTTCCTGCCGACAACGCACCGGAGAGCGTTCTCGTTGGAATGAACCTCCACATCGTCGCCGAAGTGGGAGAGTACGATAGTAATACAAGCCTGTTCCAACTCCGACCAGTGGAAACAAGTGTGCGGTGAGACGGAGGCTCCTTCTTCTCACTAAAAACTACACTCAGGGGTGGTCACCGGCGCAGTGACGGGGAAGGATGGGCGCGAGGACTGTACCGTCTCGCATCGTCCCGAGCCTTCTCGCGCCATCACGCCGACCCCTGGTCAGTCCTGGGATATTTCTGGCGGGAAAGGCGCAGTAACTCATAAGGGGCGATTCGACGCCGCATCGCCATAGCGGGCTCCGGGAAGGTTATTCAGGGGTCATGGCTGTTGTTTCTCAGACGCCCATGATACCCCACGGGATGGGTCATCATCATATCGCCTCCCGGAAATGACCTAGGACACACCCAGAATAACCTTCCGGGAGTCGGACCTGCTGGCGCGCGAACGCGGGCCGGAACTCGTCCCAGGGGCTGATGAATTTGCTGCCGTCGGGGGCTCTTCGCATTTGAGGGTGTGGTAGGCGGGGCCTATCGGATTCTTAGGCGGGGTTGGGGGTGCGTCGTTGCGCGGGTGGGGGTCGAGGTCCCCCGATGATGGGAGCTGCCGCACACGCCATCACAGAGACCTCGACATGTCTGAGACTACCTTCTCCCGCCCCGACTTGACGACCTTCCTGGGCCTGGAGGCCCTGGGACTGACCGCGGTGGGCCGGCTCCTGACGGCGGAGCGGGCGGTGATCGAGTGCCGCATGCCCATCGGCTTGGAGGATCCCTTCTGCAAGGTGTGCGGGGCGCAGGGGGTGGCCCGGGGGACGGTGGCCCGACGCCTGGCCCACGTGCCGGTGGGCTGGAGACCCACCGGGCCGGTGGTGCGTGTGCGGCGCTTCGCCTGCCGGCACTGCCGCCGGGCATGGAGGCAGGACACGAACCGGCTGGCTGAGCCCAGAGCCCGCCTGACCCACCAGGCCGTGGACTGGGGGCTGCGGGCCCTCGGCCTTGAGTCCATGTCGGTCTCCAGGGCCGCGCAGGCGCTGGGGGTGACTTGGCGCACCGCCAACACCGCGATCCTGGCCCGGGCCGAGCAGGTTCTCACCGAGGACCCTCACCGCTTCGGCGGGGTGGAGGTCCTCGGTGTCGATGAGCATGTGCGGCGCCGCACCGAGCGGGGCGATGAGTACGTCACGGTGATCATCGACCTGACGCCGGTGCGCGACGGGACTGGTCCGGCACGTCTGCCGGGCGTGGCCCCGGGCCGGTCCAAGAAGGTCCTCAAGACCTGGCTCGCCGCCCGGGACGAGTCCTGGAGGCAGAAGGTCGAGGTGGTGGCCACGGGGCGGCTTCACCGGGTTCAAGAGCGCCGCCGGCGAGGAGCTCCCCGCGGCTCGAGCGGTCATGGATCCCTTCCACGTCGTGTCCCTGGCAGGAGACAAGCTCGACGAGTGCCGCCGCCGCGTCCAGCGGGCGATCACCGGGCGCCGGGGCCGCAAGAACGACCCCCTCCACCGGGCCCGGCGCACACTGCTGACGGGCGCCGACCTGCTCACCGACGCCCAGGCCCAGCGCCTGGAAACCCACTGTTCGCCGATGAGCGCAACGCCCCGGTCAAGGCCGCCTGGGGCGTCCACCAGCGCCTGACCCCGGGCCTACCGCGCCCAGGACCCGGGCCTGGGGAAGTTCCTGATGCAACGGCTCATCAGCTCCCTGAGGCAGGCCGTCCCCGACGGGCTGGAGGAGATCACCGAGCCGGCCCGGACCCTGACCGAGCGGAGCGCCGACATCCTGGCCTACTTCGATCATCCCGGCTCCTCCAACGGCCCCACGCCAAGCGGTCAACGGACGCCTCGAGCACCTGCGCGGCATCGCCCCGGGACTTGCGCAACCTCACCAGCTGCACCATCCGCAGCCTCATCCACGCCGGACGCCTCAAGGACCACCTGATGGCAACCGCCTAAGAATCCGATAGGCCCCGCCTACCACACCCTCAAATGCGAAGAGCCCCGTCGGGTGAACGTCTGCGGGCGCTGCCCGCCTCGATAAGCGGTGGCCGGATCGACTCGGGCGAGCCAGAGGAGGTCGTGCACCCACTCCACCCAGGTCGTAATACAGTTTCCACCCGTTCTCGCTGCGAATTATGACGCCGAGTCGCGACCCCACCGGCGCTCCACCACCTCTCCGTCGACGAGCTCGAACTTGGCCACCTCCACAATATGGCCGACGATGTGGTCGTTGAACTCCTCGAGGCGATCGGCCGGAATCCAGTACTCAAGAATATCCCTTCCGCCGGCCTGTCGCACCGGGAATTGCGAGAGGTAATCGGCCTCGACGTCGAACCGCGTGACATATCCGACGCCGGAGGCCGGGACATTCCAGTCCCGCGCGATCTTCGTCGCGTACTGCTCATTGAGGACGGGGTAGAAGATCGGCTGCTCCGCGAGCCGCGGCGGCCACCTGCGCGAGCCGCCGGCGCGGACCAGCTCCATCTCCTCCGGCCCGGTCGGCCGCCACAGCGTCACGACCTCGGGCACACCGGCCCCCTCGCCCGCCGCGCCATTCGCCGCACGGACTGCCGCGCCGCCCATGGCACTGTCCACCGCACTATCCGCCGCATCGACCGTCGCGCCGTTCATCGCGCCGTCCGCCTCCCCCTCGGGCCGCGCCCCGCGGGCGACGGGCCGGGCCGGGTCGGTGATCCACTCGCTCCACGAGCCCGCGTAGACGGCCGGGTTCGCCGCGGCGCTGCAGACTGCGGCCGCGAGCGCCACGTGGCAGGCCTGGAGGCCGGAGCCGCAGTAGATCCCGACGCCGCCGTCGCGCACTCCGCCGAGCCCCTCGCCGTCGCGCCCTCCGGCATCGCCGCGCACCCCGACGGCCCCGAAGCGCTCGGCAAGCCGCTCGACGGGAAGGAAGCGGCCGTCGTCGGCCATGAGACTGAGGGCTGGCAGCGAGCGGGCGCCGGGGATGTGGCCGGCGACGGGGTCGATCGTCTCGTCCTCGCCGCGGTAGCGGTTGGCGGGGCGGGCGTCCAGCAGGACCCCCGTCGCCGCGATCCGCTCCGCCCCCTCGGCGTCGACAACGGCGCGCCCGCCCGGCTCGACGACGAGGTCGCCGGGCTCGGGGCGGATCTCGCCGGTCTCGACGTCGCCGCCGCTCTCCCGCCAGGCGCGCCAGCCGCCGTCGAGGACGCGGACGTCGTCGTGGCCGGCCCAGCGCAGGAGCCACCAGGCGCGGGCGGCGGCGATGGAGCGCCAGTCGTCGTAGACGACGACGGGGCGCGCCGCGCTCACCCCGGCGGCCCGCATGGCGGCCTGGAGGACCGCGGCCTCGGGCAGCGGGTGGCGTCCGGTGACGCCCGGGACGTGCGGGGCGGCGAGCGCGTCGTCGAGGGACACGTAGGCGGCCCCGGGCACGTGCCCGGCGAGGTACTGGTCGCGGCCGTCGTCGGGCAGCCCGATGCCGGGGTAGCGCACGTCCAGGACGACCGGCCGGGCGGGCGGGGCGAGGGCGAGGATCTCGGCGAGCTCGGCCGCGGTGATGAGCGGAGCGGGGCTCGGGTCGCGGGGGCGCATGCGCAACCGCCTCTCGTTGACGACGTCGGGGGCACGACCCTACCCCGTTCCCGCCCCGGCACCGGGTCCCGGCTCAGACGGCGCCGTGCCCGGCGCGGGCCACGGCCTCCAGGCGCGGCCCGATGGACTCGGCCATCATGACGATCTCGCGCTCGGGGATCCGGTTCGACCTCGCCCTCTCCCGCCAGTGCGCCAGGGACGCCGCGATGTCGCTCATCCGCCGTCGCGCGGCCCGCACGGTCAGGCCGCAGTCCTCGGCCAGGACGAGGAGCCCCTCGATCTCGTCGGGGATCGTATCGGCCCCCATGATCGAGGTCGAGCGGCTGCGAAGCGGGTCGGGGCTCGGGTTCACGTCGAACGCCGGGCTGAGCCTCCAGGCGCCGCGGTCGGCGAGGAACCCGTGGTTGCGCAGGTGATCGTCCGTGTTGCCGAGGGCGACGCCGGCGACGACCCGGTCGTAGAGCTCGCGATGGTCCTGCCGGGGCGAACGTGACAGGTCGCGCATCGCCTCGGCGATGTCGGCGTAGTCGCGCTGCTCGCCGTCGGAGGAGCCGACGGCGGTCATGACGCTGATGTAGCCGATGCGCGCTCCCGTGCTCGTTCTGTCGAAGCGCCGCAGGATGAGCACGCTCCGGTCCCCCACCCGGGTGAGCCGACGCCGGGGCGTGCGGATGCCGGCCTCCTCCATCAGATCGAGCGAGGTGGCCTCCCAGGCCATCACGTCCCACGAGTCTCCGGCGTGCGGGAACTTGGCGATCGCGAGGCCGCCGTCGTCGAGCCGCACCGAGGCCTTGGGCCGGGCGCCGCCCAATCCGGTCGTCCCCGTGTCCAGAAGCCGCTTGAGAGCGTCCGAGGGGTCGTCGTCGGAGGCCAGCTCGTCGCTGGCGCGCAGGAGCTCCGGCAGTGCGATGAGCCGGGGGATGCGCGAGGGTTCGCCCAGGAATTCGTCGTGGCCGAGGAGCCGGAAGCGCAACGCGCCCTGACGGGTGTCATCGCCGGCGCCCAGGAGGAAGTCGAGGTCGTCCAGCCGACGGGGGACTCGACCCTCCTCACGGGCGCGGGACCTTTCGGCCTTCCGAATGAGATTGCGCCCCCAGCGGTCGGGAGCGCTGTCGGCGAAGGCCCGCACAAGGCCGTCCTGATGTTGCGCGCCGGGCGCCAGCAGCAGCGCCGGATCGAGGTTCGCCCCGCCGTCCGCGAGATAGGCGGGGTCGTACAGGAAGGTCGTGGAGACTCGGCCCCGCGCCCGTGCGACGCGGGCCTGGCCGACCAGGCGGGGGGCGCCCGCGGCATCAATGAAGACCTCGACGGCGGTCATCGTGCGCGCCTCCTGGTCAGCCGGTCCGCGCGCAGGCGCCCGATGTCGCTGTTCAGCGGGTCGACGGCGTCGACGACCCGGTCGAGCAGGCCGAGCGCGCGGAGCACCTGGGCGACGCTGTTGAAGCTGACGTTCGGATTGCCCGACTCGATCTTGCGCAGGGTGTCGCGCGTGATGTCCGCGCGCTCGGCCACCTGCTGGGCGGTCAGGCCCAGGACCATGCGCCACCCGTGGATGTGCCCGCCGAGTTCCGTGATCTGACGATCGATCCTGTACCCGGCCATGCGCATCTCCGTTTCTTATGGCGAACAATATAGTCGTATTAGTCTGATACGGCGATACTACTCGTCATTATGGTGGCGGGACCGGATGACGCGGGCGGCCCGGCCGGAGCGGCAGGCTAGGCCGGAGCGGGCGGCCCGGGAGCCGTGCCCGGCGCGATCAGCCCGGCCGATCGGGGCGCCCGCCCGTGCGCCCCGCCCCGCGGGAGGACGCCAGGCGCAGGATCGCGTACGCCGTGAGGATGATGCCCGCGGCCGCGCCCGCCCCCGCGAGCGCGGCCCGCCACATGCGGGGCTGCGCCGCGGCCGGGGGGACCACCGAGCGCACCGCGGCGTCCGACGACGTCCACTGCGCGGGCAGGTCGGTGCGCTCGGCGTGGACGAGCAGGCGGTGGGTGTTGACGCCGTAGGGCGTGCAGGTGACCAGGGTGACGAGGTCCCGGTCGCGCTCGACCGACAGGCTCTCCACCTTCTCGGGGAGCACGACCTCGGTGGAGTACACCCGGTAGGCGTGGTCCTCGCCCAGGACGCGGATGATGAACCAGTCCCCCGAGGCGAGCTCGTCGAGCCGGTCGAGCATGGTCGCGGTGGGCAGTCCCGTGTGACCGGCGAGCACGGTGTGGGTCGAGGCCCCGCCGATGGGCACCGACGTGTTGACGACGTGCCCCACCCCGCGGGACAGGGAGTTCTCGTCGGTGTAGTGGTAGATCGGCAGGTCCACGCCGATCTTGGGGATGATCAGCTCCCCCATCGTCCCGTCCCCCGCCAGGTTGAGCACGCGCTCGTACTCCTCGCCGCCGGGGCGGGCGTCCCCGGCGTCGAAGGGGTCGACCACGTGGGCGCTCCCGTCGAGCAGGCGCGCGTTGTACGACGTCGCCGCGGCCCTGGCCTCCTCCAGCCGGGCGGGGGAGGCGGAGGCGACGATTTGCTGCTGGGTGTGGGCGACCTCGTCCTGGGCGCGCTGGTTCATCCAGCTGCTGACGAAGGGGTAGCCCGCGAGGGCGCCGCCGGTCAGCACGATGACGAGGGCGATCAGGCGCCGCAGCCGGGGACGCCCCAGCCGGGGGCGCCGGGGCCGCCCCGTGCCGGACGACGGCTCGGGCCGCCCCGTACCGGACGACGGCGCGGGCCGCCCCGTGCCGGACGACGGCTCGGGCCGGGCCGGGCAGGACGAGCGCGCCCCGGCCCGGCCGCGGTGAAGGTGCGGCCCGGGGGCCGGTTCCCCGGCCCGGCCCTTCCCGGCCCGTCCTCCCCCGGCCCGGGCGTGGCGGGGGCGCGGCGGACCCGAACGCGGGGTCAACCGCTACTGCTCCTTCCGGGAGCGCAGGCCCAGCACGGATCCGACGACGACGAGTCCGGCGCCCACCATGACCAGCAGGAAGACGCCGGCGGCGCCCGTGATGGGCAGCGCGGGGAGCTTGGGGTCCTGCACGTCGAGGGTCGCCACGAGGTAGTTGTTCTCGGTCTCGGCCGTCGCGGGGTTGTCCGCGGTGGCGGTCGCGCTGGACAGCTCGAAGGTCTGGTCGGGGGCCTTCTGGTAGCCGGAGGGGATGGTGGTCTCGACGGCGGTGTAGGTGCCGGCGGCGAGGTCCTCGAAGTACACGTAGCCCTGGGCGTCCGAGGTGGAGGTCACCGAGGTGCCGTTGGTCAGCCTGATGGTGAAGGCGGCCCCCGCCAGGGGCGTCCCGTCGGGCGCGGTCTTCTTGAAGACGTAGCCGTAGGTCTGCACCGTGGTCCTGTCCGCGGGGCCGGCGGTGGTCGACTCGTAGGGGTTGGGGTTGAAGGTGACGTTGGCGGTGTTGCCCGTCAGGTCGTCGGCGCTGTGGGAGAAGGCCGCCGAGGTCAGGGTGGCGTTGTAGGTCGCGACGACCGGTTCACCGGGGTGGGCCAGGACGTAGGCCTTGGTGAACGCGATCGTGTAGCCCGCGGGGGAGGCGGTCAGCGTGTAGTCGGCGCCCGTGGTGGCGGCGACCCCGTTGATCTGGATGGAGGAGGTGTCGATCTCGAGGCCGGCCGAGGGCGTGTCGGTGATGGTGAAGGTCGCGTCCTTGGAGTCGGCCGGGTAGGAGGGGACGGCGGTGGTGACCCTGAAGGGGACGGAGTCGCCCACGCTGTAGGCGTCCGTGGACTGCCCGTACTGCGCGCCGACGCCCTTGTCGATGGCGACGTCGGTCTTCTTGACGTCCACCGGGGCCAGTTCGCGGGGTTTGTAGGCGGCTCCGTCCACGGCCGGGGTCGCGTCGACGATCATGTTCTGGTAGACGCGCGTCTGGCCGCTCGTGCTGGTCACCCTGACGAGGTAGTAGCCGCTGCCGAGCGAGAGCTGGGCCGAGTCGCCGGCGGCGGTGGCGGTGGCGGCCGGAGCGCTCAGCGACGCCGCGATGGCCGACGCCGCGTTCTGCATGTCGCTGCCGTGGACGAACGCGGTCCCGTCGGAGGCGACGGCGGCGATCTCGTCGATGGTGTCGTAGGCCGCCGGCAGGCCGGGGGCCATGGTGTAGGTGAGGTTGTTGGCGGCGTCGATATCGGCGTCGGCGATGAGGTAGGCGCTCACGGTGTCGCCCGGCAGCAGGTCGCCCACCGTGAGGGTGGTGTCGGCGACGTCGGTGGGGCTGGTCGGCGCCGCGAGGGCCGCCGGGGGCGCCAGCGACAGCGCGGCCACCGCGAGGGCCAGTGCCGGACCGCAGCGCTTCGCCGCCCTTCGGACGGAATCGGTTGTCATTCTTCCTCCTGGTGTGTAGGGGTCTTGATCGGTGTTGAGCCGCCTCGCGCCGGCGCCCCCGGTGCGGGGGAGTCGGGCGCGGGAGGTCGGGGGCCGGGGCCGGGGTCAGCCCCGGTTCGGATCGCGGGCCGGGCGGCGTCGGAGCAGGGCGACGCCGATTCCGCTGACGAGGAGGAAGGCGCCGGCGAAGACGAGGCGGGTGGTGCCCGGGCCCGCCGCGCGCGGCAGGGCGGGGATGGGGTCGTCGGCGATCGTGATGGTCGCGATCCCGTCGACGACGGGCAGGGCGGCCGTCTGGCCGTCGGCGCCCATGGTCGTCACCTCCCCGAGCTCGGAGACGGCGATCGGGTGGGGTGTGGAATCGAGGTTGAAGCCCGCGGGGGCGCGGGTCTCGCGGAGCCAGTAGGAGGTGTTCGCGCTCAGTCCCCGCCAGGCGGCCCGCCCGTCGGCGCCGGTGGTCACCGCCGCGCCGGGGATGGCGTCGTGCAGGCCCGGGTCGCTGTAGACCGTCGCGGGCTGGTCGTCGTCGTCGAAGACGCCGTCCCCGTCGTCGACGTAGAGGGTGAACTGCGCGTCCGCCAGGGTCGAGTCCCCGGCGCTGGACCGCTTGACGAGGGCGAGGGGGACCTTGTGCTCGTTGGTGAAGACGGCGCCGTCGGCGTCGTAGGCCGCGGTCGCGGTGAGCCTGCCCCTGCCGGCGTCCTCGACCGTGACGGTGACGGTCTCGGCGTGGGTGTCGTAGACGTACTCCGGTGCGGCGTCGTTCTTCTCGACGATGGTGTAGGTGTGGGTCTTGCCGATGTCGTCCTGGGTGTATTCGATGTCCGTGAAGGTCACGGCGCCGTCGGCGCCGTTGGCCCTGGTGTCCAGGACGGTTCCGTCGACGTCCCTGAGCTCGAACTCGAATTGGCCGTCGGCGAGAACTCCGCCGAGGAGCCTCTTGGCGGCGCCGATCTGAATGGATCCGGTGGCTTCGTAGGGGACGAGGACGTCGACGGCGTTGGTCCTCTTCTCGACGCCGTTGATGGTGATGGCCGCGGTGTTGGGGAATTTCCAGTAGCGGTCGGAGCCGATATCTCCGCGCTCGTACTCGGACAGGTCGGCGGTCGGGGAGACCGGGGCGGTGATGGTGAAGACGTGCTCGGACTCGGCTTATCCGTGACCGGTGTTCTTCGCCGTCGCCGTAATGGTCTGCCCGGATATGCGGACATCCCAGTTGTCCGTCACGTCGACGCCGTCCCTGCGGACCGTCACGGTCGCCTGCGAGGCGTCGAGGGCCGCATCGAGGGTGTCCGTCATGATGATCGAGTCGGCCCGGTTGCTGTCGGCGACGTGGGGGAGCGTCTGCGTGATGTCGAAGGAGGCGGTCTCGCCGCGCCTCCTGATCTGCTGGGGCGGCGATTTGACGGGGTCGGTCCATTCGGGGTAGACGGCGACCTTCGAGTCGTAGCCGATGCCCGTGGAGCAGGACTCGCCCCGCCATTGGGTGGTGTACTGCGGGCCCGCCTTGGCGACGATCGTCGAGCGGTTGGTCGGCGTGCCCGAGGGGTCCTCGGCCCCCGATCTGAACCACGTGTTGTCATCGCTCACGATGAGGTCGGTGCTCCTGCCGATGACCACCTCGTCCTTGTAACCGCTCACCAGGTGCACGCCCTCGCGCCACTCGGAGGCGAAGTCCCTGGTGCGCGCGCCGTCGGGGGTGTGGTGGACCGGCTGGTCGATGTCCCAGTAGACGATGTCCATCCGGTTGTCGGGGTCGATGGGCGTGTCCGTCCCCGTCTTCACCAGGGTGGTCGTGAAGGTGGAGTCGACGCCGACGGCGGCCGCGTCGTCGTCATTGGACTCGGCCGCCGCGAGCGGGCCGTAGATCCTGGAGATCTCGAAGGGCGTGAACCATCTGGGCTCGTTAAGACCGTTGGCCTGCCAGGCGTACACGGAGGTGAAGTCGATGATCGAGTCGATCCTCTCCCCGGTGGAGGTGTAGCCGATGTCGTTGAGCCTCACCTTGAACCCGGGCCACGTCGAGCCGGCGTAGGTCAGCTGTCCGCCGTCGGGGTAGCGCCACACCAGGTAGGTCCCCCCGTACTTGGCGTGGTCCCAGGAGATGTACCAGCCGTTGCCGATGCTCACGGACGGGCCGTCCTGGGTGTTCTTGTCGGCCGGGTCGAGTTCGGCGAAGTCGTGCCAGGCGCCGTCCGCCCAGAACTGCCCGGTGTCCCCGTTGGGGGTTCTGGAGATGTAGACGTTCCCGCCGACGGCGCTGAGGACGTCGTCGACCGGTGTGAGGGTGTTGGCGCGGGCCGTATTGGGTCCGGGAAGAAGAATGAGCGCCGCCGAGAGGAGGACGAGCAGGATCCCGGGCAGCGGGGCCCGCGTTCCGCGGGGCCGGCGCCCCTTCCACAACCCAGTCATTCACGCTCCGTTTTCAGACGGTCCTCCGCGGAGGATCAGAGTGACGCAATTCTTGCGCGCGGCCGCCCAGCCTACCGCCTGCGAATCGTCTTCCCGTCACGGACGGGTCCCAATGGAGTCACATATGAATACCGAATGTCGCGCGAGGATCGCGGGCGGGTCACGGCGAGGAGATTTCCCGCATCGGACGCGCATCGGCGCGTATCGGCGGGCCCCGTCCCGCATCGACGCGCTCCGTCCCGGCGCGGCGGGCGCTGGCTCCATCGCCACCCCGGGGAGTCGATCACCTGCGCCGTCGACCCGGCAGCCGCCCATGCTGGTCACATCGCCCCGGGGGCGGGGCACGGCTGGCGGCGCTGGCCTTTTCGCGTCAGGACCAGGCTTTCCTAGCGGGAAGGGCTCGGTGACCGAATTGACGACACGCCAGCCGCACATCAATCTATTGCGACTCCACTCGCAACCGGTAGGCCGCACTCCCCCGGCGGCCAATCACTCGCCGAAATGAAGCGGTGAGCCTTCCTCGCCGGGAACAGCGGCTCGCGGGTCGGGATCGCCGTGGTGACGCGGGCGGGCGCGGAGTGGTGCGGGTGGGGTTCTTGAGGCGGTTCGGGGCGGGGGCGTGTCCAAATCTGCCACAAAGGCGCTCCGCGGCGGGATCGGCGGCGAGAAGAGGCGCGGAGTATCAACGTTTCTCTTCGCACGCCCCGGCGCGATCCGGGCCTTTGTGGCAGATTTGGACAACCAGCGCCGCCGCGGGCCCCGGGAGGGGCGTCGCGGGATGAGCGGCGACCGCGGTGGGCGCCCTCTGACGTCGAGACGTGCACTTCGCACTCGAAAGTGCAGTTCCAACCGTCGTTCTCGAGTGCAAAATGCACATCTCGAGGGCAAAACGCACATCTCGACGAGGAAGGGGCCGGCGCCGCGGCCGGCGCGGACCGCGGCGCCGGCCCCGCCCCGGAGCGTCTCCGGTGCCGGTGAGAAAGGCTCAGCCCATCCGGAAGCGCCGTCGACTGCTCGCGCGGAACCGGTGGGGTCAGCCTTCTGGCAGCGTCAGGCGCGCACGCATCGCCGGGCAGTCAGCGTCCTCGAAGCCGAGCGACTCGTACAGGTGCCGGCCGCTTTGCGTCGCCATGAGCTCCGCCCGTCCGGCCCCCTGAGCCCGCGCCCACCGCAGCACCGCACTGGACACCGCCCGGGCGTATCCCCGGCCGCGCGCCCGGGGCCGGGTGCAGACGGTGCTGATGGCGACGTCGGTGCCCGAGGGGAGCCCCGGCGAGGGGATCCCATCGCGGATCACCCCGACGGCGCACGCGACCACCTCGCCATTCAGGTCGACGACGAACGCGCCCACCCGGGCGTCATCGATGTGCTCGGCGAACCAGTCAGAGGCCGCCTTCCGCCATTCGGGGTCCCCGGTCGCACCCATGGCCTCGAACATCAGTCCGCGCAGTTCCACCAGGGCCTCCACGTCCCGGTCCTCGGCCCGGCGCAGGAGCATTGCAGATTCACTATTCTCATTCACCTCGGCAGAGTAGCACGTTAAGATTTCCGAATCGTATCGGCGCCGCATTCCGAATCGTCCCGCATTATGGGGAGGAATATCTATGGCACCCGATCGCCGCGGCTTTCCCGGATCGCGCCGGCGGCTCAGTCGATATTCGGACGGCGCCGCTGCGCCTTGATCTCCGAGCGCCTCCTCTTGGCCGCCAGGCGGCGCCGCCGGGATCCGCGGGTCGGCTTCGTCGCGCGTCGAGCCCGCGGCGGGACCAGTGACGCGCGCAGCAGCGCCGCCAGGCGTTCGCGCGCGGCCGCGCGGTTGCGGCGCTGGGAGCGGTGCTCGGCCGCCGCGACCGTCAAGACGGTGCCCGTCAGGCGCTCCCCCAGGTGCGCCAGGGCCCGCTCGCGCTGATGCTCGTCAAGGGCGGTGGTGGTGGCCAAGTCCAGGCCGAGCTGCACGCGCGAGTCCGAGGTGTTCACGCCCTGACCGCCCGGGCCGGAGGCGTGGGAGAAGCGCTCGATCAGCTCGGCCGCCGGTACGCGCAGCCCCCGCGGGCAGCCGGGGCCGGGCGGGATGCGCAGATCGTCCATGGGGACAGTGTGCCGCCCGCCCGACGTCGGCGCCCGCCCCGGCAGTCCTGATAAGTTTATCAAGGCCGCCGAACCTCGATAAACTTATCATCATGAGGTCTCCGCTCGACTCACCGTTCAGCCCGGGCTCCGATACCGTGCCCGAGGTGTGGGCCGGCCGCACCTCCCACCTCAGCGACTGGCGGGATATCCTGCGCCCGCGCCGCGCCGCCGGCCTGCACGAGCGGGGCCGCACCATCCTCGGGGAGGCCGGCTCCGGCAAGTCCTCGCTCGTGCGCCGGATCGCGCGCGAGGCGTCCCAGTCGGGGGACTGGGCCACGCCGCAGCTGCGCATCCCCTCCGGCACCGACCCGCTCAAAAGGGTCGCCTCCGCGCTCCTGGACCTATCGGCGGCGGCGGGCCTGGCCGCCGCCCGGGAGCAGCGCATCGGCGACCTCCTGCGCAGGGTCGAGACCGTCGCCGCCTCCGGCGTCTCGCTGTCCGTGCGCGCGCAGGACGGGCCCGAGCCGTACATCGCCCTGACCGACCTCCTCATCGAGATCGGCCGCGCGGCGATCCGGCGCGGGGACGTCATGGTGGTCATCCACATCGACGAGGTGCAGAACATCGGCGACGAGAACGCCCGCTCGCAGCTGCTCATCGCCCTGGGGGACGCCTTGACTCACGAGGAGACCGTCGACGTCCCGGGCGGGCTGCGGATCGAGCGGGGCCTGCCGATCGCCGTGTACCTCACGGGCCTGCCCGAATTCGCGGACACGACCGGCGCCCGGAAGGGCGCCACGTTCGCCCGTCGATTCCGGACGACCACCCTCGACGCCATCGACGACGACGCCCTCACGAGCGCGCTCCAGCCCTTCGTCACCGAGGGCTGGCCGATCGCCGACGACGCCGGCGGCGTCGGGCGGGTGTTCATGGAGCCCGCCGCGCAGCGCGCCATCGTCGAGTTCGCCCACGGGGAGCCGTTCCTCTTCCAGCTCGCCGGGGAGCGCGCCTGGTACGCGGGAACCGACGACCTCATCACCGCCGAGCACGTCAGGACGGGGTGGCGCGACGCCGCCCCCGAGGCCGAGGCCCATGTGCAGCGCATCCTCGACCGGCTCCCGCCTCGCGAACGGCATTTCCTCGAGTCCATGGCGGCCCTTCCGCCCGAGGAGCGCACCCTGACGAACATCGCCCGCTCCATGGGCTATGAGAGGACGACCGACGCGGGGCCGACCGCGCAGCGCCTGGACCTCACCCGCGGAATCATCCGGCGCGGCAGGCCCTACGACTTCCGCCACCGCGCCGTCGGCGCCTACCTCACGAGCGAGTGGCCCTGGCTGAGTTAGGGATATGCCCGCCGACGGCGCTCATGGACGGGCTCCAACGGTTTGATGCGCTCGAGCCGGTCCTGCAGAGCCCGTCGCTCCGACCGCAGTTCGTAGTGCATTTGGAGATTCATCCAGAACTCGGCGGACGTACCGAAGTGCCTGGCGAGCCGGACGGCCGTGCCAACTGTGATCCCGCGCTTGCCGTGCACGATCTCGTTGATCCGGCGCGGCGGCACCCCGATGGCGGCGGCGAGGCGGCTCTGCGTGATCCCGAAGCCCTTGATGAAGTCCTCCATGAGGATCTCTCCCGGGTGGATCGGCTCGATGAGGTCGGTGTCAGTGGTAGTCGACGAGTTCGACATCTTCAGCCCCTCCTTGACGCCACGCGAAGCATATCCTCCACTGGGCGCTCACTCGAATACTGTACTGTCCCCGACGATCGCCGGAGAGTCGCTCCGACCGATTGAGGGTTATTCAGTGGGCGTCTGGCGTGGGCCTCGGACCCCTGCCCGGGGTCCATGCACGACGTGGCCGCACTGGACGCCTCCGGACTGCTCGACGGAATCGACCCCTCCGGATGGATCGCCGACAAGGGAAACGTCGGAAGGGGAATGATCACGCCCCACAAGAAGCCCCCCAACGGAGAACTGAGCGAAGCGGCCGAAGAGGCCAACAAGCGCATCAACCGGATCCGCCAGGTCGTCGAGCGCACTATCGCCCACATCAAGTCCTGGAGAATCCACCCGCACCGACTACCGCCGCCCCCTGCACACATTCGAACAGACCATCACCGCCGCACTCTCAACCTACGTATTCAAAACTACCCCCCGAATAACCTTCAATCTTAAAGAGTTCGAATTCGCATGTTTTTTCCAACGGGCTCCTGAATTATCTCGATCCGGCCTGCGGATTGAAGGCGCTCGACTAGTTTCACATTATGAGCACTCGCGGGAAGGTGGAACTCAACTCCTGAACCTTCCAACATTTTGTCGTAGGGTCGACCAAGAGACGTAAGGATGACAAAGAGGTCATCTGCAGATACATTCTCCGCATGTGCCAGTTGTTTCGGAATCACATTCGAGTTCTGCGTGACACGGGCAATACGACGGATGTCCTCCAGGGGAAGCCAGATTTCATGCTCGAGTGCGAACTGGCCGACAGCCTCAAGGGCCTGCTTATCATCATTGGGCACATACTCGCCGAGATTCTCTACTACAATCCGGCGCAACGCACAGGGAATCTCCTGGTCTTCCAGAAATTCAACGACGAAGTCCTCCACAAGAGCAGGTCTCATGAATTCTGAGATCTTCTTCGACACTGCGAACGCATCGGAAACCGATTCCCATCCGCCTGTCGCGAAATGAGCGAAGGACTCGAAGGTATCTGGCAGCAATCCGGTTTTCAGCGCTTGCGCAAGAAGATTGGGACTCGGAATCACACTCGTCGGTTCAATTTCAGACTCGAGGCTCAACTGCCCGACAAGTCGGACACGGTTATTCGCAGACAGATACTCCGAAGCGTTCAGCAACTGAACGGCCAGAGCATTCCTGTCCTCGCCCGCAACCTCTTGGATGTTCTGCAGCTCGACCGGCTCATCCCTGTCCCCGGCGAGCAGAGTGGACAATTCTTTATCGACACCGTGCAGCTTTACATAGGCGAGGAGGTTTGCCACTGTTGGGACCATTCGCTTTGAATCAACAACGACCGACCAAGTCTGCGCCGGAACATCCTCGATGGTCGCAATCGCCGCAGAGGGGGCGCTACGAGCAATAATGTCACGCAATTGATCGTTCGCCCACACGTCGCACTGTTCTTCAATAATTTTGATCAGCGTGTCATCTCTCAAAATAATCGACTGACCGAGGAAATCATTTTCCATGGCAGAGACATAATCCGCGATATGATTCCTGCATAACTCCCACACAATCGTCTTAGCATGCACTTCATCAAGAGTAGGTACACCATCTATGTCAAGTGCCAGACGCAGGTTCTTCACATTAATATCATACATGTGAGCATTCACGATACGATCCCGCAGATGAGCGTTCAGGACCTCAAGATCGCTGACTGAGCCTTTCTCACCAGGAGGGCCCCTGGACTGGCCGGGATCGGCGCAGTGGCGCGGGGGGGATTGGGCGGGGGCGGGGGTGGTGCGCGCGGGGGCCGCCCGGGATAGTGTGTTCTAACCACACGAATCACTACCAGGGGGTCCCCGCGTGCTGTCCTATCCTGCCACTTTGGATGTTCCCGAGTCCATCGCCCACACCATCTGCCTGTGGTTGGCCGCCCACCGCAGGGCCCATGACATGAGGCCGTGGCAGAGGGCGGCCACCTGCCGGGCCCAGGCGGTGCTCCTGCTGAGGTGGATGGTGGCGGGCACCGCCCTGACCACCCTGGCCCGCGACT
>NZ_AUBL01000012.1 GCF_000429225.1 Actinomyces dentalis DSM 19115
GGGTGCGTCTCTTAGTGTGGTGGCAATTCCCGCGGGGCTTCCGCCCGGGGTCGTCGGCACGGGCGGCGGGCATCGTGGGAGCCCTGTTCCTCAGCCAGATTCACAAGGAGTGCACCCACGATGCCCGCCACGAACCAGTCTGCCGTGTCCACGCTGATCCGGGAAGTCCTTGCCGACCCGGATCTGGCTCACGATGACGTCTTCCGCCGCCTGCTCCAGGCCGGGCTGCAGGATCTGGTCGACGCCGAGGCCGGCCACGACGTGCGCGGGGCCGACCCCGGCTGGGAGTGTAGACTCCCCGACATGGCGACTCATCCACTGAGAAGGCTCGAGGTGAGACGATTCGGTCCGCTGTCCGAGGCGGATCTAGCGGCATCAATGTGGTTGTGGGCGACAACGACGCGGGGAAATCGCAGTTGTTGAGACTCCTGTACGCCTGCACGGCGGTGGCCTCATCGAAGTCAGCGCGATCCCGGGACGTCTCCACCCGGGCCTCTCAGCGCACGGCCATTGCGAGCAAACTGGTGGGCGTTTTCAAGCCCGACTTCCTCGGGCGCCTGGTGACCCGGGCGCGGCGGCGATCCCGCGCGGAGGTCCTCCTCGCGTTCGAGGGCATCGACGAGCCGGTCGCATTCGATTTCGCCTCTAACGCCCGGTCCGAGGTCCAGGTGAAGGCGTTCCCGAGGGCCGGGATCGACGAGACCCCGGTCTTCCTGCCCTCGCACGAGCTGCTCGCCGTCGTCCCGGGACTTGCCGCCCTCTACGACGGCTACGACGTCTCCTTCGACGAGACCTGGAGGGATACGGCGGAGCTCCTCGCCCGACCGGCGATCAAAGGGGATCCGGGAGCCGGGACGGAGAATATCATGGCGCCCATTCGGAAGTTGCTCGGGGGATCCATCGAGGACAGTGGGGACGGCCGTTTCGTGCTCAAACGTGACGATGGCGTGAATTATGAGGGGCCGCTGGTCTCCGAGGGGCTGCGGAAGCTCGGGATGATCTCGGTGCTCGTCGCCAACGGGACGCTCCGCGGGCAGGGGTACCTGTTATGGGACGAACCGGAGGCCAATCTCAATCCGGCGTCCATCAGGGCGCTCGCGCTCGCGCTCGCGGGGCTCGCCTCCCGTGGCACGCAGGTCTTCCTGGCGACGCACAGCCTGTTCCTGCTGCGCGAACTGCAGATGCTCGATGAAGCCGGTGACGCGGATATCAGGTTCATCGGCATGGGCCGCAGTGATTCGGGCGAGGTCTCAGTGCAGGACGTGGATGACATCAACGACCTGGACGTGATCACGGCGCTCGAGGCCGAGATCGAGCAGAGCGCCCGCTATCTGCGCGGGTGACGGGATATGCCCGAGCTGGACGTGGATGGCGCCGTCTTCCGCTTCCCCGATGACTGGGAGGCGTCCAAGTTCGATGAATGGTCCTACTTCCGGTCCGTCATGAGCCGGATCGTCGATCCGCTGGGCCGGGCGTCTCACGGGTTCGACGTCGTCGCGCTGCACGACGGCGACCTGTGGCTCATCGAGGCGAAGGATTACTCCCATCCGGGAAGGTTATTCAGGGGCGGTTTTGAAGACGTGGAGCGTGAAGGTCGCGGTGGCGGTCCGGTCGTCGGGACGGCTCCCCGCCCTGCCCCGCTCCGCCCCTGCTGGTCGTCTTGCATGGTGGGACGGCGTCTCGCATGTCGTGACGCGGCCGGCTCGCGAGCACGTCACTCAACCCGCGAGCACGTCACTTGACCCGCGAGCACGTCTGCCAGAGTGACGTGCTCGCGGGTCAAGTGACGATCTCGCGGACCGCGGCGCCCGACGCCGCTGCGCCTCGGGCGTCGAGATGCGCGTTTCACCCTCGAGAACGACGGCTGGACCACCGTGGTCCAACCGCACATGAATGGTCCAAGGAGAACGCCGCCACGAACCCGCCGAATAACCTTCCGGATGCGGCGCCGCCGTCGTCCCCTGGACCGTGCGCCGGGCGGATGGGGCGCGGGGCGCGCACCGGCCCGTTCAATAGCGGCCCGCGGCGGAGCGCGCACCGGCACCGGCCTCGTCGTCTCGAAGCCGGGGGCTCGGCGCAGCCCCGCCTGCGACGTCGGCGGTGACGAAGGCCCGCCCCGACGCGTCCAGGTTGTCGGCGCGGCCCCGCCTGCGACGTCGGCGGTGAACGGGCGGGGCCTTCTCGGGCTGGGCTCGGACCGGGGCCCTTCGCGCGCCCGCCCGCCGGACATGTCCTATGCTGGCGAAGTAGCCACGCCGTCGTGGGCCGCTTCCCGCCCCGACGCGTCGGCGGCCCATGCCGGTCCACGGCCCGCGGTGACAGCGCGGAAGGACCCAAGAGGAGCACCATGGCACTGGTCGTGCAGAAGTACGGCGGTTCGTCCGTCGCCGACATCGAGGCGATGCGGCGCGTCGCCAGGCGCGTCGCCGCCACGCGCAGGGCGGGCAACACCGTCGTCGTCGTCGTCTCCGCCATGGGCGACACCACCGACGACCTGCTCGACATGGCCGACGCCCTGACCCACGACCCGCCCGCCCGCGAGATGGACATCCTCCTGTCCGCCGGCGAGCGCATCTCCATGGCCCTGCTGGCCATGGCCGTGGGCGAGCTGGGCGTGCCCGCCCGCGCCTACACCGGCGCCCAGGCCGGGGTCCTGACCGACTCCAGGTACGGGCGCGCCTCCATCGTCGGCGTCATCCCCGAGCGCATCGCCCGCACCATCCAGATGGGGGCCGTCGCCGTCGTCGCCGGCTTCCAGGGCATCAACGAGGTCGAGGACGTCACCACGCTGGGCCGCGGCGGCTCCGACACCACCGCCGTGGCGCTGGCCGCCGCCCTCAACGCCGACGTGTGCGAGATCTACACGGACGTCGACGGCCTGTTCACCGCCGACCCGCGCATCGTCCCCACCGCCCGGCGCATCGAGTCCCTCACCAGCGAGGAGACCCTGGAGATGGCCGCCAACGGCGCCAAGATCCTCCACCTGCGCGCGGTGGAGTACGCCCGCCGCTTCGGGGTGCCGCTGCACGTGCGCTCCTCCTTCTCCGACAAGACCGGCACCTGGATCTACGACGGCCGCCGCGCCGGCGCCTTCGTCCCGCCGGTCATCGTCGGGCCCGCCGCCTCCCCGGCCAGCGCCCCCTCCGCCGACGCCGTCGGGGGAGCCGACGCCGGGGGGGCCGACGCCGTCGATACCGCCGGTGCCGGCGTCGCCGGGAGCGCCCCGGCCCGGATCCCCGCCCCCGCCGTCGGGGGCGCCCCGGCCCGGATCCCCTCCGCCGACGACGCGCCCGCCCCGCCCGCCACCGCCCGGGAGCCCCGGCTCGACGGCGTCACCGGCCGCGTCGTCGTCCCCGACGGCGCGCCCGCCCCCGACGCCGCGCACGTCGGCGCCACCCACTCTCACGCCATCAGGGCCCGGGCCACCGCCCGCCGCCGCCCGTCCGCCAAGGAGGACCACGTGGAAGCCCCCGTCATCTCCGGCATCGCGCACGACCGCAGCCAGGACAAGATCACGCTCGTGGGCGTGCCCGACGTGCCCGGCGCGGCCGCCCGCATCTTCGCGATCGTCGCCGGCACCGACACCAATATCGACATGATCGTCCAGGACGTCTCCGCCGAGGGCACGGGACTGACGAACATCTCCTTCACCTGCCCCGACGGCTCCTCCTCCGCCGCGCTCAAGGCCCTGGAGGCCGCCCGGCAGGACCTGGGCTTCCGCTCCCTCCACTTCAACCCCGACATCGGCAAGCTCTCCCTGGTGGGCGCCGGCATGCGTTCCCACCCGGGGGTGTCCGCCAAGCTCTTCAACGCCCTGAGCCAGGCCGGGATCAATATCCACATGATCTCCACCTCCGAGATCCGCATCTCGGTGGTGGTCGACGACGCCGTGCTCGACGAGGCCGTGCGCGCCGTCCACTCCGCCTTCGGCCTCGACGCCCAGACCGCCGAGGCGGTCGTCTACGGAGGGACCGGACGATGAGCGACACCCGGACCAGCAGCAGGCCCGTCAACGAGTACGTCGGCCCCGCCGACGGCGTGAGCGTGGCCGTGGTGGGCGCCACCGGCCAGGTGGGCCGCGTCATGCGCGCCCTGCTCGAGGAGCGCGGCTTCCCCGCCCGCGCCGTGCGGTTCTTCTCCTCGGCCCGCTCCGCCGGGACGATGCTGGAGTTCCGCGGCGCCCGGGTCGAGGTCGAGGACCTCGCCGCCGCCGATCTGGACGGCATCGACATCGCCGTCTTCTCCGCCGGCGGGGCGACCTCGCGCCAGTACGCCCCCCGCTTCGCGGCCGCCGGCGCCGTCGTCGTCGACAACTCCTCGGCCTGGAGGCGGGATCCCGACGTTCCCCTCGTGGTCTCCGAGGTCAACGCCCACGCCCTGCGCGAGCGCCCCAAGGGCATCATCGCCAACCCGAACTGCACCACCATGGCGGTCATGCCGGCCCTCAAGGCGCTGCACGAGGAGGCCGGGCTCGTCCGGTTCATCGCCTCGACCTACCAGGCGGTCTCCGGCTCCGGCCGCGCCGGGGTGACCGAGCTCGCCGGGCAGGTGCGGGCCGCCGTCGCCCAGGAGCTGGAGGCCCTGGCCCTGGACGGGCGGGCCGTGGACTTCCCGGATCCTGGCGTGTACGTCGACACCATCGCCTTCAACGCCGTGGCCTGGGCCGGGAACGATGCCGGCGACGGCTCGGGGGAGACCGACGAGGAGCAGAAGCTGCGCAACGAGTCGCGCAAGATCCTTCAGATCCCGGACCTGCTCGTCTCGGGCACCTGCGTGCGCATCCCCGTCTTCTCCGGCCACGGCGTGAGCGTGTCGGCGGAGTTCGCCCGCCCGATCAGCCCCGAGCGCGCCCGCGAGCTGCTGCGGGTGGCCCCCGGCGTCACCTACGACGACGTGCCCAGCCCGCTCAAGGCCGCCGGGCGCGACGGCACCTTCGTGGGGCGCGTGCGCGCCGACCGGGCCTGGGCGCCCGGCCACGGCATCGCTTTCTTCGCCGTGGGCGACAACCTGCGCAAGGGCGCGGCCCTCAACGCCATCGAGCTCGCCGAGCTGCTGGCCGCCGAGATCGCCGGGTAACCGCCGAGATCGCCGCACGACCCGCGAGAACGTCCGCCAGGGGCGCGTTCTCGCGGGTTGCCCGGCGTGCTCGCGGGTCGTGCGACGATCTCGCGGGGCGGCGCCGGTCCCTGAGCCTCCCGCCGCCTCAGGAGAGCAGGACTTCCAGGACGTTCGATCCGGTGGGCGCTTCCCGAACATCGAGCGCAGGAGATGCTCGTGAACGAGTACATCTCAGGCGGCCGAGCCCGCCAGCACGATCGCCAGGCCCAGGCCGTTGACCAGGACGTGGACCAGGATCGGCCCGATGAGACTGCGCCCGCGGACGTAGAGCACGGACTGGATGAGGCCGAACGCCGCGTAGGGGACGATGTTCCACAGCTGGGCGGTGTCATGGTTCACCAGCACCGCCACCGCCACGTGCTGGAAGCCGAAGGCGAGCGCCGCGACCGCGTGCGCCAGAGGCGAATTGACCTTCAGCAGGGAGCGCAGCAGCACGAAGCGGTAGAGCACCTCCTCCGCCGCGGGACCGGCGACCACGACCATCAGACCCATGAGGACCGGCGCCCGGAGAACCAGGGCCCTGACCATCTCCTGGTTGGTGTTCGCGCTGGGCAGACCCAGGATCTGCACGATCGCCGGCCACACGAAGGCGTTGAGGGCGAAGGCCAGGACGAAGGCGAGCAGGACGTCGAGCGCGGCCCGCCACCCCCGCGCCCTAAACGACTTCCAGGAGGTCCGGATGATGGACACGAGGATGACCGCGGCGATCGCGTACAGGGCCCGCCCCGGCCACGGGGAGTCCACGAGCCCCAGTCCCGCCAGGGCGTTGCCGAGCATGTAGAGGGCCACGGCCGGCAGGCCGAGCAGCAGGTGCCACCAGCGCAGGGGCTCCAGGGCCTGGGGCGAGGAGGAGCGGGGCTTCTTCGTCGAACCGGCTGATCGCATCGGGCCACTGTAGCGTCCGACGGGCGCGAACCCGCGGCGCCGCGACTCGGCGGGCCGCCGGTGGGCGGCGCGCCCCGGAACGCCCCGGAGTGCACTGGACCCGGGCCGCCGCCGGGCTCCACCGGGCTCCACCGGGCCGCCGCCGGGCGCTCCCGGCGCAGGACGGGGCGGCGCCGTCGGAAGCCGTCGGAATACACCGGGCCCGGACCCCGTTGCGCCTGCCGGTACACGAGTCCCGGAAGGAACCCCCATGGCCACCATCAACATCACCGGCGAGCAGTTCAACTCCACCGTCCGCGGCGAGGGCATCACCCTCGTCGACTTCTGGGCCTCCTGGTGCGGCCCGTGCACGCGATTCGGGCCCGTCTACGAGAAGGCCTCCGAGGCCAACCCGGACATCACCTTCGCCAAGGTCGACACCGAGGCCGAGCAGGGCCTGGCCTCCGCGCTCGGCGTCACCTCCATCCCGACCCTCATGGTCTTCCGCGACAACGTCCTGGTCTACCGCGACGCCGGCGCCCTGCCCGCCAAGGCCCTCGACTCCCTCATCGCCCAGGTCCGCGAGCTCGACATGGACGAGGTCAAGGCCAAGGTCGCCGAGCAGCAGGCGCAGGCCGGCGGCGCGCAGGAGGCCTGAGCCGAGACGCGGGCGCGGGCCGCAGTCGCACGGCCGCGGCGGTCGGGCGCGGACCGGCGGCGGTGCGCGGGCCCTCCCGGCGCGGCGGCGCTCCGCCTCACACCAGGGCGTCGGGCGCGTCGCGCAGGATGATGACGAGCTGGACGCGGTCGCGCAGCCCCAGCTTGCCCAGGATCCGGGTGACCGACTTCTTGACCGAATCGGGCTGGATGAACAGGCGCCCGGCGATCTCCGCGTTCGTCAGCCCCTGCGCGACCAGTCCGGCCACCTCCCGCTCCCTGGGGCTGAGGGCCCCCAGGCGCTGCCGCGCATCGCGCTGCTCGGGCGTGACCGCCCGGCGGGTCATGTGCTGGTTGAGCATCTGCCGGGTGATGCGCGGGGTGAGAATGGCGTCGCCCGCCGCCACCGCCCGGATCGCCTGGTGCAGCTCGGCGCTGCGAGTGTCCTTGAGGAGGAACCCCGAGGCGCCGGCCCCCAGGGCGCCGAAGGCGTAGTCGTCCTGGTCGTAGGTGGTCAGCACGAGCGTCCTGATCGCCGGGTGGCGGCGGGTGAGGACGGCGGTGGCGTCGATGCCGTTGAGGACGGGCATGCGGATGTCCATGAGCACGACGTCGGGCAGGCGCTCGCCCCGCGCGGCCATGCCGGCGAGCTGGTCCAGGGCGTCGCGGCCGTGAGCCGCCTGGGCGATCACGCGCAGGTCCTCGGCCTTGTGGATCATGAGGGTCAGGCCCATGCGGGTCGGCCTCTGGTCGTCGACGACCATGACGGTGATGATCGGATCGGTCATGGCCGCCCCCCGCGGGCTATGGTCGCGTGCAGGCGCCAGCCGGCGTCCGTCGGACCGGCCACGAGCGCGCCGCCGCGGGCGGCCGCGAACGCGGCGAGCCCGGCCAGGCCGTGACCGCGGGCGTGAACGCGGGCCGGGGCGCTCGCGGGCACCCCCGCCCGGCCGGTTCTGCCCGGGCTATCGTCCGGGCCGGTTCCGTCCGAGCCGTCGTCCGGATCGGCCCGCGGGCGGGGCGCGCCGTCCCGCATCCCGCTCGCGACGGGCCGGGCGGCGCCGTCGTCGACGACGGTGACCGCGGTGCGGCCGGGGGAGTGATCGAGCGCCACCGTGACCCGGGTGGCGCCGTCGGCGTGGCGCATGACATTGGTCAGGGCCTCGCGCACGAGCGTGAAGACGGCGTCGGCGATGCCGGGGTCCTGCGGGCGCGGCCCGGTCTCGGTCAGGGCGACGGCGAGCCCGGTGCGCCGGGTGGTGTCCAGGACGGCGGTCAGGTCGTCCCAGCCGTGGGCGCGGCCGGGCTCCGCGGGCGGGTTCCCGTCGGCGGCGCCGACGGCGTTGACGGCGGCGGGGCCGGCGTCGTCGTCCGGATCGTCCGGCCCGGGGCAGGGCTGGAGGGCGTTGACGGCGCTGCGGGTGTCGGCCAGGCCGTCGCGGGCGAGGGCGTTGACGGTGGCGATGGCCTCGTCGAGTTCGGGGTCGTCGGCGGCGCCCGCCAGGCCCTCGGTCAGGGCGATGATGGCGGTCAGGGAGTGCCCCACGGAGTCGTGGAGCTCGCCGGCCACGCGCGCCTGGCGGCGGGCGGCGTCGCGCTGCGCCATGAGCCGGTGCTCGGCGGCCTGGGCGGCGAGCAGGGCGTCGCCGTGCTCCAGGGCCTCCCGGCGGGACCGGGAGATCGCCGCCGCGGTGACGACGACGGCGAGCAGGAGGATCTCCGGCGTGATCCAGCCGATGAGGGGCCGCACGGGGCCGATCACGACCAGGGGGAGGGTCCAGCAGCCGAAGACCGCGAGCAGGCCGATAATGCGCTGGGCCGTCCCCGCAACGGCGAACAGGGAGTAGAGGGCCACCAGCGGGGGGATCGAGAAGGTCGCGTCCTGCGGCCCCCACAGGCTCACGCCCGCGCAGATCAGGCCGGTGAGGATGACGACCGCGAGCGGCCGGCGGCGCCTGCCGAGCAGGGCCGCGGCGACGAGCAGGGCGAGCCCCAGCAGCGGTCGGATGTCGGCCCGGGGGTGGATGATCAGGACCCGGCCCGCGATGAGCAGCTCGAACAGGCCCATGACGGTCGCCACGGCCCACAGCGTCGCGGCGGACGCGCGCCACCGGGCGGCGAGCCGGTCCAGGGGGGTGCGCGGCACCCGCGGGGCCGCGGGCTGCGGGCCGCGCGGGGGCGGCGTCGGTGCGCTCGCGGATTCGCGCGGGGCCGCGGGCTGCGGCCCCGCGAGTCGCGGGCCGCGTGGGGGCGCCGCGCTCATGAGACCCGGCTGGCGGCGCGCCGCAGCGCTATCGTCCACGCCAGGGCCCAGGCGGCGGCGATGGCGGAGGTGAGCGCGATGGACCCCATGGAGTCGATGCTACCGGGGTCGCGGGGGGCGCAGGCCGCGGTCATGAGCGACAGCGGGTAGAGGACCGAGACCGCGGGGACGATCAGCGTCGCGGCGCAGCCGGCGACGGTTGCCACCAGCACGGTGGTCATGACCGAGGCGAACGAGGTCATGACGACGCCGAGCCAGGCGACGAACACCTCGATGGCCAGGACCGACAGGGCGATGGGGACGAGCCTGGCCGCGTAGGGGCCGAGCTCAGCCGGGTCGAAGCCGAGCAGCAGCCCGGTGGCGATGAACTCCCCCAGGAGCACCAGCGCGGTGAGCAGCGCGGTCTGCGCCATGTGGAGGAGCTTGCCCGCGACCATGGCGCCCTGCAGGCGGTTGGCGTTCATGCGCTGCCAGTTGCGCCCCTGGTGCTCGCCGGCGGCGGTCTGCGCGGTGAGCGCCCCCACGAGCATGGGTATGAACAGCATGGTCGGCAGGAGCGTCGCCTGACTCCACACGGCGAGCCACGTCGCCCCCTGGGCTTCGAATTCGGCGCGGAACGAGGTGTACTGGGACCAACCGCCCGCCATCCCGAGGGCGCACAGCGCCGCCAGCGCCGCCCAGTACCAGCGGTTGGAGGCCTTGCGGTTCTCCCACGCCCAGGCCGCTCGCACCGACGGCCCGGCGGGCCGGGGGCGCGGGGGCCGCTCAGTGCGCGCCGGCGGGCGCGCCGGGGCGGCGGGCAGGGAAAGGCGTGTCGAGGTGCTCATCGGTGGTTCTCCTTGTGGACGACGGCGAGTCTGGCCACCGCGACCCAGACGGCGGCGGCGATGACGGCGAACAGGGCGCCCGCCCACGGGTGGGCGACCACGACGGGGACGTGCGCTCGGAAGGAGGCCAGGCTGGAGATGGGATTGCCGGCGACGACCACGCCCCAGGGGAACAGCCAGCCCAGGGTCTCCAGGTGCGCGGCGGGCAGCCCCGAGCACAGCACCCCCGCCAGCGCGCCCGCGGCCAGCCCGACCGCCTGCTTGTCGACGCAGATCGCCAGGGCCAGCTGGACCGCCGTCGCCGCGACGGAGGCGGCGAGCATCACCACGAGGGCCGGCCAGAGCGAGTCCTGGTAGGCCGCCGTCGTGCGCAGCCCCATGCCGGGGCCGGCCAGGGCGATGAACGCCAGGAACGACGCCTGCCCGAGCGCGACGACGAAAGATCCCAGGGCCAGCTTCGCGTCGAAGCGGGCGGCCCCGCGCTGCCCCAGGGCGGTGAGCAGCTGGCCCATCCGCTCTTCGGTGTCCACCGTCGCCAGGCGGGAGGCCAGCACCGCCGCGACGAAGGGCATCACCAGGGCGCACAGGCTCATGCTCTCGTTGAGGCTCAGCCCCAGCAGGCGCTGCTCGGCCGCGCTTCCGGCGCGCTTGCCGGTGGCGGCCATGACCCAGGCCAGTTCCAGACCGGCGGCGCCCGCGGCCATGAGCCAGAAGCGGCGCCGCTTGATCTTGCGAAGCTCCATGCCGAGGGCGCTCATCGCTGCGCCCCCCGCCCGGTCGTGAGGGGGGCGGCGTCCGCGGCCGGGCCGGGCCGGTGCTGGTGGCCGAGCGGGTCGGTCAGCTCCAGGAAGGCCTGCTCCAGGGTCTTGCGGACCGTCTGCACCCGGAAGACCGTGCCGCCCGCGCGCACAATGCGGGTCACCAGATCGCCTACCGCCTCGTCGGGCAGCATGGGGATGCGCACCGTCCGGCCGCGGACCCGGTGGGCGATCCGCTGCTCGTCGAACAGGGCGGTCGCTCCCGCCGGGTCGGAGACGGTGAAGTCGATGACGCCCTCGTCCTGGAGGCCGGACAGCGGACCCTGGTAGCGCAGGCTCCCGGCGCAGATGATGCCCACGACGTCGGCCATCTGCTCGATCTCGCTGAGGATGTGGGAGGAGACGATGACGGTCACGCCCTCCTGGCGGGCCAGGGCCACGATGAGCTCGCGGATCTCGGCGACGCCGGCCGGGTCCAGGCCGTTGGTGGGCTCGTCCAGGAGCATGAGCGGCGGGTCGGCCAGCAGCGCCATGGCCAGTCCCAGGCGCTGCTTCATGCCCAGGGAGTAGTCCTTGACCAGTTTCTCGTCCTGGCCGGTCAGCGCGACCGTGGCCAGGGCGTGCTGCACGCGGATGCGGGGCAGGCCGAGGTAGTCGGCGATCATGTCGAGGTTCTCCGGGCCGGTGAGCCTGGGGTAGTAGGAGGGGCCCTCGATGAGGGAGCCGATGGCGCCGGCCGGCAGCGGCGAGCGGGGGCTCACCGGGTGGCCCAGCACGCTCATGGTGCCGGAGGTGGGGCGGGTCAGGCCCAGCAGGAGCTTCATGGTGGTGGACTTGCCCGCGCCGTTGGGGCCCAGGAATCCGTAGATGCCGCCGCGCGGGACCCGCAGGTTCAGGTGGTCGACGGCGTGGAAGTCGCCGTAGGTCTTCGTCAGGCCGTCGGTGGTGACGACCAGGTCGTCGGTGCGGTGGCTCCGGGGGCGTCCGGGGGCCTGCGCCGGGGCGGGGCGGGCGGCCGGGGAAGCGGTCGAGGCGGCCGGGACGGTCGGGGCGGAGGCGGGCGCGGGTCGTCCCGGCGCAGGCCACTGCGGGAATACTGCAGTGTTCGTTGAGGTGCTCATGGATCCATGACAGCCCGCCCTCCCGGTCCCGCGCACCGGGAGGGCGCGATCTGTCCCCCGTGGGGGACGGCCGGCGCGGGCCCGGCCGCGCCGTCGTCGATCTGTTTCCTCAGGGCGATAGGCCGTGGCCATCGGCGGGAGGGAATCGTATGGTGATGGCCATGAGCACCAAGACCGTCAAGAACGCCCCTGTGACCCCTGCTTTCACCGCCTCCACCGAGCTGGCCGCCGACCTCCAGCGCGCCCTGGTCGACATCACTGCTCTCAGCCTGGTGGGCAAGCAGGTCCACTGGAACGTCGTCGGACCCAACTTCCGCGACCTGCACCTCAACCTCGACGAGGTCGTCGACATCGCCCGCGAGGGCTCCGACGAGCTCGCCGAGCGCATGCGCGCCATCAACGCCTACCCGGACGGGCGCCCGGCCACCGTCGCCGAGCAGACCTCCGTGCCCGAGGCCCCCGAGGCCGGCGTCATCACCGCCGACGCCGTCGACTACATCGTCTCCGCCATCAACGCCGTGACCACCACGCTGCGCGAGATCCACGGCGCCGTCGACGAGGCCGACCCCTCCTCCTCCGGCATCCTGGAGGACTACACCCAGCGCCTGGAGCAGCAGAGCTGGTTCCTGTCCGCCCAGAACTACAGCGCCTGAGCGCCGGAGCCGCGGTGCCGAGCGCCCGGGGCCGGGCCTGAACGCCCGGCGCCGGCGCTGGCGCCGCGGCCCGCGGGAACAAGCCCACTGAGGCGTCTGCTACGCCCCTTTCCCTCTGCTACGCTCCTTCACCCTCCGGTGTACGAGAAAAAGGGGCGTAGCAGAGGGTGAAGGAGCGTAGTCAAGGTAAAAGGGCGTAGCAGAGCCCGTTCCCGTCGTCGCGGCCGCCAGACCCCCCGCCATTACAGCCACAGGTCCCGGCGGCGTCTGGCCGCGCGCACCGCCTCGGGCGGGAAGAGCCCCGTCACCCGGCGCACCAGGCGCTCAGGCGCGAAGAGTTCGCGCCACTCGAAGCGGTGCACGTCCCAGCCGCCGCGGCGCAGCGCCATCTCCCGGCGCTTCTCCGCCCGCAGGTCCTCGGGTGTGGCCAGCTTCCCGTAGCCGTCGAACTCCAGATTGATCATGAACGTCCCGTATCCCAGATCCAGGTAGTACTCGCGGCCGTCCTCGTCGACCCACCGCAGCTGGGTCACCGGCTCGGGCAGCCCGGCCGCGGCCACCGCCCACCGCAGCGCGCTCTCGCCCGGCGACTCGGCGAAGGGGTCCGCGAGCGCCACCGCCAGCCGGGCCCGGCGCTTGCCGCTGCGGCGCCCCTGCCCCTCGAGCATCCGCATGAGCCTCGCGCGCGCCTCGTCCAGACCCGTCTCACCGCGGCAGCGGCGGTTGAAGCGGTCGGGCCGGCACACCAGGCGCAGGGCGGCGTCGACGACGGGAAGGGACTCGCGCACCGGCAGATCGAAGGCGCAGTCCAGGGCGGTGCGCAGCGGCGTCGTCACCCGCAGCCCGTTCACGACCATGATCTCCTCCGGCCGCGGCGCCACCAGAGAGCGTCTCAGTGAGACCTGCCGAGCGGCGGTGCCGGGTGGGCCGCAGGCCACACTCGGGAGGGAGCGGGTGGTGCGGGACCTGGTGGTCTCGACCGCGATGCGGATACCGGGCTCGGCCTCGATCGGGGTCAGCCCCAGGACGACGGCGGCCGTCTCGTGGGTGAGGGCCAGCGCGGAGGGGTGGGCGCGGAGCACCGCCTCGCAGCGGGCGAGGGTCACAAGTTCCTTGACTCGCCAGATCGGCGTGCCCCGGGGCGGAAGGGCCATGAAGGCGCCGCGGGCGATGCGGACGAGATCGCGCCGGCCGGCGAGGTCTCGTCGAGGCCGATCGGCGGCGAACAGGACAAGAGGAGGTTCGGGTGGCTCGGGATAATACTGCATGCCTTCAGGCTCGCCCCGGGCCGACGACGCCGCCACCATCCGGTCCGGGCCCTGTGGACGGGGGTATCACGGAGGCCGCCTGGGGAGCCCGGCGCGCCGCTCGACCGCTCGACCGGGACCACGGTGCAGGCGCCCGTCGCCCGGGGGACCGCGTCTTCGACCCGCGCGGCGAGGTCGTGCAGCAAGGCGGGCGCCCGGCGCCGGGGGAGCCCGGCGCGCCGCCTGAACGCGCCTGAGCACTCTGCTACGCCCCTTTCCCTCTGCTACGCTCCTTCACCCTCCGGTGTACGAGAAAAAGGGGCGTAGCAGAGGGTGAAGGAGCGTAGTCAAGGTAAAAGGGCGTAGCAGACGCGCGATCGCGGGCCCGGGGCCGGCGATCACGACCGCGCGTGGGACCGGCAACCGCCGACCGTGGGGCCACGGCGGCGGCGATAGCCTGGGGGCGTGCCGCACAGCCCCAGCCCCCTCGTCGACGTCGCCCGCCTGACGCGCCTGACGCAGTACTTCGCGACCGAGGCCGTCCGGGCTGGCGACGTCGCCTCCTTCCCGCCGCCCGCCGCGCTGGCCGGGCTGCCCGCCATTGAGAAGCGCCGCCTCCTCGACGGCCTGCTCACCATCCGCCCGCCCCGGCCGATCCGCGACGACGACGCCCGCGAGGACCTCGACGCCCTGCTCGCCGCCGAGTCGGCCGAGCGCGTGCGCGCCGCCGGCGCCCCCGACGCGCTCGAGCTGGCGACCCTGGCGCGCACCCGCGGCGCGGGCGGAGCGCTGGGGGAGCGGGTCGCCCTGTGGCGGGGCGACCTCACCGCGCTGCGCGCCGGCGCCATCGTCAACGCCGCCAATTCGGCCATGCTCGGCTGCCGCGTGCCCGGGCACGCCTGCATCGACAATGTCATCCACGCCGTCGCCGGCCCGGGACTGCGCGCCGAGTGCGCCGCCTACATGGACTCCCGGGGCGGGCGCCCGGAGGAGACGGGGCGGGCGCTGCTCACCGGCGGATACCACCTTCCGGCCGCGCACGTCATCCACACCGTCGGGCCCGTCGTCGAGGGCGAGGTGGGCGAGGAGCACCGCCGCCTGCTCGCCTCCTCCTACCGCAGCGTGCTCGACGCCGCCGAGGCCGCCGGGCTCGACTCGGTGGGCCTGTGCTCGGTGTCCACCGGCGTCTTCGGCTACCCCAAGGAGGAGGCGGCCCCCCTCGTGCTGGACACGATCGGGGCCTGGCTCGCCGCGCACCCGGCCGGCCGCATGCGGATCGTCGTGTGCGCCTTCGCCGAGGCGGACGTCATCGCCTACGAGAAGGCCCTCGCCGCACGGCTCCGACCGGGGCGCTGACCGTCAGGCACCGGCCGGGGCGCTGACCGCGTGGCCGGTCCCGACGGGCTGCCGGCCGGTCGATCAGCGCCCCGCCCGGCCCGCTCCGGCGGTGCCCGACGGGGCGTCGTCGCGGATTCACGAGGGGGCGGTGCGATCGGCGCCGGTGGCCCGTCGGGCGCCCGACGACGGTGCATCGCCGCCGGGGCGCAGGAGCGGCGGCTGGAGCACGGCGGCGGTCGGCCCGCTGCCGGGCGGGCGCCGGAAGAGCGCCGCGGGCCGGCCCACCCCCTCGGAGCGGACGCGGCCGGTGGCCTGGAGGAAGCCCTCGGAGCGGGTGGCCTTGCGGTGGAAGTTGCGCGGATCCAGTCTTGTGCCCCACACCGCCTCGTAGACGCGGCGCAGCTCGGCGATGGTGAACTCCTCGGGGCAGAAGGCGGTGGCCAGCGGCGAGTACTCGATCTTGGCCCGCGCCCGCTCGACGCCGTCGGCCAGGATCCGGTCGTGATCGAAGGCCAGGTGCGCGCCCCCCTCCAGGAAGGGGCCGACGGGCGCCCAGCGGACCGCGGCCGCGTCCCCGCCCGCGCGCGGCAGGTCGAGGACCGGGGAGAACAGGAGGTGGGCGACCGACAGCACGGGTCCGCGCGGGTCGCGCCCCACCGGCCCGTAGGTGCGCAGCTGCTCCAGGTGCCCGCGCGGGGCGACGCCGGTCTCCTCGGTCAGCTCGCGCACGGCGGCCTCGGCGACGTCCTCGCCGCCGAGGAGGAAGCCGCCGGGGAGGGCGGGCCTGCCGGCGTAGGGCTCGAGGAGGCGGTCCACCAGGAGGACCCGCAGGGCGCCGTCGGCGACGGTGAGGGCGACGACGTCGACGGCGATGGGCAGGCGGGCCGCGGTGGGCGGCGGCGCTGTCGCGGGAGGGCCGGGTCGGATGCGGGGCACGGCCCCACCCTAGATTAAATGTCACCTTGACGAGAAGTGTCGGGTCCATATATCGTCGATTTGACGAAAATGAGGCGCCGCGGTCCCCGCGCCCGCCGGCCGCCTCCGCCGTCCGACACCTGCGCACCGCCGTTCACCGCACCGCCGAAGGAGTCCGCCATGGGACGCATCCGCCGCCTGTTCCTCCTCGCCCGCTACCAGGGCACCCCCACCGAGCACGTCGTGCACCTGCGCCGCGGGAGGACGGTCCACTGCGGCGTCGGCCTCGCCTTCTGGTTCCGGCCCGCCCTCGCCGCGATCTCCGAGGTGCCCGCCATCGACCACGAGCGCCCCGTTCTCTTCCACGTCGCCACCCGCGACCAGCAGGATGTCACCGTTCAGGCCGTGCTCACCTACCGCTTCGCCGACCCCGAGACCGCCGCCCGCCGCCTCGACCTCGCTGTCCACCCCGTGACCGACGACGCCGGGCGCGTCCAGGGCGTGCGGCAGGTCGCCGACCTCGTCGGCGAGGTCGCCCAGTCCCTCGTCGTCGACGTCCTGCGCGCCCTCGATCTGCCCGAGGCCCTGTCCACCGGTCTGCCCCTGGTGCGCGACGCCCTCGTGGACGGGATGCGGGGCCAGGAGCGGCTGGCCGGCGTGGGCGTCGAGGTCTGTGACGTCCGCGTCCTGTCCCTGCGCCCCGAGGCGGACATTGAGAAGGCCCTCCAGACCCCGCTGCGCGAGCAGCTCCAGACCGAGGCCGACCGCGCCCTCTACGAGCGGCGCGCCCTCGCCGTCGAGCGCGAGCAGCAGATCTCCGTCAACGAGCTCGCCTCCAAGCTCGAGGTGGCCCGACGGCGCGAGGCGCTCGTCGCCCAGGAGGGGGCCAACCGGCGCCGGGAGGCCGAGGAGCGCGCCGCCGCCGCCCTGGTCGACTCCACCGGCCTGGCCGACAGGACCCGGCTGGAGGCCGCCGCCCGCGCCGAGGAGGTCCGCCAGATGGGCGCGGCGCAGGCGGAGGCCGAGCGGGCCCGCACGGAGGCCTACGCCGGTCTCGGCGAGGGGGTCCTGCGGGCCCTGGCGCTGCGCGAGGCCGCCGGCCACCTGCCGAGCATCGGCCAACTCACCCTCACCCCCGATCTGCTCACCGGCCTGCTGGGCGATCTGCTCGGGAGCCGGAGCGGGGCGGGCGTGATCGGGAGCGGGGGCGGCGCGGCCAGCACGGCGGACAGCGGCGCAGCGGGAGAGGTCGGCGCGAGCGGTGCGGGCGGAGCCGGCGGCGCGGCGGCTGGGGCCGGCGGGGTCGGTGCGGGCGGAGCCGGCGGCGCGGCGGCTGGGGCCGGCAGGGCTGCGGCGAGCGATGGCGGCGCGCGGACGGCGGGATCGCGGTGAGCGCGCCGGCGCCCGCGGGCCGCCGCCGCGCCGTCGTCGTCACCCGGCGCACCGAGCTCGAGGAGCTCCTCGAGCGCCACGCCACCCGCGGCCAGGCCGAATTCTTCCTGCGCACCCGCGGGCGCGACCTCGCCCGGGTCCAGGCGGCGCACGACGCGCTGGCCGACGCCCGCCGCCAGGTCCTGGCCGCCGTCCCGCGGGAGTGGGCCCTGGCCGAGGTCGAGCGCGCGGACCTGTCGCGCTTCCTGTTCGCCCGGGAGGACCTCGTGCTCGTCGTCGGCCAGGACGGGCTGGTGGCCAACGCGGCCAAGTACCTGACCGGCCAGCTCGTCGTCGGCGTCGACCCCGGTGGCGGGACCGGGGCGCTCGCGCGCACCCGCCCGGAGCGGGCCGCCGCCCTCGTGCGGGACCTCGCCCGCGGGCGGGAGCCGCGCGCCGAGGAGATCTCCATGGTGCGGGCCGAGGCCGACGACGGCCAGGAGCTCACCGCCCTCAACGAGGTCTTCCTGGGCGACGTCGGCCACCAGTCGGCGCGCTACCTGCTGAGCGCGCCGGGCGGCCGGGAGCACCAGTGCTCCTCCGGGGTCATCGTCGCCACGGGCGCCGGGTCCACCGGCTGGGCGGCCTCGCTCGCCCACGACCGGGGCGGGCGCGTCCTCCCGGCGCCGGGGGAGTCGCGCCTGGCCTGGTTCGTGCGGGAGGCCTGGCCCTCGCCCGCCACGGGCGCGAGCCTGACAGACGGGCTCCTGGCCGACGGCGAGCGGCTGGTGCTCACCGTGGCGAGCGAGCGCCTCGTGGTCTTCGGCGACGGAATCGAGACCGACCGCTGCGAGCTGACGTGGGGCCAGGACGTCGCCGTCGGCCTGTCCCCGCGGCGCCTGCGGCTGGTCGGGCCGGACGACGCGGCGGGCGGTGTTCGGCGGGAGCGCGGGCGAGGACGGCCCGGGGCCGCGGCCGGGCCGGACGGCGGGGGCGGATGGCGGGGCGGGCGGCGCCGGGGAGTCAGTCGGCGTCGGGCATGACGATCCAGGCGGCGGCGTAGACGAGCCACATCGGACCCGGCAGGAGGGCCAGGAGCAGGGTGGCCAGGCGCACGAGCGTGGGGCTCACGCCCCAGTGCTCGGCCAGGCCGCCGCACACGCCGGCGATGAGCCGACGGCGGGAGCGGCAGGGGAGCGTGGTGCGCCAGGACTCGGTGCGGGCGGAGTAGGAGCCCGGGGGGTAGGAGCCGGCGGAGTACGGGTCGGAGGTGTAGGGGTCGTCGGAGTAGGAGTCGTAGGAGTACGCGGACCCGGCGGAGTAGGGGTCTGCGGAGTAGACGGGGTCGTCGGAGTAGTGGCCTGCGGAGTAGGCGGACCCGGCGGAGTAGGAGTCGGCTGAGTACGTGGAATCGGCCGAGTAGGGGTCGGAGGGGTGCTGCTGCGTCATGACTCCAGTGTGCCCGCCGGAGCCCGCCCCCGGTATCGGGGACGACCCTGATCCGACCCCGACGCCGGCCCCGCCCCTTATCGGCTCCGACGCCGCCTCCGGCCCCGACGCGGGGTCGGGGCGCGGAGCCGGAGCGCAGCGGAGGCGGGGTCGGGTCCTTCCGGGTTATGGCTCGCCCTGGCGCGCAGCCGGGTCGCGGCGGGCCGGGTCAGCCCAGGTCGGCGCCGTTGGACGCCGTCACCCGCCGGTACCAGGCGTAGGAGTCCTTGAGGACGCGCCTGCCGCTCCCGTTCCCCTCGTCGTCGAGATCGACGTAGATGAAGCCGTAGCGCTTGGCCATCTCGGAGGAGGAGCAGGAGACGATGTCAATGGGCCCCCAGGCGAAGTACCCGCGCAGGTCGACCCCGTCCTCGATCGCCTCGAGCATGGCGGCCACGTGCGCCCGGAGGTAGTCGATGCGGTACGCGTCGTGGACGGTCCCGTCCTCCTCCAGGACGTCGCGCGAGCCCAAGCCGTTCTCGGTGATCATGATCGGCCTCTGGTAGCGGTCCCAGTAGGCGTTGAGGGCGACTCGCAGGCCGATCGGGTTGATGGCCCAGCCCCATTCCGAGGCCGTCAGGTGGGGGTTGGCGAATCCGTCGACGTCCCCCGACTCCCACGCCCGCGCGTCGATAATTCGGGTGTAGTAGTAGGAGAAGCTCAGGAAGTCGGCGATCCCCTCGCGCAGCGCCTCCTCGTCCCCCCGGCCGAACTCGATGGTGACGCCCCGATCGCGGAAGTGCCGCTTGGCGTAGCCGGGGTAGGCGCCGCGCAGGGCGACGTCGGAGAAGAAGTACTGCATCTGGTTCTGCTGGAGGGCCGCCAGGACGTCCTCGGGCCTGCAGCTCGCCGGGTCGGCGTTGCCGTGGCAGAGCATGACGCCGAACTCGAAGTCCGGGTCGATCCGGCGGCCGAGAGAGGTCACGCGGGCCGCGGCGACCATCTCGTTGTGGACGGCCTGGAACTTGGCCTCCTCCAGGTTCTCGACCTTGTCCGCGGCGACCCCCAGGTGGTTGAAGGACTCGTGGGTGATGAGGTTGATCTGGTTGACCACGATCCAGTACCGCACCCTGCCGGCCAGACGGCGCATGACCGCCTCGCAGAAGCGCACGAAGAAGCCGATGGTCTCCCGGCTGCACCAGCCGGTGTAGGAGGTGGTGAGGTTGAGGGGCATCTCGTAGTGGGACAGCGTGAGGACCGGTTCCATGCCGTTGGCCCGGATCTCGTCGACGAGGCGCTCGTAGAAGGCCAGGCCCTCCTCATTGGGCTCGGCGTCGTCGCCGTTGGGGAAGACGCGGGCCCAGTTGACCGAGGTGCGGAAGGCGTTCATCCCGGTCCCGGCCAGGAGCCGCAGGTCCTCGGGGTAGGTGTGGTAGAAGTCGATGCCCTCGCGCTTGGGGTAGCGGCCCTCGGCGTCCTCCATGTGGAAGCGCACCCGGTCCGTCGTCATCTCCTTGTTCGAGCGCCTCTCCGGCGGCAGGTCGCCCCGGTAGAGATTGATGTCGGCCAGGCACCAGCCCTTGCCCCCCTCCCGCCAGGCGCCCTCGGCCTGGTTGGCGGCGATGGCCCCGCCCCACAGGAAGTCGGGTGGGAAGGCGGTGGGGACGTGCAGCGGGTCAGTCATGGTTCTTGGCCTCCAGTGCTCGGATGCGGTCGTCGAGGGTGCGGAAGACGGGCAGGAGTCTGCGCGTGAGTCGCAGCTCGCTGTAGGTGGTCATGAGGGTGTCCTGGGCGTGGGAGAACAGGGCGGCGTAGGGCAGGGTCCGGCCGCCGGCCTCGAGCTGGATGATGCCGGTGTGCTCCGCGTGGGCCTGGCGGATGTGCTCGTCGGCGGCGTCCAGGTGCGCGCGGGCCCGGGCGAGATCGCCGGCCTCCATGGCCTCCAGCGCGCGGTAGGTCTCCTTGCGCGCGTCACCGGAGTGGATGAGGATCTGCGTCGAGGCCTCGACGAGGGTGTCGTTCATGCCGGGTCCTTCCGATGCCTGTGATGCGGGTTCGGCGGAGGTCACGACGAGTTTCCTGGTGCCGCGGCGCACGCCGCCGCCGCTCTTCGCCGGGGAGGCGCCGGGCTCGTCCGCGCTGGCTCCGTCGGCCGAGCGGCTCCCGCCGGCCCCGACGTCGTCGCCATCGGAGCGGTTCTCGCCGGCTTCGTCCGCGCCGGTGTTCTGCGGACGGCCGACGACGACGGTCAGCCTCCTGCTGCCCCGGCGGACCGTGGTCGGCGCGGCGGAGGCGGATGCGCCCGCCCGGCCCCCGGTCCGGCTCGCGACGCGGGCTTCGCTCCGCCCGTCCGGCCCGCCCGTCCGGCCCGCCTCCGACCCGGCCGAGTCGCGGGCCTCCTTGAGAAGGGACTGGTGCTCGTACACCTTGAAGAACGGGTACCAGATCACCGCCGAGACGGCGAAGACGAGGAGCATGAGCACTATGGCGGACAGGGAGCGGGTCGTGATCCACGTTGCGAGCGGGTAGGGGGTGTACCACAGCTCGAACTGGTTCATGGGGATGGGGGCGAAGCGGATCGTCTTGGTCAGCAGCCACACGAGGATCGGCGGAATGAGGCCCTGCAGCCACATCGGCACCATGAGCACCGGGTTCCAGGCGATGGCCCCGAAGACGACCGGCTCGTTGATATTGACGATGGCGGGGGGCAGGCAGGCCCTTCCCAGCGCCTTGAGCCGAGTGGACTTGGAGGCGGCCATCATGAGCACCAGGGCCATGGTGTTGCCGATGCCGCCGAACCAGAGGTAGGTGGAGAACAGCGTGGTCGAGGTGACGAGATTCTCCGCCGTCCCGGCCATATTCGCCTGAATGGCCGCCAGGAGGACTGGCGTGGTCACCGGGGTGAGGACCCACGACGAGATCCCCATGGAGTACAGGAAGCAGTAGGTCAGGCACATGAGCGGGAATCCCCAGGGCGACTCGATGATCCCGGCGAGCGGCCTGAACACCGCCAGGACGGCGTTGTAGACGTCGAGCCCCAGAAGGTCGACCACGACCCACCCGAGGGTGACCACGAGGCCCACCGGGATCATGGCGTCGAACCAGGCCCGGACGAACTCCGGGATGACGGACTCCTCCTTGAAGAGGCTGAACCCGCCGAACAGGGACATGATGAGTCCGGAGACCACTCCGGCGAGGATCGCCACGAACATCCCGCCCGCGCCCAGGGCCGCGTGCCCGAACCCGGGCTCGCCGTCCTTGACGACCTGGGGCGTGATGATGATGAGGAGGAGAATGGTTCCCGACCCGCCGGCTATGAGCCGCTGCTTGCGGAAATTGCGCTTCTCCATGAGGTTGAACGGGATGAGGAAGCTGACGAGCAGCGAGAGCATTCCCATCGTCCACCCGTAGGGCGTCCAGAAGCTGGGGAGCGACGGGAAGTAGTCGTTGAGGATCGCGAGCATCGCGAAGACGGAGCCCACGAGGATGAAGGGGAGCACCTGCATGATCGAGTCCTTGATGGACACGACCCACACATTGTTGTTCACCTTCGCCATGCGCGGCGAGAAGCTCGTCTCCAGCCAGTGGATGAACGGCTGCATCACTCCTCCTCGTTGATGACGTCGACCAGGTGCTGAACGGCAGCCTCGCCGTCGAGCGAGGAGTAGTACTCGGGCTTCATGAGGATCACCGTGACGGCGTCGTCGCCGACGAAGGAGTCGATGTCGTCGAAGACGTAGGACAGGTGCGGGCCGACCATGATGACGTCGGTCTCGTCGATGAAGTTGGCGATCTCGCTCTCGGAGCGCGCGGTGACCTTGATGTTGTAGCCGTGCGCGGCGACCGCCTTGCGCATGTTCGCCGCCATGAACCCGCTGCTGGCTCCGGTGCCGCAGACCAGGAGAACACGGATGTCGTCGGCCATTTCTTCCTCCGTCGGATAAGGGGCGTTGACGTCTCCAGGATGCGGCGGATGCGCCCCGCCCGCCATCAGAGTGCTTTCCGCGGGCCGGAAGGATCCGTGGGCGCCCGGACCGGGGACCGGCGTCGGCGCCGGGGCCCTCAGATCATGGTCTGGCGCCGCAGGGCCGCCATGAACCCGGCGTAGTGCATCCCGGCGCTCACCAGCGCGTCCACTCCGACCGGGTCCGACAGCACGCGGACGAGCTCGTCGAGCACGTCGCGGAAGACGGCGCGCTCCCGGGGGCCGACGGCGAGCGTGATGACCAGGTCGACGGCGGACGCCCCCCACGGGACGGGATGGGCCAGGACGAGGACGCACAGGGCGGTGCGCTCGGCGTCCATGTACAAGGAGTGCGGGATGGCGAAGCGCCCGCCGAAGGCGGTGGGGGAGCGGCGCTCCCGGTCCCGCACGTCGTCGAGGAAGGCGGGGCCCACCGCCCCGGCCGCGCGCAGGAGGCCGAAGGCCCGCTCCAGGACCCCGTCCCGTGTCAGCTCCTCCTCGACGTGTTCGAAGAGGCGCTCGTCGGTGAACGCGACCAGGGCGGACCAGACCCGGTGGCGCTGGGCCCGGCGCCTCTCGTCGAGCACGGTCCGGCGCACCAGGTCCAGGTCGTGGCCCGAGCACAGGGGGCTGATGCGCACCACGGGCACGGAGGGGTCGACGTCGAGATCGACGGCGCTGACGACGAGGTCGCTGGGACGGCGCGAGACCTCGGCGTCGATCTCGGTGACGAGCCGCTCGACCACAGCCTGCCCGTGCAGGCCCTGCGTCAGGCGGCGCACGGCGTCGTCGGCGATGGTGCCGAAGCGCGGCAGGACGAGGGTGATGGTCACGAGCTGCTCGGCGTCCATGAGCCTTTGGAACCGGGCCCCCAGGTGGAGCGCGAGGAAATCGACCTCGGGCCGGGGGATCTGAATGCCGAGCGACCCCTCCAGGCTCTGGGAGAAGTACAGGGCCAGCTCGTGGGCGAGGGGGTGGTTCATCTGGAATTCGGGGCCGAAGGGGCGGGCGACGTCATGACCGGAGCGGATCCTGGCCACCATGTGCTGAACGTGGACCGCCAGGCCGAGCATGGACTCCTCGCCGTCGTAGAGGCGGACGAGGAAGTGGTCGTCGAGTTGCAGGGCCCCCTCGCGCACGGCGCCGGCGACGCGGGGGTCGAGGGCGGCGGCGTCGAGCGCCTGATGGGTGCTCACCAGGAGGAAGGCGCTCACGAAGCCCGTCTCGGGCGCGGGCAGGCGGCGTCCGGACCACTCCTCCACGCCGCGCACGACGGCCTCGGCCGCCCGGAGGATGCGCGCCGGCGCGGCGGCGGGCTCCCCGTAGCTCGTGGGCAGGCCCTCGAGTGCGATGTACAGGTGCGTGCACAGGTCGAGGAGCACGTACTCGTTGAGGCTGATCGAGAGGGACTTCAGGACTCCGCGGACGACGCGCATGAGCTCGTGACGTCGGCGGCGGCGGGCGACGTGCGCCGCCAACTCCCCGTCCCGGTCGCCGGGGGCGAGCAGCACCTGCCGCATGAGCCTGCGCCGCTGCCGCTCGGGCCCCTCGACGGAGACGTTGTCGCGGGACCGGCTCAGCACCAGGTCGTAATCCCTCAGCAGCATCCGCACCCGGCCCAGATCGGCCTCGATCGTCGAGGGGCTCACGCAGAAGTCCTCGGCGAGGGCGAAGACGTCGTGCGGGCCGGATACGAGCAGGCGGCGGGTCAGCTCGTGGAGGCGCTCGTGCGGCGTAGCGCCCCGGTCGCGGCCGCGGGAGGCGAGCTCGCGCCGCTCCCGGAGGACGCGGCGGTCGAGCCGGTAACCCGCCGGGGTGGAGACGATGAGCTCGCGCTCCCCGGCCCCGTTGAGCTGGCGCACGTAGGAGCGGATGCTGCGGTCGGTCACGTGGAGCGCCGCGGCCAGCGCCCGCGCGGGCACCGGCCCCTCGGCGGTCTCGAGCTGGCGGATGAGGCGCTCGAGCCTGTCGCCCCTGGTTCCCATGCCCTGCGTCCTCCTTACTTACTTCCGCGCCCGCGCGGGATCGGCGCGCGTCCCGTCAGTCGTCGGGGCCGGTCCCGCGAGGGGGCCGGGCCGCCGCGGCCGCGCGGGCCGCCGACGGCGCCGCCGCCGCGATACGCTCCAGCTCGGCCCCGCCGTGGGCGGCCGAGACGAACCAGGCCTCGAAGACGCTGGGCGGCAGGGCCACGCCCGCCTCCAGGAAGGCGCGGAAGAAGGGGCCGAAGCGCCAGGCCTCCTGGGCGCGCGCCCCCTCGTAGTCGCGCACGCCGCGCTCGGCCGCCCCCGCCCCGAACACGACCGAGAACAGCGAGCCCGAGCGCTGCACCCGGTGCGCCACACCCTCGGCGTCCAGTGCCGCGCCCACGATCTCCCCGATCTCGCGGGCGCGGGCGGCGACGGTCGCGTAGACGGCGTCGTCGGCCAGCCCCAGCGTGGCGAGCCCGGCGGCCGTGGCCAGCGGATTGCCGCTCAGCGTCCCCGCCTGGTAGACGGGCCCGACCGGCGCCAGCAGCTCCATGACGTCGGCCCGCCCGCCCAGGGCCGCCAGCGGCATGCCGCCGCCCACCACCTTGCCGAAGGTCAGCAGGTCCGGCACCCAGGCCGCCCGCTCGCGCCAGTCCGCCCCCGGCCACGACGGTGATGCGGCCGCCGCGGCCCCGCCGTCGTCCAGCGCCGTCGACCAGCCGTCCAGGGCCTCCAGCCCCCAGAACCCGGCCGGGCCCACGCGGAAGCCGGTGAGGACCTCGTCGGCGATCATGAGGGCGCCGTGCGCCGCGCTCACCTCGCGGATCGTCGCGTTGAAGCCCGGCACGGGCGGCACGACGCCCATGTTCGCCGGCGCCGGTTCGGCGATGACCGCGGCGATGTCCCGCCCGCGGGCCTCGAAGCACCCGATCAGGGCGTCGGCGTCGTTGTAGGGCAGGACGATCGTCTGGGCGGCGACGGCGGCGGGCACTCCCGCCGACCCCGGCAGGCCGCCGGTGGCCACCCCGGACCCGGCCGCCGCCAGCAGGCCGTCGCTGTGACCGTGGTAGCACCCGGCGAACTTCACCACCAGGTCGCGGCCCGTCGCCCCGCGAGCCAGGCGGATCGCCGTCATGGTCGCCTCCGTGCCGGTGGACACGAAGCGCACCCGCTCGGCGGCGGGCACGCGGGCGCGCACCGCCTCGGCCAGCTCGGTCTCGGCGGCGGTGGGCGCCCCGAAGGACAGGCCGCGGCCCGCCGCCCGGCGCACGGCCTCGACGACGTCGGGGTGGGCGTGGCCGAGCAGGGCCGGCCCCCACGAGCCCACCAGGTCGACGTACTCGCGGCCCTCGACGTCCCTGACGCGGGCGCCGCGGGCGCCGGCGATGAAGACGGGGGCGCCGCCCACCGAGCCGAAGGCGCGCACGGGCGAGTCCACGCCGCCGGGGATGACGGCGCGGGCGGCGTCGAACAGGCCGGCGTTGGTGACGGGCGCGGCGGATGCGGGGGCGGCGGGGGAGGGGGCGGCGGGGTCGGTCCCGGGCGCGGCGGGGGAGGGGGCGGTCGGGCGCGCGGGGACGGGGCTCGTCATGGTTCCTCCGGTGAACGGTCGGGCGGGGCTGCCGGGGCGCTGGCCGACCGCCGTCGAGAAGGTGGGCGGGCGGCGCCCGGTGCGACTCTACGTCGCGATCGGTGCGATCGGCGCCGGGCCGGCGCCGGCGTCGGCGCCACCGCCCTGCGTGTCTTCGCCTGCGCGTCCCCGCCCCCCCGGGGGGAGTCTCTGGGACTCGCCATGGGCGGAGACGCCGCCCTTGCGCGTCCCCGCCCCCGGGGGAGTCGTTCTGGTGATGTCACCTGGGCTCGCATTGTGCGAGGTGGGCTCGCGCGGATCGAGCGCGGGCGGATTCCGTCGCGCTGGGCTCGCGCGGCGCGAGGCGGGGTGGACGGTGTCGCGCCGGGCTCGCATTGCGCAAGCCGGCCCCGGGTCCGCACCGGCTCCGGCCCCGGGATTCCGTTGAGCGGACCTGCAATTTACGCAAGCCGGTCCCGGTCTCGGCCGGCCTGGGCCCGGCCCGCGCCAGCCCGGGGTCGGTCCGGGAGTCGTCGTGGGCCCGGGCCCGGTCCCCGTCCCATCCCGCCCCGGCCGGGTTCGCGAGATCGCCGGGCGCCCCGCGAGATCATGCCCCTGGCAGACGTCCTCGCGGGCCGCCCGGCGATCTCGACGCCCGCCCTCGCGGGTCGAGTGATAATCCCGCGACCCGGGCGGAGCCCCCTCGACCGCCCCTGCGCCCACATGCGTCTCTCCGACGATCCCGCGACCCAGGCGGAGCCCCTGCCCCGGCGCGGCGGTGCGAACGAGGAGCGCGACGGGGACCGGTTCGCCGCCCCCGTCCGTGAGACCGACGCGGACGAGCGCACCGGCGCCGGCCCGAGGACCCGCACGGGCACGGCGACGAGTCGGACCGCGGCACCGCGTCCGGAACCACCGGCCCGAGGGCCGCGGGCGCGGCGACGAGGCGGGCGACAACTCCGCCTGGGGCAGCCTGGCCGAGGGCCGCGGGCACGGCGACGAGCCTCGCCCGGGCGAACCGCGATGCACAGGGGCGACGTCGGACCATCCACCGCCCCGTCCCGCTCTTCTGCTGCGCCCCTTTCGCTCTGCTACGCCCTTTCACCCTTCACTGTACGAGGAAAAGGGGCGTAGCAGAGCGAAAGGGGCGCAGCAGAGGGTGAAGGGGCGCAGCAGACGCCGTCCAGCGGAACCCGGGCCCGGCCGGCGGCCCTCGCCGGCGCGTCCGGGCCGGTGTCGATGATGGTCTTGAGGCGGTGGAGGCCTCCGGGGCCCGCTCCTATCCGGAGATGCGTCGGCGCGGCGGAAAAAGGTGGCCGGCGCGTATCTTTCGGGTGCGCGGCGGCTCCCACGCATCCGGGGAGTGGCGTTATTGCGCCATTTCGGGATGGGAGGGGCGCGGGATGGGGGGTGAAAGATATGCGCCGGCCACCTTTTTGGGTCGCCGGACCGTCCGCCTGCTGGTTCGCCCGCGCCTGTGGTGAGGCGGGTGATGCAGGTGGGGCGAACGGGGCAGGCGGGGTGGACGGAGTGAGCAGGATGGACGGGATGGGCAGGGGTGCCGGCGAGGTGAGCCTGGCCGCCCTCGAGTTCGCCCCCGGAGTCCGGGGCGGGCGGACGCGGCTCCCCGCGCTCACCGCCCGCCCAGGCCCTCGGCGAGTTCGCGCGCCCAGTAGGTGAGCACGCAGTCCGCCCCGGCGCGCACGATCCCCAGCACCGACTCGGCGATGACGCGCTCGCGGTCGATCCACCCGTTGGCGGCGGCGGCCTCGACCATCGCGTACTCGCCCGACACCTGGTAGGCGGCCACCGGCACCGGGCTGGCGGCGGCGACGTCGGCCAGCACGTCCAGGTACGGGCCGGCCGGCTTGACCATGACCATGTCCGCGCCCTGCTCGACGTCGAGCATCGCCTCGCGCAGCCCCTCGCGCCGGTTGGCCGGGTCCTGCTGGTAGGTGCGCCGGTCGCCGGTGAGGGTGGACCCCACGGCCTCGCGGAAGGGCCCGAAGTAGGCCGAGGCGTACTTCGCCGAGTAGGCCAGGATGGCGACGTCGTCGTGCCCGGTGGCGTCCAGGGCGGCGCGGATCGCGGCGACCTGCCCGTCCATCATGCCCGAGGGCGAGACCATGTGCGCCCCGGCCTCCGCCTGAGCCACGGCCATCGCCTGGTAGAGGGCGAGGGTGGGGTCGTTGTCGACCTCGCCGGCGCGCGGGCCGGGCCCGGGGCGCAGGAGGCCGCAGTGGCCGTGGGAGGTGAACTCGTCCAGGCAGGTGTCGGCGCACACGACGAGCGCGTCGCCGACCTCGGCCCGCACGGCCGCGACCGCCCGGTTGAGGATGCCGTCCTCGGCCCAGGCCCCCGAGCCGGTCTCGTCGCGGGTCGCGGGCACGCCGAACAGGTCGATGGCCCCCACGCCGGCTGCGGCGCAGGCGGCGGCCTCGCGGCGCACGGAGTCCAGCGTGTGCTGCCACTGGCCCGGCATGGCGCCGATGGGTCGGGGCTCGGCGATGTCCTCGCGGACGAAGACGGGGCGGATGAGCGCGGCGGGGGAGATCCGCGTCTGGGCGACCAGGCCGCGCATGGCGGGGGTGGTGCGCAGGCGGCGGGGGCGGATCGAGGGGGCCGACGGCGCCGGCACGCCCCGCTCGGCCAGGAAGCCGGCGGCGGGGGAGGCGCTGCCGGGCGCGGCGGGTGGTGTGGGTGCGGCGGGAGCGGCGGACGCGGTGCCGCCGCCGGGCGCGGCGGGGGAGGCGGTGTGCTCTGGGCGTTCTGGGTGCTCGGTCATGGTTCCTCGATGCGGTCGACGGGCGGGTGCGGGGGCGTCGCGCCCGTGCGCGAGCCCGGTTGAAGCGGGCGCAGACGGCGGCCGATCTCGGCGACGACGTCGGCTGGCCGCGGCGAGGGGGAGGCGGTGACGGCGTCGTCGGGGGCCAGGCCCGCGGCCAGCGCGGCCGCCCGGCTCGGCCCGCCCAGGGTGACGACGGCGGTGCCCGGCGGCGCGGGCCCCAGCAGCTCGACCACGGCGCGCGCCGTGGACCCGGCCGTGACGACGACGGCGTCCACCCCGCCGGCCCGCCACCGTCCGACCAATCCGGGCGGCAGGTCGGCGGCCCCGACCGTGCGGGTCGTGTAGGCGTCCACCCGCTCCACCCGCGCGCCCAGGCCCCGCAGGCCCTCGGCCAGCAGCGGGGCCGCCAGGGCCGACTGCGGCAGCAGCACCCGGGCGCCGGGGGCCACCCCCCGCCCGGCCAGCGCGTCCAGCAGCGAGCGCGCGCTCCCGCCCGCCACGAGCTCGGGGTCGCGTCCCAGTGCCGCCGCGAGCGCGCCCGCCGTCGCCGACCCCACCGCGGCCACCGCCGTCGAGGTCGGCGTTGCGCCGACGTCGAGCATTTCCACGGTGCGCGCGGAGGTGACGACCAGCCAGTCGTAGTCCCCGGCGGCCAGGCGGGCGGAGGCGCTCGCGAGCTCGGCCGCGTCGCCCGGGACGGCGCGGGTCAGGGCCGCGCGCACCGCCGCGGCCCCGGCGGTGCGCAGCGCCCGGGCGAGCGGGTCGGGCTCGCGCAGCCGCGGCACCAGGACGACCCGGCCCGACAGGGGCCGCCGGGCGGGTCCCTCATCCCTCGGGTGCGCGGACCGGTCGGAGCCGGAACCGGAACTGGAGCCAGAGTTGGAGTCGGAACCGGGGCCGGAGTTGGAGCCGGGGCCGGCCGTCTCCGCCTCGCGCCGGGACTCGGGCGCGGGATCCGCGGTGCTCATCGGCGTCCCCCGATGCTCCCACCCGCCCTGCCGGCGCGCAGGTCGGCGATCCCGGCGGCGCCCGCCTCCAGCAGCGAGCGCGCCGCCCGCGCCCCCAGCGCCTCCGCCTCCCGGGCGGGCCCGGTCTCCCGGACGACCAGCCGCCGCGCCCCGTCGGGGGACGCGACGAGCGCATCGAGGCGCAGCCGGGCCGCGCTCCCGTCCCCGCCGCCGTCGCCGCCACTGCCCCCGCCGTCGTCAGGGCGGGCGAGCGCCCCCACCGGGGCGGCGCAGCCGGCCCCCAGGTGCGCCATGAGCGAGCGCTCGGCGGTCACGGCGGTGCGGGTGGACGGGTCGTCCAGCGCCGCCAGCGCGACGGCGAGCCCGGGCAGCCGGGTCGCGACGTCCTCGCGGGTCTCGACGGCCAGCGCCCCCTGCGCCGGCGCGGGCACCATGACGGGCTCCGGATCCGCCCCGGCGCTCCGGGCGGGCCCTGGGTGGGCCGAGTGATCCGCGCACTGGGTGCGGTCCGGGCGGTCCGGGCGGTCCGCGGGCTCGCCTGGTCGGGCGCTCCGGGCGGGCCCGGCGGGCGCCGCGGCCAGGATCCGGCTCGCGTAGGCCTCCAGCCCGAGCCGGCGCAGCCCGGCCAGGGCGAGGACGACGGCGTCGAGGTCGGGCTCGCGCACCGCCCCCATGGGGCCGTCCGGGCTCACCACCGAGCCGACGACGCGCGCCAGGCGCGTGGGCACGTTGCCGCGGATCTCGACGATCTCCAGGTCGGGGCGGATGGACAGCAGCTGGGCGGCCCGGCGCGGCGAGCCCGTTCCCACCCGCGCCCCGGGCCGCAGTCCGGTCAACCCGCCCAGCCCGGTCGGGTCGTTCGAGCCGCCCAGTCCGGTCAGCCCGACTAGCCCGGCCGGACCGCCCAGCCCGGTCAGCTCGGGCGCCTCCGCCGGGCCGTCCAGCCCGGTCAACCCGGCCGGGACGGGCGCCTCCGCCGGCCCGGCCGGGTCGGCGGCCCCGGTCGAATGGTCGGCCCCGGCCCGCCCGGCGCCCGGCCCCCGATCGGCACGACCGCCGCTCCCGGCCCGGCCCGGCGGGCGCAGGCACAGGGCGTCGCGCGGATCCTCCCGCGCCGGCACCGCCGCGACGACCAGCCCGGGCGCGTCCGCCGTCGGCAGGTCCTTGAAGGAGTGGACCGCCAGGTCGCACTCGCCGTCGAGCAGCGCCGTGCGCAGCGCCGCCGCGAAGACCCCCGCACCGCCCAGGCGCGCCAGGGCGGTGGGGTCGACGTCGCCGCGGGTGCGCACCGTCACCAGCTCGATCCGCAGCCCCGTCCCGGTCCGCGCGGCCGCGGCCCGAAGATCGCGGGCCACCATCCGCGACTGGGCGAGGGCCAGCGCCGAGGCGCGCGTGCCGAGCCGGACGGTGGGGATCCCGGCGCCGGCGCCCGCGCCGGTACTCGTATTCGTGCTCATGCGCGCTCCCTCCCGTGCCCGGTCCCCGCGTTCTTCGCGTCCCCCGCGCCCTCGGCGCTCCCGGCGCCCGCCAGGCGTCCGGCCCGGGAGCGGGCGTGCTCGACGACGGCGGCGATGCCGGTCCCGGCGACCCAGGCGCCGGTGAGCGCCAGGCCCGGGAGGGACTCGACCCGCTCGACCAGGGCCGCGGCGCGCTCGCGGCGGTCGGCGTCGACCGGCGGCAGGGTCCCGTCCCAGCGCACGAGCATGTGGTCGATGACGTCGTCGGGGGCGATGCGCGCCCCGGTCAGCGCTTCGACGTCGGCCAGGGCGTCGTCGAGCGTCACCTCCGGGCGCGGCTCGCCGGGCCGGCCGTAGGACAGACGCAGGGCGTGGACGTCCTCGCCGTGGAGCGCGCGCAGCTCCCGCCCGATCCACGGCCACTTGACGCTGAGGTGGGACAGGGCCTTGGCGCGCACCGGCGCGGCCCTCCCCGCGGCGGGCGGGGCGACCAGCAGGCCCGAGCCCACCGGTGCGCCCGCCAGGCCCGGCGCGCGGGCCACGAGGATGAAGCGGGCGATCGGCGAGCCGACCGGCGCGTTCGGGTCCGCCTCCACGCCGGCGCCCGCCAGCAGGCGCGCGGCCGCCGGCGCCGAGCAGGCCAGGACGAGGCGGTCGGTGCGCACGCGCTCGGCGGGACCGACGGCGACCGGCTCGTCCGAGGGGGTGGGTCCGCGGCCGGTCGGGGTCAGGGTCAGCTCCCAGCGGGCGGCGGGCGCTCCGAAGTCGGCGGCGGGCGTCCCGGTCGGGCCCGCACCGCCGCCGCCCGGACCGCCCGGCCCGCCCGATCCGCCCGGACCGTCCGGACCGTCCGGCCCGCCCGATCCGCCCGGACCGTCCGGACCGTCCGGCCCGCCCGCTGGGTCCACCGGACGCAGGCTCTGTGCACCGGTGCGGGTGCGCACGCTCCCGCCGTCGGCCTCGACGGCGTTCCGCAGCGCGTCGGTGAGCCGGACCAGCCCGCCCCGGGTGGTCACGTCCACGCTCCGCCCGCCCGAGCGGGCCCGACGGCGGCGGAGCAGCTCGCCGACGGCGGCCTGCAGACTCCCCAGCCGCGCCGTCGCCTCCCGCAGTCCCGGCGCCACCGTGTCCGCCGCGAGCGCGCGGGGGTCGGCGGCGTGGATCCCGGCGACGATGGGCCGCACGAGCCGGTCGAGGACCGCCGGTCCCATGCGGGCGGTGACGAAGGAGGCGAGGTCCGCCGCCTCGTCGGGGCCCGTGCCCGTCCGGCCGGGCAGGTCGGCGTCGGCGGCCGCCCGCCGCGCGCCCGCCTGGCCGAGGACCTCCGCGACGTCGGGGGCGGTCGGGTCGGCGGGGATGCCGAGGAAGGAGTCGCGGGGGAAGCGGTGCAGGCGCCAGGGGCCGCCGGAGCCGCCGGGGGCGCCGGGGACGCCGGGGACGCCGGCAATGCGGTCGGAGGCGTGGCCGCCGAGGGCGTCCGCCGGGCTCCCGCCCCCACCGCCCGGCCCTTCGCCGTCCGGCAGCGGCGGCAGGAGGAGGCGCGCCCCGCCGCCGCTCGGCCCCACGATCTCCAGCCCGAGGGCCTCGGCCGCCTCGGATACGGCCCGCCCGCGCAGGACGAAGCCCTCGGCGCCCAGGTCCATGCGGACCCCGGCGATGCGGGCGCCGGCGACGAGGCCCCCGGTGTAGCCGCGGGCCTCGACCAGCAGCGGCCGCAGCCCGGCGCGGGTCAGCTCCCAGGCCGCCGCGAGCCCCGCGATGCCGCCGCCGACGACGACCGCATCCCAGACGGCGGGCGGCGGCGCCGCCCCCGTCGCCGGTACCGCCGCCGGTTCCGCCGCAGGCCTCGTCGCCGGTACCGCTGCTGGCGCTGGCGCCGTCGTCCCCGCCCCGCCCGCGGGCCCCCGGGCGCGCCGGGCGGCCCCGGTTCCGTCCGGGGCGCTCATGCGTCCGGCTCCCAGGGCTCGGCGGCCGTCCGCGCCCACGACGTCGAGCCGTGCACCCTGGCCACGACGCCGGTCAGAACCGCCGGGTCGGCGCCCGGCGGGACCCCGTGGCCGAGGTTGACCACGTGCGCGGGGGCCGCGCGCCCGGCGGCCAGGCAGGTCTCGACGGCGCGCTCCAGCGGCGCGGCGCCCGCACCCAGCAGGGCCGGGTCGATATTGCCCTGCACCGGGCACGGCCCGCCCGCGGAGTCGGCCAGGGCCTCGATCGCTTCGGCCAGGTCGGTGCGCTCGTCCACGCCCACGGCCCGGGCCCCGGCGTCGTGCATGGGGACCAGGATCCGGGCGGTGCCGGTGCCGAAGTGGATGAGGGGGGCGGGCCGCCCCGTCGTCGGGCTGACCGCCCGCCGCGCCCGCTCGATCGCCAGCGCCGAGTAGGGGGCGACGCGCGCCCGGTAGTCGGCCGGGGACAGGGACCCGGCCCAGGAGTCGAACAGCTGGACGGCGCTGGCCCCGGCCTCGACCTGGGTGGCGATGAAGTCGCCGGTCAGGTGCGCGCACCAGGTCATGAGCCGGTCCCAGGCGGCGGGGTCGGCGTGCATGAGGGTGCGGGCGGCGAGGTGGTCGCGGCTGGGACGGCCCTCGACGAGGTAGGCGGCCAGCGTGAAGGGCGCCCCGCCGAAGCCGATGAGCGGCGTCCACCCGGCCCGCCCCGCCGAGTGCGCCAGTCCGGCCAGCTCCCGTCCGCTCAGCTCCCGGCCCAGGGGGCTGCGGGCCGACGGCGCCGCGCCGGCCCCCTCGGCGCTCCCGCCCGCGCCCGGGCCGGGGACCCCGCTCGGGCCGGCCGTCCCGCTCGCGCTGACTGTTCCGCTCGCGCCAGCCGCCCCGCCCGGGTCGGGGGCGGTCGGGGAGCCGAGCTCGGTGACGGCCAGGGCCACGGCCCGACCGATCGCCCCCGCCCCCGCCGCGCCGTCGGGCCCCTCGCCGTAGCGGCGGGCGGTCAGTTCGGCGACCTGCGCGGCGTCGCGCACGGGCGGGGTGATGACGGGGCCGACCCCGGGCTCGATGCGGACCCCGACTCCGGCCAGGCGCAGCGGCACCATGATGTCGGAGAAGAGGATGGCGGCGTCGACGCCGTGGCGGCGCACCGGCTGGAGGGTGATCTCGGCGGCCTGCTCGGGGCGCAGGCAGATATCGAGCATGGGGGCGCCCTCGCGGCGGCGCAGCGCCCGGTACTCGGGCAGGGAGCGCCCGGCCTGGCGCATGAACCACACGGGCGTGCGGTCGGGGCGCTCGCCGTCCAGGGCGCGCAGCAGCGCCGGGGCGGGCCGGGCCAGCCGGGGGGAATTGTGCGCACCCGTCCTCACGGAATAATCCCCGCCCCTGCGGAAAATGACGTCGCGTGACGTTCCCGCGCGGATTCGCGGGGTTCGGTTCGGGCCTGGTCCACGGTCGGCTGCATTCCTGTTCTGAGTTGAAACGGCGCGGATGCCGGGGCGCGGCGATAAAACGTCCGGATATGGATTATGACGCGGCGTCTCAACGCGGTCGCCTCGGCGCACCGCCCATTGTGCCCCGCACGGGCCCCGATGATTCAATACGGGCTGCCGTGATTCACCTGCTCTCCGTAGACCACCGCGCCCACGGGCTCGACGCCGTCGCCCGCCTGGGCGCCGTCACCGCGCGCATGGGCCCCGACCTGCTCCGCGCGGTGCCCGGCGTGCGCGGCGCCGTCGTCCTGGCCACCTGCAACCGCCTGGCCCTCGTGCTCGACGCCGACGCCGGGGCCGGGGCCGGGGCCGGTGGTGCGGCGTCCGGCCCCGGCCCCGGCGTCGAGCGCGGTGGCGCCGGGCCCGCCGACTCCGGGTCGGCTCCCGGGGCCGCCGACTCGGGTTCGCCCGCGCTCGCCCGCGCCGTGGCCGCCTTCCTCGACGCCCGCGCCCCCGGGTCCGCCGCCCCCGGCCCCCTCGTCCCCTCCGCCTGGAGCGGCCCGGACGCCGTCGCCGAGCTCTTCGCCACCGCCGCCGGGCTGGAGTCCATGGTCGTGGGCGAGCGGGAGATCGCCGGCCAGCTGCGCCGCGCCGCGACGGTCGCCCGCGCCGAGGGGACGCTGACCGCCGAGCTCGACCGCGCCCTGTCCCACGCCTCGGCCGCCTCCCGCCGGGTCGCCGGCTCCACGAGGCTCGCCGGCGCCGGCCGCAGCGTCGTCGCCGTCGGCCTCGACCTGGCCGCCGACCTCCTGCCGCCGCTGGGCTCCTGCCGGATCCTGCTCGTGGGGACCGGCGCCTACGCCGGCGCCACCGTCACCGCCCTGCACGAGCGCGGCGCGCGCGACATCGGGGTCTACTCGCGCACCGACCGCGCCCGGGCTTTCGCCGCCGGCCGCGGCCTGCGGGCCGTGTCCGACGCCGAGCTGCCCGGCGCCCTGGCCCTGGCCGACCTCGTCATCACCTGCCGCGGCCTGGGCGCGCCCGTCCTGACCCGCGAGCTCGTCGCCACATCCCTCCGGCTGCGCCGCCGCGCCGAACCGGCCCCGCCCGACCGCCCCGCCGAGCCCGCCCCGCGCGTCGAGGGACGCGGGGGGCGCACCGGGCCCGCAGGGCGGCCCCTGGTCGTGCTCGACCTGGCGCTGCGGCGCGACGTCGAGGAGTCGGTCGGGCGCCTGCCCGGCGTCGCGCTCATCGACCTGGCCGCCGTCCAGCGCGCCGTCCCCGAGGCCGAGGCCGCGCAGGTGCGCGCCGCCCGCGACATCGTCGCCCGGGAGGCCGAGGCCTTCGACCGCGCCGGGCTCGCCCGCCGCATGGACCCCCTCATCTGCTCCCTGCGCGAGCGCGTCGAGGCCCTCGTCGAGGACGAGCTGGCCCGGCTGCGCCCCCGCGACGGCATGGTCGACGTCGAGGACGCCGCCCGCGCCCTGCGCCACCTGGCCGCCCGCATCCTCCACCACCCCACCGTCGCCGCCCACCGGGCGGGCCGGGAGGGGCGGGAGGGCGAGTACCTCGCCGCGCTCGAACTCGTCCTGGGCTCCGACGTCGGCGGCGCCCTGATCGCCGACGCGGGCGTTGACGTTGACTCAGGTGCGGCCACTGACTCCGGTGCCGACTCCGGCTCCGATACGGCTGCCAGTGCCGGCACGACCGCCGGTCCCGGCGCGGCCGCCGACTCCGGTGCCGGCCCCGGCTCCGGCGCGGACCCCGGCTCCAACGCGGGCCCCGCTGCCGATTCCGACGTCGGCTCCGACGCGGACCCCGCCCGCCCCGCCCACCCGAAGGAGCGCAATGACTGAGCCCGCCCCCGCCGTCGGCCGGCCCGATGCTGCGGCCGACCCCCTCGCGCCCTACGACGCCGTCCTCGTCCTGTCCTACGGGGGGCCCGCCGGCCCCGCCGACGTCCTGCCCTTCATGCGCAACGCCACCGCCGGACGGGGCGTGCCCGACTCCCGGCTGCTGGAGGTCTCCGGCCACTACGCCGGGTTCGACGGCGTGTCGCCCATCAACGCCCGCAACGCCGAGATGCTCGAGGCCCTGCGCGCCGAGCTCGCCCGCCGCGGCTCGAACGCGCCGGTGGTCATCGGCAACCGCAACTGGCACCCCTTCGTCACCGAGGCCATGCGCGAGCTGGCCGACGGCGGGGCCCGGCGCCTGCTGTCGCTGACCACCGCCGCCTACGCCTCCTACTCCGGGTGCCGCCAGTACCGCGAGGACACGGCCGCCGCCCTGGTGCGCCTGGCCGCCGGGACCGACGGCGCCACCGGCGAGGGCTTCGAGGCCGACGCCGCCGCCCGCGTGGGCGGGGCCGGCGGGGAGCCGGTCCAGCTCGTCGTGGACAAGACCCGGCCCTTCTACAACACCCCCGGCATGCTGGAGGCCAACGCCGACGCCATCGCCGACGCCTGCGCCGAGCTGACGCGCGCTGGGGTTCCGCTCGGGGGGATCCGCCTGGTCCTGGTCACCCACTCCATCCCCGTCGGCATGGAGCGGGGCTCCGCGCCGCACGCCGGGGACGGCGCGCAGCTGGAACTCCGTGTCAGCCATTCGGGGGTATCCGCGCCGCACGCCGGGGACGGCGCCCTCGGGGACGCCGGAGATGCGGTCGGAACCGCCGCGGGCGGGCCCGGGAGGACTGGGGCCGGGCCCGGGAGCGCCGCGAACGCGCCCGCGGACGGGCGGGACATCCCCGCCCCGGGCGCGGCGCCCCCCGAACCCGGCATGGCGCCCCCCGAACCCGGCATGGCGCCCCCCGAACCCGGCATGGCCGCCGACCTGTCGACCGAGATCTCCTACGTGGACCAGCACCGGCGGTTCATAGAGGTGCTCCTGCCCGCCGTCGCCCGGCGCCTGGGGACGGCGGCCGCGCCCGCGCACGACCTGGTCTTCTGCTCGCGCTCGGGCCCGCCGCAGGCGCGGTGGCTGGAGCCGGACGTCAACGACCACCTGGAGGCCCTGGCCGCCGGACGCCTCACGGACGGGACCGCGGTGGCCGTGCCCGACGGCGTCGTCGTGGCCCCCATCGGCTTCGTGGCCGACCACATGGAGGTCGTCTTCGACCTGGACACCGAGGCCCGCGCCACCGCCGAGCGGCTCGCCATGCCCTGCGTCCGGGCGGCCACCGCGGGCACGCACCCCGCCTTCATCGCCTCCCTGGCCGACATCCTGCTCGAGCGGGCCGCCGTCGCCCGGGGCGAGGAGGTGGCCCCGGCCTCGACGACGGGCACCGGCCCCTTCCACACCGTGTGCCCCGAGTCCTGCTGCCGGCCCGCCGCTTCGGGGCACTCCGCCCGTCCCCGCCGGCCCCGGTAGGCGCGATGGGCCCGCGGGCGCCTCGCGGGCCCGCGGACCCGCCCCGCCGACCCCGGTAGGCGCTACCGTTGCCGTTGAGTCGCCCCGCCACGGGACGCCGATGAAGGAGACCGCCATGACTGACACCGATCCCGCCACCGACCCAATCGCCGATCCCGGCGCCGCCGACGCCGCCGACGCCGCCGGCATCCACCGCTTCCACGACGAGGAGCGCCGCCCCCACCACGACCCGCGCGACGCCACCGACATCGACCTCGACGCCGTCAACAACCAGTTCCACTACGCCCTCTTCGCCGTCTTCCGCCTCACCGCCCCCCTGCCGCCGCTGGAGGACACCCGGCGCCGGCTCGTGGGCGAGTCCCTCTTCTTCATCGGCGCCTCGGAGGTCACCACCCGCGGCTGGTACGACGTCGCCGGCTTCCGCTCCGACGCCGACCTGCTCGTGTGGTGGCTCAGCGACGACCCCGAGAGGCTCCAGGACGCCAACCACCGCCTGCGCGCCTCCGCGATCGGCCGCTACCTCGCCCCCGTATGGTCCTGCATGGGCCTGCACACCCCGGCGGAGTTCAACCGCAAGCACGTCCCGGCCTGCTTCGGCGGCGTCGCCCCGCGCGACTGGGTCATGGTCTACCCCTTCGTCCGCTCCTACGACTGGTACCTGCTGCCCGCCGAGGAGCGCTCGCGGATCATGGCGGCGCACGGCCGCAACGGCTTCTCCAAGTACCCCGACGTCAAGGGCTCCACGCTGGCGGCCTTCGGCATGAGCGACTACGAGTGGGTCCTGGGCTTCGAGGCCGACTCCCTGGACCGCCTGGAGGGCGTCATCCACCACCAGCGCTACACCGAGGCGCGGTTGCACGTGCGCCAGGACGTCCCCTTCTACACGGGCGTGCGGGTGAGCCCCAAGGAGTGGGCCGAGCGCCAGCCGCGCTCCTGAGCCCGGCCCCGCGGCGCCGCGCCGCCGTTCCGCCGCGCCGCCGATTTCCGCGAACGCGCAGGTTTCCAGTCGAACGCGCAGATGGGAGATGCGCGTTCGACTGGAAACCTGCGCGTTCGCGGAAGAGGGGCGGGGCGGGGCGCCGGGTCTACCGGAGCCGGAACCGGGCGGGCGTCGTCGGATCCGCCAGCCACGCCCGGGCGGCGGAGATGCGGGCCGAGGCGTGGGGCGTCAGGGGCGCGGGCAGCGCGTCGGGCTCGAACCAGGCCACAGCCGTCAGCTCTCCGTCGCCGACGCCGGCGGCCGCCGCCCGCTCGGCGCCGACGCGCGCGACGAAGCCGATGTCCAGGAAGACGCACCGGTCGCCGTTGGGGTAGACGATGGGCTCCTCGGTCTCGACGCCGATGACGGCGAGGATCTCGGGGCGCACGCCGGCTTCCTCCTCGCACTCGCGCGCGGCCGCGGCGGCCGGCTGCTCGCCGGGTTCGGGGATGCCGTCGATGATGGACCAGCGGCCGGTGTCGGAGCGGCGCCCCAGCAGGATGCGACCGGCGTCGTCGACCACGACGACGCTCACCCCCGGCAGCCACAGCTGGTCGTGGCCGATCTTCTCGCGCAGGCGCAGGACGAACTCCGGTGTGGGCATGGGGCCGAGTCTACGTCCCGCGTCCGCCCGTCCCGCTCGGCGCGGGGAGCGGGGCCGGCTGGGTCGCGCGGGCCATCCGCGTCCGCCCCGCTCGGCGCGGCGGGATCCGGGGCTCGCGCCCACGCGGCGGCGGGCGGAGGCCGTGTTCAGCGCGGGCGGGGCTGCGTCCGATGATCGGAGGAGCCAACCGTCCGCGGCGCGGAGTCAGCGTTCAGCGCGGGCGGGACAGGGCGACCCTGCGGGCGCGCTCGGCCCACTCCTCCACCGGGTCCGTCAGCGGCTCCGGCTCCCAGGTTCCGCCGCCGTGCTCGACGGCGCGCGCCAGCAGCCAGTCGGCCACGCGCGGGTTCTTGGGCAGCAGGGAGCCGTGCAGGTAGGTGCCGATGACGTGGTGGACCCGGGCGCCCTCGGTGCGGTCCCTGCCGTTGTTGCCGTCGCCACTGGTCACCGTGCCGAAGGGCCGGGCCCCCGGGCCGAGCGTGGTCAGCCCCGAGTGGTTCTCGTAGCCGATCACGGTCCCGAAGTCCTCGCTCTTGAGCGCGATGTTCCCGATGAGCCGGCCCGGCCCGGCCACCGTCTGGGCGTCGATGAGGCCGATGCCCGGGATCTGGTCGCCGGTGCCCGTGAGGAAGCGGTGCCCGAAGAGCTGGTAGAGGCCGCAGATGGCCAGCATGGGCACGCCGTCGGCCGCCCAGGCCACCAGCTCCGGCCCGCGCATCACGAGGTCGTCCTTGATGCGCTCCTGCCCGGAGTCCTGCCCGCCGCCGCCCACGACGAGGTCCACCGCCCCCGGCAGCTCCTCGCCCGGGTCGTAGGAGGCCAGCTCGACGTCGTAGCCGACCCACTGGGCGCGGCGGATGAGCACCAGGGTGTTGCCCCAGTCCCCGTAGATGTTCATGTCCCGCGGGTAGAGCTGGAGCAGGCGGATCCTGCCGCGGGCCGCGCCCGGCGTCGTGTGCTCGTAGACCTTCACCTCGGTGCTCACTTCATGACCTCCTCGACCTCGGTCAACTCGCCCAGCCGCGCCCGCAGCGCCAGCATCGCCGTGTAGGTGGTGAAGACCCGCATGGGTCGGGCGGCGCCGGACCCGGCTCCGGCGCTCGTGCCCGGCGCAGCCGTTCCGGCACCCGGCGCATCGGGCCCGGCGTCCGCGTCCGCGCCCGGCGCCCGGCGCAGCAGGGTCAGGGCCCGGCCCAGGTCCGGCTCGACGGTCCCCACCGGCACCTCGTCGTAGCGCAGCCGCAGGGCCATGTCCCAGGCGCGCACGCCGGTGACCACCGCGACGCCCTCGCCGCGCAGGCAGGTGAAGTCCACGTCCCACAACCAGGACATGTCGCGGCCGTCGGCGTACTCGTCGTTGATGGCGATCATGACGGTCTCCGGCCCGCGCGCGCGCACCGCCTGCTCGGCGGTGAGCAGCCCCATACGGAATCCCGCCGGGTTCTTGACCAGGGACAGCTCGACGTCGCGCCCGTCCAGGGTCAGGACCTCCCCGCGCCCGAAGGCCGCCCGGACGTGCGCGAGCGCGGCGAGCAGCTTCTCCACGTCCGCCCGCTCGCCCAGGACCTCCAGGGCCAGGGCCAGGGCGGCGCAGGCGTTGAGCTGGTTGTGCACGCCGGGAATGGCGAAGGACACCTCGTGGTCGGTCCCGTCCACGCGCACGACGGCGCCGCGGTCCTGGAGCGACTCCAGCACCACCCGGGGGGCGGGGCGCGCCGCCCCGGCCGGAGCGCCGTCACCGGGCGCGCCCGCACCGGCGGCCGCTCCCTCGACGGCGGCCGTTCCCGCGCCGTCGCCGGCCGGGTCGCTGCCAGCGGGCGCGTCACTGTCCGGCGCGCCGCCGGGCGCCGGTGCGCCATCGGCCGGGGAGCCGCCGGACGCCTCGGCGGGCGCGTCGACCGCCGCATCCGCGCCGCCGCCCGCGCCCGCGCCGCCGGCCGTGTCCGCATCGTCGGCCGCGTCCCCGCCGGGCGTCGCGGGCTGCGCCACGGCGGCGCCGGTGCGCAGGTCGTCGTCGGAGACGAACAGGGAGCGCAGGCCCGGTCCGGCCCCGAAGGCGGCGGTGCGCGCCCGCACTCCCTCGAAGAAGGCGGGGCCGGACAGGCGCGGGTCGTCGGCGTTGACGACGACGACGTCGGTGGTGGCCGCGGCGACCTTGTGCAGCAGGGAGGCGGTGTAGTCGATCTCGCCGAAGCGGTCGAGCTGGTCGCGCATGACGTTGAGCAGGAGGGCCGCGCGCGGGCGGACCCGCCGGACGAAGCGCACGGCGTGGGCCTCGTCGAGCTCGAGGACGGCGACGTCGGCGTCCAGGCGCCCGACGGCGTCGACCTCGGTGAGCAGGGAGGCCAGGACCCCGCGCACGAAGTTCGAGCCGGTCCTATTGGTCAGGACCTTCAGGCCCTGGGCGGTGAGCAGCTCGACGACCATCTTCGTCGTCGTCGTCTTGCCGTTGGTGCCGGAGACGACGACGACGCCCAGGGGCAGCTGGTCGAGGGTGCGGCGCAGGAAGCCGGGGTCCGTCTTCTCCATGACCAGGCCCGGCAGGGCGGTGCCGCCCGAGCCGCCCCCGCGCAGGCGGGCGGCCAGGCGGGCCGCGCGGCCCAGGGCGATGGTCAGACCTGAGCGCAGCGAGGCGGCGGACGATGACATGCGGACTCCTGCGTGGTGAGGACTGGGTGGCGACAGTCTAGAGGGGCGGCGCCCCGCGGCGCGACGCCGGCGTGGTGAGGTTCGTCGGCCCGCGCGGGCGGCTCGGGCCGGTCGTGGGGGTGTTGCACATTGGAGAGCGGCGCTCCCGCGGGTTGATTCGGGGTTTTCCGCATGATTCCGCGGTTCTTCCTAGAATGTTGATTTTTAGTGGACGGGCTCCCATGTGCAGAGGGGCCCGCTCTGCACATGGGAGGATTTCAACGGCGTTGAACACCGAGGTGTTTCCGCACGATTCCGCCGATCCGCTGGCGACGGGTCCCGATCGAATGTGCAACACCGCCCGGGCTGACCTCGATGCGCCCCGGCGCGGTGCGCCCGATCGTCCCGATGCGGTCCGACCGGATCGGCCCCGGCGCGGTCCGTCTCCCCTTGCGCGCGGCGGCGGGAGGGTGCATCATTCTCTTGTGCATGTTTTACATGCTATACATGTCAACTCGATGGAGGAGTGAGCCGTGACCCCGCGCAACCCCGCCCATATCGGCCCCGACGGCAGGGGCTTCTTCGGGACCGTCACCGTCGGCCGGCGCGGACAGGTGGCCCTGCCGGCGCAGGCCCGCAGGCAGCTCGGGCTCGAGCCCGGCGACCAGCTCGTCGTCCTGACCGATCCGGCCCAGGGACTGGCCCTCATCCCCCTGCGCCTCCTGCTGGAGCGGGCCCCGAACGACCCGCTCGCCATGCTCGTGCGCTCCACCCTGGGCGGGGGCGCCCCGACGGGGCCCCCGCCGGGAGGGCCGGCGGCGCCGCCCGCCCCGCCGGGCGAGCCGGGCGCCACCCCGGCGGGAGTGCCGCCCTCCGCGCCGGGCGCCCCGCCGGCCGCCGGGCCGGCCACCGCATACGCCCCACCCGCACCACCCACGACCTCAGCACCCACCCACCAGGAGCAGTCATGAACCCCGCCATCGCCGTCGAGAACCTGACCAGGACCTACGGGAGCCTCACCGCCGTCGACTCCGTCTCCTTCGAGGTCCGCCCCGGGGAGATCCTCGGACTCATCGGCCCCAACGGAGCCGGCAAGACCACCCTCCTGGAGTGCCTGGAGGGGCTGCGCACCCCCAGCGGCGGCACCCTGCGGGTCCTGGGCGCCGACCCCGCCCGCCCCACGCCCGCCTGGCGCGCCCGCATCGGCGTCCAGCTCCAGAGCGCCGCCCTGCCGCCCAAGATCAAGGTCGGCGAGGCCGTGGACCTGTTCGCCTCCTTCTACGACTCGCCCCTCGACGGCGGGGCCCTGCTCGCCGAGCTGGGGATCGCCGCCAAGAAGAACTCCTACGTCGACAAGCTCTCCGGCGGCCAGCGCCAGCGCGTGTTCATCGCCCTGGCCCTGATCAACCGGCCCGAGCTCGTCTTCCTCGACGAGCTCACCACCGCGCTCGACCCCCAGGCCCGCCTGGCCATGTGGGACGTGGTCCGCTCCATCCGCGAGGGCGGCGCCACGGTCCTCATGACCACCCACGACATGGACGAGGCCCAGGCCCTGTGCGACCGCGTCGGCATCATCGACCACGGCCGCCTCATCGCCCTGGACACCGTGCCGAACCTGGTCGCCTCCCTGGGCGGCGGGGCCGAGGTCGAGCTGCGGACCTCCCGGCCCGTGACCGCCGAGGCGTTCGACGGCGTCGACGGCGTCTCGAACCTGAGGATCCGCGACTGCCAGGTGCGCCTCCACGCGCCCGACACCCGCTTCCCCCAGAGGATCATCGAGGCGCTGGAGGCCACCGGCGTCGCCGTGAGCGACGTGCGCGTGTCCGCCCCCGACCTGGAGGACGTGTTCCTCTCCCTGACCGGCCGCTCCATGCGAGAGGAGCACTGAGATCCATGAAGGGATCATCCATGAAGGCCTTCCGCCGGCTGTGCCGGGTCACCGCCCTGCGGACCCTGCGCGACCCCGTCACCGTCGTCTTCTCCCTCGCCTTCGCCCCGGTGTTCATCATCGTCATGGGCCTCATCTTCGGCAACGACCCCACCCCGCAGTTCGGCGGCAGGGGCTTCCTGGAGGCCAACTTCACCGCCTTCCCCGGCATCGTCATCGCCATCACCTCAGCCATCATGGTGCCGGTGGACATGGCCGCCCAGCGCAGCGCCGGGGTGCTGCGGCGCTTCCGGGCCACCCCGCTCCAGCCCGGCGCCTACCTGGCGGCCGACGTCGTCTCCCGCCTGACCCTCACCTTCGCCTCGATCGCGGCGATGTACGCCGTCGTCGTCCTCGGCTTCAACGTGCGGCCCGCCTCCGCCGGCGCCCTGGTCGGAGCGCTGGCGGCCACCCTGCTGGGCCTGGCGGCATTCCTGGCGCTGGGCTACCTGCTGGCCTCCCGCTTCCGGGCCACGGGCGCGGCCCAGGGGATCGGCAACATCGTGCTGTACCCGCTCATCTTCACCTCCGGGGCCGCCGTGCCCATGGCCGTCCTGCCCGAGGGGGTGCGCTCGGTGGCCCGCTTCTCGCCGCTGACCCAGCTGACCCACCTCTGCCAGGGCCTGTGGGCCGGGGACGGATGGGGCGCGCACTGGGGATCGGCCGCGGTCCTGCTGGGCTTCGGGATCGTCTGCGCCGCGCTCGCGGCCCGGCTCTTCCGCTGGGAGTGACGGCCCCGGCCCCGCCCGCTACCCCGATTCCGACCTCGCTCCGCAGGATCGCCGGGCTGATCGCCCTCCGACCTTCGAAGCCGCCGGGTGACCCGCGAGAACGTTCCTCCGCAGACGTTCTCGCGGGTCTCGCCCGGTTGATCGGAGCGCCCGCCGCGGTCACCGCCTGACCCTCAACGCCCCTCCCGGGGCCCGTGGCGGTGCGGGTTGTCCAAATCTGCCACAAAGGCCCCGATCGCGCCGGAGCGTCGGAGGAGAATCGTTGATATTCCGCGCTTTCGTTCGCGGCCGATCCCGGTCCGGGACGCCTTTGTGGCAGATTTGGACACGCCTCCGCCCCGGACCGCCCCAGGAGCCCCACCCGCCCCACCACGTGCCCGCCAGTCGCTCACGCCCCATCCCAGGCGTCCAGTTCCTCCTCGGGCAGCTCGTCGAAGAAGCTGTCCGGCAGTCGGTAACCGCCGAATCCGAGTTCGCGCTCACCGGAGTCGGCCGGAACCAGGTGCGCGATAGTCCGCGGTCCCCGGGCGATGGCGATCGTGGCGCCGCGCTCCACCTCCGCCGGCAGCGCGGACAGGTGCGTCTTGGCCTCCTGAACCTCCACCGTTCTCATGCGGTTGATGATCCTTCGTCCGGCCTCGGCTGGTCAGCCGCCCTGGTCGACCGCACGGCGGTCCGGGCCGGGCGGGCCGGACCGATGCGATGCTGGCGACTCCGGCCCCGTCGCCGGTCCGTCCGCCCGCGTCCGCGGCGGAGCGGGGGGCGTCGTCATTCGGGGATGTCGATGCCCTCGCCGTCGGCGAGCAGGGCGGATCGGGCCGCGCCCTCGCCCCGCAGCGAGTCGACCACGCGGCGGGCCACGCCGAGCCCGTCCGCGTTGAGCAGGCCGTCGTGGACGCCGACGACGAGCTCGGGGCGCACGGCGCGCACGTAGCGGATCAGGTCGGCGGCGCGCAGCCACGGGGCGTCGGCGGGGGTGACCAGGGCCGTGAGGCGCCCCGGCGGGGCGGGGTGCTCGTCGCCGGTGACGAGCACCCGCTCGTCGATCAGGTAGGCGCGGTTCTCCGGGCCCGGGATGGTCGGGTGCACCTCGGCATGGCGGCCGCCGGACACCCGGACGGTCAGGGCGCCTATGCGCAGCGTCGCGCCCGCAACCGCCTCGTGCAGGTTGTCGCCACCCGCGAGGCCGCCGGGATCGCCGAGGTCGCCGAATGCGTCCCCCGGCATCCAAACGGGGACGGCGCGGCGCAGGGCCTCCTCGACGAGCTCCGGGTCGAGGTGGTCGAAGTGCCGGTGGGTGACGAGCACGGCGTCGACGCCGTCCAGGTCGGGGCGGGGCCCGAGCCGGCCCGGGTCGAGCAGGAGCCTCGTGCTCCCGGCGTCGACCGTCAGGCAGGCGTGGTGGATCTTCGTCACTCGGATCGGGGTCGGCACCCCGGCAGGCTACGCCGTCCGGTCCGGGGCGGCGCGGCGCGACGCCGCGTTGTCCTCCCGGCGAACCGTCCGGGCGCACCGCCGGGGATGCGGGCCGAGCGCGGCCCCGGGCTCAGGCCGGTCCGCCGTTCAGCCGGGCGATGGTGGCGGGCGTGATCGCGTAGGCGCCGACGGCGTCGCCCGCCAGGTCCGCGACGGCGCCGGGCCGGACGAGGACGGCGCCGACGGCGGCCAGGGCGGGCACCAGGCCGGGAGGGTCGCGCAGGACCGGGGTGAGGACCTCGCGGCTGCCCCGCAGGGGTCCCCGGCCGCACAGGGCGCGGCCCAGTGCCCCGACGACCGCCCGGCGGGTGCCCCGCGTCTCGGCGGCCCCCAGCGCGAGCGCCATGGTCGAGCGCGTGCGCACCCCCGCCCGGGCGATGAGCGGCGCGCGGGGCAGCGGCCCGCCCGTGGCCAGGGCGATGGTGAGGGACGGCAGGTCGACGCCCGCCGCGGCGGCGTTGCCGGGCTCGGTGGTGCGGGGGTTGCACTCGATGAACAGTCTGCGCCCGTCGCCGTCGGCGAAGTAGTCGCAGGTCAGGCCGCCGTGCCACTCCAGCTCCCGGCCCAGGCGGACGACGGCGTCGACCGCGCCCGGGTCCGCCACCGACAGCCGGGCCGCCGCGGACCCGCCCGCGCCCGGGCCGATGCGCTGGGAGCAGGCCGCCGCGATGAGCCGGCCGCGGTCGAACAGGGCGGCGACCTGCCGGTAGGCCCCGGCGGCCGGCGCCTGCACCATGACCTTGACGGGAGTCCTCTCGGCAGTCCTCCCGGTTGCCCCGGCCCGTGCTCCCCCGGGATCGTCTCTTCCGGAATCGTCGGAGGCCCCGGCGGGCCCGGCGGTTCCGGCGCCCCCGAGGGCCCGCCAGGCCGAGACCGCCTCGGCGCGGGTGGCGGCGCGGCGGACGCCGCGGCCCGCCGTCGAGTAGGCGGCCTTGACCCACACCGGGTACCCGACCCGGTCCAGATCCGCCTCGCAGCCCACCTCGTGCCAGGCGGGCTGGGGGATGCCGAGCTCGTCGCACAAGGCCGCGAAGGAGATCTTGGACTGCACCCGCTCGAACGCCCCGGCCCCGGCGACGGCGAGCCGCCCGCGGGCGTGCGGCAGGTACCGTTCGCCCGCGGCCAGCAGCCACGCCTGCTCGTGGGTGGCCAGCAGCGCGGTGCAGCGCCCCGCGGCGAGCAGGGCGTCGAGCGCGCGCAGGTAGCCCACGGGGTCGTCCCCGGGGGCCGGGACCGGGCGCACCGCCCGGCACCACCTGCTGAAGGAGGCCAGCGGGTGGCGGGTCGGGGAGGCCACCTCGACGTCGATGCCGCGAGCGCCCAGCACGGCGACGAACTCGCGGGCCGTCAGGCTCGACCCCTCCGACAGCAGCACGCGCTCGCGCGGCGTGCGGGGATTCCGGCGCGCCCGCCCCCGGGGTCGGCCGCTCAGCGCTCGACCCTGCCCGCGATGAAGTCCTCGGTGGAGGCCATGGCGTACTCGTCGTGGCGCTGCTCGGGCGGGGACTTCATGAAGAAGGACGACGGCGACAGCAGCGGGCCGCCGATGCCGCGATCCAGGCCGATCTTGGCGGCGCGGATGGCGTCGATGACCACGCCGGCGGAGTTCGGGGAGTCCCACACCTCCAGCTTGTACTCCAGGGAGACCGGGGCGCCGCCGAAGTTGTGGCCCTCCAGGCGCACGAAGGCGAATTTGCGGTCGTCCAGCCAGCCGACGTAGTCGGACGGGCCGACGTGGATGTCCCGGGCCTCGAACTCCTTGCCGACGTTGGAGGTGACGGCCTGGGTCTTGGAGATCTTCTTGGAGATCAGCCGCTCGCGCTCCAGCATGTTCTTGAAGTCCATATTGCCGCCCACGTTCAGCTGATAGGTGCGGTCGATGGTCACGCCGCGCTCCTCGAAGAGGCGGGCCAGCACCCGGTGGGTGATGGTGGCGCCGATCTGCGACTTGACGTCGTCGCCGATGATGGGCAGGCCCGCGTCGGCGAACTTCCGGGCCCATTGCGGGTCGGAGGCGATGAAGACCGGCAGGCAGTTGACGAAGGCGCAGCCGGCGTCGATGGCGCACTGGGCGTAGAACCTGTCGGCCTCCTCCGAGCCGACCGGCAGGTAGGAGACGACGACGTCGACCTTGGCGTCCTTGAGCGCCTCGACCACGTCGACCGGGGGCCGGGCGGACTCCTCCACCGTCTCGCGGTAGTACTTGCCGAGGCCGTCGAGGGTGACGCCGCGCTGGACCGCGACCCCGGTCGGGGCGACGTCGGCGATCCGGATGGTGTTGTTCTCGGAGGCGTTGATGGCGTCGGCGAGGTCGAGGCCGACCTTGGCGGCGTCGACGTCGAAGGCGGCGACGAACTCGATGTCCGAGACGTGGTAGTCGCCGAACTGGACGTGCATGAGGCCGCCCACCGTGTCGGTCGGCTCGGCGTCGGCGTAGTGGGTGACGCCCTGCACCAGCGACGACGCGCAGTTGCCCACGCCGACGATGGCGACGCGAATTTTACTCATCTGTTCTCCTAGCCGGTCAACGGCGCCCGCTCAGGGCGCGATGCTCCCGACTCTAGTCGTTGGGCGGCGGGTACATCGTCCCAATCCGGACCCGATTCGCCGCCCGGTCACGGGCGGGGTCGACATGCGCTGACGGGATCCGCGCGCCTCCGATCGCGGGCGGGCCGGCCGCAGCGGGTTCGGGCTGGGCGGCGGGAGGCGGAGCGGCCGGCGGGCGTCCAGGGCGGCGGGGTCGCCCCAGCCGGGCGACGGCGCGCGTCGTGATCGCATAGGCGACGGCGACCTCGCGATCCGGACGGGCTCTCATAGTGTCACCCGGAGAAACTGAGCCTTTCTCGCCGGGAACGGCGGTTCCTGGGCCCGGATTGGAGCGGTGATGGGGATGGGCGGGCGCGGGGTGGTGCGGGTGGGGCTCCTGGGGCGGTCCGGGTCGGGCAGTTGTCCAAATCTGTTGCAAAGGCGCCCCGGACCGGGATCGGCCGCGAGAGGAAGCTCGGAATATCAACGATTCTCCTCCGGCGCTCCGGCGCGATCCGGGCCTTTGCAACAGATTTGGACAAACGACGCCGCCACGGGCCCCGGGAGGGGCGCCCCGGGCCGGACGGCGACCGCGACGGGCGCCCCGATCGGCCGGGCGGGCCCGCGGGAGCGTCCGTCGTGGTCGTCACAGACCACGGTGCCGATCCCGCCCCGGAGCATTTCCAGTGACCCGGCGAGAAGGGGCCACTATGTGCTACGATTCGCTACGAGGTGATGGCCGTGTCCACCATTGCGCATCGCGAACTGCGCGACAATACCGCTTCAATTCTTCGTCGTGTGCAGGCGGGAGAGATCTTCGAGATCGCCAATAACGGGGAGCCGGTGGCTCTGCTCTCCCCCGCGGGCGGCGAGCGGCTCGCCCTTCTTCGGCGGCGCGGGGCCGTCACTGCGAGGGCCCGCATAGACTTCGCCCGGTTGAGGCGCGCAACCGGCATCGCGTCCCGGGATGTGCTGGATGATCTGCGCGGAGCTCCACCGCGCCGCCGGGCGCCATCGTGAACTCCATGAGGAGGCTGTCGCAACCTTGCTGACGGTGGTCGCCCCGTCCTGATCGCCCTGATCGCTGGCTGCGCGCCCCGCGGACTCCGCACGTCCCGCGGGCCGCATCGGACCCGGGTGCTCCGCCCTCCGGGGCCCGCCCGGGACGGGAAATGGCGCTCCGGGAGGATCGTTCCGTCCCGAACCCGCTCGCGCCGCCGCCAGAATCGCGGAATCATGCGGAAACCTTCAAGCACATCCGATGTGCCGACTCGAACGATCCTCCCGGAGCGCCAGAATCCAGACTCGGAGCCGGTGAGCGGCCCGCGTCCGCCTCGCTATCGGGATCGCCCGCGTAGCCGCCTGGGGGATCCCCCGGAGCGGCCCGCGCCCGCCTCACTATCGGGCGCCGTCGCCGCCCTCGCCCGGGACGGCTCCCCCGGGGAGGCCTCCCCGGGGGACGACTCCCTCCGGGACGGCCTGCGGGTCGCCTCCCCCGGGGACGGCCCGCGGGGCGCGGCGGAAGCCGCGGTGGACGAGGACGAAGACGAACACGGCGGCGAGGATGGCGCCGCCGACGGCGATCGGCAGGATCGGCGAGCGCCCGTACATGGCGGTGCCCGCCGTGGGCGAGACGACGTAGGTCAGACCGTTGGTCGCGCCGATCAGACCGGCGAGCCCGCCCTGCTCCTCGCGGCTCATGAGCAGCGTGGGCCCCGCCGTGTAGCCGGGCATGGCGATGCCGACGCCCGCGCCGATCACCGTCACCGCCACGAACAGGAGCGCGGCCCCGCCGTCGATCGCGAGCAGGGCGAAGCCGACGGCGCCCAGGGCGGTGCCCACGCGCAGCAGGGTGGCGGGGGCCCACTTCGAGCGCGGCACGATGACGCTCTGGGCCAGCACCATGCCGATGCCCGCGGCGAGCAGCGCCCCGCCGGTGACCAGGCCGGTGGCGTTCGCCTCCAGGGCCAGGCGGTCCTGCACGAGGAAGCCGGTGACCACCTGGATGAGGCCCAGCGCGGTGAACATGCCGAACCCGGCGACGAGGAAGGGCCAGACCCGCGGGTCGGCGGGGCGCACGCGCGCCGGCTCGGCGACCAGTTCGGTGCGCTCCTCCCGGCGCAGGACGAGCACGACCACCAGCAGCCCCCCGAGCAGGATGACCGGGACCATGTCCACCGACACCATGATGGAGATCCCCGCCAGCAGGCCGCCGACGAGGGCCCCGGCGATCGAGGCGATGCCCTGGGACGCGCCGACCCCGGCCATGCCGCGCACGCGCTCCTCCTCGCTCGAGGTGACGTCGGCGACGTAGGCCTGGGTGGTCGGCAGGATCGCCGCGAGCGCCGTGCCGAAGAGCAGGCCGCGGGTGAGGACGAACAGGACGAACAGGGGCGTCCTGCCCAGGACCCCCCTCACGCCCAGGGTGGCGACGACGGCGAAGAGCACCATGGCCGCCATGCAGATCGCCAGGGCGGCGATGAGCACCGGCTTGCGCCCCCACGACTGGGAGCGGCGCCCCCAGACCTGACTGGTGAGGACGACCATGACCGCCGCGACGCTGATGGTGAAGCCGATCTGCCACTCGTCGAGCCCGACCTCCCGCGACAGCGGCGCGATGACGGGGTTGAGGGTCGTCTGCCCCAGGTAGGCCAGGAAGACCGTCGCCAGGATAATCCCGACCTGCGAGGACGATCCCCCGCGTGCGCTCTGCGAGGCGCTCATGCCCGTTCTCCTTCCGGTTCGCTCCCCGCGGGCGCTGCGGCCCGACGGCGGATCCTTCGACTCGCTCCCTCCGGAGCGGTTCCCCGCCGGGGTGAGCCGGCTCCGGTCGTCGGGTTCGGCGACCGGAGCCGGGCCGTTCCCCGGACGCGGGTCGTGATTCCGGAGGAACTAAGGCAACCCTATATAAACATTGTTCTAATGGCAAGCGGAGGAGTTCTGCGGGGCCCGTCGCGCCGGGCCGTCAGCCGGGCCGTCAGCCGGGCCGTCAGCCGGGCCGTCAGCCGGGCCGTCAGCCGGGCCGGTCGGGGTCGGCGCCGTCGGCGCCGGCGGAGTCGGCGGGACCGGCGGAGTCGGCGGGACCGGCGGAGTCGGCGGGACCGTCGACCTGCGGATCGCCGTCGTGCGCCCCGGCCTCCAGGTCGGCCTCGAGGCCGTCCATGAGCCGCTCGAGGACGTAGCGGTAGTAGCGGTCCTGGGCCGCCGCGATCTCCTGCGGCGCGCCGGTGAATCGGGTCAGCAGGTCGCGGGTCAACAGGGAGATTCCGGCGCTGCCAGCGGTGATCGGGCCGAGGTCGCGGATGAGGTCCGCGTGATCGCGGGGGCCGTCGTCCTCGTGCAGGCGCCGGTCGTCGATGGCGGCGATCGTCATCATCGCGGTGTTGACCAGCGAGGTGTACGCCAGGGCCGCGTCCCGGCCGAATCCCGCCCGGCGCAGCGAGGCGATCCCGGCGTCGATGACCGGCGTTAGGCGGGGGAGGACGGGGCCGTGCAGCAGCAGCCACCTGGCCGTGCCCGGGTAGTCGGTCAGGACGGGGCGCAGCGGGTAGAGCGCCGCGCGGGCCCACTGCCGCCACGGCATGACGTCGGTCGGCAGGTCCACGAGGGCGAGGACCCGCTCGACGACGCGGCGGCTCAGGGCCTCGCGCCCGCCCACGTGGTGGTAGATGACCGAGGGGGCGACGCCGAGCCTTCCGCCCAGATCGCGCAGCGTCCACGTCGCCAGGCCGTCGCCGCGCGAGAGCTCGACGGCGGCGTCGATCACCTTGTCCGCGTTGAGCCCGGCGTGGTAGCCGTCCCGCCTGCCGGTCCTGCTCCTGCCGCCCGCCATCTCCGTCCCCTCGTCGCCGCGCCGGTGCCGCCGGCGGCCGGCCGCCGTCCTCGTCTCCCCGGGGCCGTTCCCGCCGTCGCCCCGGCGCTGGCCAGGCTACTACCGACGGCGCCGGGGCGCGCTGCGGCGGCCGGGCGGGGCCGAAAAGGCGGCTCCCGCATATCTTCAGACCCCGTTGCGTGATCATCGGCCACGGGGAACGGCGTCATAGCGCCGATCCTGAGGCGCGCCTCGACGCCCGGCGCCCTTAAAAGTATGCGGGAGCCACCTTTTTGCCCCCTCACGCCGCCGGCACCACCACCCGCAGCGCCCGGGGCTCGACCTCGACCCGCAGCGAGCGCGTCGTGCCGGCGATGTCGCCGTCGAGCTCGAAGGGCACGGGCTCGTCGGTGGTGATGGCCACCCGCCGGGCCCTGCTGATGGTGAAGCCCTCCATCTGCCTGCCGCTGAGGATCTGCGCGCCGAGCCTGGCCCAGTCGGTCACCCGCTCGGGGCTGGCGAGCATGAGGTCGACGACGCCGTCGTCGGGGGAGGCGTCGGGGAACAGGTTCATCCCCGCGGTGATGGTGCCGACGTTGCCGAGCAGGGCCATGACCGCCGAGCGCGTCTCGGGCTCGCCGTCGTCCAGCGCCACCGTGACCGCGAAGGGGTCGGGCACCGCGTTGTGGACGGCGGCGACCGCGTAGGCGCCCGAGCGGATGACCCGCTTGAGGTCGTCGTTCGTGTCCCCCATGATCCGCGCGTCCAGACCCAGGCCCGCCATGACCACGAAGCGCTCCCGGCCGCCGTCCCAGGTGCAGCGCACGACGTCGATGGCCCGGGTGGGCCCGTGCAGGGCCAGGCGCAGCGCCTCGTCGGCGTCCAGCGGGATCGACAGGTTGCGGGCGAGCAGGTTGCCGGTGCCCGCGGGCAGCAGGGCGACGGGCGTGCCGGTGTCCGCGAGCTCGGCGCACACCGCCCGGACCGTCCCGTCGCCGCCGGCGACCATGACCAGGTCCACCCCGGCCCGCAGGGCGCGGCGGGCGGCCCTGTGACCGGGGTCGTCGGGGGAGGTCTCCAGCCACAGGCCGGGGCGCCAGCCGGCCCGCTGCACCTCCGCCCGGACGCGGCGGCGCAGCAGGGACAGGTCGTCGAACTTGACGGGGTTGAAGATGATGGCGGCGCGCTTGTTCACGACCCTGCGCGGTCGCGTCAGGCGCGCCCAGCCGGATCGGAGGGGATGGTCGATCCCACCGAGGGCGAGCGCGAGGTTGGTGACGGCGCCGCCCAGAAGGAGGGCGCCGACGACGTCGCTGACGTCGATCAGGCCCATGTCCCACTGGGTGACGGCGATGAGCAGGACCGCGCCCGCGCCGATGGCCGTCCAGCCCACAATGGACGTGGGGCCCCTGCGGCGGGCGCGGACGAGGGTGACCAGCACCCAGGTGCCCAGGACCACGGCGGTGACGTGGCTGGCCGGGTAGGCGCCGCCGAAGTGGGAGATCGAGTCGGCGAAGGCGGTGGGCGGGCGCGGCACGTTCAGGACGAGGGACAGGACCAGCTGGCCGGCCGCGCCCAGGGCCCCGACGCTGAAGGCGAGCGCGAGGCGCCGCATGCGCTGCCTGAGGGAGAAGACGACGGAGCCGACGACGATGATGAGGACGAGCACGGGGTGGGTCAGCAGGCTGAGGGACTCGGCGAGCTGGCCGCGGGCGGAGCGCGGCGCCAGGGCGGGGGGCCGCAGGCGGGCGTCCAGGTCGTGCAGCGAGCCGCGCAGGACGAGCCAGGTCCAGACGGCGAAGGCCAGGGCGAAGACGATCGTCAGGCCCAGTTCGGGGCTGGGGGTGCGGGAGCGATGAGCTGGTGCGGTCATCGAGCCTCCTGAATGCCGCTGTCGTGCCGTCGGGGTGCCGGGCGCCCAGCGCGCATCCTCACACGGCGGCGGGGCCCGGCGCGAAACGCGGCGGCGCCGTCGTCGGCTCCCGACCCGATGGGCCGGGAGCCCGCGGATCGCCGAGGAGTATGTATATACTCATGCGCATGCCCACTAAGAACGTCTACGTCTCCGAGTCCGACCTGCCCCTGTTCGACCGCGCCGCCGAGCTCGCGGGCGGCATGTCGGCGGCCGTGGTCCTGGGACTGAGGCTCTACGTGGCGCAGCAGGACCAACAGCGGAAGGACACCGAAATGAGGACGATCGAGCTCAAGGTCGACGACGGCGCCGTGGTGGGCGTCAAGCGCTTCTCGGGGCGTCAGATCCTGCGGTGGAGCCGGCAGGAGGGCCTGCGCTCGCGCACCGCCCGCGTCTACGAGACCGCCAGGGGCCAGTACGCCGTGCACCTGCGCGAGGATCCGAACTGGACCGCCCTGTCCGGCCCGGACGACGACAACCCGGTCTGGGAGGACCCGGCGCTCCGGCGCGGGGAGTGGTGGAAGCGGGGTCCGCGCGAGCTGAGGGTCTTCGCCACCATCGAGGAGATGGCCGGCGAACTGCCCGACGACCTGGTCGCGGCGATCAGGAGCGCGGGGGACCGCCCCGCCGTCGAGGATCTCGACATCTGAGGCCGTCGTCCGCGGCGCTCGGACCGGTGCGGCGGGATCGGCGATGCCGGCGGAGGGGCCTGGCCCCGTCTGCGAAGATTCTGCTCCGAATGATTTAAGTGGAGGGATTGATGGACCAGTATTCGCCCCGTACGGCCTCCGACCAGGGCGGCTCCGAACTCGTCTACTCGCGCATGGACGCCTCCACCGCCCGGGAGATCGCGGACGAGTGGAAGTATCCGCCGCCCTATGATTTCTATGACATGACGGCGGATCCGGAGGATTACCAAGAATTCGTGACCCCGGCGCTGTGGCCCGACTTCCTCCTCCAGGTGAGGCGGGGCGGCCGGCTCTTCGGCTTCCTCTCCGGCGACCTCTCCGAAGAGGGCCGCGCGGTGGAGATCGGGCTGGGGATGCGCCCGGACTTCACCGGCCGGGGTCTGGGCCTCATGTTCATGCGGCGCAACCTGGACTGGATCCGGGAGGCGCACCCCGGCGCGGAGATTCGCCTGTCGGTCGCCTCGTTCAATCAGCGGGGGATCAAGGTCTATCGAAGGAGTGGATTCCGCGTGGTGCGCGGTTTCGTGCAGGTGACGAACGGCGGCGAGTACGACTTCGTTGAGATGAGGCGCAGTGCCTGACGGGCAGCCGGGCGCCGCGTTCATCATTCCCTCTTCACTCTGCTACGCCCCTTCACCCTTCACTGTACGAGAAAAGGGAGCGTAGCGGAGGGTGAAGGAGCGCAGCAGACGACCCGGCGCGGCTCCGCGGGCCCCGGGGCCTTCGGGTCTGGCTGGTGCCATAGCGGACGTCGCGCTTCCGCGCAGCAGGACCCGCCCGGCCGGGTCGCGCGGTTCCAACGAGAAGTGGCCGCCATCTGTGACGGCGGCCACTGAATGGTCGGGGTGGCGGGATTTGAACCCACGACCTCTTCGTCCCGAACGAAGCGCGCTACCAAACTGCGCCACACCCCGTGTGCAGCGCAGACAGCATAGCCGTGCCGGGCGGAGAGGCGGAAATCTTCCCGAAGAGGCATCGGTCACGTGGACTCCGCGACCCTCGACCGCGCGGGGGTCCGTGCACCGGCCCCGACCGCGACTCCCGGTGCGACCCGCGACCCTCGACCGCGCGGGGCCGGGGCGCGGCGCACGGGCGCGGTGCACGACCCGCCGGAAGTCGCCGGACGCCGGACGCCGGGCGCCGGACGCCGGACGTCGGACACCGGGCCGGGCGCCGGTGCGCCGGCCCCGCGCGGTCGAGGGTCGCCGACCGCCGGTCCCGCGAAGTCAGGCGCTCGGCACGAGGGTGAGCAGCGTGGCCTCGGGGCGGCAGGCGATGCGCACGGGCGTGTAGGGGCTGGTGCCCAGCCCCGCCGAGACGTGCAGGTACATGGGGCCGGCCGCCCGCGGCGCGCCCGGGCGCCCCGGCCACTGCGAGAGCCCGGAGGCGCGCGAGCGGTCCAGGTCGCAGTTGGTCACCAGCGCCCCGAAGCCCGGCACGCACAGCTGGCCGCCGTGGGTGTGCCCGGCCAGGGCCAGGGCCACGCCCTCGGCCGACATCCTCTCCAGGATCCGCCGGTAGGGGGCGTGGGTCACGCCGATCCGCAGCGGTTGACCCGCCCGGTCGCGCACCGCCGGCTCCCGCGGGCCCTCCGGAGTCGACGGCTCCGACGACGGCACCACTGCTGACGGCCCCGACGGCGCCGGAGCCTCGGGCGGCGCGGACTCCTCCGGCGGGGCGGGGTAGGCGTCGCGCTCGGCATGGGGGTCGTCGACGCCGACCAGGTCGATGCGCCGTCCGCGCACCGCGATCGCCCCGCGGGCGTTGCACAGGTCCGCCCACCCGCCGCTCGCCTGCAGATCGCGGACCTCGCGCCAGGGCAGTTCGGCCACGCGCGCCTCGACCTGCGGGTCGTCGCCGGCGCGCGGGTCGGCGCGCAGGTAGCGGGTGGGGAGCTTGAAGGCCGTCGCGCGGTAGTCGTGATCGCCCATGACGAAGGCCCCCGGCAGCCCCAGGAACGGCTCGAGCGCGCGGCGCAGCGGCTCCATCCCGGAGGCGAAGGAGAGATTGTCCCCGGTGTTGACCACGGCGTCGGGATGCAGCCCGGCCAGGGCGCGCACCCACTCCACGCGCTCCTCGGTGCGGCCCGTCAGGTGCAGATCGGACAGGTGCAGGATCGTCAGCGGCTCCTCGCCGGGCGCCAGGACGGGGACGTCGACGCGGCGCAGGACGGGCATCCGGGCCTCGACGAGGGCGTAGCCGAGCACGCCGACGCCGACGAGCGCCGTCCCGGTGAGCGCCCGCGCGGCCGCTCGCAGCGCGCTCACCGCCCGGTCTCGTCGTCGTCGGGGGCGAGGCTCTGGGACGTCTCCTGAGTCCGGCGCGGGGTCTGCTCCGTGGCCGGGAGCTGCTCCGCGGGCGCGGTGGCCTGAGCGGGCGGCTGGACGGGGGGCGCCTGGGAGACGGAGGGCTCCTGCGTGGAGGGCGCCGTCGGGGCCTCGACGGAGGCGTTCGCCTCCGTGGCGCCGCCGCTGCCGCCGTTATTGTCGCTGGCGTTGGTGCTGCCCCCGTTGCCCGGGGTCGATGTCTGAGGACCCGTGCTCGCCGAGGAGAAGCCCGCGACGGGGGTGTTGGCCAGGGCCGCGTCCATGTACGTCTTCCACAGCGGCGCCGGCGCGTCCGAGCCGTACATGGTGGCGTAGTAGCGCCCGCCGATGTACTGGGGCGCCATGGTCGAGTAGCCCTCGGAGTGCCCCAGCCACACGGCGGCGCTCAGGGTCGGGGTGAAGCCCACGAACCAGGCGTTGTCCATGTCCTCGGTGGTTCCCGTCTTGCCCGCGGCCGGGCGCCCGCCGTTGAGGATGGCGTGCTTCCCGGTGCCGTTGGAGGTCAGGACGGAGGTGAGCGTCGAGGCCGTCTGGTCCGCGGCCCTGGCCTCCATCACCTGGGAGCAGTCGGCCGAGGGGACCGCCAGGTTATTGCCGTCGTAGTCGGTGATGGAGTCGATGGCGATGGGCTTGCAGTACAGGCCGTGGGCGGCGAAGGTGGCGTAGGCGTTGGCCATCTGCAGCGGGGTGACCTCCTGGCTGCCCAGGGCGATCGAGGGCGAGGGGGTCAGGGCCGAGCCGTCGTTCGTCGTCACGCCCAGCCTGGCGGCCAGGCCGGTGATGTTGCAGATGTCCATCTGGGCGGTCATCCGCGCGTAGCCGACGTTGATCGACATGCGCGTGGAGTCGATGACGTTGTGGGTCCCGCCCTCCGAGGGATCGGCGTTGTTGACCCTCCACTCGTCGGCCTTGCTCGGGTCGCAGGAGATGGTCCAGGCCGAGGCCGGGAAGACCGTCGGGGAGGTGTTGAAGCTGGTGTAGGGGGAGTGACCCTCCTGGTACCACTCCGCCAGGACGAAGGCCTTGAAGCTCGAGCCCGGCTGGAAGCCCGAGGTCCCGTCGGTGTTCTCCAGGCCGCCGTGCTTGGCGTCCACGCCCAGCGAGATCTGGGTCGCCGTCGGATCGCTCTCGGTGGCCACGCCGAAGTTGGTGTTCTGAGCAATGGCCATGATCCTGCCCGTGCCCGGCTCGACCGACACGAGCACCGCCTTGACGTTCGACTCGTCCCCCGTGGGCACGTAGGCCTGGACGGCCGCGTCGGCCGCGCTCTGCTTGGCCAGGTCGAGGGTGGTGGTGATGTTCAGGCCGCCGCGCAGCAGCCGCTGGCGGCGCTCGGCCTCGGTCGCCCCGAACAGCTCGGAGTTCTCGATCTCGCCGCGCACGTACTCGCAGAAGTAGGCGGCCTGCCCGGCCGCGCCGCATCCGCCCACCGTCTCGGTGACATGGAGGATGTCGGCGATCTGGACGGCCCTGCCGGCCTCGTACTCCTCCTGGGAGATGAACTTCTCCTCGTACATCTTCTCCAGGACCCAGTCCATGCGGCTCTTGGCCTTGTCCGGGAAGGCGACCGGGTCGTAGGCGCCGGGGGCGTTGGTCAGGCCGGCCAGCAGGGCCGCCTCGGGGATGGACAGCTCGTTGGCCGAGTGCGAGAAGTAGTGCCGGGCGCTCGCCTCCACCCCGTAGGTGGAGGGGCCGAAGGCGGCGATATTGAGGTAGCCCTCGAGGATCTGCTCCTTGTTGAACTTCTTCTCCAGGGTCAGGGCGTACTTGATCTCGCGCAGCTTGCGGGCGGTGGACCTCTCCGTGGCGGCGGCGACGGCCGACGAGTCGTCCTTCTGCAGGCCCGCCTCGATGAGCACGTTGCGCACGTACTGCTGGGTGAGGGTCGAGGCCCCCTGGGAACCGCCGTTGGCGTTGGAGACCACGGCGCGGATGATGCCCGTCGGGTCGACGCCCTTGTGCTGGTAGAAGCGCTGGTCCTCCACGGCCACGATGGCGTGCTGGATGTTGACGGAGATGGAGTCCAGCGGGACGACGATCCGGTTCTCCGCGTAGAACTTGGCGATCTCGGTGCCGTCCGACGCCTTGATGCTGGAGATCTGGCTCGGCTCGAGGGCGTTGAAGTCGTCGGGCAGCTCGTTGAAGAAGTCCTCGGAGGCGCCCGTGATGGCGGTGGCGACGCCGACGAAGGGCATGGCGAAGCCCGCCGTCAGGATCCCCCCCACTCCGGACAGGAGCAGGAAGACGAGGAGCATCGAGACGGCCTGTGCCGGCGAGAGCGCACGGCCGCGCGGGCGCGAGGAGGACCGCGGGGAGGACTTCTTCGACATGGGGTTAGAGTACGGGTTCCGGCCACTTCGGCGCTGTGGGCCACGACGCTCCGAGCCTGGAAATCCGCTAGGAGAGATGGGCGGGAGTCCCCGTCGGAGCCGACGGCGCCCCCGGCGTCGGGCGCCGGGCGCGGCGGCTCCGGCGACGTCGGGGCCGGGCGGCGGCGGGGCGCGCTCGACCGTCTGCCGCGTCGTGTCCGCCCGCCGGGGCGGCGGGGGGCGCCCTGTCCAGCGGACACACCCGGGAGATGACTCGGCGTGGTGTGGATTTGGTCAATGTCACACGGTTGGCATACCGTGTCTGTGTGATGCTGCCGACACTGTGGTCGGAAGCCGCAGCAGGGAGTTGTGAGATGACGTCAACGGACCAGAGTTGGGTGATGCGAGCCGCCTGCGCCGAGGTCGAGCCGGACCAGCTCTTCGGCAAGGGCGCGGAGCAGCGCGATGCCCGCACACTGTGCTTCACCTGTCCGGTTCGCATGGAGTGCCTGGCCGAGGCCCTCGACTCGGAGTCGTCCTTCGGAGTCTGGGGCGGCCTGACCGAGCGCGAGCGGCGGGCCCTGCTGCGCCGCTTCCCCGAGGTCACCGACTGGGGCGCCTGGCTGCGCCGCGAGGACGACGAGCTCGTCGCCGAGATACACGCCCGCCGGGCCCCGCGCATCCTCGCCCGCGTGCGCTGAGACGGCCGCCGGCGCGTCGTCGGGCCGATCGCGGTCCCCCGCCGTCCTCGCCCGCGCGCCGGGGCGGCGGGTGCCGCCGGCGCGGCCCGCCCGCGGGCAGGGCGGTTGCGGGCGGACGGGCCGCGGACGAACCGGCGGCGCCGCTTCCCGACGGCGGGGAGGCGGTCGTAGGCTCGCCGCATGACTACTTGGGAGTACGCCACCATCCCCCTCATCACCCACGCCACCAAGCAGATCCTCGACCAGTGGGGCGCCGACGGCTGGGAGCTCGTCCAGGTCGTGCCCGGGCCGGCCGGCTCGGACAGCCTCGTCGCCTACCTCAAGCGGCCCACCGGCGCCTGAGGCGGACGGGGCCCGCCGGCCCGGGCACGACCGCGCCATGAGCATGAGGCCGTCCCGGCCGCGTGCAGCAGCGCCCGCCGCCCCGGGACGGCGGGCGCCGTCGTGCGACGGGGCCGTGCGGGGGCGGGGCTCAGCGGGCGCGACGGCGCAGGCGGTCGACGTCGAGCAGCGTGACGGCCCTCCCCTCCAGGCGGATCCAGCCGCGGGAGACGAACTCCGCCAGCGACTTGTTGACCGTCTCGCGGGAGGCGCCCACCAGCTGGGCCAGCTCCTCCTGGGTGAGGTCGTGCGGGACGTGGACGCCGTCCTCCGTCGTCGAGCCGAAGCGGTCCGCCAGGTCCAGCAGGGCCTTGGCCACGCGGCCGGGCACGTCCGAGAACACCAGGTCCGCCAGGGCCGTGTTGGTGCGGCGCAGGCGCTGGGCCAGGGCGCGCAGCATGTCCTTGGCCAGCGTCGGGTGGGCCTCGATGAAGCTCATGAGCTGGCCGTGCTCCAGGGCCAGCAGGTCCGTGGGGGCCACGGCGGTGGCCGTGGTGGAGCGCGGGCCCGGGTCGAACAGGGTGAGCTCGCCGACCACCTCGCCCGGACCGAGCACGGCCAGCAGGTTCTCCCGGCCGTCCGCGGAGGCGTGGCCGAGTTTGACCTTGCCGGACAGGAGCACGTAGAAGCGGTCGCCCGCGTCGCCCTCGTTGAAGAGGGTCTCGCCGCGGCGCAGGGTGGTCTGCGTCATCATGGCGCGCAGCTCCTCCTGCTCCTCCGGGCTCATCCCCTCGAAGAGCGGGATCCTGGAGATAATGCTGTCGTCCACGAAGGTCCTCCTGTGGTGTGGTTCGCCCGGCCCGGGGCGGGGCCGTCTCAACGTCTTATCCTGTCATGATTTGTGATATGCGGCACGCCGTCGAGCATTGTAGTCTCGTGTGGCGCGGGTCAAAGGCTCCTGCGGCCACGATTCACCGGATCGTGATGTTCGCGTGCGAACCGAGCCGACGGCGGAGCGGGTCGGGACCACGAGGAGGAGGACAAGTATGACACGGCGCACGTCCGCTTCGCGCGCGCCCGCGTCGCCGCCCCCGCGGGAGTGCGCCTCCGGGCGCGCCGCGGCGGTCGACGACGAGCTCGCCCGCCTCTACCCCGGCGCCCGCTGCTCCCTGGTCCACGACGGCCCCTTCCAGCTGCTGGTCGCCACCGTCCTGTCCGCCCAGACCACCGACAGGCGCGTCAACGCCCTCACCCCGGCGCTCTTCGCCCGCCACCCCGACGCCGCCGCCCTGGCCGGGGCCGATCCGGAGGCCCTGGAGGAGGAGCTGCGGCCCCTGGGCATGCAGCGCACCCGGGCGCGGCGCCTCATCGCCCTGGGCGCCGCCCTCGTCGACTCCTGCGGCGGCGCCGTGCCCGCCTCGCGCGACGAGCTCGTCGCCCTGCCCGGGGTGGGGCGCAAGACCGCCAACGTCGTGCTGGGCGACGCCTTCGGCGTCCCGGCCATCACCGTCGACACGCACGTGGGGCGCCTGGCCCGGCGGCTGGGGTGGACGAGCGCGAAGGACCCCCTCGCCGTCGAGCGGGACATCGCCGCCCTGTGGGAGCCGCGGCGCTGGACCGACGGCTGCCACCGGCTCATCGAGCACGGGCGCGCCGTCTGCCGCGCCCGCGCGCCCCGCTGCGAGCGGTGCGCGCTGGCCGAGAAGGGGCTGTGCCCGCGCGTGGGCGTGTGAGGTCGGGGTCTTCGCCGACCCGCCCGGTGGCCCGGAGCTGTGCCCGCGCGCGGGCGTGTGAGGTCCGGCCCGGGCGGGCGGCGTCGGCGGGGGAGGCTCAGCCGGCCGCGCCGACCTCCGCCAGGAAGGGCAGCAGGACGTCGACGAGCGGGGCCGGGGCCTCCTCCTGCGGGAAGTGGCCGACGCCGCGGACCGTCACCTGCGCCAGGCGCCCGGCCACGTGGTGGGTGTCGCGGGCGTAGGCCTGGGCGGGCTGGACCGGATCCACCTCGCCCTGGACGCTGAGCACCGGCAGACTCACCGGCTCCGTCAGCGCGGCCACCTCGGCGCGGCTGAGTATGAGGTTGCGCACGCTGCTCAGGGCGGAGCGGGCCGCGCCCGGCCGGGCCAGGAGCGCCGCGTAGTAGCCCGCCGAGCGGGCCACGGCGTCGCGGGTGCGCGGCCCCGCCCAGGAGCGCAGCAGCCGCTCCATGCCGGCGGTGGTGGACAGGGTGCGCTCGGGCAGGAAGGGCGTTTTGAAGCCGAGGTACTGCAGGGCGCTGCCCGAGAAGTTCCGGCCGCGCAGCGAGCGCACCGCCACCGGGTGCGGGGCCCCCACCGGGACGATGGCGCGCACCGTCCGGGCGAAGCGGCCCGCCATGAGCCAGGCGACGTGACCGCCCAGGCCGTGGCCGACGACAATGGCGCTCTCGTGCCCCAGGGCGCTGATGACCCCGTGGACGTCGTCGGCCAGCGTCACCAGGTCGTAGCCCGACGGCGGGCGGTCAGATCCGCCGAAGCCGCGCAGGTCCAGGGCCGCGACCCGGTGGCCGGCGTCGGCCAGGGGCTCGATGACCTTGCGCCACGTCCACCAGCACTGCGGGAAGCCGTGCAGGAGGAGCACCAGCGGGCGGGACGGGCCCGACTCCCCGACGGGGGTCTGCGGACCGGCGAGCGCGGTGTGGAAGCGGGTCCCGCCGGCGGTGAGATGACGATGGGTCCACGGGCCGGGGCGCAGAACGTTGACGGGCACGGCGGCACTCTAACGAAGGGCCCGCCCACTCCGTCCCTTCCGCGAGACCGGCGGCGCGGCGCCGCGTTCGGGCGCCGGGCTCGGGGGCGCGGCCGGCGCCTCAGCCCAGGGCGAGGGAGGCGACGACGTAGACGGCGGTCCCGCCGATCAGGGACAGGCCGATCGTGCGGCGCCACAGGTGCAGGGCGGCGGTCGAGGCGATCCCCGCCGCGGCCGGCGCCCAGGTCGCCGGGTCGGCGCCCACGCCGTCGAGGGTGTAGGCGACGAGCACGATCATGACGCCCAGCGGCATCGTGGCGGACAGGAAGCCCAGCAGCGGGCCGGCGCGCCGCCCGCGCAGCAGCGCGAAGGGGGCGATACGGCAGGCGAAGGTGATGGCGGCCACCACCACGACGGCGACGGCGATCTGCGGGTCGGTGAGCATCAGCGGGCCCGGCCCTCCGGCGCGGCCCCGTCCGGCTCGCAGTCCTCCGGCGCGGGCCCTTCCGGGGCGGGCCCCGCTGGCGCGGGCCCGCCCGTCCGGCCCGCGCGGCGGCGCCACAGGTACAGGGCGCACAGCCCCAGCGCGAGGACGCCCAGGGCGCTGAGAAGCGCCGCAGAGCCGCCCACGGCCAGGCCCGCAGTCCCGGCGACCAGGCCCAGCGCGAGGACCGACGGGTCCGGGTGCGTGCGCCAGTTCTCGATCGCCAGGACCACGAACAGGGAGGTGAGCACGAAGCCCAGCAGCTCGATCCGCTCGCCGACGAGGGCGGCCAGCCAGGTCCCGGCCAGGGCGCCGGCGGTGGCGCCCGCCGTCCAGGAGGAGTGGCAGATGACCTCCACGCTCAGCAGGTAGCGCCCGCTCATGCGGGTGCGGTCCTTGGAGGCCAGCAGCGCGTAGACCTCGTCGGTGATGGCGTGGATCGCGTACAGGCGCGCGGGCGCGCGGGCGCGTATGCGGTCGAGCGGGAAGCCCAGGCCGTAGAAGACGTGACGGCCCGAGACGAAGACGGCGGAGGCGGCGATGGCGGCCAGGGGCTCGCCAGCCCCGGCCAGCGGCACCAGCAGCATCTGCATCGTGCCCGAGTAGATGACCAGGCACCACACCGGCGCCCACCACCAGGCGAGTCCCCGGGCCACGAGCAGCATCCCCGCCGCCAGCCCCAGCGTCACGTAGCCGACGACGATGGGCGCGGCATCGCGCAGGGCGTGGCGCGTCGTCGTCATCTCGGGGGCGCGGGCGGCGGACGGGGGCACGGGCCCAGGCTAGGCCGTCATGAGGCGCGGCCCGCCGCCCGATCCCATGCTGAGACTTCGGCGTCCGGGCCGACGGCGGACGGCGTGACGGCGTCGTCGGGCGGGGGAGCGGGCGCCGCGCGTGACGGCGTCGGGCGGCGCCCGGGCTCAGAAGACTTCAGAAGCGGCGCCCGCGGTCGATGATCTCCTGCTCGCGGCGCCCGGCGCGGCGCGCCGAGTGCGACACGACGCCGACCATGACCATGAACAGGCCCAGGACGACGAACTTGCCGGAGTAGGCGTCCGTCCAGAAGTAGGCGGCCAGGTCCGCCCCGAGGGTGGACTGGGCGGTCAGGCGGTCCAGGACCGGACCGACGAGCCCGTTCATGGGAGTGGGCAGCAGGAGGAAGAGCAGGCCCAGCACCGCGCTGAGGGCGCCCACGACGATCGAGCCCAGCGAGGAGCGGCAGGCGGTCCACAGCGCCACGCCCATGGTGAGCAGGCCCGCGACCAGCTCGAAGATGGCTTTCGGGTCGAAGGCGAAGCGGTGGGGCTCGACGGTGCTGGTGAGCACGTCGGCGGCGCCGTGCACGAAGAACCACGCCGCGGGGAGCAGGACGAGGGACATCAGCACCCCGGCCCAGTGGGCGCCGGCGCGGGAGGCGGGGCGGCCGACGATCGTGGAGCCGTCCAGGAGGATGTCGTCGTCACTGCGCTGCCGGCTGCGCCGACTGCTGCGGCGCTGGGCGCGGGCGGCCTCGCGCGTGAGCCATGCGGGGGTCTCGGCCTCCTTGGCGGGCGTGCCGGTGGTCCCCCCGTCCGGTTTCCCGGCCCGCTCCTGGGCGGGTTCGGCGGACTCCGGGGCGGCGGCCTCGGAGCGCGCCCGGGCGGTGCCGGGCGGAGTCCGGGCGGTGTCGGGCGCCGACGGCGCAGAGGCCGCCGCGGCCCGAGCGGGCCCGGGCCGGTCGGCGGGGAGGGCCTGGTCGGTCGGGCGGGGGGTGCCGGCGTCGTCGGCGGACGTGCGCGCGAAGAGGGACCGACGGCGCACCGCCGTCGTCTGACCGCTGCGGCCCGGCGCCTCGGACAGGTCCGCGGCGTCGTCGGACGAGGCGGCGGAGGTCGACGAGGCGGAGGAGGCGGCCGAGGCTGCGGAGGCGGCCGAGCGCCCGTCCGTTCGCGCGTGGCGGCCCGCCCTCGGGGTGCTCGACGGGAAGGCCGGGTATGCCTCCGCCTCGGGGGGCGTGGACGCCTCGGGGGCGGACCCGGAGGCCGCCGGAGTCCTGGCCGCGGCCCCGGCCGTTCGGGCGGGGCCGGAGGACGCCGCGGTCGAGGACGGCCGACGAGTGGTCGAGGGCCCCGGTTCCCGGGCGGGTCCGGAGGTCGTCCCCGGGACGGCCCTGGACGCGGCCCTGGCCGCCCTCGGAGTGGGCTTGGTGGCGGGTCCGGAGGTGGGCTTGGGCGCCACGGGCCCGGCGGCGGAGCCCCGGGCGGGCCCGGATGCGGGCCCGGCGACGGGTTCGGCGACGGGTTCGACGGCGGGTTCCCGGGCGGGCCCGGCGTCGGATCCGGGGGCGGACCTGGCGGTGGGCCCGGCCTCGGCTCCGGAGGCGGCGGTGGATCCGGCGTCGTACCCGGAGGCGGAACCCGGGGCGAACCCGGAGGCGACGACGCTGCCGTCCTCACCCAGGACCGGGGCCGGGGCCGGTATCTCGAGCCCGTCGAAAACCTCCTCAAGGGTCGTCAATTCCTCGGCGTCGACAGCGGGGCTGAACTTGTCCTCATCGCGGTTCGGGCTCTCGGTGCTCATCGTTCCTCCTTCCGGGTCACCGTAGCGGGCCGGGGCCGCCGGTCCGCGGAGGCGTGCCGGACTCGGCCGGGGCGCCCCCGTCGCGGCCGCGCCCCGGGCGCGGGCCGTCGAGCCGGACTCGGCCGGGGCCGTCGAGCCGGACTCGGCCGGGGCCGGGGCGCCCCGGGCTCACAGGGTGGAGTCGAAGACGCCCGCGCGCAGGGCGGCCAGCTCGGAGGTCCGCCCCTCGCGCCGGGCCAGGTGGACCCCCCAGCCGATGCTCGTCAGCAGCACGCCGGTGGCGACGAAGGTGATGGCGGTGGGGTCGTCGGGCAGCATCCGGTCGAACAGGCCGCGGCCCGGCAGGCCCGGGAAGGTCCAGGACGCGAACGCCGGCAGGCCCGCCAGGGCGAGCAGGGGCCCCACGACGCGCGCCCCGAGCGTGGAGCGGCCCGTGAAGACCGTGCCGAGCCCCAGCAGGACCGGCACGGCCAGGAGGACGAAGGCGTTGGCCGGGCCCTCGCCCCGCACCAGCTCGGCGTAGCCGCACTGCAGGGCGCCCAGGGCGAACGCCACCGCGCTCAGCATGACCAGGAGGGAGGCGATGTGATCGCGGCGCCGGGAGGGCGGCGCGGCGGGGGTGACGCCGATGCGGGCGTCGTCGGTGGCCAGCCGGGCCGCGCCCCGGGCCTCGGCCCGGCCCGCGCGGCGGGCCATGCGCATGCCCCAGGCGCCGCCCACGAGCACGCCGACCTCGATGAGGGTCATGCCGGTGGGGATGAGGGCGCGGGCCCAGGGGAAGGGGACGACGGCGGCGCCGTCGGAGGACAGGAGGATGACGATCTGCATGACCAGGGCGGTCATCCCCGCGACGACGCCGCCCAGGGAGGATCGCGTCCCGAACAGCGACTGGGCGCCGATCGCGACCACCGCCAGCAGCACGAGGTCGAGCAGGGCCAGGAGCAGATGGCCCGTCAGGGCGGATTCGGAGGACAGGCCCGCCAGGGCGGGCATGGCGGGGGCCAGGATGAGGCCGACGACGGTGACCAGGAGGTGGTCGCGGCGCCGGCCGCGGGGCGCCGTGAGGATACCGGCGGCGGGAGTCGGCGGTGGAAGGGCTGGGGAGCCGGGGTGCTGGGGATGGGTTGCACTCACGGTCGTGAGCCTAGCCGGATGCGGGCGGCGATTCGGCCCCTGCGACGCCTTCGATTCGGCGACGATCCGGACCCGGCGGCGCGGCCCGGGACCGGCGTGAGGCGACCGTTTCGGAAACGCCCGCCTTCGGGCGGCGGCGCGCCCTGAGCCGGCGGGGCGGCGCGGCCGCGCGCGGCCGTAGGGTGGGCCGGTGAGCACCGACCCCCTCCCGGCGGCCCTGCGCGCCATCGCCTCCGACGAGCGGGTGGCGCGCGCCGAGGAGGCGCTGCGGGAGGCCACCGCGCAGTTGCGGTGGCACGAGGCGCTGCGCCGCCGCTGGCGCGAGGCCCGGGCCGAGGCGGCCGTCCGGGGGGCGATCGCCTCCGCCGGCGTCGAGGGCGCCGTCCTGCCCCCCGCCGTCCTGCGCGGGGCCATCGCCGCGGGGTCCCTGACCGGGGCCTGCACCGGCGACCCCTCCCTCGACGCCGTCGCCGGGCTGTGGCGGGCGGGCGTGCGCCTGAACGGCTGGATGCCGGACCTGCGCGGCCGGAGCCGTCCGGCGGCGCCCGGCGCCCGCACCCTCCTGGCGGCCCTGCACCGCGACGTCGTCGGGCCGCTCGCCGTCGCCGGGCGACTGGGCCTGGAGGAGGTCGCCGCCCCGCGGCCCCCGGGGCGGGCGCCCGTCGAGGCGGGGCCCGGCTCGGCGCCCGACGGCGAGGAGCTGACCGCGCGCCTGGAGGGCCTGGTCCGCCTCATCGAGGCCCCCGCGCTGCCCGCGCTCGTGCGCGCCGCCGTCGTCCACGCCGAGATGGTGGCCGTCAGGCCCTTCACGGCCGGCAACGCCGCCGTCGGCCGACTCCTGGTGCGCCACCTCATTGCGCGCGACGGGCTGGAGCCCACGGGGGTCGCCGTCGTGGACGCCTACGCCGGGCGGGCGCCCGCCGCCTACGCCGACGCCGCGGCCGCGTACGCCTCCGGGACGATGGACGGGGTCGTCGCCTGGGTCGTGTGGCAGGCCGAGGCGGTCCTCGTGGGCCTGGACGAGGCGCGGGGGATCTGCCGCAGCGTGCAGGCCGGAATCACGGCGGCGGGGCCGGCGGACCCCGCCGCCGCGGCGGGATCGGCCGGGGCCGGGCCCGCGCCGGATCCGGGCGCGGGCTGAGTCCTCGCTCAGCGCCGCCGGACCCGCGGCCCGGACCGGGCGGCCGCTCAGCGCCGTCGGGCCACCAGCCAGGCCACCGCCGCCCCCGCGCCCACCAGCAGCGCGCCGCTCAGCGCGGCCTCCGCCCGGTGCCCGCACGACGGCGGGGAGGGCAGCAGGCGCCGCAGCGTCACCGGGCGCTGGAAGTCGCGCACCGGCCAGCCCTCCTCCTGGGCGCGGCGGCGCAGGTCCCGGTCCGGGTTGACGGCCACCGGGTGCCCCACCGCCTGGAGCATGGGCAGGTCGGAGACGGAGTCCGAGTAGGCCCAGGATGCCGACAGGTCGATGCCGTGGGCGCGGGCGTCGGCCTCCAGGGCCTCCACCTTCGCCCCGTGCAGCAGGGAGCGGGAGATCCGGCCCGTGAAACGGCCCTGCCCGTCCACCTCCATGCGGGAGGCCACTGAGCGGTCCGCGCCCACGAGCGCGGCGATGGGCTCGACCATCTCCTCGGCGGAGCCGGAGACGATGACGACGTCGTGCCCGGCCCGCCGGTGCGCCTCGATGAGGTCGAGGGCCTCGGTGTAGACGGCCGGCTCGATGGCCGTGGACATGGCCTGCGCCACCACCTCCTGCAGGCGGGAGCGCTCCACCCCGGTGGACAGGCGCGCCAGCTGGTTCATGAGCCGCTCGCCCTGCGCCTCGTCCGCCCCGATGAGCAGGTAGGGCAGCTGGGCGACGACGCCGCGCGCCAGGGCCGTGGTCGAGATGAGTCCGCTGCGCCGCATGGGGTCGCCCATGGCCAGGGTCGTGGAGGTGGCCAGCACCGTCTTGTCCAGGTCGAAGTAGGCCGCCTGCCTCCCCCTCTTCCCCTTCCCCCCGCTCGTCCCGTTCGTCCGCATCACGCCCTCCTCGCGCCCCGTGCCGGGTTTTCCCCGCGAGCCTACCGAGAGCCGGGCACCACAGGCGCGGTTCGCGCACCCCCGATCCACAGGGCTCGACGGCGCGGGGTGCGCGAGAGGCCCCGCGGCCCCACCCTGGAGGGGCGGGCCCCGCCCGCGCCCGCGCCGCCCGCGCCCGGGCAGGCCCGAACCCGATCAGGAGGTCCCCGTGCCCGCCGCCACCGCGCCCCGCGTCATCATCGAGCCCGGCCAGGGCGAGGACCCGCGCCTGGACGGCCTGGTCGAGCTCGTCCGCGACACCACCGGACGCGGCCCACTGCTGGCCGCCTCCGCGGCGGAGAGCGCCGCCCTGGCCCGCCAGATCCTCGTCGTCTCCCGCCAGGACCCGGCGGACGGGGGCGCGGGGGAGGGGGCGGGGGCTCCCGCGGCCCCGGCGGTGCTCGTCCTGCGGCGGGGCGCCGCGGGCGCGGAGACCCCCGCCGGCTCCGCCGGCTCCGGCCCCGGCCCGGTGGTGGTGGCCGACCTGGAGGACTGCCTGGGCCCGGGCGGGGCGGGCCGCCTGCTCGGACTGCTGCTGTCCGCCCAGCACCCGCCGCTCGGCCGGATCGTGGCGGTGACGGGCGCCCGCGGAGGGATCGGGGCCACCACCGTGCTCCTCCTGCTGGCGCGGGCCCTGGCCGCCCAGGGCCGCCGGGTCGCCGTCGTCGACGCCGACCCGGCCGGGGGCCTGGGCCTGCACCTGGGGCACGGCCTGGAGCCCGGCCTGTGCTGGGACGACCTGTACGCCGCGGAGACCGTCTTCCGCCCCGAGCGCCTCACCGACGCCCTGCCGACCTGGCTCGGCGTCCCGGTCCTGTCCGGCCAGGGGCGCGGCGGGCCCGACGCCGCCGCGCGCCTGGAGCCCGTCCTGCGCGCCCTGGCCTGCGGGCACGACCTCGTCCTGCTCGACCTGCCCCGCCCCTGGCCCGCCCCCGCCGGCGCCCGGGTGCTGCTCGTGACCGGCCTCGACCTGCGCTCCGCCCTGGCGGCCCAGATCCTGGCGCCCCGCCTGGCCGCGCAGTCGGGGCGGCCGGTGGAGCTCGTCGTGCGGCGGGTCGGCGAGGACCTCGACGACGCCGAGCTCGCGGCGCTGACCGACTGCGAGATCCTCGGCCGGGTCCCCACGGACCGCTCCGTGCGCCAGCGCGACGCCCGCGGCGACGACATCACCCGCGGGCGGGGCTCGGCCCGCCGCGCGGTCCGCCTCCTCGCCGAGCGAGTGCTGGCCGGGCTCGACGACGAGGAGCCGGACGCGGCCGGGAGCCCGGCGCCGCCCGCAGCGAGGACCCCGGCGCCGACGGGCGCGCCGGCGGCGAGGGCTGCCGAACCCCCGGCGGCGGGCGGGGCCGGGAGCGCGCCGGCGGTGAGGACCGCCCGGCCCCGGGTCGCGACGGGGGTGCCGGCATGAGCCCCCCGGCGCCGGCGGGCCCCCAGGCGCCGTCGGGGGAGGAGCTCGAGCGCGTGCGCGGCGCCCTGGCGCGCGGGGCCGGATTCGCCGTCGCCCTGGAGGACGGGGCCCGGGCGGGCGCCGGCGCCGAGGGCATCGCGGACCTGGGCCGCCGCGTGCGCGCCGACGTGCGGGGCGCCGGCCCGCTCCTCCAGCCCCTGCTGGACGACGCCTCCGTCACCGACGTGCTCGTCGGGGCCGGGCGCACCTGGATCGACCGGGGCCGCGGCCTGGAGGAGGTCGGGGCCGCGGCCATGGGCGAGGCCGAGGCCCGCGCCCTGGCGGTGAGAATGGCGGCGGCCTGCGGGCGCAGACTGGACGACGCCAGCCCCGTCGTCGACGCCACCCTGCCCGACGGCACGCGCCTGAACGCCGTCCTGCCCCCGCTCAGCGACGACGGCACCCTCATCTGCCTGCGCACCAAGCGGCGCCGGGCCTTCACCCTGGCCGAGCTCGTGGACGCCGGCACCGTGACCGCCGACCTCGCCCCGGTGCTGGCCGGACTGGTGCGCGCCCGCGCCTCCTGCCTAATCACCGGCGCCACCGGCACCGGCAAGACCACCCTGCTGGCAGCCCTGCTGTCCCTCGTGCCGCCCACCGAGCGGATCGTGTGCATCGAGGAGGCCAGCGAGCTGCGCCCCGACCACCCCCACGTCATCCACCTCCAGGAGCGCGGCCGCAACGTCCAGGGCGTGGGGGCGGTGACCATGACGGAGCTCGTGCGCACCGCCCTGCGGATGCGGCCGGACCGGATCGTCCTGGGCGAGTGCCGCGGCCCCGAGGTCCGCGACGTGCTCACCGCCCTCAACACCGGCCACGAGGGCGGCTGGGCGACCCTGCACGCCAACTCCACCGCGGACGTGCCCGCGCGCCTGACCGCCCTGGGGGCGCTCGCGGGCATGGACGAGACCACGGTGGCGGCCCAGGCGGCCAGCGCCCTCGACGCCGTCGTCCACCTGCGGCGCGAGCGCACCCCGGCGGGGGCGGTGCGGGCGGTCGCCTCGGTGGGGGTGCTGGGGCGCCGGCCGGGCGGCGGGGCGCTCGTCTGCGAGGAGGCGCTGCGCCGGCGGCCCGACGGCGCCCTGGTCGCGGGGCCCGCCGCGCAGTCCCTGGACGCCCTCCTCGCCCGGGCCGGGGAGGGGCCGGCGCGGCGGGGCGGGTCCGCCGGGGCGGCGCCCGGCATCCCCGGTATGGGAACGGCTCCGGGCGCCGGTTCGACGTCCGGCGCCGAGCCGGTTCGGGGCGCCCGGCGCCGGACGGGGAGCCGGCCATGAGCGGCGGCCCGATCCTGGCGGGGCTGCTGGTCGCGCTCGCGGTGTGCGTCCTCATGCTGCCCGCCCGCCGCGAACTGCCCGCCGGACTCGGCCCGCGCCGCCGGGGCGGCGGCCGCCCGGCCCGCGCCGCCGAGCCGGAGGCGGACGTCGACGTCGGCCTGCTGCTCACGGAGGTCGCCACGCTCCTGCGCGCCGGCGCCACCCCGGCCCGCGCCTGGTCGCGCAGCCTGGAGCGCGCCGGGATCCGCCGGGGCGCCGAGCCCGGGCCCGACGGCGTGCCCCCGGCCCTGGAGGCGCTGGCCGCCAGGTCGCCGCGCTCCTGGCTGCCGCGGCGGCGCGACGGCGCCTGGGGCTGGCGCCCGCCCCGACCGGGGGCGCGGGCCCGGGCCGCCGAGCAGCGCCGTCGGGACGCGGCCGCCGCCGTGCCCGGGGCCGCCGCCGCGTGCCGCCTCACCCAGGTGCTGGGGGCGCCACTGGCCGGGGTGCTGGAGGCGGTGGCGGACGGCGTCGCCGAGTCGGGGCGGGCGGAGGGCTCGCGCCGCACGGCGCTGTCCGGCCCGCGCACGACGGCGCGGCTGCTGGCCTGCCTGCCGCCGGTGGGGCTGGTGCTGGGCGCCATGATCGGGGCCCGGCCCGAGGAGATCCTCCTCGACGGCGGGTGGGGGAGCGCGCTCGGGGCGGCGGGGGTGGCGCTCATGGTCGTGGGGCACCGGGCCACCGCCCGACTGGTGCGGGCCGCCGAGGCCGACGGCGGGGGCGTGGACGAGGCCCTCGTCCTGGACCTGGCGGCGGCGGCCCTGGAGGCGGGGGCGTCCGTGCCCGGGACGCTCGTGGCCCTCGGGCGGGCGCTGGGGGAGGGGCAGGCGGAGGTCGTGGGGCGGGCGCTGCTGCTGGGCTCCGGCTGGGAGGAGGCGTGGCGGGCGCCGCAGGACGAGGCGTGGCGGGAGCGGCGATCCCGCCTGGACGCGGGATTGCGGCCCGGGTGGGAGGACGGCGCCTCGCCGGGGCCGCTGCTGGCGGGGACGGCGGCCTCGCTGCGGGCCGGTCGGGCGGCGCGCGACCAGGAGGCGGCCGAGCGCCTGGCGGTGCGGCTCGTCGTCCCCCTGGGCGCCTGCCACCTGCCGGCCTTCGTCATCCTGGGGATCGTGCCGGTGGTGGCCAGCGTGGGCCTGGACCTGCTGCGGGGGTGAGGGGCAGGGGCCCGGAGGCGCCGCCGCGGGGGGATCCGCCGCGGGGGCGGGGAACCGGGCCGGTGATCCAGGTCCCGGCCGCCCGCGCCGACACCCGCTATCCCCGTCACCGCGCCGATCGGGTGTCACCGAGCCGCAACTCCTGGTGAGAAAGGCTCACCGCACTATCCGACTCGTTTCCTCATGGTAGGGTGGGTTCATGGGGATCTCCATCCGGGGCTCAAGCGATTCGGGTGCGCGCGCGGCCTCTTCTTCAACACCGGCCGATCCGGTCATGGCCAGCAGCCTCGTCGACTACGCCTGGCTCCTTGAGAGTGTGCGTGGTGATTATGATCGGGCGGAGGAGATGTACAAGCGGGCCATCGAGGCCGACCCCGCTCACGCCAACAACCTCGGCAACTACGCCCTCCTCCTCGAGAACGTGCGTGGTGATTATGATCGGGCGGAGGAGATGTACGAGCGGGCCGTAGAAGCCGACCCCAACCACGCCTATAGTCTCCGCAAGTACGCCCATTTCCTCCAGTATGTGCGTCACAACTACGATCGGGCGGAGGAGATGTACAGGCGGTTCATCGAGGCCGACCACGGACAATAACGGGCGGGGGCGTCACCGGCGGCCCCATCATCGCGTAACCCCGGCCTCCCGGCACATTCCTCAAGATCCAATCGCTCCGCGCCCGAGCGCCGGGCGCGGGGGCCGCGGGGTCCGCCCCGCGCTCCCTCCCCGGCCCGCCGCGCCGCCTCAGGCGCTGAACAGCGCGTCCAGGCGGCGGCGCGTCCCGCGCGCCCACTCGGTCGTCGAGACCACGCCCAGCACCACGACCACCAGCCCCAGCGCGACCGCCAGCCAGAACACCGGACGGCTCGCCGCGACCAGGCGCGCGTCGTCGACCCCGGCGACCGACCCGGCCACCGCCACCCCCAGCGCCACGCCTACCTGCCGGGAGGCGGACGCCATCCCCGAGGCCGCGCCCGCCTGCGACAGCGGCAGACCCGCCACCGCCGTCGTCGTAATGGGCGGATTGACGAAGCCGAGCCCCACCCCCAGCACCATGAAGACGGCGAGGAGGTACCACATCCGGGCGTCGGCGGGCAGGAGGGCCAGCATGAGGCTGGCGAGCGAGACCCCCGCCCCGCCGATCACGAGGGACGGGCGGGTTCCGCGCCGGCCCACCAGCCGCCCCGAGAACGGGGAGCTCAGCGCCAGGACCAGCGCCATCGGCACCAGGAGCGCCCCCGTCGCGGACGCGGAGTAGCCCAGGGGGCCCTGCAGCAGCAGGGACATGAGGAAGAGGAAGGCGCCCTGCACCGTGAACACCGCCACCGCAATGAGCATGGAGGCGCTGAAGGGCGCCGAGCCGAAGAAGCGGATGTCCACCATCGGCTCCGCCGACCGCCGCTCCACGACGACGAAGGCCGCCAGGCCCGCCGCGGCCGCCCCCGCCAGGACGAGCACCGGCGGCGAGGACCAGCCGATCTCCGGGCCCTCGATGAGGGCCCCGACCACCCCGGCCAGGAACACCATCATGAGCAGCTGGCCGGCCGGGTCGAGGCGGCGGGGGCGCGGCGCGCGCGACTCGGGCACGAACAGCGCCGTTGCGACGATTGCCGCGACGCACACGGGCACGTTCAGCCAGAAGCTCGCCTCCCAGCCGAAGGCGTCTGTGAGCAGACCGCCGGCGATCGGCCCGAGCCCCAGCGACACGCCGCTGACCGCGCCCCACACCCCGATGGCCCGGGCTCGGGCCGTGGCGTCCGTGTAGGTCGCGGAGATGATCGACAGGGCGACCGGCGTCAGCATGGCCCCGCCGACCGCCTGCAGCCCGCGGCCGGCGATGAGCCAGACGGTCGTGGGGGCCAGCGCGCACAGGGCGGAGGCGGCGGCGAACAGGACCAGTCCGGTCATGAAGACCCGTTTGCGCCCGAACCGGTCCGCCATGGAGCCGGTGGCGAGCAGGAGGGAGGCGATCATGAGGGTGTAGGCGTCCACCACCCACTGCAACTGGGTCGCCGAGGCGCCCAGGCCCGCGCGGATCATCGGCAGGGCGACATTGATGAGGACCGCGTTCATCGAGGAGACGAACAGCGCGGTGCAGCAGGTCGCCAGGACGAGGCCGGGGCGGACGCGGCGCCCGCCCACGCGCGCGCCTGCGGGGTCGGCGGGGCCGGCGGAGTCGGCGGGGGTCTCGCCGGCCGGGTCGACCGGGTCGGCGGGGCCGGACGCGGGGGTCGGCTCGTCGGCGCCGCCGGGCTCGGGCTCGGGATCGGGTCCGGACGCGGCGGACTTGGATGGGGTGCGGCTCATGGCGTGCTCTCCGGGTCGAAGGGGTGGATCGACGGCGGCGCCCGTCACGCGAGAGCACCCGGGACGGCGGGCGCCATGCCGGGGACCCGCGCGTACTCTAGCAAGCCGTCGCCGCTGATCCTCTGGGTGCGGGGCGTGTGGCGCCCGGGGCTGGTGCGGGGGTGCTGACGGATGAGGCGACGGGGGCGGCGTACTGATCGACCGCTCCTCCGAACCCGTAACGCTGCAATCACGCCCCTGACACCGCCGTGCCTCTGGATGACGAACGCGCAGGTTTCCAGTCGAACGCGCGGGCGGGAGGTGCGCGTTCGACTGGAAACCTGCGCGTTCGCCGTGGTGGCCGGGCGGCCGCGATGCCGAGTGCGGCGCCCGCCTCCGAGCCGCCGCCCCCGGTGAGAAGGGGCCCCACGACCCACTCATTAGGATCCGACAGCACCGAAAAGGTGGCTCCTGCGTACTTTTAGGGGTCCTCCGCGGCGCCCGACGATCCGGAATCGGTCAAGTCTCTTGGTGTGGTGTTCTTCCGGTCAGGTGGTGATGGCGGGCAGGGCGGCGCGGCCGCCGGTGCTGTTGTCGGCCTGGAGCATGTCGGTCAGGTGTCGCAGTGAGGTCTGGGAGAGGTAGCGGCGTTCGCCGTACTGCCACTCCTCGTTGCTCTGACAGGACGGAGCCGATCAGGCGGGTGACGGACTCGCTGTCGGGGAAGACCTGGACCACATCGGCGCGGCGCTTGATCTCGCGGTTGAGGCGCTCGATGGGGTTGTTGGACCAGATCTTGGTCCAGTGCTCGCGGGGGAAGGCCGCGAAGGCCGTCAGGTCCGGCTCGGCGTCGATCAGCATCCGGGCGATCTCGGGGAACGGGTCCCTCAAGGCGTCGATGACGTGCTTGTACTGGGCCATGACCGCCTCCCTGCTGGTCTGGGCGAAGATCGTGGAGACCAGGGCGTTGAC